>NZ_JBIVIA010000004.1:0-16195 GCF_044749485.1 Pseudomonas sp. NPDC089401 | reverse complement strand
AAATCTGTGCAGATCCAGTGGGAGCCACAGGTCATGCACAGTCAGTGAAATCTGTGCAGATCCAGTGGGAGCCACAGGTCATGCACAGTCAGTGAAATCTGTGCAGATCCAGTGGGAGCCACAGGTCATGCACAGTCAGTGAAGTCTGTGCAGATCCTGTGGGAGCGGGTTTACCCGCGAAGAGGCCGGTCCAGGAGGACTCAGGTGCGGAAACGTCGCACCAGGGTGTCCAGCTCATTGGACAGCCCCGCCAGGCTCTCGGAATCCTGCCGCGCCGCCTGGGCCAGCTCGGCCACCAGCTGCGCATCGCCGTGGATCTGGCTGATGTGGCGGTTGATGTCCTCGGCCACCTGGTGCTGCTCCTCCGCTGCCGTGGCGATCTGCGTGTTCATGTCGCGAATGATGTCCACCGACTCGCGAATCTGCCCGAAACTGTCCCGCGCCAGGCCGATGCGGCTGACCGACTGTTGCGACACTTCCAGGCTGGCGTGCATCTGTTCGGCCACCTCGGCGGTGCGGCTCGCCAGGTTGCCCAGCAGCCCGTCGATTTCGGCGGTGGAGTCGGCGGTGCGTTTGGCCAGCGCGCGCACCTCGTCGGCGACCACGGCGAAGCCGCGCCCCTGCTCACCGGCGCGGGCCGCTTCGATGGCCGCGTTGAGCGCCAGCAGGTTGGTCTGTTCGGCGATCGAACGGATGGTGCCGAGGATCGACTGGATGGCGTTGCTGTCGCGTTCCAGCTGCTGGATCGACTGGGCCGATTGCTCGATTTCCTGGCTCAGGCGGTCGACGCTGGTCACCGCTGCGTCGATCTGCTGCTGGCCTTCGCGGGCCTGTTGCTGGCCGCTGTCGGCCGATTGCGCGGCCTGGCTGCAGGAACGGGCGACTTCGTTGGCGGTGGCGACCATTTCGTGGAAGGCGGTGGAGACCATGTCCACGGCTTCGCGCTGGCGCCCGGCGGCTTCGGCCATGTCGCTGGACACCCGGGTCGAGCTGTTCGAGGTGCTGAGGATCTTGCCGGCAGCCGCGCCGATGTGCTGGATCAGGCTGCGGATGGCGCCGAGGAACTGGTTGAACCAGCTGGCCAGTTGCGCGGTTTCGTCGCGGCCGCGCACCTCGAGGTTGCGGGTCAGGTCGCCTTCGCCCTGGGCGATGTCTTCCAGGCCGCTGGTCACGCTGTTGATCGGGCGCACGATGAGCTTGGCGAAGGCGGTACCGACCACCGCGAACAGGGCCGCCAGGATCAGGGCCACGGCACCGACCAGCCAGGTCAGGCGGGTGGTGGTCTGCATCACTTCGCTCTGCTGGATCAGGCCGATGAAGGTCCAGCCCAGCTTCTCGTCGGGGTACACGTTGGCCATGTAGCGCACGCCGTCGAGCTCCACCTCGACCAGGCCCTTGCCGGCCTTCGCCAGCTCGGCATAACCGCCGCCGAAGCTGCCGAGCTGCTTGAAGTTGTGGTTGGCGTCACGCGGGTCGACCATCACGTTGCCGTTGCTTTCCACCAGCATCAGGTAACCGCTTTCGCCCAGCTTGATCTGCTTGACGATATCGGTCAGGCCGTTGAGCGAGACGTCGATGTTGACCACGCCCCCCGGGTTGCCCAGCTGATTGGGCACGGCGCGCACGGTACTGACCAGCACGGCATTGTCAGCCGCCCAATAGTAGGCGCCGGTGCGCATCGTCTTGCCCGGGTTGGCCATGGCCAACTGGTACCAGGGGCGTGGGCGCGGGTCGTAGTTGCTGAACTTCTGCCCGGCCGGCCAGCCGACGTAGCCGCCGTCGCTCACGCCGTATGAAACGTAGGCGTAACCCGGGTGGGATTCGGCCAGGCGGGTGAAGAATTCCAGCAGCTGCTTGTCCTGATCGCCCAGCTCGTAGGACGGGTTGGCGCTCATGAACTTGTTCAGGTTGCTGCCGGTGGCGGCGACCAGGGGCTGGGAGGCCAGGTAGGCGACGTTCTGGTCGATGCCCTGGAAGAAGATGTTCATGGCGTTGCTGACCTGGCGGATTTCCCGGCTGCTGCCGTCGAGGAAGCCATCGCGGGCTTCGCCGCGCAGGTTGATCACCACCAGGGTGGCGACGAGGACGATGGGCAGGGCGGCAATGACCGCGAATGCCCAGGTCAGTTTCTGTTTGATGTTCATCGACGCTCCCGGAATTTATTTTTTTGCACGCGAGGCAGGTAGCACCTAGATCGGCAGCAGCCGGGATTTTTTTAGCGCAAGTGCCCGTATTTGTTGGGCGAAGTCGTATTTGGCGATGATTCGGTCGGCTTTGGGCTAATATGGCATACCAAAATATTGTGGGCGCCGATCGCAACCCGGCAGATGCCCTTAGTGGCAGCAGTTGCCGCCATTGGCCAAGTCCTTGAGGATCGGGCAATCCGGGCGCTCGTCACCCTGGCAATGGTCGACCAGTTCGCTCAAGGTGTCGCGCAGGCCCACCAACTCTTCGATACGCAGGTTCAGCGCATCGATGTGCTGCATGGCGAGCGCCTTGACGTCGGCGCTGGCGCGTCCGCGGTCCTGCCACAGGGTCAGCAGCTTGCCCACCTCCTCCAGGGAAAAGCCCAGGTCGCGCGAGCGCTTGATGAACGCCAGGCTGTGCAGGTCCTCGGGCTGGTACAGGCGGTAGCCGCTGTCACTGCGGGTGGCCGGCTTGAGCAGGCCGATGGCCTCGTAGTAGCGGATCATCTTGGTGCTGAGCCCGCTGCGGCGGGCGGCCTGGCCGATGTTCATGGGGTCTCCCGGGAAGGCGTTGCGGGTTTCCAGGTCTTCAGCCAGAGGGCATTGCCTACCACGCTGACGCTGGACAGCGCCATGGCGGCACCGGCCAGGACCGGGTTGAGGTAGCCCAGCGCGGCCAAGGGGATGCCGACCAGGTTGTAGATGAAGGCCCAGAACAGATTCTGGCGGATCTTCGCATAGGTCTTGCGGCTGATGTCCAGCGCGGCAGGCACCAGGCGCGGGTCGCCGCGCATCAGGGTGATGCCGGCGGCCTGCATGGCCACGTCGGTACCGCCACCCATGGCAATGCCGATGTCGGCGGCCGCCAGGGCCGGGGCGTCGTTGATGCCGTCGCCGACCATGGCGACCACGCCATCCTGTTTCAAGGCGGCCACGGCTGCGGCCTTGTCGGCGGGCAGCACTTCGGCGTGCACGTCATCGATGCCCAGGGCGTCGGCCACCACCTTGGCGCTGCCACGGTTGTCGCCGGTCAGCAGGTGGCTGCTGATGTGCCGGGCGTGCAGGGCGGCAATGGCCTGCTCGGCGCCGGGCTTGAGGCTGTCACCGAAGGCGAACAGGCCGAGTACGCGGGGCTGCGGGCTGCGCTCGATCAGCCAGGACAGGGTGCGGCCTTCGGCTTCCCAGGCTTGGGCCTTGCCGGCCAGTTCACCGGGTTGCAGGCCGCGTTCGTCGAGCAGGCGGCGATTGCCCAGGGCCAGTTCGCGGCCTTCGACCTGCCCGGCAATGCCGCGGCCGGCCAGCGCCTGGCTGGCGCTGACCCTGGGTACGTCCAGGCCTTGCTCATCGCAGGCACCCAGCACGGCCTTGGCCAGTGGGTGCTCGCTGCCACGCTGCAGGGCGCCGGCCAGGCGCAGCAGGTCGGCGCTGTCGCCGGCCAGCGCCTGGCTGTGGACCACACGCGGGCTGCCGGAGGTGAGGGTGCCGGTCTTGTCGAAGACCACGCGGTTCACGGCATGGGCGCGCTCCAGCGCCTCGGCGTCCTTGATCAGGATGCCGTGGCGCGCCGCGACGCCGGTGCCGGCCATGATCGCCGCTGGCGTGGCCAGGCCAAGCGCGCAAGGGCAGGCGATGACCAGCACGGCGACGGCGTTGATCAGCGCGGTTGCCAATGGCGCGCCGGCCAGCCACCAGCCGGCCAGGGTGATCAGCGCAAGCACCAGCACAGCCGGGACGAATACCTGGCTGACCCGGTCGACCAGTTTCTGGATGGGCGCCTTGGCCGCCTGGGCGTCCTCGACCAGGCGGATGATGCGCGCCAGCACGGTCTCTGTGCCCAAGGCCTCGGTGCGCACCAGCAAGCGACCTTCGCCATTGATGGCACCACCGGTGACGGTGTCGCCCGGCTGCTTGGGCACGGGCAGGCTTTCGCCGCTGATCAGGGCTTCGTCGGCGTGGCTGCTGCCTTCTTCCACCCGGCCGTCGACCGGGAAGCGCTCACCGGGCTTGACCAGTACCTGGTCACCCAGGCGCAGTTGGGCGATCGCCACGTTTTCCTCACGACCGTCGACGACCCGCACCGCACGTTCCGGACGCAGCGCTTCGAGTGCGCGGATGGCGCTGGCGGTCTGGCGTTTTGCGCGGCTTTCCAGGTACTTGCCCAGCAGCACCAGGGCGATGACCACCGCCGAGGCTTCGAAGTACAGGTGCGGGGCCATGCCGGCCGGGGCCTGGACCCATTGATAGAGGCTCAGGCCGTAACCCGCGCTGGTGCCCAGGGCGACCAGCAGGTCCATGTTGCCGGCACCGGCACGCACGGCCTTGCCGGCGGCGACGTAGAAGCGTGCACCGAGGATGAACTGCACGGGTGTGGCCAGCAGGAACTGGGCCCAGGCCGGCAGCATCCAGTGCAGCCCGAACGGTTGCACCAGCATCGGCAGCACCAGCGGCAGGGCCAGCAACAAGGCTGCGCCGACTGCAAGGCGTTCGTTGCGCAGGCGGCGTTGGGCGTCTTCCTGATGATCCCGTGCAGCCTGGGGCAGGCTGGCGCTGTAGCCGGCTTTCTCGACGGCGGTGATCAGCAAGCCGTCGTCGAGGGCCTGCAACACTTCAAGGTGGGCACGTTCGCTGGCCAGGTTGACGCTGACCTGCTCGACCCCCGGCAGCTTGCCGAGGGCGCGTTCGACCCGGCCGACGCAGCTGGCGCAGGTCATGCCACCGATCTGCAGCTCGACAGTACGGGTCGGCACGCCGTAGCCGGCGTCGCGCACCGCGTCGACCAGGGCTGGCAGGCTGCCAGCCGGGGCCTGGACCCGGGCCTGTTCGGTGGCGAGGTTGACGCTGACCTGTTCAGCGCCGGTGACCTTGCGCAGGGCGCGCTCGACCCGGCCGGCACAGCTGGCGCAGGTCATGCCGGCGATCGGCAGGTCGAAGGTGGTGGATGCGGGCATGGCGTTACTCCTTGAGCAGGCCTCCAGCATCAACCTTGTCACGTGGGCAAGGTCAATAGCCCAGGCTGGCGCGCTTCAACTCGAGGCCATTGTGCCCCATGGCGATGCGGTACTTGCTGATCTGCCCGGCTTGCAGGTTCAGGCGCGTGCTGCGCTGGTCCTCGATGCCGGGGGCGCAGCCGGGCATCTGCCCCGGCAGCAGGCGCAGGCGCACATCGACCGGGCCGGGCGGCAGGTTGAACGAGGTCGATTGCTCCTGGAACACACGGCCGGAGAGCTGGTCGTTGAGGTACACGCCGATTTCGCAGCTGGTGGCCACCTCCAGGCGCTCCCGGGAAATGATCAGCACGCTGTAGTCCGAGTTGCCTTCGGCACTGGCCGGCGGCACGGCGGCGAGCGCAGCCAATAACCCGACAACACCCACTGCGGTCCTGAACATGATCGATCTCCTGCTTGGCAAAAACGTCAAAGGCGCAGCTTGGCCGAGGTTGGCGTGGATTTCCACCCCGGCCGTTTGTCGCAGAACTTGACCTTGCCCCGATGGCAAGCTTGAAACTGCGCAAAACCCTGAAGGAGGCAGTACCCATGCAAGTGTTCAATGTGCAAGGCATGACCTGTGGCCATTGCGTCAAGGCGGTGACCCGCGCGGTGCAGGAGCAGGATGCCCAGGCCAAGGTGGAAGTCGACCTGGCCGCCAGCCAGGTACGGGTGCAAAGCGCGCTGGCGGTGGAGCAGGTGCTGGCGGCGATTCGTGAGGAGGGCTATCAGGCCGAGGTAGCCTGAGACCTTTGATGAGCCATTCGCGGGGCGCTTTTGTTGCAAATGTTTTCATACTGATGGCGACCACAGCAGGTAGAATTACACGCTTGCTTAGCCTGCTATGGATTCCTGATGAACCTGCGAATGGTGCTGATCCTGGGCGCACTCAGTGCGTTCGGGCCCTTGGCGATCGACTTCTACCTGCCCGCCTTCCCGGCCATGGCGCAGGCGTTCGCCACCGATGAACAACATGTACAGGCCACCCTGGCGGCCTACTTCCTGGGCCTGTCCATCGGCCAGCTGGCCTACGGGCCGGTGGCCGACCGCTTTGGCCGGCGCAAGCCACTGCTGTTCGGCGTGGGCTTGTTCACCCTGGCGTCGCTGGCCTGTGCCTATGCGCCCAACCTCGACACGCTGATCCTGGCGCGTTTCGTCCAGGCGCTGGGCGGCTGTGCCGGGATGGTGCTGTCGCGGGCGATCGTCAGCGACAAGTGCGACCCGGTGGCCTCGGCCAAGGTGTTCTCGCAATTGATGCTGGTGATGGGCCTGGCGCCCATCCTCGCGCCGATGCTGGGTGGGGTGCTGGTAAACCTGGCCGGCTGGCAGTCGATCTTCCTCAGCCTGGGCCTGTTCAGCGCGGCCTGCCTGCTGGCGGTCGGCCTGGGCCTGCCGGAGAGCATGCCCACCCACATCCCGCGCCAGCCTTTGTCGGGCGCATTGCGCCAGTACCTGCGCCTGCTCGGCGACCGTGTGTTCATTGGCCATGCACTGACCGGCGGCATCGCCATCGCCGGGATGTTTGCCTACATCGCCGGCTCGCCGTTCGTATTCATCAAGCTCTATGGTGTGCCGGCCGAGCATTACGGCTGGCTGTTCGGTACCAATGCCGCAGGCTTCATTCTGGTGGCGCAGGTCAATGCACGCCTGCTGGCCAAGCGCGGCCCGGCCTTCCTGCTGGCGCGCGCTGTGTGGATGTACCTGGCGGCGGGGCTGGTGCTGCTGGGCGTGGCAGCGCTGCGCCCGGCGCAGCTGTGGCCGCTGCTGGTGCCGCTGTTCGTGTGCATCGCCAGCCTTGGCTGCATCATCCCCAACGCATCGGCCTGCGCCATGAATGGCCAGGGCGCACGGGCGGGCAGCGCCTCGGCGTTGATGGGCTGCCTGCAGTTCAGTGTCGCGGCGGCTGCGGCGGCGCTGGTCGGCGTGCTGCACGATGGCAGCGCGGTACCCATGGCCCTGGTGATCAGCCTGTGTGGCGTGCTGGCGGTCAGTGTCGCGCTGTTGACCCGGCGCTTGCAGGCCAAGCGTCCGGCATGAGCGAGTGGGGGGCCTGCAGGCGGGTCTCCAGGGTGGTGACGAAGGCGCGTGCCTCGGCCTCGCTGCGGAAACTCACCACATGCTGATCGAGCCTGACCTGCCACGGGCAGTTGGGGTTGCGGTTGGACGCACTGACGACAATCTTCATCGCGGCATACCTGCGGTTCGGGAGCGGGCCGATGAAGTTTAGCGCCGCAGCGTCCCGGCGCCATGGGCTGCAGTGCTGACCTGACTGGCGGTCAGGCTGGGCGATGGTGGCAGCTTGTAGATGTTTCACTTTGCTTTGCGCTACTTGAGGAACACGGCTGTCAGCTAAATCGCCAGAAGCCCAGGGGGCAGCCTTCCTCTTGTCTTGTTCTTTCCCTTCTGCTGCGCGGCATGCTGTTTTTCAGCTGCCGCGACATCCCGTCAGGCGATCTTCGAGGGTTGCCATACCCAAGCCCTGTTTGACCCGGAGCGCCCGTGCATCGCAGGCGGAGTGCGTGCTGGCGCGGCATATACTGGCCCCGGTACAACGGCTTGGGTACGTCCAGCGTTGCCAAGGTTGGCCATTGGAAACCAGAAGTGATCATGCAGGGAGTAACAGGGACATGAATGCAGTCAGCAGTATCAGTCAGATTGCCGGCCTGATGGCCGACCCCAAGCGCAGTGCGATGTTGTGGGCGCTGATCGATGGCACGCCACGGCCCACCGATGAGCTGGCGATGATGACCGGGTTGACCTCGTCTTCTGCCTGCGCCCACCTGTCGCTGCTGTCCTCGGCGGGGCTGCTCAGGCTCGAGGCCCGCGGACGCAAGCGCTACTTCAGGTTGGCGACACCGCAGGTTGGCGCGGCCGTGGAGGCACTTGCCAGCGTGCAACTGGGGTCTGAACAAGGGCGGCAGGCGACGCCGGCGCAGTTGCCGATGTCGATGCGACGGGCGCGCCTTTGCGGTGACCATCTCGGTGGCGAAATGGCGGGTGAGCTGTATCACCGGATGGTGGTGGCCAGCTGGCTGGAGGGCAGCGAGCGGCGCTTGATGGTCACTGAGCAGGGGCGAGAGCAGCTGGCCGCCATTGGCGTCTATATCGATGCCCTGCCGCGTGAGCAGCGAGGCTGCGTGATCTGCCACTGCTGCGAATGGAGCGACCAAGGGCCGCATCTGGGGGGCTCGCTGGGCCAGGCGCTGCTCAGGCTGTTCCTGCAATCAGGCTGGATTCGCGAGGCGCAGGGCACGCGGGCACTACAGATTTCCGCCCTCGGGGTGCAGCAGATCAACCGCATTGCCCGGGTGCCGACGTTGCAGATCGGTTGACCGCAACGCCGGCCAGCGGTCACACCAGGCGTGCGTCCAGGCTGTTCTGCGCCAGGCGGCGAGCCTGGTCTTCGGTCATCCCCAGGTGGGTGTGCAGGGCATGGAAGTTCTCGGTGACGTAGCCGCCGAAGTACGCTGGGTCGTCCGAGTTCACCGTTACCTTCACACCGCGCTCGAGCATGTCGAGAATGTTGTGCTGGCTCATGTGGTCGAACACGCAGAGCTTGGTGTTCGACAGCGGGCAGACGGTGAGCGGGATCTGCTCGTCGATGATGCGCTGCATCAGGCGCTCGTCCTCGATGGCACGAACGCCGTGGTCGATACGTTTGATCTGCAGCAGGTCGAGGGCTTCCCAGATGTACTCGGGCGGGCCTTCCTCGCCGGCGTGGGCCACGGCCACGAAGCCTTCGCTGCGGGCACGGTCGAACACGCGCTGGAACTTGCTCGGTGGGTGGCCCATTTCGGAGCTGTCCAGGCCGACGGCGATGAACGCGTCGCGGAACGGCAGCGCCTGGTCGAGGGTCTTCTGCGCTTCGTCCTCGCTGAGGTGGCGCAGGAAGCTGAGGATCAGGCCGCTGCTGATGCCCAGTTGTTCGCGGCCGTCCTTCAGCGCCTGGTCGATGCCGTTGAGCACCACTTCGAACGGGATGCCACGGTCTGTGTGGGTCTGCGGGTCGAAGAACGGTTCGGTGTGGATGACGTTCTGCGCCTTGCAGCGCTGCAGGTAGGCCCAGGTCAGGTCGTAGAAGTCCTGCTCGGTGCGCAGCACGTCGGCGCCCTGGTAATAGAGGTCGAGGAATTCCTGCAGGTTGTTGAAGGCGTAGGCGCTGCGCAGGGTTTCCACGTCGTTCCAGGGCAGGGCGATCTTGTTGCGCTCGGCCAGGGCGAACAGCAGCTCGGGCTCGAGGGAGCCTTCGAGGTGCAGGTGCAGTTCGGCCTTGGGCAGGGCGTTCAACCATTCATACATAGGGTGTCGTCTCGAATCAGGTACGGTTGGCGACATTCTACAGGGGCTGGCCGGGCATTGCGCCCGGCCGGTCGGCATTCACCTCACCAGGTGAGTGAATCGCCCTTGTAGTTGATGAAGCGCAGGCCGCCGTTGCCGCTTTGCGCCTTGATCTGCTCGAGCATGCCGTGGGTGCTGGTGAACACATCGATATCGGCGTTTTCGCCACCCATGTCGGTCTTCACCCAGCCAGGGTGCATGGCCAGCACGCACAGGTCGGGGCGCTGCACATCCACCACGAAGCTGTTGATCATCGAGTTCAGCGCAGCCTTGCTGGCCTTGTACAGGCAGACCTCGCCACCGTCGGGGATGGTCACGCTGCCGAGGATCGAACTCATGAAGGCCAGTACGCCAGTCCGTTCGCGTACTTGGCCGGCCAGGCGCCGGGCGACGCGGATCGGTGCCACGGCGTTGGTCATGAACAGGTCGCCGACGGCTTGCACATCCACGGTTTCCAGATTTTGCGGGAGTGGGCCCATGACGCCGGCGTTGACGAACACCAGGTCGAACACCTCGCCCTGGAGGCGCTGCTTGAGGCCGTCGAGCTGGGTGGTGTCGTTCATTTCCAGCTGTTCGATCCTGACCCCAGGCACATCGGCGAGGGCGCCAGGCGCCTGCGGGTTGCGAACAGTCGCGGTGATGTTCCAGCCGTCTTCGTGCAGGCGTTGCACCAAACCAAGGCCAAGGCCGCGGGAGGCGCCGATAATCAGGGCAGTTCTTGAAATAGCCATAGGAACATTCCTTTACCGGTGTAGGAAAAAGGAACTGAGCATAATGCAGAGTCGGAACCAGCGCCTGCTTTATCGGGTGGTTGAAAAATGTACAGTTACGTCAGGCCGCGCGTGGGCGGGCGCTTGGCCTGTTGGCTAACGGGTTATCCACAGGCTCGTCCACAGTAAATGTGTGCAAGCACGGCGGCCGTTGTGCTGTAACCGGCCTGACGCATTGGGGATAAGTAGTGAAGGCTCAGTCGCTTAGGGCTGTCATGAAACAGTGATCAAAATATGCTCAATACTCTGCAGGCCTTGTCATACATAGGCTGCAAAGGAATGCCCAAAGCTTATCCACAGGCCGGCCCACAGTAGATGTGGGCAAATGTCAGCGTGCTTCGAGAAGAATCCGGCCGCGGCTGAGGTCGGCCAGTTGCTGTTGCAGTACGGGTTGGTGCTCGCTCCCCACGGCGATCTGCAGCTCGACGCCATTGGCGGTGAACTGTTCGTCCAGTACCAGGCCATCCACCTCGGCCAGGCGCAGCTTTACCAGCGCCAGTTCACTGAAGGTGCAACTGCAGGCGTATTCGCTGCGTTGCACCAGCAGCCGCTTTGGCGCCTGTTGCAGGCATTTGTTGGCGCCGCCGCCGTACGCCCGGGCCAGGCCACCGGTACCCAGCTGGATGCCACCGTACCAACGGATCACCAGTACCACCACCTGGTCGCAGTCTTGCGCCTCGATGGCTGCCAGGATCGGCCGCCCGGCGGTGCCGCCTGGTTCGCCGTCATCATTGCTGCGGTACTGCCCGCCGATCTTCCAGGCCCAGCAATTGTGGGTAGCGGCGGGGTCGCTGTGGCGCTCGATGAAAGCCATCGCCTCGGCGGCGCTGTTGATCGGGCCGGCGAGGGTGATGAAGCGGCTCTTGCGGATGTCCTCGCGAAATTCGCAGAGCTCTAGCAGGGTAGAAGGCATAGTTTGACGTCAGGCACTCGGTTTGATGCCGCACCCTTTGAGGATGATGTGGATAAGGTTGTTGCTGGCGTCTTCCATGTCCTGCTTGGTCAGGCGGCTGCGGCCGGTGACCTGGCAGATCTGGGTGGCGAAGTCGGCATAGTGCTGGGTGCTGCCCCAGAGCAGGAAGATCAGGTGCACCGGGTCGACCGGGTCCATCTTGCCGGCTGCGATCCAGGCTTGGAACACCGCCGCCCGGCCGCGGAACCACTCGCGGTAGTCGGCGCTGAAGTATTCGGTCAGGCAACTGCCGCCGCTGATCACTTCCATGGCGAAGATCCGCGAGGCCTGCGGGTTGCGCCGGGAGAACTCCATCTTGGTGCGGATGTAGTGGCTCAGCGCCTCGCCTGGGTCGTCCTCGACGCTCAAGGCGTTGAAGGTGCTGTCCCACAGTTCGATGATGTTGCTCAGCACGGCGATGTACAGGCCGAGCTTGTTGGTGAAGTAGTA
The DNA here is from genome assembly GCF_044749485.1 of Pseudomonas sp. NPDC089401. Taxonomy (NCBI): domain Bacteria; kingdom Pseudomonadati; phylum Pseudomonadota; class Gammaproteobacteria; order Pseudomonadales; family Pseudomonadaceae; genus Pseudomonas; species Pseudomonas sp. NPDC089401. Next base: position 4,515 of record NZ_JBIVIA010000004.1, on the reverse strand, counting down.
GTGCAGGTTGGCCTTGGGCAAGCCGGCCTTCAGCGCGATGGTGTTCATGCTGGTGCCCTTGAACCCATGGCGGGCGAACTCGTCTTCGGCGGCCTGGATGATGGCCTGTTCGTTCTTCTGGCGGATGCGGCCGGCGGGCTTGCCCGAGGCGGCGAGGCGATGCGCAGGGACTTCTAGGGTCATGGACGATTCCGGACAGGGCTGTGGCAACGATTGTCGGACAGGATTACCTGCCTGTGCCCGCCTGACAAGCATTACGTCAGAACCAGGCATCAGCGCGTCGCTGCCAGGCTTTCGAGGAAGCTTTCCAGGACCAGGTTCGGCCGCCGCCCCTTGCGGGTGACCCAGCTCAGGCCGAGGTCGTAGAACCGCTGGGCCGGCTTGAGCGCGCGCAGGCGGCCCTGCTGGACCCAGAAGGTGGCGTAGTGGTCCGGCAGGTAGCCGATGTAGCGGCCTGTCAGGATCAGAAACGCCATGCCCTCGCGGTCCGAAGCGCTGGCTGTGCAGTTGAGTGCCTGGTAGTGGGCCTGGATTTCGCTGGGCAGGCGAAACGTTGGCGCAATGGCTTCCTGGCTGTTGAGGCGATCGTCGTCGATCTGCTGGTTGTCGGCATAGAACAGCGGATGGCCGACCGCGCAGTAGAGTTGCGAGCGTTCGCTGTACAGGGGCTGGTACTCGAGGCCCGAAAGCGGGCTGGTCTGGGGCACCACGCCGACGTGCAGGCTGCCATCGAGCACACCCTGCTCGACCTGGCTGGGGGCGATCATGCGGATCTGGATACGCACGTCCGGGCCGCGATCCTTGAGCTCGGCCAGGGCGTGGGTGATGCGCATGTGCGGCAGGGTCACCAGGTTGTCGGTCAGGCCGATGTTGAGTTCACCGCGCAAATGCTGGTGCAGGCCGTTGACCTCGGTGCGGAAGCTTTCCAGCGCACTCAGCAACTGCAGCGCCGAATGGTAGACCTCGCGGCCTTCCTCGGTCAGGGAGAAACCGGCGCGGCCGCGCTGGCAAAGGCGCAAGCCCAGGCGTTGCTCGAGGTCGTTCATCTGCTGGCTGATGGCCGAACGACCGATGCCGAGCACGTTCTCGGCGGCCGAGAAACCGCCACACTCGACGACACTTCGGTAGATTTTCAGCAGGCGAATGTCGAAATCACTGACTTGCGCGAGTGGGTCTGGGCGTCGGCTCATATGTTTAGTCTTGCGCTACCTGAAGATTAGAAATGCAGGCTTTTTCAGACTTTATCCCCGTGCCAATTTAGCTGCAACAACATCACATCGTTGCCTAATCGTCTTCCGAGGAACCGCCGATGAACATGCCCGAAACCGCCAGCGCCGGTATCGCCAGCCAGCTCAAGCTGGATGCCCACTGGATGCCTTACACCGCCAACCGCAACTTCCAGCGCGACCCGCGGCTGATCGTGGCGGCCGAAGGCAACTACCTGGTCGACGACAAGGGCCGGCGGATCTTCGACGCCCTGTCGGGCCTGTGGACCTGCGGCGCCGGGCACACCCGCAAGGAAATCACCGAAGCGGTGGCCCGTCAGGTCGGCACCCTGGATTACTCCCCGGCATTCCAGTTCGGCCACCCGCTGTCGTTCCAGCTGGCCGAGAAGATCGCCGAACTGACCCCGGGCGACCTCAATCACGTCTTCTATACCAACTCCGGTTCCGAGTGCTGCGACACCGCGCTGAAGATGGTGCGTGCCTACTGGCGCCTGAAAGGCCAGGCGACCAAGACCAAGATCATTGGCCGTGCCCGTGGCTACCACGGGGTGAACATCGCCGGTACCAGCCTGGGCGGCGTCAATGGCAACCGCAAGATGTTCGGCCAGTTGCTGGACGTCGACCACCTGCCTCACACCGTGCTGCCGGCGAACGCGTTCTCCAAGGGCCTGCCGGAGGAGGGCGGCATCGCCCTGGCCGACGAGATGCTCAAGCTGATCGAACTGCATGACGCTTCCAACATCGCTGCGGTGATCGTCGAGCCGCTGGCCGGTTCTGCCGGTGTGCTGCCGCCGCCGAAGGGTTACCTGAAGCGCCTGCGGGAAATCTGCACCCAGCACAACATCCTGCTGATCTTCGACGAAGTGATCACCGGCTTCGGCCGCATGGGCGCAATGACTGGCTCCGAAGCCTTCGGCGTGACCCCGGACCTGATGTGCATCGCCAAGCAGGTGACCAACGGCGCGATTCCGATGGGGGCAGTGATCGCCACCAGCGAGATCTACCAGACCTTCATGAACCAGCCGACGCCGGAATATGCCGTGGAATTCCCGCACGGCTATACCTACTCGGCCCACCCGGTCGCCTGCGCCGCCGGCCTGGCCGCGCTGGACCTGCTGCAGAAGGAAAGCCTGGTGCAGTCGGCCGCCGAGCTGGCGCCGCACTTCGAGAAGCTGCTGCACGGCGTGAAGGGCACCAAGAACATCGTCGACATCCGCAACTACGGCCTGGCCGGCGCGATCCAGATCGCGGCCCGCGACGGTGATGCCATCGTTCGTCCTTACGAAGCGGCGATGAAGCTGTGGCAAGCCGGCTTCTATGTACGCTTCGGTGGCGACACGCTGCAGTTCGGCCCAACCTTCAACACCCAGCCGCAGGAACTGGACCGCCTGTTCGACGCGGTCGGTGAAGCCTTGAACCAGATCGACTGATCTTTCCGATTCTGACGCAGGGCGCGTGCACCGATCACGCGCCTGCCTCGACCTTCTTTATCTGGAGTTTTGCATGAGCATTGTTCAGCACCTGATCCACGGCGAACTGGTTACCAAGGGTGAGCGCACCGCCGATGTCTTCAACCCGTCCACCGGCCAGGCGGTACGCAAGGTCGAACTGGCCAGCCGCGCTACCGTGCAGGAAGCCATCGATTCGGCCAAGGCGGCTTTCCCCGCCTGGCGCAACACGCCTCCGGCCAAGCGCGCCCAGGTGATGTTCCGTTTCAAGCAGTTGCTGGAGCAGAACGAGGCGCGTATCTCGCAGTTGATCAGCGAAGAGCACGGCAAGACCCTCGAAGATGCGGCCGGTGAGCTCAAGCGTGGTATCGAGAACGTCGAGTTCGCCTGCGCGGCGCCTGAAGTGCTGAAGGGCGAGTACAGCCGCAACGTCGGCCCGAACATCGATGCGTGGTCCGACTTCCAGCCGCTGGGGGTGGTCGCCGGTATCACCCCGTTCAACTTCCCGGCCATGGTGCCGCTGTGGATGTACCCGCTGGCCATTGCCTGCGGCAACGCCTTCATCCTCAAGCCGTCCGAGCGTGACCCGAGCTCGACCCTGTTCATCGCCCAGCTGCTGCTGGAAGCCGGCTTGCCCAAGGGCATCCTCAACGTGGTGCATGGCGACAAGGAAGCGGTGGATGCACTGATCGAGGCGCCGGAAGTGAAAGCGCTGAGCTTCGTCGGTTCGACCCCGATCGCCGAATACATCTATGCCGAAGGTACCAAGCGCGGCAAGCGTGTGCAGGCCCTGGGTGGTGCGAAGAACCACGCGGTGCTGATGCCGGATGCCGACCTGGATAACGCCGTCAGCGCGCTGATGGGGGCGGCCTACGGTTCGTGCGGCGAACGCTGCATGGCCATCTCGGTGGCGGTGTGCGTGGGCGATCAGGTGGCCGATGCGCTGATTGCCAAGCTGGAGCCGCAGATCAAGGCGCTGAAGATCGGTGCCGGTACTTCCTGCGGCCTGGACATGGGCCCGCTGGTGACGGCGGCTGCGCGTGACAAGGTGGTCGGCTATATCGATGACGGCGTGGCGGCGGGTGCCAAGCTGGTGGTGGATGGGCGTGGGTTCCGTGTGGCTGGTAACGAGGATGGCTACTTCGTCGGTGGTACCTTGTTCGACAAGGTGACCCCAGAGATGCGCATCTATAAAGAGGAGATTTTCGGCCCGGTGCTGTGCGTGGTGCGTGTGAACAGCCTGGAGCAGGCCATGCAGTTGATCAACGATCACGAGTATGGCAACGGCACCTGCATCTTTACCCGTGACGGTGAAGCGGCGCGGCTGTTCTGCGACGAGATCGAAGTGGGCATGGTCGGGGTGAACGTGCCGCTGCCGGTGCCGGTGGCGTATCACAGCTTCGGGGGCTGGAAGCGGTCGCTGTTTGGTGACCTGCATGCCTATGGGCCGGATGGGGTGCGGTTCTATACCCGGCGCAAGGCGATCACCCAGCGCTGGCCGCAGCGGGCCAGCCATGAGGCGTCGCAGTTTGCGTTTCCCAGCCTTTGATTGAGGGTTGAGGGTGAAGCGGGGAGGCCGAGAGGTCTCCCCGCTTTGTTTTTGGGGGGCTGGGGGGGGGCTGTCTTGAGGATGGGTTGGGGTTGGGGTTGAGAGATTCTGTCTTGAGGGTGGGGTGGGGTTGAGAGTGTCTGTCTTGGGGTTGTGTTGGGTTTGAGAGGTGTTCGCCACAACCCTTGCACCGCCTATGAGATCGAGCGCCGCCCGCGCGGCGCTTCGCGGGTAAACCCGCTCCCACATTTGTTGCAACGTGCCGAACCTGTCAGGCCATGGTCGCCTGCCT
>NZ_JBIVIA010000003.1:527561-693240 GCF_044749485.1 Pseudomonas sp. NPDC089401 | reverse complement strand
GACATCCGCCGCGTGCTGCCGTCCGAAGGCATCGTCGCCCTGGACAACGGCATCTACAAGATCTGGTTCGCCCGCAACTACAAGGCCCACAAGCCCAACACCGTGCTGCTGGACAACGCCCTGGCGACCATGGGCGCCGGCCTGCCATCGGCCATGGCGGCGCACCTGGTGTACCCGGACCGCCCGGTGATCTCGGTGTGCGGCGACGGCGGCTTCATGATGAACAGCCAGGAGCTGGAAACCGCAGTACGCCTTGGCATGCACATCACCGTGGTGATCCTGCGTGACGACGGCTACGGCATGATCCGCTGGAAGCAGGCCAACATGGGCTTCACCGACTTCGGCCTGGACTACGGCAACCCGGACTTCGTCAAGTACGCCGAAGCCTATGGCGCCAACGGCTATCGCGTGGAAAGCGCCGATGGTTTGCTGCCGTTGCTCGACCACTGCATTTCCAACCCCGGGGTGCATGTGATCGATTGCCCGGTCGACTACAGCGAGAACGATCGCATCCTCAACAGCGAGCTACGCCAGAGAGCGCTGGCAGTTTGAGCCTTGGGAGCGGGTAACGCACATATCGGCGTTGGATTGAGCTGGCCCTTATCGAAGTATTTCGGTAGGGCAAGAAATAAGGCCCTTAGGGGCCTTTTTTCGTTTCTGGCTACTACGAAAACTCAAAGTTTTTCCCTCCCTTGTAGTCCATTTCTCAACGCGTTAACCCGGCCTGCCGTTGCCTGTCAGCGACATGGCTTTGCCAGGCCAGCCTCACCGCATTCAGTGGAATGCCCGTTGCCGCCATGCCTGAGGCGTCATCCCTTGGGATCTCATGAACGCTCGGCAGAAATGTGACTGATCGTAAAAACCGCACGCCAGGGCGATCTCGGCAAGCATCATCGTCGATGCTTGCAGCAGTTCCTTGCTCTTGCTCAGCCGCTGCTGTCGTAACCACTGTTGTGGCGATACCCGTGTGCTGACTTTGAACATACGGGTGAAATGACTGCGCGAAAGGGCGCAGGCTTCGGCGAGTTCGGTTACCGCTACGCCGGTGTCCAGGCGATCCAGCATCATTTGCTTTGCAGTAGTGACCTGCCAGGGCTTGAGCCGCCCCGTCGAGCGAAATTCGACCGAGGTCAAGACCACGGCGTGAGCACTGTTCATGGCAATCCTTTCATCCAGAAACCTTCAATGAGCCTGACCCGGGCAGCGATGACCGCTGGAGCCTCATGAGAGGCTCCAGCAAGCGAGCAACCAAGGGGTGCGCAGGGCTTCAGGCCGATGCCGCCACCGGCGCCAGGGTGGGACCGTGCTGCACGCGCTCAGGCGCTTTGTGCACCATGGTGTAGGCGTAGTCGACGCCCATGCCATAGGCGCCCGAGTGTTCCTTGACCAGCTCCATCACGGCATCGTAGGTGTCGCGGTTCTTCCAGTCGCGCTGCCACTCCAGCAGCACCTGTTGCCACGTCACCGGCACCACCCCTGCCTGGATCATGCGCTGCATGGCGTAGTCGTGAGCCTCCTTGGTCGTGCCGCCGGAAGCGTCGGCAACCATGTAGATCTCATAGCCGGCATCGTGCATGGCCGACAGTGCGAAGGTGGTGTTGCAGACCTCGGTCCACAGGCCCGAAACGATGATCTTGTTGCGACCGTTCTTCTTCAGCGCGTCGCGAACTTTCTGATCATCCCAGGAGTTCATGGAGGTGCGCTCGAGCAACGGAGCGTCAGGGAAGACCGCGAGCAGTTCGGGATAGGTATGGCCGGAGAAACTCTCGGTTTCGACCGTAGTGAAGAGGGTGGGCACATTGAAGATCCTGGCTGCTTTAGCCAGGCCTACGGTGTTGTTCTTGAGCGTCTGCCGGTCAATGCTCTGGACGCCGAACGCCATCTGCGGCTGCTGATCGATGAAGATCACCTGGCTGTTGAGCGGGGTCAGGACTTCAGTGTGTGGATTGCTCATTGTTCTTCCCTTTTGTTGAACGGTGGCGAGAGTATCTGCGGCGGGTTGTCGCCGAGTGCCAGCAAAAGGTAACCAAACTTTCAGCGCAGCGGTGGCGCACTTTTGCGCTGCTGCAGGCGCATTAATGCACCCTTGGCCAGGTGGGAAGCGGTGCTAGCATCCAGGCCACTCGGATCACACCGATCCGTCATTCGCCTGGGGAATCCAATGGCCGCTTCACGACCTTTCAACGACGACACCGCCTACTGGGGCGTTCCCTGGGAAGAAAGCTACGGCTATCCGCAGGCGCGGCGGGTCGGCAACGAGATCTTCGTCTCGGGCCAGTTCAACCACGACGAAGAGGGCTACCTGGTAGCCCCGGCGCCGTTGGATGCTGACGGTCGACCGAGCGATTTCTCGTCGATGGGGGAACAGATGCGTGTTTCCTACGACAACATTGCCAAGTTGCTCGCCCTTTATGGCGCCACGCTGCAGGATGTCGTCGAAGAGACGCTGTACGTGCTGGACATGGACGCGGCCTTTGCCGTGGTCGGCAAGGTGCGCAAGGCCGCCTATGGCACAGAGCGCCCGCAGGCGGCCAGCAATATCATCGGTGTGTCGCGGCTGGCCCAGCGGCCGCAGCTGATCGAGATCGTCTGCAGGGCGGTGATCGGCGCCCAGGCCCAGTGACCTGTGTGCCCGCTGTCGCCTAACCTGCCGTGAGGGCCTGCTGGCCTTCCACCAGCGGTTTCAGGTCGGCCACGGCTGCCGCACAGAAGGTCATGAACGCTTTCACCCGCCAGGACTTTCTGATGTCCTGGTGGGTCAGCAGCCACAGCTCATCCTGAAGCTCCTGCACCAGTGGGCCGACGCGAACCAACCCAGGGGTGATGTCGCCCAGCATGCAGGGAAGAAAACCGAAACCGAGGCCGGCCGCAATGGCAGCGCTCGCCGCAGCCACCGAATCGGTGCGGTAGGCGATGTGCTGGGCGGGCACGCGGCACTCCACGTAACGGGTAGCCTTCAAGCCGCAAAGCCCCCCCGAGTAGGACACCCACGACTGACCCTCGGCGAAGGGGTTGGCGCATGCCACCTGCCTGGCGCTGCCATACGGCGCCCATGCGATGTTGGCAAGCTTGCGACCCACCAGGGTATCGGCCGGTTTGCAGGTCGCTCGCACCGCGATGTCCGACTCGTCCCGGGCCAGGCTCAGGGTCTGGTTGCCGACCAGCACTTCAAGGGTGATGCCTTTGTTCAGGGCTTTGAAGTCCGCGATGATCGGCGTGAGGAAATACAGCAGCAGCGAGTCGCTGGTGGTGATCCGCAGTTTCCCCAGCGGGCCCTGGCCGGCACGGGACACCCTGCGGGTGACACTGACGATGTCCAGTTCGACCCGTTCGGCCAGCGCCCGCAACTCGGTACCTTCGGCAGTCAGCAGATACCCGGCCTTGCGATGATCGAACAGCGCGACCCCGAGCACCGTCTCGACCTGTTTGACCCGGCGCGAAACCGTGGACACATTGATGCCGAGCTGTTTGGCGGTGTCGGCGCGGCTGCCGCAGTCACTCAGGGTCTTGATGATCCGCAAGTCGTCCCATGACAGCTGGCTGACAGCTTCGCCGACATCCCACTTCGGGCCATCGTTAACAGCAGGGATCGGCGGGGCACTTCCAGGTGACGGCTTCACGAAGATCATTCCAGGTGGGGAGGGCTGATGATACGAGAAGGGGCGGGGTCAACCAAGGTAGCGTTCGTAGAGGGGGTCTGCGTTGCAGGTTGCAGGGATGATTGCAGGCAAAAGAAAGCCCGCTGCTAGGCGGGCCAAGGTCTATCACGTAGGGATGGTTTGAGTCTGCCCGGCGGGTCGTGAAAATTCGGTGAAGGAAACGTCCTCACAGTGTGATCTGGGCGAGGAGGGTGCCCGTGCGTGGGAACCCTGACCTCGAAGGAACCTTGTCAGAACGCGTAAACCAGCGTGGCAGTGGCACTGCGTGGGGTGCCATACCAGCCACGTGAGCCGATGGCGGTGTAGTAGGTCTTGTCGAAGACGTTGTTGAGATTGAGCGATACGCTGGTTTGTGGGGTGAAGGCGTATTGCGCCATCAGGTCGACAATGCTGTAGGGATCCTGGGTGAAGGTCTCGTCGTTTGGCCCGGCGCCTTTGTAGTATTCGCGACCCTGCCAGCGCACGCCGCCACCGACCTTCAGCTGCGGCAGGGACTGCAGACGGTAGCTGGTGAACAACTTCAGTGTGTCACGCGGCACTTCGGTGTTCAGGCGATCGCCATCGGCGTCTTTGCTGACGGCATAGGTGTAGCTGGCCGATACCTGCCAGTCGGGCAGGATCTCGCCGGCCATTTCCATCTCGAAACCGCGCGTCTTGGTGCCCGACTCGGCACGGTAGGCCTGGTTGCCGTCTGGCGCCAGGTTGCTGCCATCGGCCACTGCCAGGTTGTCCTGATGCACCTCGAAAACGCTGAATGCAGTAGTCAGGCGCTTGTTCCAGAACTCGCTCTTCAAGCCCAGCTCGTAGTTCACCCCTTCCAGAGGATCGAGGTAGGCGCCGCTGACATCCTTGTTGCTCTGTGGCTTGAAGATGGTGGTGTAGCTGGCATAGGCCGACCAGTTTTCATTGAGGTCATACACCAGCCCCAGGTACGGCGTGACGACCCCGTTTTCGCTGCGCGACGTACGGCTGGTTTCGCCGGTGGCCAGGGTGGTGGAGCTTTCATCGCGCTTCCAGTCGATCACCCGCGCCCCGGTGATCAGCGACAGGTCGTCGGCCAGGCTCCAGCGCACCGAGGCGACCAGGCCATCCTGGGTTTCATCCAGGGCATCTTCCGACGACTTGGTGTGGATGGCGTCCGGGATCGCCAGCGAGCCGTCCCAGGTGTTGATGTTGTCGATGTCCTGGAACGACCACAGCGGGTAACCGGCGTTACGGTAATAGGCCCTGTAGTGGCTGGCGCCGAGATAAGCCTGGTGCTCGCGGGCAAACAGTTGGAAAGGGCCTGCGGCCGACAGGTCGAACGAGGTCTGCCGGGGCTCGCCTGCCCAGCGGCCGGTCCAGGTACTGATGCCACTGCCATCGGGGTTGACGGTGCCGCTGGCTGCGGTGGCAAAGGCGTCGTCATAGCTGCGGCGGCTGTGCTCGGCATTGAGTTTCAACTGCCAGCCGTTGTCCAGCTGATGCTCCAGGGTGGTGAACAGCGTCTTGGTGCGACGCTTGTGGTAGCTCCAGTCCGAGGCGGAGTTGAACGAGCGCGAAGGGCTGAAGTGGCTACCGTCCGAGTTGTACATCGGGAAACCATGGTTGCCGGCGCCTTCGTTGTCCATCTCCTGGTATTCACCGCCCACTGTCAGCATCGTGCTGTCAGTGATGTCCCATTCCAGCACGCCGTAGAACGCTTGCTTGTCCAGGGACTGGCGGTCGACGTAGCTTTGGCTGTTGCTGTTCGACGCTACGAAGCGGCCTCGTACATTACCGCTATCGGACAACTTGCCGGACACGTCCAGTTCCTGGCGATAGTCGTCCCAGGAGCCCGCTTTGAGTGTCAGCTTGCGCTGCGTTTCCAGCGTTGGCTTCTTGCGAATCAAGTTGACTGTCGCGCCGGGATCGCCCGTACCCGACATCAGCCCCGTGGCGCCGCGCACTACTTCTACACGGTCGTAGGACACCATGTCGGCGAGGTCGTCCCTGAAACCGTAGGTATCGGGTCTGTTGATGCCATCCACCTGGATGCTGCCTACCTCGAAGCCGCGCACGTAGATATGGTTGGCATCACTACCTGCGGGGCCCATGCTGTCGACCACGACCCCCGGGGTCTGTTCGAGCACCTGGGTAACGCTGTTGAGGTTCTGGTCTTCGATCTGCTGGCGGGTGACCACGCTGACCGATTGCGGCGTTTCACGGGCCGAGAGACGCAGCCCGGTTGCGGTATTGGCCGAGCCGGTGGCGTAACTGCCGGTGCCTTCAGTGGTGGCGCCCAGGCCCACGCCGGATACCGTCGTCGCGGAAAGCTCCATCGAGCCGCCCTGGCTTGGGGGCACCTGATCCTGGGTCGTGGCCAGTGGCTCTGCCGGGATGCTGTAACTGGCAGCCTCGGCGTGGACACTGCTGGCCGCCAGCAGAGAGCCCGAGAGGCTGAGCGCCAGTGAAGCCTGGCGAATGCTGGTAGCGGTAGACGGCAAACAAGCGGACATCCATTGACTCCTGTTCGTTGAAACACCTGGTTTCCCAATAGAAATCGTATTGATAATGGGAATCCTTCGCATAAAGGCGGCGAGATGTTCTTTCCTTGAGGTGGCGATGTCAATCGATGCTTTGCGGTTTTGCTGGCTCGCACACAATCGGTGTCGGAGCCCGGGAGGCTGAGGGAAGAAAAGCCCAGGCTGACCTGGGCATGGCGCATGCCTGAACGGTGACAGGAGCGCCGGCAAGGCGAACGGCTACAGCACGCTGAGTGGTGTAGTCGTCCGCCTTGAGGGGAGGGGTCTAGCCGATCACTGGATCAATGGCACGCCACTGAGTCGCTGCAGCTCGTCGAAGTCGATGTCGGCGCAGATCTCGACCACGCGCAGGCCATCGGAGGTCACTTCCAGCACGGCAAGGTCGGTGTAGATGCGGCTGACGCAACCGATGCCGGTCAGCGGGTAGGTGCACGCCGGCACCAGCTTGCTTTCGCCGGACTTGGTCAGGTGGTCCATCATCACGAACACCTGGCGCGCGCCGGTGGCCAGGTCCATGGCGCCGCCCACGGCGGGGATCGAACCCTCGGCGCCGGTGTGCCAGTTGGCCAGGTCGCCCTTGACCGACACCTGGAAGGCGCCCAGCACGGCGATGTCCAGGTGGCCGCCACGCATCATCGAGAACGAGTCGGCGTGGTGGAAGAAGGCGCCGCCGGTAAGCAGGGTCACGTGCTGCTTGCCGGCGTTGATCAGGTCATCGTCTTCCTCGCCCGGTGCAGGGCTTGGGCCCATGCCCAGCAGGCCGTTTTCGCTGTGCAGGAACACTTCCTTGTCGCCCAGGAAGTTGGCCACCAGGGTCGGTGCGCCGATGCCCAGGTTGACGTAGGCGCCTTCCTGGATGTCTGCGGCCACGCGCTGGGCCATCTCGGTGCGGGAGAGCTTTTTGGTGATGGTCATGGCAGGCCTCAGACAGCGTTGGCGATCGAAGAAGCGGCGGTGCCGGAGACGGCGACCACGCGCTGGACGAAGATACCCGGGGTGATGATGTGCTCCGGGTCCAGCTCGCCGAGCTCGACGATCTGGTCGACCTGGGCGATGGCGGTCTTGGCGGCCATGGCCATGATCGGGCCGAAGTTGCGCGCGGCCTTGCGGTAGATCAGGTTGCCCCAACGGTCACCCTTGTACGCCTTGATCAGCGCGACATCCGCGTGCAGCGGCATTTCCAGCACGTACATGCGGCCGTCGATCTCGCGGGTTTCCTTGCCTTCGGCCAGCAGGGTGCCGTAGCCGGTCGGCGAGAAGAACGCGCCGATGCCCGAGCCTGCGGCGCGGATGCGCTCGGCCAGGTTGCCTTGCGGTACCACTTCCAGCTCGATCTTGCCGGCGCGGTACAGTTCGTCGAACACGTAGGAGTCGGACTGGCGCGGGAACGAGCAGACCACCTTGCGCACGCAGCCTGCCTTGAGCAGGGCCGCCAGGCCGATCTCGCCGTTGCCGGCGTTGTTGCTGATGATGGTCAGGTCGCGGGCACCGGTGGCGATCAGGCCGTCGATGAGCTCGGAGGGCATGCCGGCAGTACCGAAGCCACCGACCATGATGGTCGAACCGTCGCTGATGCCTTCCACCGCGCTGGCGATGGACTCGTAGGTTTTATTGATCAAAGCGAGCTCCTGGTTGTTCCTGGAGTGGGGATTGTCTGTTGGCCACCGCGTGGTGAAACGAGCTGGCGGTCAGCGCTTGGTGTTGTGTGCTGATATGGGCTATAGCGTGCCGCAAGACAGGGCAACAGTAGAGGGGGGGAAGGCGGAATTTGTGCGGTTATCGAACCGTTGTGCGATGTGCGGGCATTGATCGACCATGACAGCGGCGGGTCACCGTTGACATTAAAAACGATCAGTCTAAATTAACTGCCATGACTGACAGCAAACCCCTTGTCCGCCGAGGACGCCCACCCAAGATCGCCCGCGATCACCTCGAAACCCGTGAACTGCTGCTGCGTTGCGGCATGGAGGTGCTGACTGAGCAAGGCTTCGTGGCGACCGGCATCGACACGGTGCTCAAGCGCATCCAGGTGCCCAAGGGGTCGTTCTACCACTACTTCGACAGCAAGGAAGCGTTCGGCCAGGCGGTGCTGCAACGTTACGCGGAGTATTTCGCGCGCAAGCTCGATCGCTGGTTGCTCGACGAGCAGGTCACGCCGTTACAACGGCTGGTCAATTTCGTCGAAGACGCCAAGGCTGGCATGGAGAAGTACGCGTTCCGCCGGGGCTGCCTGGTCGGCAACCTCGGCCAGGAGGTCTCGGTATTGCCCGACAGCTTCCGCCAGCAACTGGAGGCCGTGTTGTGCGATTGGGAAAACCAATTGCTGGGCTGCCTGAACGCCGCCGTGGAAGCCGGAGAGATCGAAGCGCAAACCGATTGCCAGGCCCTTGCCGCCTTTTTCTGGATCGGTTGGGAGGGCGCCGTGCTGCGTGCGCGCCTGGTACAGGGGCCGCGTCCGCTGGATATTTTCATCAAGGGTTTTCTCGCTGGCATCGTCACCTGATTCCGCAGGCCTATTTAAAGACAACCAGTCTAAAGTGAGGGCAACATGTTCAACGCAATCCTGGTCGAGAAGGATGATTCGAACTACCACGCGCGTCTGACTGAGCTGGAGGATAGTCGCCTACCCGAAGGGGACGCGACAGTGCGGGTCGCCTACAGCACCCTCAACTTCAAGGACGCGCTGGCCATCACCGGCCAAAGCCCGGTGGTGCGGCAGTTCCCCATGGTGCCGGGCATCGACCTCGCCGGTACCGTGGAGCACAGCGCTCACCCTGCCTTCAAGGCGGGAGACCGGGTGCTGTTGAACGGCTGGGGCGTGGGCGAGCAGCACTGGGGTGGCTTGGCCCAGAAGACCCGGCTGAAAGGGGAGTGGCTGATCCCCCACCCAGAAGGTCTGGATGAACGCCAAAGCATGGCCATCGGTACGGCTGGCTACACCGCCATGCTCTGCCTGATGGCCCTTGAGCGTCACGGGCTTACGCCGGAAGCCGGGCCGGTGCTGGTAACGGGGGCCAGTGGCGGCGTGGGCAGTTTTTCCATCAGCCTGCTGGCGGGCCTCGGCTACAGGGTCATCGCGTCCACGGGCAAGTTGGATGAAACCGACTACCTGAAGCATCTGGGGGCGGAAACGGTCATCGACCGTGCAGAGCTTTCGGCGCCAGGTCGGGCGCTTGGCAAGGAACGTTGGGCTGCAGCAATCGACTCGGTCGGCAGCCACACCTTGGCCAACGCCTGTGCCGCTACCCACGCCGAGGGCGCCGTCGCCGCCTGCGGCCTGGCGCAAGGCATGGACCTGCCGGCGAGCGTGGCGCCATTCATCCTGCGTGGTGTGAGCCTGCTGGGGGTCAACAGCGTGACCCAGCCTTATGCACGGCGTGTCGAGGCCTGGGCTCGGCTTGTCCATGAAGTGTCAAAGGAGCATCTGGCGCTGATTACCCGCGAGATCGGGCTGAAGGACGCAATCGATGCCGCCTCTCAACTCTTGCAAGGGCAGGTGCGTGGGCGCCTGGTGGTGGATGTGAACCGCTAGGTCGCCGTGCGTGGCGACAGCCATAAAACTGTCATGCGTCATCGCTAGCCTGCGCCGAAATAAATTGTCACAGGTAATGGAGCAGGCGATGCACGAGGCACCCGGTCACGACAGCGAACAGGACACCGATAACCCACCCGCCCGCGGCCCTTCGCGCCGCGGCTTCCTGAGTGGCCTGGCGCTGCTGGGGGCGGGTGCCGGCCTGGCGGCGTGCGGTCGTGGCGAAAGTTCGCCAAGCGATGCCGTTCGCCCGCAACCGACCGGCGCCGCGCTGGACCGGGCACTGCGCGACAAGGTAAAGAGCGTGGTGGTGATCTACGCCGAGAACCGCAGCTTCAACAACCTGTTCGCCGACTTCCCCGGCCTGCAGAGCCCGCTGGCCCAGTTGGGCAAGGACGCCTATGCCCAGCGCGACCGCGACGGCACGCTGTTCGACACCTTGCCGCCGACCTTTGGCGGCACCTTGCAGGTCGGCCCGCAGACCGTCGATGGCATCACCTACGACAAGGACATCGAGTTTCAGCCCGCACTGCCCAACGCGCCGTTCGCGCTCAAGGGCCCCAAGGGCGAGGACCTGCCCCTGGGCCTGGTCACCCGCGACCTCTGGCACGTGTTCTACCAGAACCAGTTGCAGATCAATGGCGGCAAGAATGACGGCTTCGCCGCCTGGTCCGACGCCGGCGCGCTGACCATGGGCTACTACCCACAGACCCGCTACAACCTGCGCCTGTGGGACCTGGCCCGGCAGTTCGTGTTGTGCGACAACTTCTTCCAGGCCGCCTTTGGTGGCTCGTTCCTCAACCACCAGTACCTGGTGGCGGGGCGTGCGCCGTTCTACCCGGACGCCGCCAATTCGCCGGCGCGCAGCCAGATCGCCCAGCTGCAGAGCGACGACCCGCTGGACATCCGCCTCAAGCCCCTGGCCGGTTCGCCCAACAAGGCCCATGACGGCCCGCCACAGTTCGGCCCCAGCGCCATCACGCCCGACGGCCATGCGGTCAACACCCTGGCGCCGCCGTACTGGCCGACCTGGCTGCGCGACCCGGAGCGCCCGGACTATTCCAAGCCCGACCTGCCCAACGTGCTGGTGCCCCAGACCCACGAACACATCGGCGACAAGCTCAACCAACGCAACATCGACTGGGCCTGGTACGCCGGTGGCTGGCAGGCCACGCTGGACGCCTTCAAGGACTCGGGCAGCATTCCCAGGATCCCCAACTTCCAGTACCACCACCAGCCGTTCAACTACTTCCAGCCACTCGGGCCGGAACACCCCGAAGAGCGCAGCAAGCGCCTGCGCGACGGTGGCCTGGGCGAAGACCCGAGCACCAACCGCTTCCTTGCCGACGCCGCTGCCGGCCGACTGCCGGCGGTGACCTTCTACAAGCCCCAGGGCAACCTCAACCTGCACGCCGGTTATGCCGATGTGGCCTCCGGCGACCGGCACATCGAGCGCATCGTCAAGACCCTGATGGAAAGCCCGCAATGGTCGAACATGGTGGTGGTGATCACCGTCGACGAGAACGGCGGCTGGTGGGACCACGTCGCGCCGCCCAAGGGTGACCGCTTCGGGCCGGGGTCGCGAATCCCGGCGCTGGTGGTGTCGCCGTTCGCCCGCAAGGGCACGGTGGACCACACGGTGTACGACACCACCTCGATCCTGCGCCTGATTACCCGAGTGTTCGACCTCGAGCAGCTCGAAGGGCTCGCGTCCCGGGACAGGGCCATGGCAGGGCGGGGGCAGGCATTGCTGGGTGACCTGACCGGCGCCCTGGATTTGAGCTGAGACGCCCACAGGGTCGAGCGGGCCTTGAAGTATCGAATATTTGCATTACCGGTTGTGGCCGATTAGCATCACCGCTTCCGGAGATGGCATTCCTCCTCGAACCGCCCTAGCGCTGATGATGCCTACGCACACCCTGTGACAGGGCGCGTAGGCCATGCCTGCCGTTTACCCACAGGGCCCTCGATACCTTGTGGAGTTTCCCGATGTACCTTTCCCTTCTGTCCGTGATCGTCGGTGGCAGCACCGGTTGCGTACTGCGCTGGTGGTTCGGCCTGCGCTTCAACGCGCTGTTCCCGGGCATGCCTTTCGGCACCTTGCTGGTCAACCTGATCGGCGGTTTCGTCATCGGTGGGGCCATGGCCTTCTTCATGCGCTGGCCCAACCTCGATCCGGCCTGGCGCCTGCTGATCACCACCGGCTTCTGCGGCGGCCTGACCACCTTCTCGACGTTTTCCGCCGAAGTCCTGTCGATGCTCATGCACGGCCGCTATGGCTGGGCTGCGGCGACGGTGTCGGCGCATGTGCTGGGTTCGCTGCTGATGACCTTCGCCGGTTTTGCCCTGGTGCGTTGGCTGGGCTGAAGCGGGGCGTCATGCCGTTGTCATGTGCCCATGCTAGGGTGCCGGTCCCCTTTCGTGGCACAAGGTGTGCGACACGGTGAACACCGGCACGACCCGCAAACCGTTCCTGCTCCGCTCCAGCGACATGCGCAGCGACGAATTCGCCGCGCTGTTCACCCAGCTGTACGGCAACCTCTACGCCGACATGCCGCCGTTGGGCGAGGGCATCGCCATCGGTGGCGTCTATGGGCGTTTCGACGGCATGAGCGTGCGGCGCATGCACTACCAGGGCGACTTCCGTATCGTCCTGCCCACGCCGCAGGACGAGATCACCTTCGTGCTGCCCACCGCTGGCAAGATCATCTTCGAGCACTGCGGCGAGTTGATCGGCGGGGCCCAGGTGGGCCTGGCCGTCGACAAGCTCGACATCCGCTCGGTGCGCATGGCCGAGAACCATGCGCAGTGCGGCATGTCGATCCGCCGCGGGCTGTTTGCCGAGCGCCTGTCGACCCTGCTGGGGCGGCCATTGACGGCGTCGATTCGCTTTGCCCCGGTGGTGGATCTCAACCAGCCGACCTTCCAGGGCATCCGCGCCTTGCTCGAACTGGCCACCGGGACCGAATTCGATCAGCTGCTCGCCAGCGGCCTGCTGATGCCCACGCGCCTGCGCGAGATGCTGGTCGACGCACTGCTGGAAACCTGGCCGCACAACTACAGCGAAGCCTTGCGCAGCCCGACGCCGGCGCTGGCCCCGCGGCATGTGAAGCTGGCCATGGCCTACCTGCGCGAGCACCCGGCCAGGCTGGTGAGCGGCAGTGAGCTGGCGGGGTTGGCCAACGTCAGCTTGCGGGCGTTGCAGGAAGGCTTTCGGCGTTTTGCCGGCACGTCGATTGGCGAATACCAGAGACAGGTGCGGCTGGAGCAGGCGCGCCAGGTGCTGGAGCGCGGGGAAGGTGGGTCGGTGGCCGAGGTGGCCTTGCAGCATGGGTTCAGCAATGCCGGGCGGTTCAGCCAGTATTTCCAGCAGGCCTTTGGTGTCAGCCCGGCCCTGATCCGGCGCAAGTAGACCGGGGCTGCTGCGCAGCCCTTCGCGGGCAAGCCCGCTCCCACACGGGCCGTAAGGGCTGTGAATCCTGTGGGAGCGGGCTTGCCCGCGAAGGGCCGCACAGCGGCCCCCTCTACCGTCAGAAGGCGTAGCTGGCCTTGAGGCTGCCGCTGACCCCGTGGCTATCGCCACCCCCCAAGGCCGCCACTTCGGCTCCCACGCTCAGCGCCCCCAGGTTGGCCATCAGGTTTACCCCCCCGGTGAACTGGTCGCGGTTGTCGAACGCCGCGCGTTGTTCGACGTCCAGCCCCAACAGGTGGCCTTCACTCTCGACCTGATGATTGCCCAGGGCATGCTCGTAACCGACCTCGACCCCGGGCACCAACTGCCAGCTACCCAGCGCCACCGGCGCGAAGGACGCCTTGAGGTTGGCCACTGCGGCGCGGCGGGTTTGCTTCAGGTCATCCACCTGCAAGGCCAGCTCGCTGCCTTTCTCGGTAAAGCCGTTCAAGTCGACACGGCTGACGCGGATGCCCAGGCTTGGCTCCAGCACCATGCCCGCGGTGGGCAGGCGGTAACCCAACGCCAGGCTGCCACCGGCCAGGGTGCCGTGGCTGTCGCCCTTGGCCGTGCCCAGGCCGCCGCCCAGTTCACGCTTGCTGGAATAGTCGAGCCAGCCGGCATTGGCCTCGGCATCGATGAACAGGCCTTGTTCCAGGCTGCCCGGGGCGAAGCGCGCGCCCAGGCTGAGGAAGGTCAGGTCGGTGTCCGCCTCGCCGCCGGCGCCGCCGACATTGCCATTGCTGTAGCCGAACCCGGCATGGCCGCTGAGCTGCTCGGAGAAGCGCTGGGTCATGCCGACCATCAAGCCCTGGCTGTGCTCGTTGCTGCTGGCCGCATGGGCCGAGCCGTCGGTGCCCAGGTAGCCGGCCAGCGCGGTGCTCCACAGGCGCGACTGGCCGACCTTGAGGTCGACGCCATCGGCGAAGGGGGCAGCGGCGCGGTCGATCATCGCGCCCTGGCGCAACAGGTAGCTGGCCGCGTCGGCATGCACCTGGCCACCCACGGTCGACTCGACGCCGCCCAGGGTGCCGGCATCGATGGCCGACTGCAGGTAGTAGTTGTAGGCGCTGTAGGTGCCCGACAGCGAACTTTCCTGCAGCTGGCGCAGCAGCTGTGCGCCGGCCGCGGCGTTGCCCAGCAGGCCGGCCTCGCCCGGCAGCGTGGCATAGCTGACCATCTTGCCGCGCAGCACGTAAATGGTCGCTTGCGACAGGCCCAGGCCCTGCTTGAGGTAGTTGTCCATGCTGCCGTATTCGGCGGTGACTTCGTCCAGGCCGGCCTGCAGGTAGCTGGCCTCGACGCCGAGCAATGGTGCGTAGATTTCGGCCATGCTCGCCGGCATGGCGGCCAGGGTCGCAGCGACGCGGGCGGCGGTGTAGTCGTTGGTGGCCAGGTAGTTGCTCATGATGGTCGCCTGGTCGACCCCGGCGATGCTCAGCAGCACGGCGGCGGTCCAGCCTGTGCGGTCCTTGCCGGCGGTGCAATGGAACAGCGCGGCGCCGTCGGCGCTGGCCAGTTCGTTGAACAGTACGGTGAACTGGCTGCGCATGCCGGCATCGCTGACGAAGGCGCGGTTGGTTTCCTCCATCATCGCCCGCGCCTGGGCAGCGCTGGTGAAGCTGAGGTTGGTGATGTTCGAGCCCGAGGTGGTGCTGCCGATGATGTCGATGTTGGTGTAGGTGGCGCCGGCCGGCAGGGTGTCGGGCGTGGTGGCGATCTCGCTGGCAGTGCGCAGGTCGAACACGTCGCTGATGCCCAGGCCGTTGAGGATGGCCAGGTCGGCGGCAGTCGGGGTCAGGGCGTTGGAGCGATAGAACACGCCGGCCCGCATCGTGCCGTCATGGCTGGTGCTGTAGGCCGTGGTGGTGCCGGCGATGTCGCGGAAGTTGTCCATGCCGGCCAGGCGCGGAGTGTCGAGCGCGTCGGCGGCGTGGGCGGTGGAGATGGCCAGGGTCAGCAGGGACAGGGAGCAGAACAGACGTTGCAGCACGGAAAGAGCCTCGGTGGGATACGTTGTGCTGGCTACTGTCCGGGGTCGATATGAAACTGAATGTTACATATTGCAGGGGTATGTGAATGGGTGCGGGATCTGTCCCGGGACTGCGCGTTCTGTCTGTTCCGGCCCCTTCGCGGCATTACCCGCGAAAGGGCCGGAACAGGTGAAGTCAGACGGTTACCACCACCTTGCCCACTTGCTGGTTGGCCTCCAGGTAGCGGTGCGCTTGCTGGATCTCATCCAGCGCGAACGTCCGGGCGATGATCGGCTTCAACTCGCCACTGGCCAGCCCCTCGATGATGAATGCCTTGGCCCGCGCCAGCGCCGCCGGGTCACTGACGATCTCGTTGTACAAATAGCCCTTGAGGGTCAGGCTCTTGCCCAGCACGGTGAACAGCGGGAAGGGCGTCGGCTCGCTGCTCAAGGCGCCGTACTCCAGCAAGATGCCACCGCGGGCCATGCTGGCGGTCAGGGCCTCGAAGGCCGGCCCGCCGACCGGGTCGAAGACCACGCGCGCACCTTGGCCGTCGGTTAGTGCCATGACCCGCTCGACGATGTCTTCCTCGTCACTGACGATCACCTGGGCTGCTCCTGCATCGAGCAAGGCCTGCACCTTGGCGCGGGTACGGGTGATGGCGATGGCGGTGGCGCCGACCTTGCGGGCTACCTGGAAAGCCGCCAGCCCCACGCTGCTGGATGCGGCGGTAACCAGCACGAAATCGCCAGTACCCAGCCTGGCCTGTTCGACCAGCCCGCCCCAGGCGGTCACGTACTGCATCCACGAGGCCGCTGCCTGCTCGAAGGACAGGTTGGCAGGGTGCTTGACGGTGAGGTAGGCAGGCACATTGATCACCTCGCCGTAGGTGCCCCAGCGGGCGATATCCAGTGGCGGGATCAGGCTGACCGCATCGCCTTCGGCGAAACCGCTGACCGCGCTGCCCCAGGCCTGGACCCGGCCGGCTGCTTCATAGCCCAGGCGGCTGGGAAATTCAGCCTGCTGCAGGTACTGATTGCTGCGAAACATCACTTCGGCGCGGTTCAGGCCGATGGCCTTGACGGCGATCTGCACTTCATCTGCCGCGGGTGCGGCGATTTCGAGGTCTTCCAGTTGCAGGACGCTGGCGTCGCCATAGGCGTGGATGCGGACTGTGCGGGGCATGTTGATCTCCGGTTCGAGGGGGCAGGGCGCCCCGTGGTGCGCACCAATCTAGGCGTTGGGCCCCAGGTGAAAAAGGCCTAGGATGAATCAACACTGGAAACAGGATGTTTGTAATGGATCGCCTCACGCAAATGGCCATCTTCGTCAAGGCGGTGGAGCTGGGCACGTTCAGCGCCGCGGCAGATGACCTGCGCCTGTCGCCACAGCTGGTCGGCAAGCAGGTCAAGCTGCTCGAACGACACCTGGGCCTGTCGCTGCTCAACCGCACCACCCGCCGGCAGAGTCTGACCGACTTCGGCCGCAGCTATTACGCGCGCGCCAAGCTCATCCTGGCGGAAGTGCAGGCCGCAGAGAACCTCGCTGCCGAAACCCGCGGCACGCCCAGCGGGCGGCTGCGGATCAATGCCCCGGTGACCTTTGGCATGCGCGCGCTGTCGCCGCGCCTGCTGGATTACATGGTGCGCTACCCGCAGGTGTCGGTGGAACTGGTGCTCGACAACGGGCTGGTGGACTTGGTCAACGAGGGTTTCGACGCCGTGTTCCGGGTTGGCGAACTGGCCGACAGCGGGCTCAAGGCCCTGGCGCTGGCGCCGTACCGGCAGGTGCTGTGCGCCGCGCCGGCCTACCTGGCGCGGCGCCCGCCGCTCGACAGCCCATGGGACCTGGCTGGGCATGATTGCCTGCACTTCGGCTACGCCGACGGGCGCTCGCACTGGAGTTTCGAGGGCCCCGAAGGGCCTGTCGATGTGCCGATTACAAGCCGTTTGACGATCAATCAGGGGGATCCGCTGCTGGCAGCCGCCGTCGCTGGCCTGGGGGTCGTCGTGCAGCCGCTGGAGCTGGTGCAGGATGCCTTGCGCGACGGTACCCTGGTGAGGGTGCTGCCGCACTACGAGGTGCCGGCCTCGCCGATGCATGTCCTCTATGCACCGGACCGTCGCCTGACGCCAAAGCTGCGCAGTTTTCTCGATTTTGCCCGGGACGCCTTCGCCACACCGGGTGCGCCTGTCATTTGAAGAACTGGCTCGGGGTGATGCCGAACTGGCGCTTGAACATGCTGGCGAACGCGCTGGGGCTTTCGTAGCCCAGCGTGCCTGCCACATCGATGATGCGTTCGCCCAGGGCGATGCGCTCCAGCGCCTGCATCAAGCGCGCCTGCTGGCGCCACTGGCCGAAGGTCATGCCGGTTTCCTTGCGGAACAGGCGCTGGATGGTCTTCTCGTCGACCCCCAGGTGCGCGCCCCAGTCGGCCACGGTCGAGGTGTCGTGGGGGCGTGCGTGCAGGGTCGAGCAGATGACCCGCAGGCGCTTGTCGCTGGGCTGCAGCAGCTTGAGCGGCAAGGTCGGCAGCACGCAGATCTCGTCGAGGATCAGGCGCATCACCCGGGCTTCCCGGGAGTCCTCGATGAACGGCCCGTGGAAGGTCACCGAGGTCTTGATCAGCTCGCTGAGCAGCGGTGAAATGCTGATCGCCTTGCTCTGCCGGGGCAGGCCGGGCGCTGCGTTGGGGTGCACGAACACGCTGCGCATCTTTACGTCGCCCACGCAACGGATCGCGTGCACCTGCCCGCAGGGCATCCAGATGCCGCGGCTGGGGGGCACGGTCCAGCGCTCGGCTTCGGACTCGACGAGCATCAGGCCCTTGATGGCGTAGATCAGCTGGTGCTTGGCGTGCGAATGGGGGGCGATGAACCAGTCCGGTGGGTAGTCGGTTGCCCGGCTGCCCACCTCCCAGGCCCACTCATCGACCTCCATCAACAGCTCGTGCTGTGGTTTGACCATGCTCTCCTCGTGCAGTCCAGCAAACGCGGCCAGCTTAGCAGCAGCGGGTGGGTCGTGCCTTGGAGCGGGTAGCCGGCAGCAGCGCAGTGGCCAGGCCCAGCAACGGCAGGAACGAGATCACCTGGTACACCCACTCGATGCCATGCAGGTCGGCCAGCTCGCCAAGGCCTGCGGCGCCGATGCCGCTGATGCCGAACATCAGCCCGAACATCACCCCCGAGACCATGCCGACCCGGCCGGGCACGGCTTCCTGGGCATAGACCACCAGGGCGGCGAACGCCGAAGACATCACCAGGCCGATGGCCACCGCCAGCACCGCGGTCCAGGCCAGGTTGGCGTAGGGCAGGGCGAGGGCGAACGGTGCCACGCCGAGGAACGAGATCCAGATCACCGCCTTGCGCCCGATGCGGTCACCCACCGGCCCGCCGGCAAAGGTGCCCAGGGCCACGGCGGCGAGGAACACGAACAGGTACAACTGGCTTTGCTGAACGCTGAGGCTGAAGTGCTCGATCAAGTAGAAGGTGAAGTAGTTGGTGAACGAGGCGATGTACACGAACTTGGCGAACATCAGTACGGCGATCACCCCCACCGCGCGCCACATGGCGCCCTTGGACAGGCCTGGCGCCTGCTGCCCGGCAAGGCCCTTGAGCTGGGTCTGGCCGTGGCGGATGGTCCAGCCGGTGACGCGTAGCAGCACGAAGATGGCCAGGCCGGCGGCGAGCATGAACCAGGCGATGGCCGGCTGGCCATGGGGGATGACAATCGCGGCGGTCAGCAGCGGGCCAATGGCGGAGCCGGTGTTGCCGCCGACCTGGAAGGTCGATTGCGCGGTACCGAAGCGCCCGCCGGAGGCCATGCGTGCCACTCGCGAGGCTTCCGGGTGGAAGGTCGCCGAGCCGATGCCGACCACGGCGGCGGCGAACAGCAGCATCTCGTAGCTGTTGGCGAAGGCCAGCAGGGCGATGCCGACCAGGGTGAACAGCATGCCGGTTGGCAGCAGGTAGGGCAGCGGGCGCTTGTCGGTGTACATGCCGACCCAGGGTTGCAGCAGCGAAGCGGTGACCTGGTAGATCAGGGCGATCCAGCCGATCTGGGCGAAGCTCAGCGAGAAGTCGC
Organism: Pseudomonas sp. NPDC089401; assembly: GCF_044749485.1. NCBI lineage: Bacteria > Pseudomonadati > Pseudomonadota > Gammaproteobacteria > Pseudomonadales > Pseudomonadaceae > Pseudomonas > Pseudomonas sp. NPDC089401. The sequence continues at coordinate 674,038 of NZ_JBIVIA010000003.1, read as the reverse complement.
TCTTGAGCATCGGGTAGATCGACGGCAGCACGGCCTGGATCAGGTCGTTGAGCAGATGGGCGAAGGCGGCGGCACCGACGATGCGGACCAAAAAGCCCTGGGGATGGTCGGCGGACGTGGCGTCGGGCGCCAAGGTAACGGCAGGAGTCGTCATGGGCGAGGCTCTTTTTTCAAGGATGGCATGGCATTGCCCGAGAGAGGTTATCCAGCTGGGTAATGCCTGTCTCGCGTCGAACAGGCACCCACTGTCGCGATTCGGACATCCATGGAAATCCTGTGGTGGCCCCTTCGCGGGTGAACCCGCTCCCACAGGTACAGTGTTGCCCTCGGGCCTGATGCTCACCTTGTGGGAGCGGGGCAGGATTCCGACAGCCAGCGAGGCAATCGGTGGCCCATCCTGCTATGCCTAAACATGCGCATTCACTCACCCCCGGCCCCGGCGCCCCCCGGGCGAGCGTACCGCAAAGGTGCCGAACCACTTGGGAGGTGCCCCATGCTGTTCATCATTCACTGGACCATCGCCCCGGAAAACCGCAACGCTGCCATGGCCCGCTTCGCCAAGACCGGCGGTGCGGCGCCCGCCGGCCTCAAGGTGCTGGGCCGCTGGCACGCCGTGGGGCAATTGCTGGGGTTTGCCGTGGCCGAAAGCGATGACTTGAACCCCGTCCTGCAATGGACCCTGGACTGGAGCGACCTGATGCAGATGCAGGTCTACCCGGCGTTGACCGACGAGCAGACTGCGCCAATGTTGATGGCTGCGGTCAGCAAGATGACCATCTGACAGCGCCGTGGCCGGCCGATCACAGCCCCAGGTCGCTGAGCCCTGGGTGATCGTCCGGTCGCCGGCCCAGCGGCCAGCGGAACTTGCGCTCGGCCTCGCTGATCGGGTGCTCGTTGATGCTCGAATGGCGGTGCTGCATCAGGCCATCCTCGGCGAATTCCCAGTTCTCGTTGCCATAGGCACGGAACCACTGGCCGCTGTCGTCGTGGTATTCGTAGGCGTAGCGCACGGCGATGCGGTTGCCAGTGAAGGCCCAGAGTTCCTTGATCAGGCGGTACTCCAGTTCGTGGTTCCACTTGCGCAGCAGAAAGGCCTCGACCTCGGCCCGGCCGCGGGGGAATTCCACGCGGTTGCGCCATACGGTGTCGACGGTGTAGGCCTGGGCCACCTTGGCAGCGTCACGGCTGTTCCAGCCATCCTCGGCGAGGCGGACCTTCTGGACGGCGGTATCAAAGGTGAAGGGAGGGAGAGGTGGGCGGGACATGGACGGGGCTCCTTGGGCGTCTTTGGCTGGGAATAGCGTAGTACGCGGGTGGGAGGCCGGGGATCAGTGCGGGTGGCATTTCATGATTGCGCAGAGAGAAATGAAAAGCGGGTTGCCTCAGGTCTCTGCTTCGTCCACGTAGGCATCGAAGAACCAGTCGGGTATCTCTTCGGTGCGATAATCGAGCGCGGCCCCGTCCGTGATTTCTGCCAGCCAGACGGCGCGCTCACCCGAGTTGTCGAATACATAGGCGCGGTTGCTGGCTGCGATAGCATCCGGCAGCAGGTCCAGCGCCCGGGTATAGCGCTTCCTGACGAGGTCCGGCCTGACCGGGTGGCCGCCCTCGCGGACGCGAATATTGACCCGGTCGATATTGATCTCGGGATTCTCCGTCGAGACGAAATACAGGTAAGTGCGATAGCCCCGTGCTTGAGCGTCGTGCATGAACGCCACCTTGCTGGGATGGGACATGACCGTTTCGAAACTGAAGCTTGAACCGCCTTCGAGCAGATTCTGGCGAATCATGTCCGACAGCACGGAGGCGAAGTAGGAGTTCACCGCGACCTGCCGATAATCGACCCTGGAACCTTGTACGCCCAGCATCGTGGCTTGATGGGTCAGCTGTTTCTGCCTGATCAGGTAATGACCAGCGTGAAAGGAAACCAGCTCGGGTAGGGATGGCTCGATACCGAAAGGGGCCAGGTCGATGAAGCCCGTGTCAGTGGCTTCCCTTTCCAATTCATCGGCATTGACGAATATCCGCGTCAGGGCCGCAGGCAGTTCGGCTTTGATCGTACTTTTGCCAGAGCCATTGGGGCCGGCAAACACCCGAAGCCTGGGCGCCTTCACTGGGTCGGGGTCTCGCTGACCTTCCTCACGCTGATCGTTTCGCCGACCTTGACCTTGCGCCGGGGTTTGGCCTTGGCGACGATGGTCTTGGCCCCCTCGGCAGATACCCGAACGAGGTGGCCGTCATCGGTGCGCAGCACGCCACGCTGGCTCACCTTCAAGGCGCGCAGGTAGGCGGCATGGGTTGCCTCGCTGGCCAGCTCCGGGATCGAAGCCTCCAGGGCGTCCAGCTCGTGCTCGGTGACAGACTTGGCTTTGACAGCCATGGGTAGATACCTCCAGACAACCTGAAACAGATTGTATGCATCAGAGGCATCATAGCGTTGGCACGGCAAAAAGGCATCAGTGGATGGCATGGCGACGGTCCGGGAAAGAGGTCGGTCCTCAGTCTGGCACAAAGGCGCTTTCCGATGTTCTCTGTGCTATGTAGGCCAATTCTGCGTTTGCCTCTGCAACGTTGCGGCTGCCCAGGGCAGCCGCGCGCTGAGCACTGCATTCAGTCCCAGACCGGCGCCAGTCCTTCAGGGCTGACTTCGCGACCATTGCGCTCGAGCGTGGCGATGCGCGCCATGTCGTCGGCATCCAGGCGCAGGCCCTGGGCAAGCAGGTTGCTGGCCAGATTCTCGCGCTTGGTCGAGGACGGGATCACTGCGTAGCCCAGCTGCAGGGCCCAGGCCAGGGCGACCTGGGCGACGGTGGCCTTGTGCTTGGCGGCGATCTCGGCCAGTAGTGGGTCTTTCAGGACCTTGCCGTAGGCCAGGGTCATGTACGAAGTGACGGTGATGCCTTGTTCCTTGAGGAACGCGGTCAGCTTGGCGTTCTGCAGGTACGGGCTGAGCTCGATCTGGTTGGTGGCGATCTCGCCCTGGCCGACCACGGCGATGGCCTGGCGGGTCAGCTCGATGTTGAAGTTGGACACGCCGATCTGGCGGGTCAGGCCCAGCTGCTTGGCCTCGGCCAGAGCTTGCATGTATTCGGCCAGTTCGACGCCGTTGCCCGGTGCCGGCCAGTGGATCAGCAGCAGGTCGACATGATCGGTGCGCAGCTTCTGCAGGCTCTCGCGCAGGCTCGGCAGCAGCTTGTCGGCGGCGTAGTTTTCGACCCAGATCTTGGTGGTGATGAACAGCTCGCTGCGCGCTACGCCGCTCTCGGCGATGGCCTGGCCGACGTCGGCTTCGTTCTTGTAGATCTGCGCGGTGTCGATGGCCCGGTAACCCAGTTCGAGGGCGGCCTTGACCGAGTCGATGACGGTTTGGCCGGTGAGGCGGAAGGTACCGAGGCCGAAGGATGGAATGCTCATGTGATCAGCTCCTGATGAATGAAGATCGCGCCGAGCGGGGTGCTCGGCTTCGATGACTATTCGAGTGAGAAGCAGTGTGCGGGTTTCGGCAGTCTTGATTAAGACGGGGCACGGTCAAGGTCATTTGACCAGGGGTCACGAATGAGCCGGTTGACCGTGCAAATGCGGCAACGTGAAACCTGTCAGTCCTGGATCAGTGCCGGGTTGGATTGCAGCAGCCACAGGTGGCTCATGTCCTGCACCTGCTGCTCCAGGTTGGAATGCGCGCCGATGCGGCGGGCCTCACGGTCCTCGCGCAGCAGTGCATCGAGCACGCCCAGCAGATCGCGCTGCTTGCTGCTGGAGGCGTTGTTGTCGACGTCCGAGAGCTCGATGCCTTTCTGGTAGGTGCGGACACGTTCCTTCTGGATCGCCAGCTGCGTCACGCTGGCCTCGGTCAGCACGCCGTTGCTGAAGCCCAGGCGGGTGGTGCTGCTGGACTGGTCGTCGACCTCGTGGTAGCGGTAGTTCTGCGATTCGCTGTCACGGGTCAGCTGCAGGTCTACCAGCGGGTTGAGCCCCTCGTGCCAGGCGGCCTTGAGGTTGGCCTGTTGCTGCTGCTCGACGGTCAGGTCGTTGCCGCCTTTGATCCGGGTCGACTGCGAGACCTGGTACTTGAAGCTGTCTTGCTCGTCCTGCTTGAGCGGGTTGGGCTGCTGCGTGGCCTGGCTGATCGAGGCGTCGAAGTCGGCCAGGCCGCTGAGCAGCAGGCGGCTGTTGCTGTCCACGGCGGTTGCCGCATGGGCTGCGCCCTTGTTGTCATCGACGCTGTTCAGTTGGCTGAAAGCGTCCTTGAACAGGCTCATCAGCTGCTCATCGCCATGGCCACGTTTTTGCGCGGCATCGAACTGCGTCAGGTAATTGGCCACCGCCGCCTGGCGCTGGGCCTGGCTGCCCAGCAGCACGCCGCCCTGGGTATCGAGGCTCATCTTCACTTCACCGCTCGGGCCTTGCAGTTTCAGGCTGCGGGCCTGGTCGTCCATGCGCAGTTCGAAGGTCTGCTTGTCGCCGCTGCTGGTTTCCAGCTGCGCATTCAACTGCAGGCCGGTGAACAGGCTGGGGTCGAGCTTGACCAGTGCGCCGAGCTCGAGGCTGGGGGGCTCCTGGGTCAGGCCGTTGATGGCTGACTGGAAACTGTTGGCAAGGTTCGCCAGGCCGGCGAGTTCCTTGGCATTGAGCGTACCGCCTTGTACCTGCGCGTCCACGGCCAGGCCCTGGTCGCTGCTGTACAGGCCCAGGGTCACGGTGGCGCCGGAGGCGGTGGTGAGGTTGAGGGTGATGCTGTTGCTGGCGTACTCGCGCAGGCGTGACTGCTGCAGGCCGAGCATCAGCTCGTTGGGTGCCGAGGCATCGCTCACCAGCAGCCCGGACTGGGCGACGGTCTGGCCGCCATTGGCCGCCAGCTGCGCCAACAGCGCCGCCCCCAGGCCCTGGAAGCGCGCGCTGGTCGAACCCGTCTGCACGGCGCTGGCCATGTACTGGCTGAGCTTGTCGACAGCGGGCGTTTCCCAGATGTAGCGGCTGGCGGTGCTTTCTTGCGTGCCTTTGGCGGAGTAGAGCTCGCTGGGCGTGCTGACCGATTGCTGGCCGAGGATCACCTGTGTGCTGACGCGTGCCACCGTGCCGGCGATCTGGGCGGCGTTCATCTGCGATGTGGCTGTGGGCGCGATCTGGACGGTGGGGGGGCGAACGGCACTAATCGGGTTCATCATCGGCAATCCATGCGAGTTTTATGGGTATCCAGGCTATCGGCGAGTGCTAGGGAAACCTGAGGGAGCCTGCAGGCACAAACGAAACGGCCCGCCAGAAGGCGGGCCGTCAGGCGCAGCGGGTGACGATCAGCGGCGGCGGAACAGCGGCAGCGGCTCGTCGGTGGCGCCCTGGTAGGTCACCGAGAAGTCCTTGAGGCTCTGCAGCGCGTCTTCCGGGTCCTTGTCGGCTCGGATGGCGAACGCGTCGAAGCCGCAGCGGGCCATGAAGAACAGCTGGTCGCGCAGCACGTCGCCGATGGCGCGCAGCTCGCCCTTGAAGCCGTAGCGGTCACGCAGCAGGCGCGCGTTGGAATAGTTGCGCCCGTCGGTGAAGGCCGGGAAGTTCAGGGCGATAACCTGGAAGTGCTGCACGTGCTCGCCGATTTCTTCCGCTTCCTCGTCGCTGTCCAGCCACACGCCCAGGCCGCCGTCGCGGGCCTTGAGCACGTGGGCGTGGTCGCGCCACATCTGCAGCGGGACGATGTAGTCGTCGCAGTTGCTCAGCTCATCGAACGAGAAGTCCTTGGGCAACAGGTGCCAGGTTTCGTCGACGATCTGGTTGTTCTTAATGATTCGCTGCATAGACGCGTTCCTTGAAGGGGTCGATGCCGATACGCTGGTAGGTGTCGATGAAACGCTCTTCCTCGGTACGTTGTTCGACGTACACGGCGATCAGCTTCTCGATCACATCAGCCATGGCGTCCTGGGCGAAGGACGGGCCGAGGATCTTGCCCAGGCTCGCGTCGCGCGCGGCGTTGCCGCCCAGCGACACCTGGTAGAACTCCTCGCCCTTCTTGTCCACGCCGAGGATGCCGATATGGCCGACGTGGTGGTGGCCACAGGCGTTCATGCAGCCGGAGATGTTCAGGTCGATCTCGCCGATGTCGAACAGGTAGTCCAGGTCGTCGAAACGGCGCTGGATGGATTCGGCGATCGGGATCGACTTGGCGTTGGCCAGCGAGCAGTAGTCACCGCCCGGGCAGCAGATGATGTCGGTCAACAGGCCGATGTTCGGCGTGGCGAAGCCGCCCTCGCGCAGTTCCATCCACAGTGCGTGCAGCTGGCGCTGCTCGACGTCGGCGAGGATGATGTTCTGCTCGTGGGAGGTGCGCAGGTAGCCGAAGCTGTAGCGTTCGGCGAGGTCCGCCACGGCGTCCAGCTGCTTGTCGGTCAGGTCGCCCGGGGCGACGCCGGTAGGCTTGAGCGACAGGGTCACGGCGACGTAGCCCGGGCGCTTGTGGGCGCGGGTGTTGCGCGAGCGCCAGCGGGCGAAGCCTGGGAACTCGGCGTCCTGGGCGCTGTAGTCGAGGTTGTCGAGGGCCAGGTACTCTGGGTCGACGAAGTGGCGCGAAACGCGCTGCACTTCATCTTCGGTCAGGGTGGTGCTGCCGCCACGCAGGTGGGCCATTTCGGCCTCGACCTTCTCGGCGAACACTTCCGGGGTCAGGGCCTTGACCAGGATCTTGATCCGCGCCTTGTACTTGTTGTCACGGCGACCGTAACGGTTGTACACGCGCAGGATGGCGTCGAGGTAGCTGATCAGGTCCTGCCACGGCAGGAACTCGTTGATGAACGAGCCGACCACCGGGGTACGGCCCAGGCCACCGCCGACCAGCACGCGGAAGCCCAGTTCACCGGCAGCGTTGCGCACCGGCTCCAGGCCGATGTCGTGCACTTCGATGGCGGCGCGGTCTTCCTTCGAGCCGTTGATGGCAATCTTGAACTTGCGCGGCAGGTAGGCGAATTCCGGGTGGAAGGTGGTCCACTGGCGGACGATCTCGCACCACGGGCGTGGGTCGATGATCTCGTCTGCGGCGACACCGGCGAACTGGTCGGTGGTGGTGTTGCGCAGGCAGTTGCCGCTGGTCTGGATCGCGTGCATCTGCACGGTGGCCAGCTCGGCGAGGATGTCCGGGATGTCTTCCAGCGCCGGCCAGTTGTACTGCACGTTCTGGCGGGTGGAGATATGGGCATAGCCCTTGTCGTAGTCGCGGGCGATCTTGGCCAGGGTGCGGACCTGGGTGGCGTTCAGCTGGCCGTACGGCACGGCGACACGCAGCATCGGCGCGAAACGTTGGATGTAGAGGCCGTTCTGCAGGCGCAGAGGGCGGAATTCTTCTTCGCTCAGCTCACCGGCCAGGTAGCGGCGGGTCTGATCACGGAACTGCTTGACGCGGTCCTCGATGATCCGCTGATCGTACTCGTCGTATACGTACATAAAAGTCCTGTCTCAGGCTGCATGCAGCTATTCGCGCGCACGGCCGCGCACTCCGGTTCGGAGCCGGGGAACGATAGCAGGTTGGGTTTATGCGCTAAAGTGATGTTTTTGCATATGAAAAGAACCAAACGAACTAAGTGAGACTGACTGGCATTTGTTACCCCCAGGGCGCGCGGGGTTTATACTTGTCGGTTTGTTTCAAAGGGTATTTCCCATGCTCAAGGCGCTGTGCCAAGGCGTGTGCCTGAGCCTGCCGCTGGTAGCCTGCGCGCAGGCCGCTTCGGTGGTGTTTCTCAACCCTGGCCAGTCCGGCGAGACCTTCTGGGCCAGTTATTCGCGTTTCATGCAGGCAGCCGCCGACGAGCTGGGCATGACCCTGCGCGTGGAATACAGCGAGCGCGATGCCGCACGGGCGATGGTCCAGGCACGGACGATCCTCGACAGCCCGCAGCGGCCCGATTACCTGGTGCTGGTCAACGAGCAGTACGTGGCGCCGGAAATCATCCGCCTGTCGCGGGGCTCCGGGGTCAAGCTGTTCCTGGTCAACAACGGCCTCACCAGCAGCCAGGCCAGCAGCATCCAGGCCCAGCCGGAGAAGTACGCGCCCGTGCTGGGGACGCTGACCGCCAACGATGAGCAGGCCGGTTTTCGCATGCTGCACGACATGGTCGCGCTGCTGCCGCGCGACGACAACGAGCCGATCGACCTGGTGGCGTTCGCCGGGGTCAAGACCACGCCGGCCTCGCAGCTGCGCGAGGAGGGCATGCGCCGCGCCCTGGCCGACTTCCCCCAGGTGCGCCTGCGCCAGGTGGTGTATGGCGCCTGGAACCGCGAGCGCGCCTACCAGCAGGCGCAGCAGCTGCTGCAACGCTACCCCAAGGTCAAGCTGGTCTGGTCGGCCAACGACCAGATGGCCCTCGGCGCCATGCAGGCGTTCGAGGAAGCCGGGCGCAAGCCGGGGCGCGACCTGGTGTTCAGCGCCATCAACGGTTCGCCCGACGCCTTGCGCGCGCGCATCGATGGGCGCCTGGGCGTGCTCATGGGCGGGCACACCACCCTCGGCGGCTGGGCCATGGTGTTGCTGCATGACGATGCCCTTGGCCTTGAGATCAACCGCGACGGCAAGCGTGACCATATCCTGCCGGTGCTGCAGCCGATCGACCAGGCCAAGGCACGGCGTTGGCTCAAGCTGCTGGAACGCGACGACTACGGCGTCGATTTCCAGCATTACAGCGCCCAAGGACGCCCGCCGGGTTACCAGTATCCGTTCCTCACGTCACCCGTCGACTATTGAAAGACCCTGCTTGAGCAAAGGGCATTGCTCGTCTTAACTGCTGGTTGTGAAGTGCATTCCCATAACCACTACAAGAGGCAATGCAATGGGAAACTCTACCAAAGTCCGCAAAGCTGACAGCAGCGTCGATGCCTGGGCGATCCTCTGCCTGATCGTCCTGGTGGTGGTCACTGCCGTGTATTGGGTCAGCCACCAGTGACTTGAAACTCAAGACCGTGATGCAAGCAGAGCGCCTGGGGGAGGGATCCCCCAGGCGTTTTCATTGTGCGGCGCGTTCAGCGGGCGGTGAGGTGCAGGGCCAGTTGCACCAGGCCGATCAGCACGGCGATGAATGCCAGGGTGAACAGGGTGCCCATGACGATGAAGTGGCTGGCCTTGCCATGGGTGAAGTCGCGTGCGCGGTTCTTGCCGCTCTGCACGCCGAAGGCGGCGGCGAGGATGCTGTGCAGCATCTGCCAGAAGGTCGGGGGCTTGCCTTGGCTGGAATCGTCCATGGTGGCTCCTGAGGAATCGGAGGCAATCAGGGACAGTGTAGGCAATCGGAGGGAGGTTGCCTGTGCTGGCCTCTTCGCGGGTAAACCCGCTCCCACAGCCGTGAGAGCGGTGCGGTCCCTGTGGGAGCGGGTTCACCCGCGAAGAAGCCGACGCGGTGTTAGCTGTCGTACCCGAGGTTAGGCGCCAGCCAGCGCTCGCTCACGCTGACATCCTGGCCTTTACGCGCGCTGTAACGCTCGATCTGGTCCTTGTCGACCTTGCCCACGGCAAAGTACTGCGCCTGCGGGTGGGCGAAGTACCAGCCGCTGACCGCCGCCGCCGGGAACATGGCGAAGTGTTCGGTGAGGAACACGCCGCTGGGCCCGGTTTCGCCGATGGCGGTGCCATCGAGCAGGCGGAACAGGGTTTCCTTCTCGGTGTGGTCCGGGCAGGCCGGATAGCCCGGGGCAGGGCGGATGCCGCTGTACTGCTCCTTGATCAGCGCCTCGTTGTCCAGCTGCTCGTCGCTGGCATAACCCCAGTGCTCTTTGCGCACCTGCTCGTGCAGCCATTCGGCGCAGGCCTCGGCCAGGCGGTCGGCCAGGGCCTTGACCATGATCGAGCTGTAGTCGTCGCCCTTGTCCTGGTAGGCCTTGGCCACTTCCTCGGCGCCGATGCCGGCGGTGGTGATGAAGCCGCCGACGTAGTCGGTGACGCCGCTGGCCTTGGGCGCGACGAAGTCGGCCAGGGACAGGTTCGGCTTGCCGTCGGGCTTGATGGTCTGCTGGCGCAGGTGGTGCAGGGTGGCCAGGGCCTGGCCGTCGGCGCCGTACACCTCGATGTCGTCATCGGCGACCTGGTTGGCTGGCCAGAAGCCGAACACCGCACGGGCGCTGATCAGCTTTTCGTCGATCAGCTTGTCGAGCATCTCGCGGGCATCCTTGTACAGCGCCGTGGCCGCCTCGCCGACCACTTCGTCGGTGAGGATGCGTGGGAACTTGCCGGCCAGGTCCCAGGAGATGAAGAACGGGGTCCAGTCGATGTACTCGGCCAGGGTGCGCAGGTCGATGTCGTCCAGCACCTTGACGCCAGTGAAGGTGGGCGCCACTGGCTGGTGGCCGGCCCAGTCGAACTGCGGCTTGGTCGCCACCGCCTGGGCGTAGCTCAGGCGCTCGGTGCGGGCGCTGCGGTTGGCGGTGCGCTCGCGCACTTCCACATAGTCCTGGCGGGTTTTTTCGACGAAGCCAGGCTTGAGTTCCTTCGACAGCAGCTGGGTGGCCACGCCCACGGCGCGCGAGGCGTCGGTGACGTAGACGACCGCGTCGTTGCTGTACTTGGGTTCGATCTTGACCGCGGTGTGCGCCTTGGAGGTGGTGGCGCCACCGATCATCAGCGGCAGGTGGAAGTCCTGGCGCTGCATCTCGCGGGCGACGTGGACCATCTCGTCCAGCGAAGGGGTGATCAGGCCGGACAGGCCGATGATGTCGCACTTCTGTTCGCGGGCGGTCTGCAGGATCTTCTCGGCCGGTACCATCACGCCGAGGTCGACGATGTCGTAGCCGTTGCAGCCGAGCACCACGCCGACGATGTTCTTGCCGATGTCGTGCACGTCGCCCTTGACCGTGGCCATGAGGATCTTGCCCTTGGCTTCGGGCTTGTCGCCTTTCTCGGCTTCGATGAACGGGATCAGGTGGGCCACCGCCTGCTTCATCACGCGGGCCGACTTGACGACTTGGGGCAGGAACATCTTGCCGGCGCCGAACAGGTCGCCGACCACGTTCATGCCGTTCATCAGCGGGCCTTCGATGACCTCGATCGGCCGTGCGCATTGCTGGCGGCATTCTTCGGTGTCTTCGACGATGAAGGCAGTGATGCCCTTGACCAGCGCGTGTTCCAGGCGCTTGGCAACCGGCAGCGAGCGCCACTCTTCGTTTTCCACTTCCTTGGTGGCGCCGCCGCCCTTGTAGTCGTCGGCGATCGCCAGCAGGGCGTCGGTGCCGTGCGGGGTGCGGTTGAGCACCACGTCCTCGACCTTCTCGCGCAGGGCAGCCGGGATCTCGTCGTAGATCTCCAGCTGGCCGGCGTTGACGATACCCATGGTCAGGCCATTCTGGATCGCATGGTAGAGGAACACCGAGTGGATCGCCTCGCGCACCGGGTTGTTGCCGCGGAACGAGAACGACACGTTGGACACGCCGCCCGAGCTCAGGGCGTGGGGCAGGTGGTCACGGATGAAGGCACAGGCTTCGATGAAGTCGACGGCGTAGTTGTTGTGCTCTTCGATGCCGGTGGCGACGGCGAAGATGTTCGGGTCGAAGATGATGTCTTCCGGCGGGAAGCCCACTTCGTTGACCAGGATGTCGTAGCTGCGCTGGCAGATCTCTTTCTTGCGCGCGGCGGTGTCGGCCTGGCCGACCTCGTCGAAGGCCATCACCACCACGGCGGCGCCATAGCGCTTGCACAGGCGGGCGTGGTGCTTGAACTGCTCGACGCCTTCCTTCATGGAGATCGAGTTGACGATGCCCTTGCCCTGGATGCACTTGAGGCCCGCCTCGATCACTTCCCACTTGGAGGAGTCGATCATGATCGGCACGCGGGAGATGTCCGGCTCACCGGCGATCAGGTTGAGGAAACGGACCATGGCGGCCTGGGAATCGAGCATCCCTTCGTCCATGTTGATGTCGATCACCTGGGCGCCGGCCTCGACCTGCTGCAGGGCCACTTCCAGGGCCTCGGTGTAGTTCTCTTCACGGATCAGCCGGGCGAACTTGGCGGAGCCGGTGATGTTGGTGCGCTCGCCGACGTTGACGAACAGCGACTGGCGGTCGATGGTGAACGGCTCCAGGCCCGACAGGCGGCAGGCCTTGGCGATCTCCGGGATCTGGCGTGGCTTGTACTTGGCCACGGCCTCGGCGATGGCCTGGATGTGGCCCGGGGTGGTGCCGCAGCAACCGCCGATGATGTTGAGGAAGCCACTGGCGGCGAATTCCTCGACCACCGCGGCCATCTCGGCCGGGGTTTCGTCGTATTCACCGAAGGCGTTTGGCAGGCCGGCGTTGGGGTGGGCGGACACGTGGGTGTCGGCCTTGGTCGCCAGCTCCTCCAGGTACGGGCGCAGGTCCTTGGCGCCGAGGGCGCAGTTCAGGCCCACGGAAATCGGCTTGGCGTGACGCACCGAGTTCCAGAACGCTTCGGTGGTCTGGCCCGAGAGGGTACGGCCGGAGGCGTCGGTGATGGTGCCGGAGATCATGATCGGCAGTTCGACGTTGTCGTCTTCGAACACCTGCTGCACGGCGAAGATCGCCGCCTTGGCGTTGAGGGTGTCGAAGATGGTCTCGATCAGGATCAGGTCGGCGCCGCCCTCGATCAGGCCGCGGGTGGCCTCGATGTAGTTTTCCACCAGCTCGTCGAAGGTGACGTTGCGGTAGCCGGGGTCGTTGACGTCCGGGGAGATCGAGCAGGTGCGGCTGGTCGGGCCGAGCACGCCGGCGACGAAGCGCGGTTTGTCCGGGGTTTCCAGGGTCTTGGCGTCGGCCACCTGGCGGGCGATGCGCGCGCCTTCGACGTTCAGCTCGTACACCAGCGATTCCATGCCGTAGTCGGCCTGGGAAATCTGCGTAGCGTTGAAGGTGTTGGTTTCGAGGATGTCGGCGCCGGCATCCAGGTAGGCTTTCTCGATGGCGGCGATCACGTCCGGGCGGCTGAGCAGCAGCAGGTCGTTGTTGCCTTTCACGTCGCTTGGCCAATCGGCGAAGCGCGTGCCACGATAGTCGTGTTCCTCGAGGCGGTAGCTTTGGATCATAGTACCCATGCCGCCGTCGAGGATCAGGATGCGCTCTTGGAGTGCGTGCTGGAGTGCTTGGAGACGAGCGCTGCGGTCGGACATAGGAACTACCTGGTCGGGCAAATATCAGAAGGTGCCGAATCATAACAAAGCTGCGCGGATTTTAGGTGCATTGCCCATTTGCATGAAATCTGCTCATGTTGGCAGCGGTTGTGAATCACAGAGCACCCAAGGACGACCAGGCAAATCGTGATGGCTTTCAATACCCAGGACTTTTCGCACATGGTGCAGCGTATTCTTGTCAGCGTCTTCGCCCTGCTGGTCAGCAGTGTGGCGTTCGGACAAGCCCCCCTATCGAGCCCGGCGATTTCCTACACCCGGGATATCCAGCCGATCTTCACCGAGAAATGCGTGGCCTGCCACGCCTGCAACGACGCCGCCTGCCAGCTCAAGCTGGAAAGCCCCGAGGGCGCGCTGCGCGGCGCTTCCAAGGTGCCGGTGTACCAGGGCGAGCGGAGCCAGGCAGTGCCGCCAACGCGGTTGTTCTACGACGCCCACAGCGAAGGGGAGTGGCGCAAGAAAGGCTTCTACTCGGTCCTCGACAACCAGGGCAGCCAGGCCGCGCTGATGGCGCGCATGCTCGAGCTGGGGCACAAGACCCCGCTGACGCCCAACGCCAAGCTGCCCGAGGAGATCGTCCTGGGCCTCAACCGCAACAACATGTGCCCGCTGCCCCATGAGTTCGACGCCTATGCCGGCGCCCACCCCAAGGAGGGCATGCCGCTGGCGGTGACCGGCCTGACCGACAAGGAATACGACACCCTGCGCCGCTGGCTGGCCGCCGGTGCGCCGGTGGAGTACCAGCCGATCCAGGCGAGCCCGGCCGAAGCCAGGCAGATCGCCGACTGGGAAGAACTGCTCAACCGCCCGGGCTCGACCGAGGCGCTGGTCGGCCGCTGGTTGTACGAGCACCTGTTCCTGGCGCACATCTACTTCGTCGGCGGCGAGCAGGGCCACTTCTTCCAGTGGGTGCGCTCGCGCACGCCAAGCGGCCAGCCGGTCGACATCATCGCCACGCGCCGCCCCAACGACCCGCCAGGCACCGACTTCTATTACCGCCTGATCCCGGTACAGGGCGTGATCGTGCACAAGACCCACATCACCTACCCGATGGGGCCGCAGAAGCTCAAGCGCGTGAAGCAGCTGTTCTACGCCGGCGACTGGCATGCCACCGCGCTGCCTGGCTACGGCCCACGGCACCGGGCCAACCCGTTCGAAACCTTCGAGGCGATCCCGGCGGTGGCGCGCTACCAGTTCATGCTGGATAACGCCGAATACTTCGTGCGCACCTTCATCCGTGGCCCGGTGTGCCGCGGGCAGATCGCCACCGACGTGATCCGCGACAACTTCTGGGCGTTGTTCCAGGAGCCGGCGTTCGATCGCTACATCACCGACGCCAAGTACCGGGGTGAAGCCACGCCGCTGCTGGCCATGCCAGGCCAGATCGACGACGTCGGCAGCGTGCTCAACCTGTGGCATGCCTACCGCGACAAGCGCAACGAGTATGAAAAGCTGCGCCGCGACGCCTACGCCGAGATGCCCGCGCCGGGCTGGGCCACGCTGTGGGCCGGCAACGACAACGCGCTGCTGAGCATCTTCCGCCACTTCGACAGTGCTTCGGTGAGCAAGGGCCTGATTGGCGATGTACCGCTGACCATCTGGCTGTTCGACTATCCGCTGCTGGAACGCACCTACTACCAGCTGGCGGTCAACTTCGACGTCTACGGCAATGTCTCGCACCAGTTGCAGACGCGCCTGTACTTCGACCTGATCCGCAACGGCGCCGAGGTCAATTTCCTGCGCCTGATGCCGGCCGACCAGCGCGGCAAGATCCTCGGCAGCTGGTACCAGAACAGCGGCAAGGTGAAGATGTGGCTGGACTATGAAGACATCGACAGCGACACCCCCAGCGGCATCAAGCTCGACCCGCGCGACCCCAAGCGCGACTTCGGCCTGAAGCTGCTGCAGCGCACAGGCAGCCTGAACGCAGCACCGGACCCGATCAACCGCTGCAAGGGCGCCTACTGCTCGCGGCCGCATATGAGCGAGGAGTTCCGCAACGTCGAGCAGTCGCTCAGCCGCCTGGTGTCGCGCCCGGCTGCAGGCCTCAAGGTGATCGGCCAGTTGCCCGAGGCAACCATGCTGCGCATCGAAGGCGAGGGCGGCCAGCGCCAGGTCTACAGCCTGCTGCGCAACCGTGCGCACAGCAACGTGGCGTTCCTGCTCGGCGAGGCCTATCGCTACCAGCCGGGGTTGGACACCCTGACCCTGTACCCGGGCGTGCTCAGCAGCTACCCGAACTTCATCTTCAACATCCCGGCCAGCGATGTGCCGGAGTTCGTCGAGGACATGGAGTACGCCAAGGACGATGCGGCGAAGTTCGAGCGCATCGTCATGCGCTGGGGCGTGCGCCGCAGCCATCCACAGTTCTGGCACTACTTCCATGACCTGAACAGCTACATCAAGGAGACCGAACCGGTGGAGGCCGGGGTGCTGGACATGAACCGCTACGAGAACCTCTGATCGGGTTGGTTGACCTTTGCCAATCCGTTGCGGTCGGAATTGCCGGGTGGTCCTGATCGATTGCAGGGGGCTGCTTTGCAGCCCTTCGCGGGTAAACCCGCTCCCACAGGTACAGTGCTGAACCTAAGGCCGGCACTGTACCTGTGGGAGCGGGTTTACCCGCGAACGAGCGCGCAGCGCTCGCCTGGGCACTCGATGCGGGCCTCAATGCACCGGCAATTGCAGGTATTCCATGCTGTATTCGCTTCAGGCACTGCGGGCGTTCGCCGCCTGGGTGGTGGTCTGCCACCACTTCATGCAAATCTTCTTCGACTTCCACGCCACCGGCCCCATCGGCCAACTGCTCACCGACCGCGGCGCCGTGGGTGTCGACATCTTCTTCGTCATCAGCGGGCTGGTCATCTACCTCTCGACCCGCGACAAAGCCATCGAGCCACGCCAGTTCCTGCTCAACCGGGCCTTGCGCATCGTCCCGGCCTACTGGTTCTACAGCGCACTCATGGCCGCGCTGCTGCTGGCCTTCAGCCAATGGATGCCGCACCAGGCGTTCAGCTGGCACCACCTGCTGTTGTCGATGCTCTTCGTGCCGGCGGAAAACCCCGGTGGCTATGGCCTGTACCCGACCCTGAACGTCGGCTGGACGCTCAACTTCGAGATGTTCTTCTACCTGCTGTTCGGCCTGGCCTTCCTGGTACGCCAGCGCCACCACCTGCTGCTGGTGACCGCCGCACTGCTGCTGGTCGGCGAGGTGCTGGGGCGCGTCGGCGTGTTGAGCCGTTTCTACAACAACGACATCATCTACGAGTTCCTGCTGGGCATCGCCCTGGGCGTGGCCTACCGCCGTGGCCTGGTGCGCGAGGGCCTGTGGCTGCCACTGGCGGTGCTGGGCGTGGCGGGTTACGCCATCTACCACCTGGACGCCTCCCAGCGCCTGCTGCACTGGGGCGTGCCGAGCGCCATGATCGTGCTGGCGTTCATCGCCCTGGAGCCGTACTTCAAGGGCAATCGCCTGCTCAAGGCGTTGGGCGACTGCTCGTACTCGGTGTACCTGATCCACGTGCTGGTGCTGTACGCCGGCTGGTTCGCCAGCGAGCGCCTGCACCTCAACCCGTACCTGGTGTTCGCCCTGTGCGTGCCGTCCATTGGACTAATGTCGTGGTTCAGCTACCAGTGGCTGGAGCGCGGCCTGTACCGGCGGATGCAGGCCTGGCTGGCGGCGCCAGGGGAGCATAGCCCGGCATTTGCGCTTTCCCGAGTCAAATACTAGGACTTTGTACATGGGCCAGGTTGGCGTACACTTGGCCGCAAGTCTGTGAGGAACTTCCATGAGCGCTATAACCATTACTGACGCCGCCCATGATTACCTGGCCGATCTGCTTTCCAAGCAGAACACGCCTGGCATTGGCATCCGTGTATTCATCACCCAGCCGGGCACCCAGTACGCCGAAACCTGCATCGCCTACTGCAAACCGGGCGAAGAGAAGCCCGACGACGAACCGGTCGGCCTGAAGAGCTTTACTGCCTACCTGGACGCGGTCAGCGTGCCGTTCCTGGAAGACGCGCTGGTCGACTACGCCACCGACCGCATGGGCGGCCAGCTGACCATCAAGGCGCCGAACGCCAAGGTGCCGATGGTCAACGAAGACAGCCCGATCAACGAGCGCATCAACTACTACCTGCAGACCGAGATCAACCCGGGTCTGGCCAGCCACGGCGGCCAGGTGAGCCTGGTGGACGTGGTCGACGATGGCATCGCCGTGCTGCAGTTCGGTGGTGGTTGCCAAGGCTGCGGCCAGGCCGACGTGACTCTCAAGGAAGGCATCGAGCGCACCCTGCTCGAGCGTATTCCAGAGCTCAAGGGCGTGCGTGACGTGACTGACCACACCCAGAAAGAGAACGCCTACTACTGATCCCGACGCGGTCGTTGTCGTAGGAGCGGCCTTGTGTCGCGAAAGGGCCGCAGCGCGGCCCCGGCAATATGTGCTTTGCCGCCGATATCCTGGGGCTGCTGCGCAGCCCTTTCGCGACACAAGGCCGCTCCTACATGGGCCGCGCTGGGTCAAGCCCTAGCAACAAAGTGTTACGGTTTCAACCCCTGCGACAACAGGCCGCAGCCCGTGTTTAAAGGGCTGCGGGCCATCACCGCCTCTGTCGGGTAGAAGCCCTCCGGGTGTCATGCCAGAATGCCCCGGTTTTCGGCCGGCCCGTCCCGAGGGCCGGCACCTTCCCTGTAAAGGATGGTTCCATGAATGATGTATTTACCCGGCGCGCGGTTGTCGCCGGCATGGGCGTTCTCGGGCTCGGCCTGCTGGCAGGCTGCAACCCGGCCCGGGGCCTCGAGTTCAAGTACGGCAAGAACATGAGCAACGAAATCCTCGGGCGCAAGTTCAGCCTCAAGGATACCCAGGGCAACGTGCGCACTCTGTCGAGCTTCTACGGCTCGATGCCGATGGTGTTCTTCGGTTTCACCCAATGCCCGGCGGTCTGCCCGACCACCCTGGCGCGTGCGGCGCAAATCCGCAAGTTGCTGCGCGGCCGTGACCGCGACCTGTTCCAGGTGGTGTTCATCACCCTGGACCCGGAGCGCGACACCCCCGAAGTGCTCGATGCCTACGTCAAGGCCTTCGACCCGTCGTTCACCGCCCTGACCGGTACCCCCGAGGAAATCGCCGCGGTGGCCAAGGAGTTCAAGGTGTTCTACGAAAAGGTCCCGGCCGGTGACACCTACACCATCTCCCATTCGTCCACCAGCTACGTCTACGATACCCGTGGCACCCTGCGCCTGAGCCTGGGGCATTCCCTGAACGCCAAGGAATGCGCCGAAGACCTGGTCACCCTGATGGAGATCTGCTGAATGTCGATGCAACCGATCAAGCGCGGCCTGGCCGCCCTGGTGTTGATGGGCCTGGCCCTGCCGGCCCTGGCCGAGACTACCGTGAGCGACGCCTGGGTCCGTGCCAGCGTGCCGCACCAGGCGTCCACCGGCGCCTTCATGACCCTTACCGCCAGCACCGACAGCAAGCTGGTCGGTGTGGCCTCGCCAGTGGCCAAGACCGTGCAGGTGCACGAAATGACCATGAACGGTGACGTGATGGGCATGAAGGAAGCCAAGTCGGTCGAGCTGCCTGCGGGCAAGCCGGTGAGCCTGGACCCCAACGGCTACCACGTGATGCTGATGGGCCTGACCCAGCAGGTGAAGGAAGGCGAGAAAGTGCCGCTGACCCTGACCATCGAAGATGCCAAGGGCGCCAAGGAGACCGTGGAAGTGCAGGCCGAAGTGCGCCCGCTCAACGCCGAGGCCGGCGCTGGGCATGAGCACATGCACATGAACCACTGACCGACCGCACGACTGAAGGGCCGCCGCAACAGCGGCCCTTTTTCATGGTGCTGCGCTTCAGCTGCGAAAGCGTGGCAGCGGCCTGTCGAGGGTCAGCGACGTCAGGGTCTTGCGGACCTGGGCCTCGTCGGCCTCCAGCGCCTTGAGGCTGGCGCGGATCTTGCCAGCGGCGGGCACGTCGCCCTGCCGGTCGATCCAGTCGGCAATTTCCTTGCAGGCGCTGCTCAGGCAGGCTTGGCGCTGGTTCATCAGCGATATCAGGGTGGTCAGCTCTCTTTCGGACATGGCAGGATCCTCCATTCAGCCTCCTCAGTGTAGCAGCGGCTGGCGGGGCTGTTAGCTGTGCAGGCAGGCGCTGCGATAAGCCCCTGGGGTCACCCCGTAGGCCTGCTTGAACTGCCGGCTCAGGTGGCTCTGATCGGCAAAGCCCAGGGCGAATGCCACGTCGGCAGCGGCCTGGCCACTTTTCAGGAATTCCCGCGCGCGCGCCAGGCGCCGCTGCTTCAGCCAGGCATGCGGGGGCAGGCCGGTGGCCTGGCGAAACACCCGGGCAAAGTGGAACGGTGACAGGTTGACGGCGGCGGCCAGGGCTTCCAGCGAAGGCGGGGTCGCCAACTGGCTTTCCAGCAACTCACGCGCGCGGGCCACCGCCAGGGGTTCGTGGCCAGGGGCGGTGGGCTCCGGGCAATGGCCATGACGCTGGACCAGCGCCAGTACCGCCTGGCGCCAGGCGGTCTGTTGCTCCAGGGCACTGGCGCCGGCTTCCGACAGCTGGTGCAGCTGGCTGAAGGCCAGTGCCAGCGTCGGGTCGTGAATCACGCTGTCCTTGAAACGCGGCATGCCGAGGCGGCCCAGTTCCAGTTCGTCCAGCACACCGGTGACCCGTTCATGCTCGGGGTAGAAACCACGGTAGCGCCAGCCCGCCTCGTGGGCAGTGGCGCCGGTGTGCAGCTCATCCGGGTTGATCAGGACCATGCTGCCGACCGGTGCCAGGTGCTCGCTGCCGCGGTGCCAGAAGCGCTGGGCTCCCGATTCGATCACGGTGAACACGTAGCCTTCATGCACATGCGGGGCGAAGCGCTGCTGGAAGTAGCGCGCGTGCAGCATCTCGACGTCGCCCAGGGCGGGCGCCTGCCAGAGGTGGGTCTGTTCGCGCAGGGGCGTGCTCATGCCAGCCAGCTGCGCAGCAGGAAGAAGATCAACATGCTCACCAGCATGCTCAGCAATACGCTGCGGGTCAACAGCACCAGCACGACCGCCACCACCGCGCCGAGCAGGTAAGGGTTGAGCAGGCCCAGGTCGAGTTGATGGCCGGGCAGGAAGATGATCGGCCCGCAGATCGCGGTGAGCATGCCGGGCACGGCAAAGCCCAGGAACTGCCGGGCATTGGAGCTCAGGCGCAGGGGCAGGCGCGGCTCGAGAAAGGCGTAGCGGTTGAGGAATACCACGGCGCCCATGGCGAAGATCAGCAACCAGGTCATGTGCGGGCTCCGGTGAATTTCTGGCAGACAAAGCCGGCTGCCATGCCCAGCAGGCCGGCGGCGACCAGCGCGGTTTCCCAGTGCCAGTAGCTGAACAGCACCGAGCCGCACAGCGAAACTGCCACGCACACCACGGTGGCGAGGTTGCGCACCAGTGGCGCGATCAGCGCGACGAAGGTGGCGACAATGGAGAAGTCCAGGCCGAGCTGGTCGAGGTGGGGGATGTTCTGGCCAAGCACGATGCCCGCCAGGGTGAACAGGTTCCAGGCGACGTAGAAGGTCAGGCCGACCCCCAGAGCGTACCAGCGGTTGAATTGCTGCTGGTCGTAATGGCTGGTGAGGGCGAAGAACTCGTCGGTGAGCAGAAAGCCCAGGCCCAGCCGCCAGCGCAGTGGCTGGTTCGACAGCACAGGGCGCATGGACAGGCCGTACAGCAGGTGCTGGGAGGTCAGCAGCAGGGTGGTGAGCAGGATCGACAGCAAGTTGGCGCCGCCCTTGAGCATGCCGATCGCCACCAGTTGCGCGGCGCCGGCGAAGACGATCGCCGACAGGCCCTGGCCTTGCCAGGCGCTGAGGTTGGCCTCGATGGCCATGGACCCGGCGAGCAGGCCCCAGGGGGCCACGGCCAGGGACAGCGGCAGGATGGCGATGGCGCCGTGGAGGAAGGCTTGGCGGGCGATGGGTGGACTGCTGGGCATGATGGCTGCGACACGTTTCTGCTTGGTTGACCAGCATGACAGAGTGGTGGGGTGGGTGGCTTGAACGATCTTGCTTCGTTTCAGGCTGCACTGGCCTCTTCGCGGCTGAAGCCGCTCCTGCAGGGGTTGCGCCGGCCCGTGTGGGAGCGGCTTCAGCCGCGAAGAGGCCGGTACAGGTTCAACGCTGGCTGGTCAGGCGCTGCTGCGCCTCCACACAGCCATTGATCTCCACGGCCTTCTGCAAAAGGTTACGGCGCTGCTGCGGGTCGAGCTCACCCAGCAGGCGGAACACTTCGGCCTGGTAATCGCGCTGGCGTCCCCACTGCATCTGCAGCCCCTGCGGATGGCTGCGGGCGCAGGCCAGGCGCGTGGCAGGCTGGGGGTAGTAGGGCGCATACAGTGTCGCCATGCTCGGAATCGCCTCGAGCGCTTCGCGGTAGGCGGGGCTGGCGTTGTAGGGCGAGCACCAGGTGGCGATCGCCGTCGCCGGCGGTGCGAAGCCTTGCCGGAGGCTGGCTTCCAGCAGCGGGCAGGCCGCATCGGCAATCCGCCCTGCCGGCAGGTAGGTGGTGTAGTACAACGCCAGTCGGTACTGCGCCACCGGATGGCCCAGCTCCACCGATTTCTTCAGCAAGGCCACGGCGGTCGGCAGGGTACGGGCCATGGCCTGGCCCTGGCGGTTGAGTTCCGGGTCATCGCCCAGGGCGGTGCGCAGGGGGGCGGCGCCGTCATCCTGGTTGTCGGCTTGCTCCAGCAGCGGCAGGGCCTGGCGGTAGAGCAAATCGGCGTGGGGGTCGATGCGCACGTCGAGGGCCTGGGCGGCCACTGGAGTGATGAGTAGCGTTGCTACCAGGGCAACGCGGCTCACCTGCGCGCCTCGCGCAGCGATACGCTCCGGCGGGTGGCCGGGCACGGTTGGACGGCTTGATGGTTCATCACAACTTGACGTACGCCTCAGGCAAATCGGAACACCTGCACATTCTAGCCAAGCACAGGGTTAATCGATACCCCACGGCGTCACGGTCAGACGAGCTTGATCGGCGCGGCCCTGCGCTGGGCGTGTCGTTCCTGGGCCAGGCCGAGTTTGGCGGTGATGACCTTGGCCAAGGCGTTGTTGCCCAGGTCGTTGAAATGCAGGCGGTCGATGAACAGGTCGGCGCCGAACACCGGCGAGCTGCTGAGCATGCTGTTCATGTCATAGCACGGCACAGGGTCGGCCTGGTGCTTGATGCGGCGGAAGAAGTCCATGTGCAGCTGGCTATCGAAGGCACCGTCGAGCAACCGATCGAAGTTGGCCGGGTGTTTTTCCAGTGCGTCGAGCATGACCCGTTCGCCCTCTGGCAGGGTTTCACGGCACCAGGGCAGCAAAGGTTGCAGGATGAAGGTGAGGGTCGCGTTGCTGTCGGCCAGCAGGCGGTCCCACTGCCGCAGGGTGCGGCTGATGCTGTCGGCGGCGCGGGCCAGGCGTTTTTCCGGGGCGGACAGTTGCCAGGCCGGCGGGGGCACTGGCTGGCGCGGCGCCAGGGCCTGGCCCAGGCGCCGCCACCAGGATTCGCGGCGCAGCGGTTCGAGCGCTGGCATGCCTTCGTTGAAACTGTTGAGGTACGCCTGGTGGGCCTTGGCCTGCTGCGGGTCATGCGGGCCGGCCAGCACTTCGCCGAGGGCTTCGTGGGCCAGGGTGTTCAGGCCGCTGAGCAGCACCACGTGGCCAATCTCGCCGAAGCGGTGCTGATGGGTCAGGAACAGCATCAGTTCCTGGCTGGCGTTGAGGCCGCATCCGGCCAGGCTCAGCCACACCTCCGAAGTCAGCATCGACAGGTGCGAGGCCACCGTGTGCTCATCGCAGCTGGCGCCGATGCCGAGCGCGGTCGAGCCACCGACCAGCAGGTTGACCCGTGCGCTGCCGCCGCGCTCGCCTGCTGAAAATCGCTTGCCGGCACAGTGGCTGTAACGCAGGCCCAGGGTGTCGGTGTTGATGGTGCCCGAGCGGTAGCCGCTTTCATGCACATGCAGGGTGTGTGGCGCGCGGCGGCTGCCCAGTTGCAGAAAACGCTGGTAGTCCTGCTGCAACGGCAAGGGACGGCCCGGAACGTGCGTGGCGGTGGCGGGCGGTGTCATGGGCGCTCCTTTTGGCTGACGTGGCAATGGCGTGGGCGTCAGCCCGCCAGCGCCTGGATGTTGTACGCCAGACCGCCGCCGGCGATCAGCAGCAGGGCGACCCCCGAAGCCAGGGAAATCAGGCGGTTGCTGCGTTGCGAGGTGATTCTGCCGATGGCGAAGATGTACAGGCTGAGCACGGCGAAGTCGATCAGCACCCACAGCAGCGACAGCACCACCATGCTCTTGCCGAACGATTCGGTGACCTGGATGAACTGGGGGAAGAAGGCGATGAAGAAGATGATGTCCTTGGGGTTGGAGATGCCCACCATGAACCCTTGCCACAGGCCGCCGCGCCCGGCCTTGGGCGCTTGCGCCTGGGTTTCGCCGGCGGCTGGCTGCAGGTGTTCGCGCAAGGTGCCGACGGCGATGTAGCCGATGAACAGGCAGCCCAGCAGGCTCATGGCGCTGAGCCAGGTCCTGTCGATGGCCGCGCTGGTCAGGATGACCCAGGCCGCGGCACCGATCAGCACCAGCGATGCCCAGTTGGTGCCGACGGCGGTGAACATGGCCTTGCGCGAGCCCGAGGCGGCGGCGGTATTGACGATCAGTGCCACCACCGGGCCAGGTGTGGCGATCAACAGCAGGACGGTGAGGGCGTAGGTCAGGGTCAGGGCGGTATTCACGGTCAGTTCTCGATCAGTGTGTCGGGTGTGGCATGGGCATGCGCATTGGCATGGAACGGGCAGCGCGACGGGTTGAGCGAGCCGGCTTCCTGCAGTTGGTACTGCTTCCATTCGAAGTTGTCGTCCTGGCCGAAAAAGCCCAGGCTCTCGGGCATCACCCCGTCGTTGTAGTGGCGCACGCGCTCGCGAATGCGCGCGCGGATACGCTGGCCACTTTCGGTGCCGGCGTTGGCCACTTCGTCGAAGTTCTCCCGCGGGTTGATGACGAAGGTGATGTGCGGCCCCAGGTTGCGGCTTTTCATCTGCTGGTGGCCAGGGAAGTTCATGTTGATGAACAGCGGCATGCCGGCGTAGCAGAACGACCAGGCGTGGTCGTGCGGGTCGGTGGGAATCGCCTGTGGCCAAGGGTGCGGGTCGCGCGCATGGACACCGCGCAGCACCTTCCAGGCCAGCGCCTGCTGTTCGGCCAGGGCGCTGCCGGCCGCGGTTTCGAGGAACACCACCAGCGGGCTGCCGATGCGTTGCTTGACCGGGGTGGTGGCGATGGTGCGGACATAGTTGGCCAGGCCCTGGGCAAGGTCGTCGGCCAGTTGCTCGGCGCGGGCGAACAGAATGTGACACGACTGGCCGGCAACCGCCTTGCGCCCGAACAGGCACGGGAAGTCCGGGTTGGCGAGCACGCCGCGAAAATGCTGCAGGGTCTTGTACGTCCAGTGTTGTGTGTTGCGGCCATGTTCATCGGCGAGCTCTAGCGCATCCAGGCGATAGCAGTTTCCATAACCCGTAAACATGATTTCCCCAGGCAGTAATTAAAAGTAAGTTCCAGGCATATGCAGGCAGGTTGTCTTGTTATCTTTATTGTTTTGCAGCATTTTCGGAGACGCACTTCACGTTGTAAAACGCGTGGAACTATGACCTACTATTAGTCTCACTCATGCTTTGGGGGCACCATGTCGGAACGGATTCAGGCTTTGCATGCACTGCGTGCCTTCGAGGTGGCCTCGCGCTACGGGTCGTTCACCCGCGCAGCCGAGGAATTGGCCTTGACCCAGGGCGCGGTCAGCCATCACATCAAGACCTTGGAAACGATGTTCGGCTGCGACCTGTTCGAGCGCCGTGGCCCCAAGCTCAGCCTCACCGAGCACGGCCGGCTGCTGTCCCAGGAACTCAAGGTCGGCTTCAAGATCATCGAGAACGCCTGCGCGCTGCTGCGCCAGGACCGTTACGGCCTGCGCCTGAAAGCCCCGTCGACGCTCACCGTGCGCTGGCTGCTGCGGGCCCTGGACGGCTTCAAGAAGGTCGACGACAACTGTTCCGTGCAGTTGTCGAGCGTGTGGATGGACATCGACACGGTGGACTTCTACTCGGAGCCCTACGACTGCGCCATCCTCCTGGCCAACGGCCGTTTCCCGGCCGATGTCGAAAGCATCAGGCTGTTCGATGAATGGCTGATCCCGGTGTGCCACCCGGACTACATGACGCAAGCGCAACCGGCGCTGGCCGACCTGCGCCAGTGCGAGTTCCTCCACCCGTCACCGGACCGCCGCGACTGGCGGCGCTGGCTGGCACGCATGGATGCGCTGGACATCAGCATCGACCAGGGCCAGGTGTTCGATACCCTCGACCAGGGCATCTCGGCTGCGCAGCAGGGCCTGGGCATCTCCGTGGTCGACCTGGTGCTGGCCAGTGCCGACCTTGCCGCGGGGCGCCTGGTGACGCCGTTCAAGCATGCAGTGTCGACCGGCGACGGCTACTACATGACCTGGCTCAAGAGCAGCCCCAAGGCGCGGCAGATGCACAAGCTGCGTGACTACCTGCTCGGCCAGGTGCCGCCGCCCGGTTGCAAGGACATCGACTACCTGTACGGTTGAGCGCGGCTGCGAGCTGGGCGCCAGCTGGCGTAGAATCGTCTTTTTCAACAGAGGTCGACGCGGTGGAGTTGCAGCAGGGCTTTGTCCTGACCCGGCATTGGCATGACACGCCCGAGGGCACCTGCGTGGAGTTCTGGCTGGCCACCGAGGCCGGGCCACGGCTGTTGCGCCTGGCCCCCCAGGAATCGGTGGCCTTCATCCCGCAGGCGCAGGCCGAGCACGCCCGGGTGCTGTTGGCCAAGGAGCACGGCGCGTGGCTCAAGCCGCTGCGCCTGAAAGACTTCGAGCAGCGCCCCATGCTCGGCCTCTACACCCGTCAGCACCGCCAACTGATGCAGCTGGAGCAGCGCCTGCGCACGGCCGGTATCGACGTCTTCGAGGCCGATATCCGCCCGCCGGAGCGCTACCTGATGGAGCGTTTCATCACCGCGCCGGTGCAGTTCACCGGCCAGCGCGACGCCCAGGGCGTGTATTGCGAGGCCCAGCTCAAGCCGTTGCCGGACTACCGCCCGACTTTGCGCCTGGCCTCGCTGGACATCGAGACCAGCGAGCATGGCGAGCTGTACAGCATCGCCCTGGAAGGCTGTGGCCAGCGCCAGGTGTACATGCTCGGGCCGGCCAACGGTGATGCCGATGAGGTGGATTTCGACCTGCGCTACTGCGCTGACCGCGCCGAGTTGCTGATGTGCCTCAACCAGTGGATGGCCGAACACGATCCGGATGCAATCATCGGCTGGAACCTGATCCAGTTCGACCTGCGCCTGCTGCACGAGCATGCCAAGGCCCTGCAGCTGCCGCTGGCGCTGGGGCGCAACGGCGCGCCGCTGACCCTGCGCAGCCAGGCCGGCGGTGGCCACGTGTTCGCCGATGCCCCGGGGCGCCTGCTGATCGACGGCATCGAGGCGCTGCGTTCGGCGACCTGGAGCTTCCCTTCCTTCAGCCTGGAGAGTGTCGCCCAGACCCTGCTTGGGGAAGGCAAGGCCATCGATACCCCTTACCAGCGCATGGACGAGATCAACCGCCGCTTCGCCGAAGACAAGCCCGCGCTTGCCCGCTACAACCTCAAGGACTGCGAGCTGGTCACCCGCATCTTTGCCCACACCCGCCTGCTCGACTTCCTGCTGGAGCGTTCGTCGGTCACCGGCCTTGCGGTCGATCGCAGCGGTGGCTCGGTTGCCGCGTTCTGCCACCTGTATATCCCGCACATGCACCGCATGGGCTTTGTCGCGCCCAGCCTGGGCAGCCGCCCGGACGAGGCCAGCCCCGGTGGCTTCGTCATGGACTCCCGCCCGGGGCTGTACGATTCGGTGCTGGTGCTGGACTACAAGAGCCTGTACCCGTCCATTATCCGCACTTTCCTGATCGACCCGGTGGGCCTGGTCGAAGGCTTGCGCCTGCCCGATGACCAGCATTCGGTGGAAGGCTTTCGTGGCGGGCGTTTCTCGCGCACCGCGCATTGCCTGCCGGCGATCGTCGAGCGCGTGTGGCAGGGCCGCGAAGCGGCCAAGCGCGCGGGCAATGCGCCGTTGTCGCAGGCGCTGAAGATCATCATGAACGCGTTCTACGGTGTGCTCGGCTCCAGCGGCTGCCGCTTTTTCGACCCGCGGCTGGCCTCGTCGATCACCCTGCGCGGTCACCAGATCATGCGCCAGACCCGTGCGCTGATCGAGGCGCAGGGTTACCAGGTGATCTATGGCGACACCGATTCCACCTTCGTCTGGCTCAAGGAGGCCCATGACGAGGAGGCCGCCGCCCGTATCGGCCGTGCCCTGGTGGCGCAGGTCAATCACTGGTGGGCCGAGCACCTGCGCACCGAGCTGAACCTGGAGAGCGCGCTGGAGCTGCAGTACGAGGTGCATTACCGGCGTTTCCTGATGCCGACCATCCGCGGTACCGAGGAGGGCAGCAAGAAGCGGTATGCCGGCCTCGTGCAGCGTGCCAATGGCAACCAGGAGATGGTCTACAAGGGCCTGGAGTCGGTGCGCACCGACTGGTCGCCGCTGGCCCGGCGCTTTCAGCAGGAGCTGTACGGGCGGATCTTCCGCGGCCAGCCCTACCGCGACTACATCCGCGAATACGTGCGCCAGACCCTCGCCGGGGAGCTCGACGACTTGCTGGTCTACCGCAAGCGCCTGCGCCGGCGTTTGGCCGACTACCAGCGCAATGTCCCGCCGCATGTGCGTGCCGCCAGCCTGGCGGATGCCTACAACACGCAACTGGGGCGCCCGCGGCAGTACCAGAACGGCGGCTGGATCAGCTACGTGATCACCACCAGCGGGCCTGAACCGCTGGAAAACCGGCAATCGCCGATCGACCACGAGCATTACCTGAGCCGCCAGCTGCAACCGGTCGCCGATGCCATCCTGCCCTTCGTCGGTGACGACTTCGCCGCCCTGACCGATCGCCAGCTGATGTTGTTCTGAGCCGGTGGTAGCGGGCTACCGGATGCACCGGTGGTGAGCAGACTAGCGTCATGGCCCCCTATCCGGAGCCATCGAACATGAACACCCACGCTGCATCGACCGTTGTCGGAAATGACCCGCTAGCCCTCGAACAGGCCTATCAGGACCAGTTGATCGCCAACTGCTTGCCGGCCTGGATGCGTCAGGCCGATATGCAGCACATGACGCGGCTGGGCGACGCCTTGAAGCGCTGCGTGGCGGCGCGCCAGCGCCTGTCCGCGCAGCTTTCACGGTTGCAGGGCCTGGACGGGTTCGTCGCTGCCCGCCTGCACGCCGCCCTGGCCGAGCGCTTCGGTGTGACGACGGACGTCGGCACTTTGCAGTTCCTCGACTCCTTCAGGAAGCCTCTGTTCAGTTACGCCCCGGTGCGCGTCCCGATGACGACCGCGGAGTACTACCCGATGCCTTTGCTGGAAGCGGCCCTGCACAATTTCAGCGCCGACCAGACAAGGCTTGGCGGACAGCCGCCTGGCCACTGCGTGCGCGACGCCAACGCCGCCATCCTGGCGCGCCCCAGCGCGCTGCAGTTTGCCCAGCTTTGCCGCGAACTGGACCTGGGAGCCGCCTATCAGCAGTACCTGGACGGTGCCCTGGCACCGTGCGTGAGTCCGCTGTTGCAGGTGTTGACCGAGCGAATGCTGTTCGATGCCTGCAAGGCCAGGCTTGAAGGCGTGCTCGACGAGGACGAGTTGCAGATGGTGATCGGCCTCTGCCGCAATGGCAGGCCCGGGCGCCTGAAGGGCGCGCGGGTGATCGCCAGCCAGCTGCACCTGAGTGGCTGCACGCTGCAGCAGATCGTGGTGCTGGAGGTGCGCGATGAGCGCCTGGCGCCGCTCTACAGCATCACCCGCCAGGTACTGGTCTACATCCCTGGCGATCCCATGGGGCCGTGGAGCAGGGGCGACGACCTGGCGAAGTTCACCCGCAAGGTGCTTGGCAGCCGGCTGCGTCAGCAGGACTATCAGGCGTTTTTCCAGCGCTTCGTGCTGCGCCGTGACTGCCCGCGATTCTTCTCGCGGGTGGTCAGCGGTTACCACGACTTGCCGGCATGGGCCGGCCTCGACCTCGGTGAAACCCTGCAGGCGTACGACCTGCCGTTGTTTCCCAGCCTGGCTGCCGCCACCATTGCCCAGATCAAGCTCGATGCCGCGACCATCGCCATGCCCGTCAGGCAACTGGACCGCAAGGTTCAGGCCGAGCATCGGCAGATGCTCGCCACGCAGGCGCTGACACTGCTAGGTATCGCGGGCCTTTTCGTGCCCATGATCGGTGTCGGGTTGCTGGCTGTGACGGCCTTCGAACTGCTCAAGGAGACGTACCAGGGGCTGACGACCTGGCGAGCGGGTGACGTCGACGCCGCCGCGGATCATTTTCGCCACGTGGCCGTTGGCGTGGCGGGCCTGGCCGCCGTGGGGGCGGGAGTGACGCTGGCGCAACGCGCCTGGAGTGGCGCGCCGGTGGTCGATGCACTGGTCCCGACCCAGCTGGAGGATGGCAGCCTGCGCTTGTGGAATGCCGACCCTGCGCCGTTTCGCAGCCTGGCCCTGCCAGCCGAGGCAATACGCGATGAGCAGGGGATCTACCGCCTCGATGATCGCACCTGGATCGAAATGGAGGGTCACCCTTATCTTGTTCGCTACGATCAGTCCCTGGAACGCTGGCGGTTGCACGCCGAACAGGGCCATGCCCCGTTGCTGCACCACAACGGCGCCGGCGCCTGGCGCCTGGCGTGCGAGCAGCCGGCGCAGTGGCACGATGCCCGGCGCATGTTCCGCCGGTTTGGCGGGACGTTCGCCGAACTGGATGACCAACGTATCGAGCAGGTGCTTGCCATCCATGCACTGGACGCCGACCAGTTGCGCGCCTGGCATGTTCACGACACCGTACCCGAAGCAGCCGTTGCCGACACGGTGGAGCGTGCGCGGCTGGTTGCCCGCATCGACGTCTTGCTGGCGCGTCTGCAGGCGGGGCAGGCGCCTCTGGATCGCTTGCTCCTGGAGCAGGCTGGCGAGTTGCCAGGCGCCGCCGGGCTGAACGGAAACGCCCTGGCGGAGGTGGCCCAGGCGCACCGCCGGCTGTTGTTCGAGCGGCTGTACCAGAGCCAGCAACGCCCGGACAGCGACCAGGCGGCGCTGCGGCGGCTCTTCCCCAGCCTGCACCCTCGTGCTGCCCGGGCCCTGCTGCTGGCAGCCAGTGCGGCCGACCGAGAGCGCCTGCAACGTACCGGGCGGGTGCCCCTGTGCCTGGCCGAGGCGGCGCGTGCCAGTGCTCGTTACATTCGCCTGGTGCGGGTCATGGAGGCCTTGCAGTTCGACACTGCGCAGACGCTGGACCTCGCCCGGGTCACGGTACAGCTGCTGAGCAAGCTTCCGGGCTCCCGGCAGTGGCGGGTGGTCGAGGCGAATGGCCTGGACCCGGCGCAAGGGCCTCAGCCGGCACGGCTGGCTTTCAGTGATGGCCAGTTCGTCGTGTTCGATGACAGCGGGCAGGTCGTGCAGGGGCCTGGCGAGCTGTTCCAGGTGCTGGCCGACGCCGCCGACCCCGCCCAGCGCGCCGCGATGGGGCAGGACGGATCTTCTGCCAATGCGCTGCGCCAGGCCGTCCGACGCCTGGCGACGGAGCATCGGGACGATGTGACGCAGGTGCTGCAGAGCGATACCGCGCGAACCTGGTTCAATGCACCCAGGCGTCTGGCGTCCGGCCGTGTCGGTTACCCTTTGAGCGGGCGCGGCAGCGGGCAGCCGCAACGGCATCTGCCGCGGGCACTGCAAGCGCGCCTGCGCGCGCTCTACCCGGAATACAACGACGAGCAGCTGCGCAGCTGGATTCGCAACGCCCCTGCGTCGTTGAGGGCGACCGAGCAGTTGCTGGGACGCCTGGAAGGTCAACTCGCCACCCTCAACCGGCACCTGCGAACCTGGGTCCACCAGGCCAGGAACGCCGAGCAACAGGAGAACCGGCGGTTCTTCCGGCAAGCGTTGCGCAACTGCTGGCAAAGGCGCTCGGACGGCCCGGAAGCTACCCAGGTGTTCAACAGCGATTACCGTTGGAGCGTCTACGGTGCAAGGCCGGGCGCTCTGCCCGGGCTACCGGACACGGTGCGCTTCGAGCATGTCTTCGTCTTGTCGTTGCGTGGCATGCTGATCCCGGAGATACCCGAGAGTTTCCTCGCGGCCTTCCCCAACCTGCGCGTGCTCGAACTGCCTGGCAACCGTTTGCGGCGTGTGCCGCAGACTGTGTTGCAGATGCGTCACCTGCAGTGCCTGGATCTCTTCGACAATGCCATCACCCTGGATCCGGGGCAGTCGACGATCCTGGCAAGCTGCGAGCGCCTGCTGTACCTGAATGTCTCGAACAATCCCCTGGGCCGGCTGTTTTCCCTGGAGGGACTGACGCAGCTGAACGAACTGCACCTGTCCAGTACCCGGGTGGCTCAGCTGCCGCGCGGCTTGCTCGATCATGCTGCGCTGCGCCGGGTGGATTTGCGCGGCAACCTGATTACCGAACTGCCCGAGGAATTCTTCCGCTCACGCATCTGGCGCGAGGGCGATGTCCAGCTCAGAGGCAACCCCTTTACCGAGGCGCAGACGGCCCGCCTGCGCCGTGCCCTGCGTGCCGTGGCAACGCCGGCACAGCACACAGCGGCAGTTCCGATCCGCCTGCGCTGGCTCGATGCGATTACCCTGCAGCAGCGTGAGGAGATGGGCGCGTGCTGGGACGAGCTCGAGTACCTCGAGGGCAGCAGCGACTTTTTCCGGCTGCTCGGCCGCCTGCTGGAAACCGCCGACTTCCAGCATCGCACCGGCGCCCGCTACCTGGCCCATCGGGTACTGAACATGTTGCAGGCGATGCGCCGCGACGTCGTGCTGCGTGGCGAACTGTTCGACAACGCCAGTCAATTGACCTGCCAGGACAGCGTGGCCCTGCGCTTCACCGATCTGGAACTGCGCCTGATGGCCTGGCAAGCCGAGGCCGACGCCTTGCGTGGCGACCGTCAGCAGGCCTTGCTGCGCCTTGGCCGCCAGTTGTGGCGGCTGGAGCAGGTCGACCGGATCGCCCTCGAAGATATCCAGTCACGGCTTGCCAGCGAGCCGACGCTTGACCAGCTCGAAGTCCTGCTGGGGTACCGGTTGGCCCTCAGGGATGCACTCGACTTGCCGGTGCGCACCAACAGCATGACCTTCGTGCGCCTGGCGGACGTGCAACCGTCGCACATCACCCGGGCCACGGCGCAGGTGCTCGAAGCCGAAACCGGACAAGCGCTGGCCGAGTCCATGGTCGAGCGGGACTTCTGGCGCACGCACTTGCAAACCACGTTCAGTGCCCGCTTCACGGCACTGGGCGAGCCCTATCATGCGCGCCTGGAGGCGTTGCAGGATGACCATGTGCGTGCCGAGGCCGAACGGATCGAGCAGATGAACGAGGTGATGCACGAACAGCAGATCGCCGAACGTGGACTGCTCCTGCAACTGACCCTCGAGGCGCTGGACAACGGCGGGCCCGAGACAGCCATCTGGGTACGCTGACCCGATCAGACTTAATTAGTGCCGCGGGTCCTGGCCGCTTGCATAACCTCCGGCTCCCCCATACCGGAGATCAGACATGCATCAGGACACCACGGACGATTCGGCGCAACAGTCCAGTCAGGTGGAGCAGGCGTACCAGGACGCACTGATCCGTCAGCGCTTGCCGGACTGGATGGCGTCGGCCAGCATCGATCAGCTGGAGCAGATCGGCGAAGCGATGACCCTCAGCCTGTACTTCCGAGGGCGGGTCAACGAGGTGTTGCAGCGCCTGGAGCCGCTGGACGGGTTCTCCCGGGCACGGCTCGAAATGGACCTGCGCCAGCGCCTGGGCACAGACATCGATGTGAGCCAGTGGCGTATGCGGGTGGGTACCGAGGAGCCGGTGATCGGCTCGCAGCCGGTCGGCTGGCATTTGAGCGAGACCCGCTACGAGCAGGTGCCGTTGCTGGAAGCGGCGTTGCGCAACTTCACCGACGAGCAGGCTGTGGCCGGCGGGCAGGCGGTGGGTAACTGCCTGCTTGGCCAGCCCGGTCTCCGGGTGCCACTGCCAGGTGCCGTGACCTTCGCCCGATGGTGCCGCCAGGCGGATCTGGGCCAGGCTTACCAGGCCCACCTGCAGCAGGTGCTGGAGGGCCCGGCGGCGACGGACATGCCTGCGCCGTCGTTCGCTTCGCTGCTGTCCCGGTCTCTGCGCTATGCCATGCGCGTCGATGCCCATGCGGCCTGGATCAAGGGCGATATCGGCGAGGCCGAACATCGCCTGCTGGCTGACCTGTGCGCGCTGCGTGAACCGCTGCGCCTGGAGGGCCGTGCGGTGGTCGCCAGGCGCCTGCAACTGCTTGGATGCGACCTGCAGCAGATCGTCGTGCTGGATGTCCGCGATGAGCGCCTGAGCCCGTTGTACACCGCCACCCATCGGCTACTGGTGCATATCCCGGGTGATCCTGACAGCCCGTGGCGTGCCTACCCCAGCCTGCGGCACTTTGCCAATGCACTGGGCAAGCATCTGCGCACGGCGCCCTACCAGCGCTTTTTCAGCCGTTTCGTCAGGCGGCGGGACAGCCAGCGGTTCTTTGCCGCCGTGCTCGACGGCTATGCGGGGGTGAGCGACCTGGCCAACATTGCCCTGGATGAACACCTGCGTGATTACCCCGAGCGGCTGTTCGACAGCCTGGCCCGCGCGCGCATCGAACAGATCAAGGACGACGCCGCGATGATCGCAGTACCGACTGCGGCGCTCGATGCGCAGGTCCGGGACGAACATGACCAAAGGCTCAAGGCCGAGGGCTGGGCCCTGCTCAACCTGGCAGGCATGTTCGTGCCGGTGATCGGTGCCGGATTGCTGGCCGTCACGGCCTGGCAACTGCTGGGTGAGGTTTACCACGGCGTCGAGGCCTGGCGTGAAGGCGACAGCAGCGAGGCCCTGGATCACCTGCTGAACGTTGCCGGCGATGTTGCCGTGCTGGCCGCCACCGCCGCCGGCATCAGCGTGGCGCAACAGCGCTGGTCACGCTCGGCGTGGGTCGACAGCATGGTGCCGGCTCGCCTGGAGGACGGCAGCCTGCGCCTGTGGAAACACGACCTGGCGCCGTTTCGCAGCGAGCCGCCTGGGCCGGGTGCGGTAGTGGATGCGCGTGGCATCCATCGCCTTGGCGACCAGGCCTGGGTGTGGATGGACGGCCACTACTACCCCGTGGTGAGCCGGGGCAACGCTGCACGCTTGCACTTGCGCCCGATAGCCGGCCATTCGCCTTCGCTACAGGGTAACGGTGCCGGAGCCTGGTACCTGTGGTCCGAGCAGCCTGCGCAGTGGCAAGGCTCACGCCACCTGCTGCGCCGCCTGGGTGAGCGATTCGCAGGCTTGGACGATGACCAGCTCGACCTGCTGCTGCTCGCCCACGACCTGCAGGAGGAGCACTTGCGCGCGCTGCTGGTTCATGGCCGGGCCCCCAGCGCGGCGCTGTTGGACACGGTGCGACGGATGAGACTGGAGCAGCGTTTGCGGACGGCGATCGCAGACCTGCGTCTCGGCACCCGCCAGGCGGCTGAACTGCTGCCGCACATCGACGCGCTGCCCGGCGCTGCGGGCCTCGATTGTTCGGCCCTGGCAGACCTTGCCTGGCGCCAGCGTCGGGCCTTGTTCGCCCGCGCCTACGCCGCGGCCGAGCCAGCCCTGTCGACCGGGGAGGCTGCCTTGCGGCGACAGTTTCCGCGGTTGCCCGCAAGCGTCGCCACCGAGCTGGTACAGGCTTTGACGGTTGCCGAACGGCGCTCGCTGGAGCAGCAGGGGCGGGTGGCACTGGCGCTGGGCGAGGCGGCCAGGCAGGCCACCCAAGCGCTGCGCGTGGCCCAGGTCTACCAAGGGCTGAGTCTGGATACGCCGCAGGATACCGATCTGGCCCGGGTCGTCATCGGCCTGCTCGAGTACCTCCCAGGGGCTGACAGCGGGCCCCGGCTGCATGTCGCCGAGGATGGCCTGCAAGGCCCCGTGCTGGCGGCGCAGCCACCGCCAGAGGCGACGCATGCCCTGGTGCACCGCGATGGTCGCTTCCAGTTGAGCGATGCTCGCGGCATTGCCATTGGCGAGCCCGGAGAACTGTTCGAGGTGCTGGCTGCTGCCTATGACGCCCCGCAGCGGGTTGCCACGGGCCTGGCCGAGCC
Source organism: Pseudomonas sp. NPDC089401 (assembly GCF_044749485.1). NCBI lineage: Bacteria > Pseudomonadati > Pseudomonadota > Gammaproteobacteria > Pseudomonadales > Pseudomonadaceae > Pseudomonas > Pseudomonas sp. NPDC089401. Next base: position 638,662 of record NZ_JBIVIA010000003.1, on the reverse strand, counting down.
ATTCACCGATGACTTGCGGAGGTCCCTGGCGCGGCTTGCCGGGCAGCGGCGTGGCGAAGTGCAATCGCTGTTGGGGCAGCCCGGGTTGCCCGGCTGGTTTCGCCCCCCGCAGCGTCTGCCTGGCAACCGACTGGGCTACCCGCTCAGTGGACGCAACCCCGGCGCCCGCGGGCGTCGGGGCCGCCCGCAAGCGCTGTTTGCCATGGTGCGCGCGCTCTATCCGGCGTTCACCGATGGTGAAGTCCTCGCCTGGCTGACCGATGTCCACGACGCCGGGGCAGGGGTGGCGCAGGAGCTGGCCAGGCTGGGCCAGGAACTGGAGACCTTGGACAGTACCCTGCTCGACTGGACGCGCCAGAGTGCCAATGCGGCACAGCGAAGCGAGCGCAACTACCTGCGCGAGACCTTGGTCAACTGCTGGCAGCGTCGTACCGCGCGTGCCGCCCAGCAGGACGGGGTGGCCTCGGGGTACCGCCTGAGCATCTGGTCCGTGAGCCTGGAGGCGCTGCCGGAGCTGCCGGCGCCGATCAGCTTTTCTGCCGTGCACGAGTTGTCGATGATGGGGCTGGGCCTGCGGTCGGTGAGCGCCCGGTTCCTGCGCGCGTTCCCCAACCTGAGTGTCCTGACATTGTCCAACAACGCGCTGGTGCGCTTGCCGGGGGGCCTCGAACAACTGGCGAATCTGCGTGAGCTTGACCTGTACGGCAACGATATCGTGCTGGACACCGAACAAGCCATGACCCTGGCCAACCAGGTAACGCTGCGCTACCTCAACCTGTCCTACAACCCGCTCGGGCGCGGGTTCCCGCTGTTTCGCCTGGACCGGCTCAGCCGTTTGTACCTGCGCCGTACCGGGATCAGCGAGTTTCCTCTGGCGCTGCTCGACCGCCTGGAACTGCTGGTTGCCGACCTGCGGGACAACCTGCTGACCGAGTTGCCTGCACGGCTGTTCCAGGCGCCTTCCTGGATCGGCAGCGGCATCCAGGTGGCGGGCAATCCGCTTTCGGCCCAGGCCGCCGAGCGCCTGCGGGTGTACCAGCTGAGCCTGGGCGGTGCGGTCGAGGGCGATGCGCTGGGGGCGCCTATAGCCGCGCGACAGCGCTGGCTCGATGCCGCTGACAGTGCCCTGCGACCTGAGCAATCCTCGGCCTGGGACGAGATGGAGGCCGAAGAGGGTAGTGAGGCGTACTTCCATTTGCTGCAACGCCTGACCGAAACGGCGGATTATCGTGACAGGCGCCAGGCGCTGGCCAACCGAGTGTTCACCATGCTCATGGCCATGCGCGAGCATGCCTCGCTACGTGAAGACCTGTTTCTTCACGCCCGCGACAACCTGACCTGCCAGGACAGCGTGGCGCTGTGTTTCAGCAACATGGAAGTGCGGATGCTGGTCTGGCGGGCGCAGCTCGATGCGCGTGCCGGTCAGCAGGAGAGCGCGTTGCTGCGCCTGGGGCGGCAGCTGTGGCGGCTGGACGCGGTGGACCGGGTCGCCCTGGAGGACATCCAGGCGCGTCGGGCGCAGGGTGCAGACCCCGACGAGATCGAGGTGGGCCTGGCCTACCGCCTCTCGCTGCGCGAAGCCCTCGATCTGCCGGGCCAACCTGGCGACATGCTGTTCGACGAGGTGGCCGGTCTCGACGAAACCCGTGTGCTGGCGGCGCTGGCCCAGGTCAGGCGGGAAGAAACCAGCGAGGCGCTGGCGCAGTCACTGGTTGCCCGGGATTTCTGGCAGGAACACTTGCAACGGGTCGAAGAGGCGCGCTTCGAGCGCCTCGATGCACCTTTCCATCAGCGCCTCGAGGCTTTGATGGCAGACACTTCGGTGGCTGAGGGCGAACGACTGACCCGGATCGACCAGCTTCACCGCGAGCGGCAGGTGGCCAGGGCGGGTTTGATGTCGCGCTTGACCCTGGCCCGGTTGGAAATCCTGCCGGAAGAGCCTGCACTCGAAAGCCCTTCTCGTTCTTCGCCATGATGAGCATCGCCCGCCGGGGCGTGCGCTATGCTCACACTGTGCAGGCATGGCGCGGGTCAACGGCGGGCGGCAATGGCAAGTTACTTTTCGCCTTACCCTCTCCTTGCCTGGTTGGTTTAGGCTCGCTCATCGGACCTTTCCGAATGTTCTGTAGTCTCTGTTTCATGAACAAGCCAAGGAGATGTGCATGCTTGTCCGGTCATTGACCCTCGCCACCCTGCTAGCCGTGGCCCCGCACCTGCTAGCCGCCGACAGTGACGCACCGCTGGCCAAGGAGCTGGGCAAGGCCAGGCCGCTGGTGGTCATCGCCCCCAGCAGCGCCGACCCGACCTTGCGCGGCCTCAACGAGGCGCTGAAAGACCCCGCCACCCAGGCGGCCTTCAAGGAGCGCAGCCTGATCCTGTTCAGCGTGGCCAACATGATGGGCAAGCGTGAGGACAAGAACCTCGAGCAACAGACCACCATGGCCCTGATCCGCGAGCTCAAGCTGGGGGCGAGCAAGGGCACCAAGGTGATCCTGGTCGGCAAGGATGGTGAACGGCATGTGCTCAAGGACGACGAGTCGGGCGAGAAGATCGACCCGCAGGTGATTTTCAAGGCCGTCGACGAGTTGTCGGCAAGCGAAAAGGCGGTGAGCGCGCCTGAGCCCGTCGCCGCTGCGCCTGAGCCGAAGGCCAAGGACAGCAAGCCCTCCAAGCCGGCCAAGCCAGCCGCCCCGCCAAAGCCCTTGGATGACTGAAGCGCTGTCAGGCGGGAAACCGGGGCAGCGAGCCCCGGTGCGTCGTTACCGGGTGCGGGCCTTGATCCAGTAATCCAGGCTCAGGCGTCCGGAACCTTTGAGCAGCAGCGGCAGCAGTGCCACCAGGTAGATCAACGGCAGCTTGAAGTTGCCATGGCCCTGGTCGGTAATGGCATAGCCCTGGGCCAGTTCCGCCAGGCTTGACCATTGTGCAGGCCAGTGCACGGCAGCAATCGCCACCACGGTCACCACCATCAGCCCGGCGGAGGCCAGCCGGGTACCCAGGCCGAGCAGCAGCAGCAGGGGCAGCAGCAGTTCGGCCCACATCGACAACTGCCAGTTCAGTTCCGCAGGCAGGACATTGAAGGGGAACGGAAAACTCCCTTGCAGGTCACCGAACCAGTTGCTGCCGCCAAGTTTTTCCCAGCCCGACTCGAAGAATTCCCAGGCCACGAACAGCCGCAGCGGCAGGTCGGCACTCCAGTTGCCAAGGCGGTCGACGTGATTGAAGGTACGGGTCAGTGCATTCATGGTGTTCTCCCGGTAGGTGTTGAAGTGACCGGGAGTGTGGCGGGGCGGGGTATCTGGAGTGTGTCGGCCCAGGTGTCATTGTGTATCGGACTGTAGCTTTAGCGCTGTAGGACATAGCAATGAGGCCGTGCACAGTGGGCACGGCCTACAGTTCGATCTGCGCGCACAGCCCGCCACCCTGGCGATTGCTCAAGGTCAGCCGCCCGCCCATGGCCTGGGTCAGCTGATGGGCGATGGCCAGGCCAAGCCCGGTGCCGCCGGTGCTGCGGTTGCGCGAGCTTTCCACGCGGTAGAACGGTTTGAGCACTTCATCCAGTTCGCCGGGCGGAATGCCGGGGCCGTCGTCGAGCACCCGAATCACTGTCCGGTCATGGGCATGACTGACCTCGAGCTGGGCCTCGCCGGCGAACTTCAGGGCGTTGTCCACCAGGTTGACCAATACTCGGCGCAGGGCGTGGGGGCGGGTCTGCAGCAGGCTGCCCGTGCTGCCATGGCGCTCGACCTTGGCGCCGCTGTCCTGGTAGTCGAACACCAGGCTGTCGAGGAAGGCATCGAGGTTGATCCGGCACGGCGCTTCGGTGTTGATATCCATGCTGCGGGCATAGGCCACGCCCTCGCGCACCAGGTGTTCCATGGCGTCGAGGTCGTGGCAGAGCTTTTCTTTCTCGGTGCCCTCATCCATCACTTCGACCCGCAGCTTCATGCGGGTGATCGGCGTCTGCAGGTCATGGGAGATCGCCGCCAGCAGCTGCATGCGCTCCTTGAGGTAGGCCGCGATGCGCGCTTGCAGGGCGTTGAAGGCGACGGCGGCGTACTGCACTTCCCGCGGGCCGCTCTCGTCGAGCAGCACACCCGGTTTGTCCGGGTCCAGGTTGTCCACGGCCTGGACCAGGCGGGTCAGCGGGCCGATGGCCAGGCGTACCGCCAGCCAGGTGCAGAACAGCAGCACGCCGAGCTGGACCAGCAGTACCAATGGCAGCCAGCTGGCGACCGGTACCCCTGCGGGGGTAACATCGATGGTCAGCGGCGAGCCGTCCGTCAGGTGCAGGTGCACCTGGAAGTGCTGGGTCGGCCCGGGCAGTTCCTGGAAGCGCAGCGTGTAGCGGTCGCCGATCGCCTTGACGATCGATTCCGCGGCCATGGGCGGATCGTCGCTGGCCATCTGCGTGCCCGCCTGGCCCTGATCCAGGCGGTAGCGGTAGGTGTGCCGCTCCAGGCGCGGCAGCCAGCTGGCGCGCTCGTCGGCGGGCAGCCGCTCGAAGATGGCCAGCGAGGTGGTGATGTCCTGCTCGAGGTGGCTGAGCATCATCGAGCGGCTGCTGACATAGCGCTCGTAGGCCTGCAGGCTGAACGACAGGCCATAGGCCAGGACCAGGCCGGTGATGAAGATCAGCGCCAGGCGCGAGGCCAGGGTGCGTGGCCACTTCATGACGGCGTCTCGAGCAGCTGTACCGCCAGCGAGAACACATAGCCCTCGCTGCGCACGGTCTTGATGCAGCTGGGCTCGCGGGCGTCGTCGCCCAGGCGCTGGCGCAGGCGGCTGACCAGCAGGTCGATGGAGCGGTCGAAGATGTCCGCTTCGCGGCCCTGGGTCAGGTTGAGCAGCTGTTCGCGGCTCAGTACCCGCTGCGGGTGGTCGAGGAACACCCGTAGCAGCCGGTACTCGGCGCCGCTCAGGGCCACCAGGGTGCCTTCGCTGTCGAGCAGGTGGCGGGCGGTGGTGTCCAGCCGCCACTGGCCGAAGGCGAGCAGGCGATTGCTTTCGCTGATGGTCAGGTTCGGCGGCAGCATGCGCGTGCGGCGCAGCACGGCATTGATGCGCGCCAGCAGCTCGCGGGCGGAGAACGGTTTGGTCAGGTAATCGTCGGCACCCATTTCCAGGCCGATGATGCGGTCGGTCTCGTCGTTGCGCGCGGTCAGCATCAGCACCGGGGTGTTGCGGTGCTTGCCGGCACGCAGTTCGCGGCACAGCAGCAGGCCATCGTCGCCGGGCATCATGATGTCGAGCACGATCAGGTCGACGCTGTTGGCTTCGAGGAAGGCGCGCATCTGCCGGCCGTCGCCGACGATGCTGGTGCGCAGGCCGTTCTTCTTCAGGTAGTTGCCGACCAGCTCGCGTATTTCGCGGTCATCGTCGACGATCAGGATGTGATCGACATGTTCCATCGGGCAGGGTCCTGTGCAAGGGGAGTGGGCGCAGTGTACCGAGCGGTTGGGGGCTTGCCTGCGGGGTTTTGTATTGCAGTGTATCTGGTGCCGGTGCAGATACAGCGCGACGCATATCGGCGGCACAGGCGACACATGGGGGATACCTGGCGGGCGTGAAATGGCTCTCGACCGGGGAGCAACGCTTCCCACCCCGCAAAGTTGCCCAGGAGAGATGCCATGAACCTCAAGACCCTCGCCAGCGCCAGCCTGTTCACCCTGCTCAGCCTCGGCGCCGTCGCCGCCAACGCCACCAGCGCCGTGCCGAGCAGCGATGCCAGCACCCCGCATTACCGCTACGGCGACCATCTGGACGTGAAGCGCGTGCTGTCGGTGAAGGATGACCAGGCCAATGCCTGCGGCGTGGTCAACACCCGCATGGATTACCTCGACTCCAAAGGGCAGCACGAGAGCGTCGACTACCTCACCTACGCCACGGCAGGTTGCCATGAGCATTGATCGACGACTGCTGTTGAAGGTGGGGGGCGTGGCCCTGGCGCTGGTTGGCCTGGGCCTGGCCGGAGGGCAACTGATGGCCCGCGACGATTACGGCGCCATGCCGTCGCTGGCCGGCGCCAATCAGTGGATCAACTCGCCACCGCTGGATGCGCCGGCGCTCAAGGGCAAGGTGGTGCTGGTGGATTTCTGGACCTGGGACTGCATCAACTGCCAGCGCAGCCTGCCCCACGTCAATGACTGGGCGCGGCGCTATGCCGACCAGGGCCTGGTGGTGGTCGGGGTACATACGCCGGAGTACGACTACGAGCATGATGTCGGCCAGTTGAAGAGCAAGGTGGCCAAGCTGGGCATCGGCTACCCGGTGGCGGTGGACAACGACTACCAGGTGTGGAATGCCTGGGGCAACCAGTTCTGGCCGGCGCATTACTTCGTCGATCGCCAGGGGCAGGTGCGGCATGTGCACTTTGGCGAAGGTGACTATGCCGGGCAGGAGAAAGTGATACAGGCGCTGCTGGATGAGAAAGGGTAAACCTGTGGCGGCCTATTCGCGGGTAAACCCGCTCCCACAGATACTGCATAGTTCTCCAGGCCTGTGCAGTAACTGTGGGAGCGGGTTTACCCGCGAAGAAGCCGGTGCGGTCTGTCAGGGGAAGCTGGCGAAATGCGCCTGCATCCGCTCGGCATCGGCCTGCTTGCCACTGAACAGCTCGAACGCCTTCACCGCCTGGAACACCGCCATGTTGCTGCCATCCAGGGTGCGGCAGCCCAACGCCCGCGCCGCGCGCAGCAGTTCGGTCTGCAGCGGGAAATAGATGATCTCGGCCACCCACAGCCGCGCATGCAGCAGCTCCACCGGCAATGGCGTGCCCGGCAGCTTGGCCATGCCGACCGGTGTGGTGTTGACCAGGCCATCGGCCTCGGCCACTTCCAGCGCAAGGTCCGAACCCAGCACTGCCCGGCCTTCGCCGAAATGGCCGTTGAGGTTGTCGACCAGCGCCTGGGCACGCGCTGCATCCACTTCGAACAGCACCAGTTGCTCGACCCCTTCACTGAGCAGCGCATGGGCCACCGCCGAGCCTGCGCCGCCCGCGCCCATCTGCACCACGCGCCGCCGCGACACGTCCGGCAGGCCGCGGCGCAGGCCTTCGGCGAAGCCCAGGCAATCGGTGTTGTGGCCGACACGCTTGCCGTCCTTGAGCACCACGGTGTTCACCGCACCGATGCCGCGCGCCTCGTCCGACAGTTCGTCGAGCAGTGGCAGGATCGCCTGCTTGAACGGGTAGGTGATGTTGAGCCCGGTGAAACCGGTGTACTGGGCGGCGTCGAGCAATTGCGCCAGGGCGCTGTCGTCGACCTGCAACTGATCGGCATCGATCAGGCGGTAGAGATAGCGCAGGTGCTGGGCGTCGCCTTCATGCTCATGCAGGGCAGGGGTACGCGACAGCTGGATACCGCGGCCGATCAGGCCGGCGAGGATGGCAGGCTGGCTCATGCGCGGGGCTCCTGGAACATTTCGGCGAAGTGGCTCAGGGCCATGCGGTAGCCATGGCTGCCCAGGCCGCAGATCACGCCGACGGCGATCGACGAGACGAACGACAGGTGGCGGAAGGGTTCGCGCTTGTGCACGTTGGACAGGTGCACTTCGATCACCGGCAGTTCGGCGGCCACCAGGGCGTCGCGGATCGCCACCGAGGTGTGGGTCCAGGCGCCGGGGTTGATCAGGATACCGCTGCAGCGGCCGCGGGCGGCGTGGATCCAGTCGATCAGTTCGCCTTCGTGGTTGGTCTGGCGGAATTCGATCTCCAGGCCATGGGCATGGGCAGTGTCGGCGCAACCCTGGGCCAGGTCGGCGAGGGTTTCGCGGCCGTACTGGGTGGGTTCGCGGGTGCCCAGCATGTTCAGGTTGGGGCCGTTCAGCACGAGGATAAGAGGTTTCATGACAGGCATCGCTTGTTGTTGTTGGATGCGCTTATGTTTGTACCGGATGGTTAATTGCGTCAATTGGCTGCGGTGTCGCAGGGGGGAAAGTGGGCGATTATCGGACCTGTTATTACCTGTCTCGGGGCGAGGAGGATTGAGAACGGCGGGGCCGCGTTGCGGCCCTTTCGCGACACAAGGCCGCTCCTACAGGAGACCGCGATCCCGGTAGGAGCGGCCTTGTGTCGCGAAAGGGCTGCATGGCAGCCCCAAGGCCCTCAACTCGGGGCGCGCACCCCAGGGCTCACCTCACCCCCCGCTTCATCATGCAACGATATCCGCGAAGTCTCCGGCAACCCCATCCCCCCCACCAGCGCCACCAGGGCAATCACCACCAGGTAGAACGCCGGCGCCAGGCTGCTGCCGGTCTGCCCGATCAGCCAGGTCGCCACCAGCGGCGCGGTCCCGCCAAACAGGGTGTAGGCCACGTTGTAGGTGATCGCCGAAGCGGTGTAGCGGGTGCGGGTCGGAAAGCTCTCCGACAGCAGCGCCGCCGTCACCACGCCGCTGCTCAGGGCGCCCACCGCCAGCAGGATCACCCCCAGCAGCGCCCCCGACATCGACCCGGAACTGGCCAGCCAGTAAGCCGGGAACACGCACAGCATCACCCACAGGCAGGTGAAGCCGATGGTCTTGCGCCGCCCGACCCGGTCCGAGAAGGCCCCGGCCAGCGGGCAGCCGACGGCGGCGAACAGCAGCGCCACGGTGGTCACCAGCAGCGACTGGGCGCGGCTCAGGTGTCCGACCAGTTGCAGGTAGGTGGCGAAATAGGTGGTGAACATGTAGAACGACAGCGCCGTCAGCGAGATGAACATGCCCAGGTTGCGGATCGCCCGGCCATGGTGGCGCAGGGTGTCCTTGAGCGGCGAATGTCCATGCTCCTTGCCTTGGGCGACGGCTTCGCGGAACGCCGGGGTCTCCTCCATGCGCAAGCGCAGGTACACGCCCACCAGCCCCAGCGGCGCCGCCACCAGGAACGGGATGCGCCAGCCCCAGGCGGCCATGGCCTCGGCCGACAGGCTGGCCTCAAGGCCGTAGGCGATCACCGCCGCGCAGGCGAAGGCGGAGAAGGTCGAGACCGGCACGAAACTGCCGTAGAACGCGCGCTTGTCACGCGGCGCATGTTCCATCAGGTAGGCGCAGGCACCGGCGTATTCGCCGCCGGCGGAAAAGCCCTGCAGGCAGCGCGCCAGGGTCAGCAGTACCGGTGCCGCCAGGCCGATGCTGGCGTAGGTCGGCAGCAGCCCGATCAGGGTGGTGGAGCCGGCCATCAGCAGGATGGTCAGCGACAGGATGCGCTTGCGCCCGAGGCGATCGCCGAGGGCACCGAACACGATGCCACCGAGCGGGCGCAGGGCGAAGGCCACGGCGAACACGGCGAAGGTCTTGAGCAGGGCGACGCTGGCATCCTCGCTGGCGAAGAACTGGCTGGCGATCAGCGTGGCCAGGAAGCCGTAGACGGCAAAGTCGAACCATTCGACGAAGTTGCCGATGGCCGAGGCGGCGATGACCCGGCGCAAGGTGGCGGGGGATACCTCATGAGATGCGGACATGGGCGAGTGCTCCGGTTTCCATAGGCAGCCTGGATGAATGTGGCGCGGTCGGGCCGCGGCATCGTTGTTATCAGGGCCAGTAGACCGGTGGGCACGGTCGTGTGCATCGTTCAGGGCGACATCGGGATATCCGTGGGCGTTACACCGCAAACACCACGCCGGTGCGCGACGCGGCGTTGCGGATGTGTTCCTGCATGGCCTTTTGCGCCGCCGGCTGGGAGCGGCGGGCGAGGGCGCGCAGGAGCTTGCGGTGCTCCTGCCAGGTCTCCATGGCCCGCTCCGGGCGGATGAACGGCAGCTTCTGGCTCTCCAGGAAGATGTCCTGGCTGGCGGTGATCACCTGCAACATGGCGTGGTTGCCGCAGGCTTGCAGCAGTTGCTGGTGGAAGGCGAAGTCCAGCCGTGCGGCGGCCTCGAAGCGGCCGGCTTTCAGCTCCAGGCGCATGGCCTCGACATTCGCCTCCAGGCGGTCGATGTCGTCCGCAGTCAGCGCCAGTGCCGCCTGCCCAGCGGCAAAACCTTCCAGGGCATAGCGCAGCTGGAAGGTGTCGCTGGCCGAGACCTGCTCGGCATAGGGCCAGGCGAAGGTTGACGCTGCGGGTGTCGGTGCCTGCACGAACACCCCCTTGCCTGGCTGCACACTGACCTGCCCCAGCGCGCTGAGCGTCGACAGTGCCTCGCGCAGGGAGGCGCGGCTGACACCCAGCCGCTCGGCCAGGTCGCGCTGCGAGGGCAGGGCGTCGCCGGGCTGGTAGGCGCCTTCGTCGATCAACTTGCGGATGCCTTGCAGGGCCTGTTCGGGGACGGCGCGGGGGAGGGTGTCGGGCATGCTGTTCAGACCGGTCGGAGGGCGATGACCTTGGCTTTTTACGGTCATTGGCGCGCGCTGGCAAGCCTTGCTCCGCCCTGGCGCAGGCAGCAGCGGCGCTGCACGAAAGCAGGGCGTGACGGCCATGGCGTAGGCGCGCCAGCGGTAACTGTTCAGACCAGTAAGACCGTCAGAGGCAAGGTTCCAGGCGTGTCGGGCCATTCTGGCATGCCCCGTGCACTGCCCAGCCAGCCCCTTTCCCCGGACCCTTGCGAGGCCTACCCATGAAGACCTTCCGTACCCTGTTCCTGGCCAGCTTGTTCTGCGGCGGCGCCCTGGCCCTGCCCGCCGCCAACGCCGACGCGCTGGCCGACATCAGCGCCCGTGGCGTGCTCAAGGTGGCCGTGCCCCAGGACTTCCCGCCCTTTGGCTCGGTCGGCCCCGACCTCAAGCCCCGCGGCCTGGACATCGACACGGCGCAACTGCTGGCCGACAAACTGGGCGTGAAGCTGGCCCTGACCCCGGTCAACAGTACCAACCGCATTCCGTTCCTCACCACCGGCAAGGTCGACCTGGTGATCTCCAGCCTGGGCAAGAACCCCGAGCGCGCTGCGGTCATCGATTTCTCCCGGCCCTATGCGCCATTCTACCTGGCGGTGTTCGGCCCGGCCGGCGCCGACATCGCCAGCATCGACGCGGTCGCCGGCAAGACCATCAGCGTCACCCGCGGCTCGATCGAGGACATGGAGCTCAGCGCCGTGGCACCCAAGGGCGCGGTGATCAAGCGCTTCGAGGACAACAACTCGACCATCGCCGCCTACCTCTCTGGCCAGGTCGAGCTGATCGCCAGCGGCAGCGTGGTGATGGCGGCCATCGCCGAGAAGAATCCGGCCAAGGTGCCGGTGGTCAAGGTCAAGCTAAAGGACTCCCCGGTGTACGTGGGCCTGGCCAAGAACGAGCCGGCGTTGATGGACAAGGTCAACGCCACCCTGGAAGCCGCCAAGGCGGATGGCAGCCTCAACCGCAATGCCGAAAAATGGCTGAAACAGCCGCTGCCGGCCGACCTCTGAGCGGCGCCCGGAGCCTGTCACCATGGCCTATGAATTCGACTTCGCCCCCGTGCTGGCACAGGCCGACCTGCTGCTCAAGGGCGCCTGGTTCACCTTGCAACTGACCGCGGTCGGCACCCTGCTGGGCGTGGCCATCGGCGTGCTCGGCGCGGGTGTGCGCGCCTGGCGCGTGCGGCCCTTCGACACGTTGTTCGGGCTGTACGTGGAACTGATCCGCAACACGCCGTTCATCGTCCAATTGTTCTTCATCTTCTTCGGCCTGCCGGCACTGGGCGTGCGCCTGACCGAGTGGCAGGCGGCCGTGCTGGCCATGGTGATCAACCTGGGGGCCTATTCCACCGAGATCATCCGCGCGGGCGTCCAGGCCATCCCCAAGGGCCAGCTGGAAGCCGCCGCGGCGCTCGCCATGAGCCGCTTCGAAGCGTTCCGCCACGTGGTGCTGCAACCGGCGCTGGGCAAGGTCTGGCCGGCGCTGACCAGCCAGATCGTGATCGTCATGCTGGGCTCGGCGGTGTGCTCGCAGATCGCCACCGAAGAGCTGTCGTTCGCTGCCAACTTCATCCAGTCGCGCAACTTCCGCGCCTTCGAAACCTACCTGCTGACCACGGTGCTGTACCTGCTCATGGCCATCCTCCTGCGCCAGCTGCTGGCCTGGCTGGGGCAGCGCTTGCTGATGGGGAGACGCTGATGGACTTCACCTTCTGGGACATCCTGCGCAACCTGCTGATCGGCCTGCAATGGACCTTGCTGCTGTCGCTGGTGGCGTTTCTCTGCGGTGGCCTGGCCGGCCTGCTGGTGCTGGTCGCGCGGCTTTCCGAACACCCGCTGTGGCGCGGCCTGGCGCGGGGCTACATCGAGCTGTTCCAGGGCACGCCATTGCTGATGCAGTTGTTCATGGTGTTCTTCGGCATCGCCCTGTTCGGCCTTGATGTGTCGGCCTGGACGGCCGCCGCGATCGCCCTGACCCTGTTCACCAGCGCCTTTCTCGCCGAGATCTGGCGCGGCTGCGTCGAGGCGATCCCCCGGGGCCAGTGGGAGGCGTCCGGCAGCCTGGCGCTGAGCCGGATGGAGCAATTGCGCCACGTCATCCTGCCCCAGGCCCTGCGCATCGCCGTGGCGCCGACGGTGGGCTTTTCGGTGCAGGTGGTCAAGGGCACGGCGGTGACCTCGATCATCGGCTTCACCGAGTTGACCAAGACCGGCGGCATGCTGGCCAACGCCACCTTCGAACCGTTCATGGTCTATGGCCTGGTCGCGCTGGGCTACTTCGTTCTCTGCTATCCGCTCTCGCTGAGCGCCCGTTACCTGGAAAGGAGGCTGCATGCCCCTGCTTAGAGTGTCCGCGCTGCACAAGTACTATGGCGACAACCACGTGCTCAAGGGCGTCGACCTGGCCATCGAGGAAGGTGAGGTGGTGGCCATCATCGGCCGCAGCGGCTCGGGCAAGAGCACCTTGCTGCGCGCCCTCAACGGCCTGGAGTCGATCAGCGACGGCGTGATCGAGGTGGACGGCGAATACCTCGACGCCGGCCGCGCCGACCTGCGTGCCTTGCGCCAGAAGGTCGGCATGGTGTTCCAGCAGTTCAACCTGTTCCCGCACCTGAGCGTGGGCGAGAACGTGATGCTGGCGCCGCAGGTGGTGAAGAAGGCCAGCCGCGCCGAAGCACGCCACCTGGCCGAGCAGATGCTGGCGCGGGTGGGCCTGGCGGAGAAGTTCGATGCCTACCCCGAGCGGCTGTCCGGTGGCCAGCAGCAGCGCGTGGCGATTGCCCGCGCCCTGGCGATGTCGCCGAAAGTGCTGCTGTGCGACGAGATCACCTCGGCGCTCGACCCCGAGCTGGTCAACGAAGTGCTCGGCGTGGTGCGCCAGTTGGCCAGCGAGGGCATGACCCTGATCATGGTCACCCATGAGATGCGCTTTGCCCGTGAAGTGGGCGACAAGCTGGTGTTCATGCACCAGGGCAAGGTGCATGAGGTGGGCAACCCCCGTGAGGTGTTCGCCGCGCCGCAGACGGCGGAACTGGCCAACTTCATCGGCGCGGTGGCGTCGGCTTAGGGGCGGCCGACCCGCCAGGGCGCGTATTCCAGTTCGCTGTAGCCCTTGGCGACACCCTGCGCGTCGGTTGCAAAGCCCGGCAGCTGGCTCAGGTTCAACCCCATGCAGCGGCTGTTGAGCCGGGCCTGCAGATTGCCGTCGAGACGGAAATCGTCTGGCCGCAACGGGTGCGGGTAGACCTGCACCAGGCAGCCTTCGACCTTGCCCAGGGCATTGGCCTGGTAATACACCGAGACCCTGCCGATGCTGTCCACCGGCTGGTCGCGCAGCAGGTGCTGCCAGAAGAACTCGCGCTGGGCGTTGGCCTGGCGGCGTTCGGAACCCGATGCCTGGGCGGCGGCCGGCAGCAGCACATAGATGGGGGCCAGCACCTGCACGGTGCCATCTTTTTCCTGCACGCCTTCCGGTGCCAGCGGGTAGATGGTTTTCCAGCACTGCGCTTCGACCATGCTGGCCAGCGCCTTGAAGTCCGAGCGCGGGACGTCGGCAGGCAGTTGCATCTCGTACTTGGCCGGCGCCTTGCTGGCTTGGCAGGCGATGGGGGCCGAGTGCGGGTCGAGGGTCACCTTGAGCATGACCACACCGACCTGCTTGCCGGTGTCGGCAGTGACGATGCCGAGCTTGAGGACTTGCTGCATGTCGTGGGTGAAGGTCTTGAAGGCGGCTTCGTCGACCTTGGCGGAGGTGGGGGACTGGCAGCCGGCCAGGGTGATGAGTAGAGCGAGGGGGAGTGCCTTGAACACGGTTACTTCCTTGATGGCGTTCATTGCCGGTGTGGTGCGGGATTATCACTGATGCATGGCATTGTTGTCGCCAGGCCCGGCCTCTTCGCGGGTAAACCCGCTCCCACAGGAATATCACTCCCCTCAGGATCTGTGATTTCCCTGTGGGAGCGGGTTTACCCGCGAAGAGGCCGGGACAGGTCAACTCAGAAGCGCATATCCACCGCCACCTCGAAGGTACGCGGCGCACCCATGTAGTACTGCAAGCCATACGCCTGCTTGGCATACACCTCGTCGGTCAGGTTGCGTACCCGCCCGGTGAGGGTGGTGTGTTCATCCAGCCGATAGCGGGCAAACGCGCCATACAGGGTGTAGGCCGGTGCCTTCAGGCTGTTGGCGTTGTCCGCGTACACCGAGCCGACATAGCGCGCATCCACCCCCGCCGACCAGTCCGGGGTGAAGCTGTAGGTCAGCCACAGGTTGGCCACATTGGCCGGCACGTTGACCGGGTTGTTGCCCTTGCGCGACACCGACACGCCGTTGACCGCCTCGTTGAATTCATCGTACCGCGCATCGACGTAGGCGTAGTTGCCCTCGGCCAGCAGCTGCGGCGTCACCTGCAGGCGCCCCGACAGTTCGATGCCGCGCGAGGTCTGCTGGCCGGCCTGCACGGTCAGGTTGGGGTTGCTGGCGTCGCGCACGGCGAAGTCCTTGCGCACGATCTGGTACAGCGCCACGGTCCCTGCGCCACGGCCGTCGAGGAAGTCGAACTTGCTGCCGACTTCCCATTGCTCGCCCTTGGACAGGTCGAACAGGCCGACGTTGGAGTAGGTGGCGGCGGCCAGCGACCCGGCCGGCAGGTCGGCGGCGGTGCTGTACTGCCCGTAGAAACTGAGCGTAGGTGTCAGCGCGTAGGTCAGCCCGATGCGCCCGGACAGCGGCTCCCAGCGCCGTTCGAAATAGGCCGGCGAGGTGGCTGACACGGCGCCGTAGTTGGTCACCTGCATGTCCAGGTAGTCATAGCGCAGGGCCGTGAGCAGGGCCAGACGATCGGTGAGTTGCAGGCGGTTTTCGGCGAACACCGCGCGGTTGTTGGTGACGTGCCGGCGCTGCTTGGTCAGCCCGGCGTTCACCCCGGGGATGTCGTCGAAACTGCCGGGGTCGAAGTGGTCCGGGTCGACCACC
The DNA here is from genome assembly GCF_044749485.1 of Pseudomonas sp. NPDC089401. Classification (NCBI taxonomy): domain Bacteria; kingdom Pseudomonadati; phylum Pseudomonadota; class Gammaproteobacteria; order Pseudomonadales; family Pseudomonadaceae; genus Pseudomonas; species Pseudomonas sp. NPDC089401. The sequence continues at coordinate 623,382 of NZ_JBIVIA010000003.1, read as the reverse complement.
TCGCTCCAGCTGCCCGAGGTCGGGTACAGGCTCTGGCGCATGTGCGAGTAGTCCAGGCCCAGCGACCATTGGCTGGCCAGGTCGAACAGGCGGTTGTCGTGGCGCAGCTCGATGCGGTCACCGAGCACGCTCTGCTCGTGGCGTTGCAGGTAGGGGCTGGCGCGCAGCACGTTGCCGTCGCCGGTGTAGCTGTAGCGCTCGACGTTGCGGTAATCGCGCTGGGCGCTGTAGTGGTACAGGGTGTTGTGCACGCTGGTGCTGTCGCTGAGCTGGTAGTCGAGGATCGAGCGCAACCAGCGCACCCGTTGCTCGTAGCGGCCATCGGCGACGTTGTAGTTGTCGAAGCGGCGGCTGTTGTCGATCTTCATGGTGCTGCGCCCGGGCAGGATCGGCGCGCCCCAGTAGGGGCTGTCCTCGCGGTCTTCCTGGTACTCCAGCGCCAGGGTGTGGGTGAGGCCTGGGGCAAGGTCGCTGAGCAGCGAGAGCGCCAGGCTGTCGGTCTGCCGCTTGTTGCGGTCGATGTAGCCGTTGCCCTGGGTGTGGCTGTAGTCCAGGCGCATGAAGTGGCGGGCATCGGCGGGGTTGCTGGCCAGGGCCTGGTTGAGGCCGAAGGCCACTTCGCTATCGTCGAAGCTGCCGTAGCGGATGCGCCCGTCGAAGGTCTGCTGGTCGCGGCTGGCGGCCTTGGTGATGTAGTTGATCGAGCCGCCGACGGCGCCCGCGCCATGCAGGAACGACGACGGCCCGCCGAGCAGTTCGACGCGGTCCAGCACCCAGGCGTCCACCGGCCGGGTGGCGCTGCTGTAGCCGAGATTGATGCCGTTGTAGAGCTGGGTGACCTGGTTCTGGGTGAAGCCGCGGTAGCTGACGAAGCCGCCATAGCCGGGGTTGGCCGAGGCATTGACGCCGGTCATGGCGTTGATCACGTCCTGGCTGTCCTTGGCATCGCGTTGCTCGATGATGCGCCGGTCCGAGACGCTGACCGAGGCCGGTGTCTCGCGGGCAGTCAGGCCCAGGCGAGAGCCGGTGTGGATCGGCTCGTCCAGCTGCACGCCGGTTGGCGCATCACGCTCGCCGGCGATGGTGGTGGCGCTGAGTTCGACGGCGGCATCGCCCGCCCAGGCACAGCTGCAGGTGCTCATCATGAGCACCAGGGAGGTCTTGCGGAACATGGTGTTGGGTCTTCCACGCAAAGGTCATGGCTGACGGCGAGCGCGCAGGCAGGCGCGCCCGGCTGAAGTCAGGCGAAATGAAATACGGCTGCGGGGAAGATGGCGGGAGGAGCGCGAGGGGTAAGGGCAGGGCGTTGATGAAGGGGCGGCGGCTGCGCCCAGCTGCGCACGACAATCGGCGAATTGGCGGCGGCCAGCGCCGGGGTGAACGACCAGCCGCCGCTGCTGATCGCAACGGCGAGGCCGAACGAGGAGCACACCGGGCAGTCGAGTTGGGCCATGTGCTGGTCACCGCCGGCGCCATCGAGGTCGATGGCCACACCGTGCTCGCTGTTGACCGCGCAGAATCCACCCTCCAGCCCGGCCAGGCGCAGGCCGCCCATCTGGCCATGGTGCAGGCCGCACAGCAACAGGCTGAAGAGGACGCTGGCATAGAGCGTCCAGGCAGTCAGCGTGCGGGTGTGCCGGGTGATGTTCATGGCGGCGAATCTATCACCCGGACGAACGGCAGGGTAGTGCACGCGTGCGGCAGGTTGTCGCAGCTCAGGCGGCGCGTTCGAGCAGGTCGAGCAAGTCGACGAATTCCTGGGACAGCTTGTGGCGCGGCGCCAGGTGCACCAGTGGCACCGAAGCCTGGTGCGATTCGCGCATCTTGATCGAGCTGCTCAGGTACACCGGCAGCACCGGCAGGCCCTCGTTGCGCAACTGGTCCACCAGGGTCTGGTGCAGCGCGGTGCGCCCGGCGAACTGGTTGACCACCACGCCTTCCACTTGCAGCGCCGGGTTGTGGTCCTGGCGCAGTTCCTCGACCTCGGCCATGACGCTGTGCAATGCCTGGCGCGAGAAGCTGTCGCAGTCGAACGGGATCAGCAGGCGCTCGGCGGCCACCAGGGCGCTGAAGGTGTAGAAGTTCAGTGCTGGCGGGGTGTCGATGTAGATGCGCTCGTAGTCCTCGCCCAATTCCACCAGCAGCTTGCGCAGCTTGTTGATCTTGAACTTGCTCTCAAGCTTCGATTGCAGGTCGCTGAGGTCGGGGCTGGCGGTGACCAGGTGCAGGTTGGCATAGCGGGTCTCGGTGATCGCCACGCGGTGCTTCTTGCCCGAGGCGGTGACCGGCGACAGGGTCTGGCGGAAGAAGTCGGCGATGCCGGCGGGGATGGCGTCGTCGGTCAGGCCGGTGAGGTAGTAGGTGGCGTTGGCCTGGGGGTCGAGGTCGACCAGCAGGGTGCGGTAACCCTCGGCGGCACTGGCGGCGGCGAGGTTGCAGGCGATGCTCGACTTGCCCACGCCACCTTTCTGATTGAAAACCACACGACGCATGAGACGCTCATCCATGAAGAAGGGGAAATGTCAGGTTGGGGTCAATCCTATGACCGAAAGACGACAGTTTTATGACAAGTCTTGTTACAACAGTGAAGTTCATCTTCCTGCAAGTGCAAGCTGTCTGCTCCGGCCTCTTCGCGGGTAAACCCGCTCCCACAGGAACCCACCGCATCCGAATGATGTAGGAACCCTGTGGGAGCGGGTTTACCCGCGAAGAGGCCGGCACAGGAGGACTCAGTCCACCGATTGTATATAGCGCCGGTAGTAGTCCAAGGTCGCCAGGTTCTTGTCCTTGGCCTCGAACATGATGTCGAACCGGCCAACGAACTCCAGCGCATAGCGATTGGTCCAGTCATTCCACATCTGCAGGCTGTGCTGGTACAAATCACGTTTGTTGACCTTCTCCAGCAGCGCCGGGATAGTCAGCTTGCTGTCGGCGTCGAAGCCCAGCGCCTGCAAGCTCTCTGGCGGCTGCGAGTAGTGCATGGTCGGCCGCACCCCGCGCCAGCTGTCGATGACCCGTGCCACGCGCGGCTCATGCGGGTCGATGTAGTCGCCTTCATGGATCCAGCAATGGTGGATGTCCAGCACCACCGGCGCCAGGTCGGCCAGGCCCAGGCAGTCGTCGACGCCGTAGGTCTTCTCGTCGTTCTCGAAGGTGATCACGTTGCGCGCCACCTGCGACAGCCGCGGCCAGACCTGGCGGATGCCTTCGGCACCGAGGCGCCCGGCGATGTGCACGTTGCACTTGAAGTCCTGGAAGCGCTGGCCGAAGCCCATCAGGCGGATCATGTCGGCGTGGTATTCGAACTCGGCCAGGCTGTTCTCCACCACGTCGCTGCGGTCCGAGCCGAGCACGCAGTACTGGCCGGGGTGGAACGACAGGCGGATGTCCTGTTCACGGGCCAGTGCGCCGATGGCGGCGAAGCGCTCGGCCATCAATGCCTGGAACTCGGTGTCCAGGTAGAGCGGCGCCACCTCGGGATGGCTGTACAGCGGCAGCAGGTCGCTGCTCAGGCGCAGCATGCGCAGCATCGGCGGCAGTTCGCTGACGTAGGCCAGCAGGCGCAGCTGGGCGTCGAGGTTGTGCTGTACCAGTTCGAGCAGCTTGGCCCGGGCGGCTTCCTTTGTGGCGCTGGATAACCAGCGCAGGGTGGTGGTGCGTGGATTGAAGGGGCGCTCGGTGGTTTCCAGGGCCTTTGCCGAGAGGTTGCGATCAGGGTGGCGGTACATGCAGGCGAAGCCCAGGCGGGGCATGGTCGGTCTCCAGGTTCGGGATATTCGTTGGACCTGCTGGCCGCATGAAAGATCACTTCAGCCTGCACTGGCCTCTTCGCGGGTAAACCCGCTCCCACAGGGACAACACAGGCCTGACGGGCAACGACATCCCTGTGGGAGCGGGTTTACCCGCGAAGAGGCCAGGGCAGGTAAAAGCTGAAGGCTCAGGAGCCTGGCTTCTCCAGGGCCTGCAACTCATCCTCGACCTGCTGCATCCGCTGCTCGGCCAGCGCCTGCACCTTCTCGTCCCGCGCCGTCTCGCGCATCAGCCCGGTCAGCTTCTCGCTCAGGCGCTTGCCTTCCTCGGTGTCCTCCAGCGCCTTGGCCTTGGCCGGGTCACGGGTGGCGTCGACGATGCTGGCGAATTCGGCATCGCTGAAGTTTTTCTCGCTGTACAGCTTGTACAGGTCCTGGCGCTGGTCCTCGACCGTCAGATGCTTGCGCAGCACCTCGCGGATGCTGGCCTCTTCCAGCTGCGGATGGGTGCGCTTGAGCAGCGCGGCCATGCGCTCGATGTTGTGGTCGTAGGCTTCCTGCAGCGGCAGGTTGGCGAGGATCTGTTCCTCGCGGCTGGGCTTCTGGTCGCAGGCGGCAAGGGCGGCGGTGAACAGCAGGGGCAGCAGCAACGTCGGGATGCGGGGCATGGGGTGGCCTTGGGCGCGTGTTTCAAAGGGCCGATTATAACGAGGTTGGCTTGTCAGCACCCAGGCATTGGGGTAGAAAACCGTTCGCTCAAGCCACGTCTCCATTGCCATGCCGAACTGGATCATCCAACCCCCCGACCGCGACAGCATCAGCGACGTCGTGGGCTTTATCGACAGCGCCCGCCGCGGGCTGTACCCGATGCTCGCCGACTCGCCCTTGCCCAAGGACCTGGCGCGTTTCGCCGAAACCTACCTGGACGGTGAGGGCCACTTTCTCGAAGCGCGGGACCAGGGCCGGCTGGTCGCGGGCATCGGCTACCTGCCATATGACCACCGCTTTGCGCAACTGGACTACCACGGCAAGCGGGTGGTCGAAGTGGTGCGCCTGTTCGTGCTCCCCGAGTACCGCCGCCACGGCCTGGCGGGTGCGTTGTTCGCGGCGTTGCGTGAACACGCCCGCGAGGTGGGCGTGGACTGCCTCTACCTGCACACCCACCCCTTCCTGCCGGGTGCGATCCGCTTCTGGGAGCGCCAGGGTTTTGCCGTGATCGATGTCGAAGACGACCCGCTGTGGCACACCACCCACATGGAGCAGTGGCAGGCCGAGTAGGACTTGTCCTACGGCGCGGCCCGGACGATGAACGCCTTGTTCATTTCAATCTCGCGGGCAATTCCTTACCTTTTCGCCCCCACGCGTAGAACAAGGAAATGCGCCCATGGCCCATATCGCGTTGTACAAGCTCGACCTGCTCGACGAGTTCGAAGTCCGCAGTGACGACTGGACCTGCGGCGACTTCGAACAGCGGTTGCTGCAGCTGCGGCCCACGGTGTACAGCCAGGATGCCGCGGGCATCATCGGCAGCGCACACAAGGACGGCAGCTGGCCGCGGACCGTGAAGCGCTTCGTGCTGACCCGCTGCCAGGCGGGTTCGGTGCTCGACGACACTTGCGCCCGCGTCGTTGCAAGCCTCACCGAGCAGGAGCGACGTGACTGGGGCCTGGATCACTGAATGGTCAGAACCCGCCCGACAGCGGCCACTCCACCGCCAGGCGGATCTGATCCCCATCCAGCTCCGCCTGCGCCGTATTGCCCCGGTGCAAGTTGTGCCGCAGCGAGAACGTGGTGCCCTTGGCCTTGCCGCCCTGCACCACGTACCGCGCCTCCAGGTCGCGTTCCCAGTGCTTGCCACCCTTGCCATAGCCCAGGTACGCGTAGCCGCCGTTGGGGTCGACGTGCGTGCCGTCGATGTCGAACCCGCGCACGTACAGCGCCGTCAGGTTCAACCCGGGCACGCCGTAGGCGCCCATGTTGAGGTCGTAGCGTGCTTGCCAGGACTTCTCGTTCGGTGCGTTGAAGTCGGACATCTGCACGGCGTTGGCAATGTAGATGGCACCGCGGGTGACGTAGTCGAACGGAGTGTTGCCGTCCACCTGCTGCCAGCCGAGGCTGAAGCTGTGCGGGCCCTGGTTGTAGCGCGAGACCAGGCTCCAGGTGGTGTTGTCGATGCGCCCGGAGAGTGCCTTGCCGGTGTCGGTGGTGCGGTACAGGTTGAGGTCCAGGCTCAGGCTGCGGCGATCGTCCAGGGCGTGGTTGAGGGTGCTGCCCAGGTAGCTCTGGTTCCAGGTGTCCTGGTAGCGCGAGGTGTACAGGCTGCCGCTGAAGGCGTCGCTCGGGTTCCAGACCAGGCCGGCGAGGTCGAAGCTGTTGCCCTGGCGGGCGTCGGAATAGTTCACCACGAAGCCCTGGTCGTGGCTGGAGGCGTTGCGGTCGGTGCTTTCGTTGAAGTGCCCGGCGACCAGCTTGAGGGTGTCGATCTCGCTGCTGGAGAGGAAGACGCCGGTGGCGGTCTCGGGCAGCAGGCGGCTGTCGGACGAACTGAATACCGGGGTCTTCACCCGCTGTTCGCCCCAGGACAGCACGGTGTTGGACACCCGCAGTTTCAGCGCCGCGCCGCCACGGCTGTATTCGTTCTTCGGGTGTCCGTCGTTGTCCACGCCGAGCAGGCGCGCCTTGCCGGCACGGCCGCCGCCGCTGTCGAGTTGCACGCCCTGGTAGGCGTGGGCATCGACGCCGACGCCGATCAGGCCCTGGGTGAAGCCGGACTGCAACGTGCCCATCAGGCCGTAGGCCCATTCCTCGGCCAGGCCGTTACGTTCGCTGCGTGGCTTGTAGGCGTTGCGTGCGCCGCTGTTGCGACCGCCGTGCTTGTAGTCGCGCTGGTCGTAGACGGTGCGGTTGAGGAGGCTCCAGCTGCTGTCGTCGACAAAGCCATGGCTCTGCGATTGCGCGGAGTCCGCCCGGGCGATGGGGGCCAGGCCTGCGAGTGGCAAGGCGAGCAGGGCGCTGACGAGCAGCAGGGCGGCGGGGCGTGACGACATGGCGGGAACTTCCTGGTTCAGGGGGCGCGAAAACGCAGGATGCGCGCGCCGTCGAAAGGGTCGGTGAGGTAGTGGGCATGCACGCCGAAGGTGCTCAGCAGGCGCTCTGGGGTGAGCACGTCGAGTGGCTTGCCGAGGGCGACCAGGTGGCCTTTGTCGAGCACCGCCAGGCGGTCGCAGGTCAGCGCCTGGTTGAGGTCGTGCAGGGCCACCAGGGTGGTCACCGGCAACGCCTGCACCTGTTGCAGCAGGCTCAGCTGGTGCTGGATATCGAGGTGGTTGGTCGGCTCGTCGAGCAGCAGCACCTGGGGGCGTTGGGCCAGGGCGCGGGCGATGTGCACGCGCTGGCGTTCGCCGCCGGACAGCGAACTCCAGGCCCGCTCGCGCAGGTGCGTGGCGTCGAGGTCGGCCAGGGCCTGCTCGACGATGGCGCGGTCTTTGCGGGAGAACGGCGCCAGCGCCGACAGCCAGGGCGTGCGCCCGAGGGCGACGGCGTCGAACACGCTGATCGCATCGAGGGTATCGGCCTGCTGCTCGACCAGCGCCAGGGCCTGGGCGACCCGCCGGCGGGGCAGGCGCGCCAGGGGTTCGCCGAGCAGTTGCACGCTGCCGGTGCCCGGCGTGCGCAACCCGGCCAGCAATTTCAGCAGGGACGACTTGCCCGAACCGTTGGGGCCGACGATCCCCAAGGTTTCGCCGGGTACCACGTTGAGCTCGATGTTGCACAGCACGGTGTTGCCCGACAGTTGCAGGCCCAGCCCGCGGCAGGCGAGGGGGGCGATCTGCGCGGTGTTCATGGCGGTCATGGGCGCCCCCTGCGGCTGACCAGGATCAGTGCGAACACCGGCGCACCAATCAGCGCGGTGACCACGCCGACCGGGATCACCTGGCCGCTGATCAGCGTGCGCGACAGCACGTCGGCGGCAATCAGGAACAGTGCGCCGCCCAGCGCGCTGGCCGGCAGCAGGCGGCTGTGGCCGGGCCCGAGCAGCAGGCGCAGGGCATGCGGGATGACCAGGCCGACGAAGCCGATGGCGCCGACGATCGACACCATCACCGCAGTCACCAGTGCCGCGCAGCTGATCAGCAGCAACTGCGTGCGGCGCACGGCGATGCCCAGCGAGGCCGCCGAGTCGGCGCCGAAGGTGAAGGCGTCCAGCGCCCGGCGGTGCCACAGGCACACCACCAGCCCGAACAGCGCCACCGGCAACGCCAGCCACACCGACGGCCAGCGCACGCCACTGAGATTGCCCAGCAGCCAGAACATGATGCCGCGGGCCTGCTCGGCGGTGGCCGACTTGGTGATGAGGAAGGCGGTCAGGGCGGTAAACAGTTGCGAACCGGCGATGCCGGCGAGGATCACCTGGGCGTTGTTGCTGCTCGGCCCGGCCGCGCGGGCCAGCACCAGCACCAGGGCGAACGCCGCCAGGGCGCCGATGAAGGCGCCGCCGGACATGCTCAGGGCGACGCTGCCCAGGCCGAGCAGGCCGACCAGCACTGCGCCGGTGGAGGCGCCGGCGGACAGCCCGAGCAGGTAGGGCTCTGCCAGCGGGTTGCGCAGCAGCGCCTGGAGGATCACCCCGCAGGTCGCCAGCCCAGCGCCGCAGGCGGCGGCGACCAGGGCGCGGGTCAGGCGGTAGTTCCAGACGATGCCGGCGTCGATCGGGTCGACCGGGTGGCCGGCCTGCCACAGGTGGTTGGCCAGCACCTGGTAGACCACCTGCGGCGACAGGTTGGTTTCACCGATGGCGGTGCCGGCCAGTACGGCGACGAGTAAGGCCAGCACGGCCAGGGCGCTGTTGAGCAGTACCTTCATCACTGTGCCGCTTTACCGCTGGCAAAGGCTGCGGACAAGGTCTGCAGGCCGCGGAACAGGCGGATGCCGGCCTGCATGGCGTCGGCGTCGAGGATGACGATGCGGTTGTTCTTCACCGCGTCCATGTTCTTCGTCACTGGGTCGCTGTGGAGGAATTCGAGCTTTTTCTGGTAGTCGTCGGCGGGGAAGCGGCGGCGGTCCATGCGGGCGATGATCAGCCAGGTCGGGTTGGCCTTGGCCAGGGTTTCCCAGCCCACGGTCGGCCATTCCTCGGTCGACTCGACCACGTTGCGCACGCCCAGGGTGCGCAGCATGAAGTCGGCCACGCCCTGGCGGCCGGCGACGTAAGGGTCGATGTCGAGGTCGGCGCTGGAGAACCAGAACAGTGCCGATGTCTGCGCCAGGTCCTTGCCGGCCAGCTGCTGTTTCGCGCCGTCCAGGCGGGCCTTGAGGTCGGCATTCAGCGCCGCGCCGCGGTCCTGCACGTCGAAGATCTCGGCCAGCTGGCTGACGCTCTGGTAGATGCTGTCGACCTGGAACGCCTGCAGGCGGGTGCCGTCGGCGCCGACCAGGTTGTCCTTGCCTTCGCAGTCCGAGGGCAGCAGGTAGGTGGGGATCTTCAGCTCGTCGAACTGCTCGCGGGTGGCAACCACGCCCTGGGCGCCGACCATCCACTCGAACTGCACCGCCACCAGTTGCGGACGCTTGCCGACCACCGCCTCGAAGCTCGGCTCGTTGTCGGCCAGGCGCGGTACCTTGGCGTTCAGCGCCTGGTACTCGGGCAGCACGTTGTTGAACCACAGCGAGGTGCCGGCCAGCTTGTCGCCCAGGCCCAATGCATAGAGCATCTCGGTGCCGGCCTGGCCGATGGTCACCGCACGCTCGGGGGCCTTGGCGAAGGTCTGCGGCGCGCCGCAATTGTCGACGGTCAGCGGGTAGTGGGTGGCGGCGGCCTGGGCCAGGGCGCTGAGGCTCAGGCCGGCCAGCAGGGAGGTGAAACGCAGCAGCATGCGGGGCGATCTCCTATCGGTCAGTTCTGGTGAGGAACGCACGGACAGGCATCGCCGCGCCCTTGCAGGCGCAAGGGCAACACAGATGGCCATCCCGGACACCCCGCCGGTTGGTGAATGTTTGCCGGCAGGTCTCCTGACTGGTGCGTCGTCACCTGGCTCCGGCCTTCCCGGATCGTTGATCCAGTGGCATCGATGGAGCAGGCTCGGCACCTACAGTTGCGGGGGCAGTTCCGTTTGGCGCGTCTTGGGCGACGGGCCTGGGATTCCCTGTTAGTTCCGTGGCGGAAACCGGCGGGCCGCATGGTAGACCATCAGGCCGCCGGGGCAAAACGTTAAATCAAAAGTACTTGAGCCAGGCGATGTCGCGCCGGCGAGCCTTGAGCCGAGCGAACCAGCGCACCGGCAGGTACAGCGCCACGGCCAACAGCACTGAAACCAGCCACACCGCGCCGATGCCGTCGAAACCGAAGTAGTCGCCGTGGTTGTGGCCGAACAGTGCCACGCAGGCCAGGTACAGCAGCTTGAGCACGTACAAGTGCAGCAGGTAGAAGAACATCGGCGCCGCGCCCAGCACCGCCAGGGCGCCGATCCAGCGGGCCGTGCCGGCACGCTCGAAGGCGCGCAGCAACAGCAGGCCGCAGCCCAGGGTCAGGGCCAGGAACAGCAGCGACGGCGGGTACTTGGTGATGTTGAAGAAGCTCATCAGCGTCTGCGTGACGGTCGGGTAGCCGCTCCAGGGCGCTTCGCCGTAGCCGTTGTAGAGGCGCAGCAGCATGAAGCCGAGCAGGGCGATGCAGCCGGCCAGCAGCAGGCGCTGCTGGCGTTCGCCGGCAGCGCTGCCACGGGCGAACCACGGGCCCAGGCCATAGCCCAGGGCGATCACCCCGATCCACGGCAGCACCGGGTAGGACGTGCGCAGGCGCAGGTTGTCGGTGACTTCCAGCCAGCCACGGTCATGCAGGATTGCCCACGGCACGTGCAGCGCCGACGCCACACCGAAGTGCAGGCCGTCGAGCAGGTTGTGCCCGGCGACGATCAGCGCGCCCAGGGCCACCAGTGCCGGGCGCGGCAGCCACACCAGCAGCGACAGGGCGAGCATGCTCACGCCGATGGCCCATATCACTTGCAGGTAGATCACGCTCGGTGGCAGTTGGAAGGTCCAGGCGAAGTTGACCAGGGTGAACTCCAGCAGCACCAGGAACAGCCCGCGCTTGAACAGGAACGCCGAGACATCGCTGCGGCCCTGGTACTTCTCGCCGTACAGCCAGGCCGACAGGCCGGTGAGCAGGACGAACACCGGCGCGCACAGGTGGGCCAGGGTGCGGCTGGCGAACAGCGACGGGTCGGTGGCGTCGATGCTCATGGGGTCGCTGACCTGGCGGTGCAGGAAGAAGGTTTCGCGCACGTGGTCGAGCAGCATGAACAGGATCACCAGGCCGCGCAGGGCGTCGATGCTCTGCAGGCGCTGGGTGAGCAGGGTGGGGGTGGCTGAGGCGCTGGTCATGGGGAAGGGTCGCAGGCAGGAATGGATGTCAAATGAAACGTTATCTTATAACTATTTCATTTTCTACCGATAGCGATTTTTTCGTATTGCCTGTACCGGCCCCTTCGCGGGTAAACCCGCTCCCACAGGGATTGCCCCAGGCCTGAAGGCATGCGCCGTACCTGTGGGAGCGGGTTCACCCGCGAAGAGGCCCTGAAATCAGAAGGTGTAGTCCACGGTGGCAAAGTACGACCGCGGCGTCCCCATCACCCACTGCTCGCCACTGAACACCGAGGCCACATACTCGCGGTCGAACAGGTTGTTCACCTGCAACCCAAGGCGTACATCCGGCAGCACCTGCCAGCCGATGTTGGCATCGACCACGGTGTACCCCGGTGCGCTCTGGCTGTTGGCCGAATCGGCATAACGCTCGTCCACGTACCGCGCACCAATCCCGGCCTCCACCTGCTGGCCAAAGCCTTTGCTCAGCCACAGGTTGGCCGTGCGCCGCGGCACATTGGCCGGGCGGTTGCCGGCGCGGTCCAAGGCCACATCACCGACCACCTCGTCGAAATCGTCGTACCTGGCCCGCACCAGCGAGGCATTGGCCGACACCTGCCACTGGTGCGGCAACGCCAGCTCCAGCGACGCTTCCAGGCCATCGGAGGTCTGCTGCCCGGCCTGCTGCGCCTCGTGGGTGATCGGGTCATCCACCAGCAGTTTCTTCTTGACGATATGGAACGCCGCCAGGGTCCACTCGCCACGGCCGTCCCAGAAGCGCTGCTTGAGGCCCAGCTCGGTCTGCTTCGCTTCGGTCAGGTCGTAGTGCATCGCCGTCGGGCTGAGGCTGACCAGGTTGTCCACGCCGTCCTCGCTGGTGGCGTACTGGCCGTACAGCGACAGCTCGTCATTGACCGCGAACACCAGCCCGGCGCGCCAGTTGCCGCCTTGCAGGCTGCGGTCGCTGCGGCTGCCGTCGATGAGGTTGTCGCGGTCGATGTGGTTCTGGTCGCGGCGCACCCCGGTCACCAGCGACAGACGCTCGGTCAGTTGCAGGCGGTTCTCGGCGAACAGGGCGAAGGTGTGGGTGGTCGACAGCGTCTGCGGGCGGGTCGGCGAGTCACTGTGGAACCCGCCCGGGGTCGGCTGCCACGGGTCGATGTAGTCGCCGCCCACGTCGTTGTAGGGCCGGTTGCTGTCGACGTTGAAACGTACCTTGTTGTACTCGACACCGACCAGGGTCTTGCTCGCCATGCCCAGCAGGCTGTGGTCGAAGGTGAAGGTCTGGCGGTCGCCGATCTGCTCCTGGTTGTGGCGGATCTCCAGGAAACTCTGGCGCTCCAGCTGTTCGCGGTCGGCATCCCAGCTGTAGTTCTCGGCGTTGCGCCAGTGGCGACGGCTCTTGATGTAGTACAGCTGGTTGCTGGCGCTGAGCTGGTCGTTGATCGCCCAGTCGGTGGTGAAACGGGTCCACTCGTCGTGGTAGCGCTGGATATCGTTGTGGATGTTGTAGTTCTTCTTGCGCAGGCTGCTGCGGTACTCGCCGTCGATCAGCGGCGTGCCGTAGTAGTTGGCCGGCTGGGCATCACCGCGCTCATGGGCGAGGGTGAAGCTCAGGTCGTCGCTGGCATCGAAGCGCAGCGCGGCGCTCAGGGCCAGGCTGCGCGAATCGGTGCGGTCGACCCAGCCGTTGCCGGCTTGCTGGTCGAGGGTCAGGCGGTAACTCAGGCGCTCGCTGAGGCTGCCGCCACTGTCCAGGCCCAGCTGCTGGCGGTCCCACGAACCGTAGCCCAGGCGCAGGTGGTTGCGGATGTCGCCTGCAAACGGCTTTTTCGGCACCACGTTGACCACCGCGCCGGTGGCGCCTTCGCCATAAAGCACCGAGGCCGGGCCGCGGATCACGTCGATGCGCTCGACCATCCACGGGTCGGTCGGGAAGGTCTGGGTGCCGGCGCCGGTGTACAGGCGCGCGCCGTCGAACAGGGTCATCACCGAGCCGTGGCCGGTGAAGCCGCGTGCCGACAGGCCGGTGCCGCCGTCGCCTGGGTTGCCGATGAAGGTGATGCCCGGGGAGCGGGTCACCGCGTCCTGTACCGTGAGGTTGTTGCGCTGCTCGATCTCTGCCGCGGTGATGCTGCTGGTACTGGCCGGGGTTTCCAGGGCGCTGAGGTTCAGCCGTGAGCCGGCCTCGGTCGGCGTGGCCAGGTCGATGCGTTGTTGGTCATGCTGGCCGGTGATGGCCGTGGAGGGCAGGGCAATCGCTTGATCGTCGGCGAGGGCTGGGAGTGCGACGGCCAGGCAGGCCGCCAGGGGGTGAAGCTGGATGAATCGGGACATGTCGTTCCACTGCTGCAGGAAAGAATGGATCCCGGTGGAAAACACGCAAAGGCGAACCGCGCACGCAGGCGCGCGCACGGATACCGGCCTGCGCCCGCCCACCGCGGGTTGCCAAGTGAGGCTTCAGGCCGGTCTCCGGGCTTGCGAGGGTCATGAGGCCTTCACCTTCCCATGCTGGCGCACAGTGGTGTGTCGAAGGCATCGCTCGCTTACCGTTGCGGGGGCAGCGCCGGACTTGTCTTGCGAAAAGACGCACCGGCTTCCCGTTTCACCCTGCGCGCGGCGGCGCAGGGCACCTGAAACTGGCGTGCATCTGACCATTGAACGGGCGGTACGTCAAATCGTGATCAAGGGGCACCTGCGCGGGAAGACGACTTGGTGAATCATGAGGTTGTGCGCTTGTATCGATTTTTTTTCGAACTTTCCCGACAGCCCGAATCTCGAACCGAACGTTCGTCATTCGTATTCCTGTCATGGAGACCGCACGCATGCCCGCTCGCCACCTGCTTCGCCACACCTGCCTGTTCGCCCTGCTCGGCAGCCCGCTGCTGGCCACCGCCGCCCCCAGCCCGGACCCGCTGTTCAGCGTCGGCCTGCTGGGTGCCTACGACAAATTCAAGTTCGAGGGCGGTAGCGAAAGCGACAAGGAACACCTCGGCCAAGGCGGCGTGTTCGCCACCTTCGGCAACAAGCTGACGGCCGAGTCCGGCTTCATCTACCAGATCGGCGCCGAGGCCAAGTACGGCAAGAAGAACGACAACAAGCTCAAGGAGGCCCAGGCCGACCTCGACCTGGGCTGGCGCGCGGCGCTGGATGCGCGCAACTTCGTCGATGTGATCGTCGGCGGTGGCTACAGCTGGACACGCTTCGAGCCCGAGATCAACGACCTGGATACCAGGCTCACCTACAAGTCGCCGTTCGCCAAGGCGGCGCTGGGCTACAACCACCAGTTCGATGCCTCGACCCTGCGTGTGGAAGTGGGTGCCCGGCACACCATCGATGGCCGTGCGCGGCTTAAGGTGGATGATTTCGGCAGCGACAGCGTGGACATGAAGGACCGCACCAATCCGTATGCCGAGGTGACCTTGCTGATGAACCAGCAGGGCGGCATGCCGGTGCAGGCGGGGGTGTATTACACCCGTACCGAGTACAAGCTCGATGAGGATTCGCCAGTGGCCGACAACACCAAGCTCAAGCGTGACGAGTTCGGTTTCAAGGTGGGCCTGGCGTTCTGAGGCTGATGCATAGACCTCACCGGCCTCTTCGCGGGTGAACCCGCTCCCACAGGTTCTGCACTGCCCTCAGGCTTGGTGGGAATCCTGTGGGAGCGGGTTTACCCGCGAAAGGGCCCTCACAGGCTAACGCCCACGACGCCGCGACACCCGGGCCTCGATGTTCTTGCGCCCGATCAGCAGCGGCGGCTTTTCCACCACCGGCTCATCGGCCAGCCACTTGTACATCACCAGGCAATCGACCAGCCCCAGGCGGGCATGGCGGTAGGCCTTGGGCAGGCGGCCGACGGTCTCGAAGCCCAGCTTGTGCCACAGCGCCACCGCCACTTCGTTGCAGGCCACCACCGAATTGAACTGCAATGCCAGGAAGCCTTCCTGGCGTGCCAGCTTCTGCGAGTGCTCGCACATCAGCCGGGCCACGCCACGGCCGCGGGCGGCCTCGCAGACCATGTAGCCGCAGTTGCCGACATGGGCACCAGGGCCGGCGGCGTTGGCCTTGAGGTAGTAAGAACCCAGCAGCTCGCTATCCGCTTCGGCCACCAGTGTGCGCACGGGTAGCTCGAGCCACAGCTGGCGTGCCTGCTCGAAGCTGAGCGCGGGGTCGTAGGCGTAGGTTTCGCGGGCCTGGACGATGGCCTGGAAGGTAGGCCAGAAACGCTCGAAGTCGTCGGGCGTCATGGGGCGGATTTGGATCATGGCGGTTCCTGCTGTGGCTAGGGCGCCAAGTCTGGGTGGCGCGGCGCCGTCGCGCAAGGGCGACGACGCCGTGTTGGCTCAGCCGTTGGCCTTGCCCACTGCATCCATGGCCCGGGCCGAGTACACCAGCGCAGCGCCGGCGTTCATCGCCACGGCCACACCCAGGGCTTCGGCGATCTCTTCGCGGGTGGCGCCGTGCTTGACGGCCTGTTGCGAGTGCACGGCGATGCAGCCGTCGCAGCGGGTGGTGACGGCCACGGCCAGGGAGATCAGCTCGCGGGTCTTGGCGTCCAGGTGGTTGGTCTTGGCGCCGGCGCCGCTGGCGGTCATGTAGCCAGCGACGGTGTCGGGGGAGAGTTGCTTGAGATCGCCGATGCCGGCCATCAACTGCTTACGGTAGGCGTCCCAGTCCATCATGCTCATCGTCTTCACCTTGGCAGGGTTGTCGGAGGAGCTTTCAGGCTAGACGATGTTGATGGCCCTTGCGGGCCTCAGATGTAGACGAACACCAGCACCAGCGCCGCGACCACCAGCCACTTTTCCAGGTAGTAGCGCATGCGGTTGCGCTTCTTCAGCGCCTTGCCACGCTCGCGGATCTTGTAGATGCGGGTGAACAGGCGGTTGATGCCGCCGGTCTTGTCGTTGGCATCGTTCGGCGCGGCGGCGGCGGCCATCACGTTGCGGCTGAACCAGCGGTTGAACGCGGTGGCCCAGCGGTACTTGAGCGGGCGCTCGACGTCGCAGAACAGGATGATGCGGTTGTGCTCGGTGGTGTTGGCGGCGTAGTGGATGTAGGTCTCGTCGAAGATCACCCCTTCACCGTCACGCCAAGAGTACTTCTCGCCATCCACGTCGATGTAGCAGCCGTCGTCGTTCGGCGTGTCCAGGCCCAGGTGGAAGCGGTAGGAGCCGGCGTAGGGGTCGCGATGGCGAACCAGCTTGGCGCCTGGCGGCAGGGTGGCGAACATCGCCGCCTTGACCGTGCCGATGCCTTGCAGCAGCTCGGTGGTGCGCGGGCACAGGGTCATCGCCGACGGGTGGCTCTCGCCGTACCACTTCAGGTAGAAGCGCTTCCAGCCGGTCTTGAAGAACGAGTTGAAACCGACGTCGTCATAATTATCGGACTTCTTGATTTCGCCCACGTGCAGCAGCTGTTGGCCTTCCGCACGAATTTCCTGCCAGTGGTCCATGAGCGGCTGCAGTTCGGGGAACGCCTCGACCGGCAGGTACGGCTTGGCCGGGTGCTTGGAGAACAGGTAGAGGAAGCTGTTGACCGGGGCCAGGAAACTGGAGTGGTCGCCCAGCTGGCGGGTCAGCTTGTGGCGTACCCGACCGCGCAGGTGAACATAGGCGATCGAGAGGACGAAGATCAGTACGAGTGCAATTTTCATGGACGGTTACTTGTCGAAAAATGGCCATGCGCCATGGCATAAGCCCGCCAGCATAAACTGTCATGGGGGTAGTTTGTACATATTGTTACCTCAAAACAGGGCGACTTAGGTGTAATGCCCTATGGTGTGCGCAAACGTTTCATGCGACGGAGTAGCCATGGTCCAGGATATCCGCCCGAGTGGCGCCCCCTTCAAACGGCTGTTTTTCGCCTTGCCGGTGACCGACGCCCAGCGCCGTGCCATCGCCCAGTGGCGGCGCGGCTTGTCGCTGCGCAGCGGCAAGCCGGTGCCGAGCGAGAACTTCCACCTGACCTTGCTGTTCCTGGGTGACGTGGATGCGGCGCAGGTGCCGGCGATCTGTGCGGCAGTGGACAACCTGGCGCGCCCGGACGCGCCGTTGCGGCTGTTGCTCGACCAGCTGAAGGCCTGGCCGCGTGCCGGTGCCCTGGTGCTGGAGCCGCAGGAGACACCCGTGGCACTGCGCCAGCTGGTCTATGACCTGCAGCAGGCCTTGCTGCCGATGGGCTTCGAGGAGCAGGCACGGGAGTATCGCCCGCACCTGACCCTGTCGCGGGATTTTCGTGGGCAGCCCCCCGAGGCAGGGGTGGCCCCGGAGTTCTTCGTCAATGCCCGGCACTTCACCCTTTATGAATCGCGCAAGGGCCGCTACTGGCCGCTGGCCGAGTGGCCGTTGACGCAATAGCCCCGGGCATACGCGGATCCTGTGGGAGCGGGCCGTGTATTTCTGCGCAGAGGAGTTAAACCGGCAGGCTCTGATAAGGCAGTTCATCCCCGGGGCTGCGGGCAAACTGGCGCTTGTATTCGCGGCTGAACTGCGAGGTGCTCTGGTAGCCCACCCGGTGCGCTGCCTGCGCCACGCCGAGCCCTTCGCCGATCAGCATCTGCTGCGCCTTGAGCAGGCGCAGGCGCTTGAGGTACTGCATCGGCGCCATGTCGGTACAGCGCTTGAAGTGCTCGTGGAAGGTCGACACGCTCATGTTGGCGCAGGCCGCCAGCGCCTCGACGCTCAGCGGTTCGGTGAAATGCTCGCGCAGGTAGGCGAGGGCGGCGCCGATGCGGGCGAAATGCCCTTGCTGCTCGACCAGCGCCCGCAGCACGCCGGCCTGGGGGCCGCGCAAGGCGGTATAGAGCACCTCGCGTACCCGCGCCGGGCCCAGCACCTTGGCGTCCACCGGGTCCTGCAGGCACTGCAACAGGCGTTCGACGCTCTCGCGCATCGGCGCATCGAGCGCCGCCGAGGTCATCGACTGCGGTGTCTGCGCCTGCACCGCCGGGTCCGGCGCCAGGCCCATGCTCTGTACCAGCTCGCCGAGCACGCTGCGGTCGATGTCCACCGCCACCCCCAGCAGCGGCGCCTCGGCGGTGGCGAAGGTCTCGCACATGAACGGCACCGACAGCGCCTGCACCAGGTAATGCCCGGCGCCGTACTCCAGGGTGCGCGGGCCCAGGCGCGCCAGCTTGCTGCCCTGGGCCAGGATCATCAGGCTTGGCTCGTAGATCTGTGGGCTGCTGGCCACGTACTGCGCCCAGCTCAGCACCTGCACCTGGGGCAGGTGGGTGGGGACGAAGCCGGGGCGGGTGGCCAGGCGGCGGATCAGCGAGCACAGCGGGGCGTTGGCGTCGACGTGGCGGGTCAGTTGCATGGTGAGCCTGGGCAGAGAATCGGACGCTTTCATCATCGCAGATTGCAGGCCTGGCGCCAGAGATCGCAGGCCAACTCCGGAGAATCAGGCATGGATGCCGGAGAATCAGCCGTGGGCGCGGCGGGCAGGGGTGGGCAGAATGCGCGCCCTGAATCGTTTCATCTGCCTGTGAGGTCCTGCATGTACACCGCCATCGGCTACGCCGCCCAAACCCCGACCAGCCCCTTGGCCCCGATGACTTTCGAGCGGCGTGCCCCTCGCCCGGACGACGTCGCCATCGAGATCCTCTACTGCGGCGTGTGCCACTCCGACATCCACCAGGCCCGCAACGAGTGGGGCATCGCCGTGTACCCGCTGATGCCGGGCCACGAGATCATCGGCCGGGTAACCGCCGTGGGCGAGAAGGTCTCTGCGCACAAGGTCGGTGACCTGGTCGGCGTCGGCTGCATGGTCGACTCCTGCCGCCACTGCGAGGCTTGCGCCAAGGACCTGGAGCAGTACTGCCTGGAAGGCCCGACCATGACCTACGCCACCCCGGACCGGGTCGACGGCAGCAACACCATGGGTGGCTACTCCAGCAGCATCGTGGTCAGCGAGCACTTCGTGGTGCGCATCCCGGCCGGCATGGACCTGGCCAGCGCTGCGCCGATCCTCTGCGCCGGCATCACCACCTACTCGCCGCTCAAGCACCATGGCGTCGGCCCCGGCCACAAGGTCGGCATCCTCGGCATGGGCGGCCTCGGCCACATGGGCATCAAGCTGGCCAAGGCCCTGGGCGCCGAAGTGACCCTGTTCACCCGCTCCCAGGCCAAGGCCGATGAAGCCCGCCGCCAGGGCGCCGACCACGTGATCGTGTCCACCGATGCCGAGCAGATGCGTGCCGCGGCCGGCCGCTTCGACTTCCTGCTCGACACCATCCCGGTGCAGCACGACCTCAACCCGTACCTGGAAACGCTGAAGTTCGATGGCGTGCACATCCTGGTCGGGCTGATCGAACCGATCGACCCGGCGGTGCATGCGGCCAACCTGGTGATGAAGCGCCGGGTGCTGGCCGGCTCGCTCATCGGTGGCATCGCCGAGACCCAGGAAGTGCTGGATTTCTGTGCCGAGCATGACATCCGCTGCGACATCGAGCTGCTCGACATCCGCAATATCAATCAGGCCTACGAGCGCATGATCGCCGGTGACGTGAAGTACCGTTTCGTGATCGACATGGCGACCCTGCAGCGCTAAGTCCGGCGACAGCCTGTACCGGCCCCTTCACCAGGCCAGGGCCTTGTCCCATCCCTTCCAGAACAACCAGCGCCGCACTTCACCATGCGGCCCGGTACCAATCTGCCATTCCGGCCGCCCGCTCCCCAGGGCAATCACCGAAATGAACCCGGCATGGCTCGCCGCCACCAGCGTGCGCCCGTCGGCGCTGAGGTCCATGGCACTGATGGTCGAGCCCAGGAAGTGCTGCCAATGCTCCTGGCCATCCTCGCCGAACGCCCGCAGGTAGCCATAGGCATCGCCGACGATGTACCCGCCATCCGCCGCCACCCCGGCATATACCCGAGCGCCGTCCTGCAGCAGCGGCGTGCGCGGGTCTTCGCTGTAGAACCCGGTGTCGAGCCCTGGCAGGTCCGCCACGCGCACGCCAAGCGTGCCGCCGTTATAGAAGTGGCAGGCATTGACGATCAGTTGGTCACCCGCGCGGTTGAACAGGGCGAAGTGCGGGTACTCGCCGCCCGGGCCGATTTCGGCGACCCGTTCGAGCTGGTCATCGAGCACCAGGTGCCGGCTGCTCTGCTCGCCAAGCGCGATCAGCCGGCCATCCGGCGACACCGCACCATGCTCCATCGACAGGCCAAGGGCGATGTCGTCCGGGTCGCTGCCGGCGGCCAGCTCCTCGAGCACCTGCGCCTGCCGTGGCAGCAGGCGTGTGGCGCCGCCGGCCGCCAGCAGGAAAATGCCTTCGGCGCTCACCAGCAATACCCGCTGGCCATCGGGGAAGGGCACCAGCGCGGTTGGCGTCGGTGGCAGGTCGAACGGCTCGAACGGGTAGCCCTTGGGCAGGCCTTCGAGACCCGTCGGCCACTGCAGCCGGGCGACCTGCGGGCCGCCCCAGCCATCGGTGACGCGCACGCCCTCGGCATTGGCCAGGGCGAAGTAGCGGCGCTGCGGGCAGCGGCCGAAGTGCTCGATGCCGATCACCGGGGTCACCCCATGTTCGCCGATGCGTACCACCTGGCCCTTCTCGTGAGGCATGCCGATGCGCGCCAGCAGGCTGCCGTCGTTCAGCAGCAAGACGCTGGAGATCCCTTGGCCATGGGCATCGAGCAGGGGCACCAGCGGCAGGTGCGCCGGCGGCCAGGCGTCGCGGAAGGCCTGGCGCTGGTGTTCATCGACGCCAGGCCGGTTGATCGCTTCCAGGGCGGCCTGCCAGGCGCCGAGCAAGTGCTCGGTGGCGGCGGGTTGCGGTTCTTCGAGGTCGTCCCAGCCTTGGGCCTGGCCCTGCGCGACGTAGCGGTTGATGGCCTGGGCGTAGGCGGTCACTGCCTGTTGCCACTGCTGCTGGGGGTGCTGCTTGTCCATGGGCGGATCGTGCTCCTTGTTCCGCGTGCCGTTCAGGTGAAGCGCGCATGGTACTCCCATCACACCCGCGGTTGTGAGGGCCGGTATTGACGGGTACCATGCCGGCAACCCTTCCAATAACAACCCCGTGCCCCAGCGCGGCCGATACCTGGCCCCTGACGCGCGGCCTTGTGCCTTGCCTGCGGAGAATCGATCCCCACCCATGAACGGACCCATCCCCACCGACCTGCCGCCCACCGCAGGAAGCGGCAGCTGGCTGAGCGTGATCGCCCTGGCCCTGGCGGCCTTCATCTTCAACACCACCGAATTCGTGCCGGTGGCGTTGCTCAGCGATATCGGCCGCAGCTTCGCCATGACCACCGCCCAGGTCGGCCTGATGCTGACCATCTACGCCTGGGTGGTGGCGCTGGCGTCGCTGCCGATGATGCTGCTGACCCGCAACATCGAACGCCGGCGCCTGCTGCTGCTGGTGTTCCTGGTGTTCATCCTCAGCCACCTGCTGTCGTGGTTGTCGCAGAGCTTCGCCATGCTGCTGGTCAGCCGCATCGGCATCGCCCTGGCCCACGCGGTGTTCTGGGCCATCACCGCCTCGCTGGCGGTGCGCGTGGCGCCGCCGGGCCAGCAGGCCAAGGCGCTCGGCCTGCTGGCCACCGGCACCACCCTGGCGATGGTGCTGGGCATCCCGCTGGGCCGGGTGGTGGGCGAGGCGCTGGGCTGGCGCGTGACCTTCCTGAGCATCGCCGGCGTGGCGCTGGCGACCATGCTCTGCCTGATGAAGTCGCTGCCGCTGCTGCCCAGCCAGAACTCCGGCTCGCTGCGCAGCCTGCCGATCCTGTTCAAGCGCCCGGCGCTGGTCATCACCTACCTGCTGGTGACGCTGGTGATCACCGCGCAATTCACCGCCTACAGCTATATCGAGCCGTTCGCCCTGCACGTGGCGCAGATCGGCGGCGAGCGCACTACGCTGCTGCTGTTGCTGTTCGGCGGTGCCGGGGTGTTCGGTTCGCTGCTGTTCAGCCGCTACAGTGACCGCTTCCCCCACGGTTTCCTGGTGGGCTCGATCGGTGTGCTGGCGGCCTGCCTGCTGCTGCTGTTGCCGCTGTCGGGCAACTTCTACCAGTTCGCGGCGCTGAGCATGTTCTGGGGCGTGGCGATCCTGAGCTTCAGCCTGGCGCTGCAGTCCAAGACCCTGAAGCTGGCGTCCGACGCCACCGACGTGGCCAT
Source organism: Pseudomonas sp. NPDC089401 (assembly GCF_044749485.1). Taxonomy (NCBI): domain Bacteria; kingdom Pseudomonadati; phylum Pseudomonadota; class Gammaproteobacteria; order Pseudomonadales; family Pseudomonadaceae; genus Pseudomonas; species Pseudomonas sp. NPDC089401. The sequence continues at coordinate 601,153 of NZ_JBIVIA010000003.1, read as the reverse complement.
GGCGCTGTTCTCCGGGATCTACAACATCGGCATCGGGGGCGGGGCGCTGCTGGGCAGTATCGTCAGCAGCCAGATGGGCGTGGCCGATATCGGCCTGGTCGGGGGCGGTGTGGCGGTGGTCGGTTTGGTTGTGGCGCTGGCCAGTACCCGGCGGTTCCGTGAGGCCCTGACCCACTGATTTTGCCTGCCCCGGCCTCTTCGCGGCGGTTCGACGCCTCGATAAACCCGCTCCCACAGGGATCGCACAGATATCCAAGGCTGTGCAAGATCCTGTGGGAGCGGGCTTGCCCGCGAAGAGGCCAGCACAGGCAACATCAGATTCAAGTCAGCACGGCAGCCCAGGCCGACACCAGCAACAACCCTGCCAACCCGCGGTTGAACCACAGCAACCGCCCTGGCGCCTGCAACCAGCGCGCGCTGCCCACTCCCAGCAGCGCCCACACCGCCATGCACGGCACGGCAATCAGCAGGAACACCAACGCCAGCTGCCACACCGGCAACGCCGGCGCCGCGAACACCCCGATCACCGCCACCGCCATCATCCATACCTTGGGATTGACCACCTGCAACGATGCCGCGCTCAGCACGCCGAACGGCTTGCCGGCGGACGCGTCCAGCGGCTCACCGGCACTGCGCAGCATGCGCCAGGCCAGCCAGGTCAGCCACACCACCCCGGCCCAGCTCATCACCTGCTGGGCCAGCGGATGGCGCATCAGCACCTCGCCAAGCCCCAGCCCCACCAGCAGCACGATCGCTGCCGCCGCGCCACAGGCCGCCAGCATCGGCGCCACGCTCGCGCGCAGGCCCAGCCGCGCGCCCTGGGCCAGGATCAGCAGGTTGGTCGGTCCCGGGCTGATGCTCGAGACCAGGGCGAAGAGGATGAAGGGCAACAATGCGTGGGACATGGTGAACGGCTCCGATTGATCAGGGCCCCATGTTCGCGCCTGGCCAGGCCTCAGTCTGGAAGGTTTGAGCAGCGTCGGCGGTAGTCGGCCGGGGTCAGCCGGTAGGCGCGGCGGAACCAGCGGCCCAGGTGGCTCTGGTCGGCGAAGCCCAGCGCCACGGCGACCTCGGCGGGCGTGCTGCCCTGGGCGAGCAAGCGCCGGGCGCGGGACAGGCGCAGCTGGATCAGGTAGGCGTGCGGCGCCAGGCCGAAGGCGGCCTTGAAGGCGCGGGTCAGGCGGAAGCGGTCGACCCCGCAAGCCTGCGCCACCTGCTCCAGGCTGATGTCCTGGTCGAGGTGGGCGTGCAGGAAGTCCCGCGCGCGCTGGGCGGTCAGCGGCAGGCGTGGGTCGGGGTTGAGGCGCTTGCGCCAGTGCAGGTGGCGGGTCAGGCTGGCCAGCAAGTTGTCCATGGCGCTCTGGCGGACGATGCGCAGCTCCTGGCCATGCAGCGCCTGGAACGCCAGCGCGGTGGCGCCGGCCAGGCGTTGGTCGTGGCACAGGGTGTCGGCGAAGCTCGGCAGGCTGTCGCTCGGCGCCTGGGCGAACAGCGCCTGCAGCTCGGTCTCCAGCCAGTGCGGCTGCAGGTACAGGGTCGAGTAGGTGAAGCCTTCGGCGGTGGGCGCGTGGCCGTCGTGCAGGTCGCCCGGTTCGAGCAGGAACACCTGGCCGGCGGTGCTCTGGTGGCGCACCCGGCGGCAGTTGAACTGCTGCACGCCTTGCTCGGTGATGCCGACCAGGAAGCTGTCGTGCCAGTGCGGGTCGTAGGCGTGGCCGACGAAATGCGCGCGAACCGACTCGATGCCGGTGGCGGCGTCTTGCTTGAGGTCGATCCAGTTGCTCATGACGGTGCGGCTGCTGACGGGGTGGGCGGTTCACCTTAGCGCAGATACCCCCGGTGGTTTAGAACATTTGTGCAGGCTGCAGCGCGGTGAAGCGCTCGCGCAGCCACAGGTGCAGTTGCGTCACCGCCGGCGACAACTGTTTGCGGTGCGGGCATATCAGGGTCACCGGGGTGGCCTCGCCTCGATGCTCGGGCAGCAGTATCTCCAGTTCGCCGGCGGCAATGTTGGCGCTGACGTCCAGCCACGACTTGTAGACGATGCCTTCACCCTCCAGCGCCCAGCGCCGCACCACGTCGGCATCGTCGCTGACCAGCGGCCCGCGCACCTGCACGGTGCGGTTGCCGAGCTGCCACTTGTCGTACACCCGGTTGTGCTGCAGGTACAGCAGGCAGTCGTGCTGCTGCAGCTCTTCGAGCGTGCGCGGGCGGCCGTGACGGGCCAGGTAGCCAGGCGAGGCCACCAATACCCGGCGGTTCCACGGTGCCAGCGGCAGGGCGATGTAGTTGGCGTCCTGGTCGAGGCCGTAGCGGATGGCGATGTCCACCGGGTCGCGGCTGAAGTCGGCGATCTGGTCGGAAAGAAAGAAACGCAGGTTGAGTGCCGGGTGCTCGCGGCGGAATGCGCTTAGCCAGGGCAGCAGCAGGTTGCGGCCGATGTCCGAGGGCGCCGACACCTGCAGCGTGCCGCGCAGGATGCTGTGGCTGCCGTGCAGCTGCTCATGCCCCTGGCGCAGGGTATCGAGCACACGCTGGGCGGTGGGCAGGTACAGCTCGCCTTCGGCGGTCAGGCGCAGGCTGCGGGTGGTGCGGGCGAACAGGCGCACGTCGAGGTCGCGCTCCAGGCGCTTGATCGCCGCCGCCACCTGGCCGGGTAGCAGGTCGGCCTCGAAGGCGGCGGCGGTGAAGCTGCCCAGCGCGCTGGCGCGGACGAACAGTTGCAGGTCGGCGAGACGGAGCATTTTCACTCCAGGTGTGAAAGTGTTGCTGCATTCTGCCGGTTTTTCTTATTTTCAGGAAAGATAAGATGCGCGACAAATCCCGTTCCGTTCACTGGAGTCGCACCATGGATACTGTCACCCTGGCCAAGCGCCGCTACACCACCAAGGCCTACGATGCCGCCCGCAAGATCCCCCAGGCCACCGTCGACGCCTTTCTCGAGCAACTGCGCCACAGCCCCTCGTCGGTCAACTCGCAGCCCTGGCACTTCATTGTCGCCGACAGCGCCGAGGGCAAGGCGCGCCTGGCCAAGGCCACCGAAGGCCAGTTCGCCTACAACACTGCCAAAGTGCTCGATGCGTCCCACGTGATCGTGTTCTGCGCCCGCACCGACATGACCGAAGCGCACCTGGACGCGGTGCTCGACCAGGAGCAGGCCGATGGCCGTTTCCGTGACGAGCAGGCGCGAGCCGGGCAGAACCAGACTCGTCGCGGCTATGTGAACCTGCACCGCTTCGACCAGAAGGACCTGCAGCACTGGATGGAAAAACAGACCTACCTGGCCCTGGGCACTGCGCTGCTCGGTGCTGCCGCCCATGGCCTGGATGCCACGCCCATCGAAGGCTTCGACAGCCAGGTGCTGGATGCCGAACTGGGGCTGCGTGAGCAGGGCTATTCCAGCGTGGTGCTGCTGAGCCTGGGTTACCGCAGCGAAGCCGACTTCAATGCCGGCCTGAACAAGTCACGGTTGCCGGCTTCGCAAGTGTTCACCTTCCTGTAAGGCATCTGTCGGCAGGGCCGGCGCTTTTTCGCGGGGTTACCACAACGCCGCCGAAGCCGAGGCCAAGGCCCGCCCGAACACCTCGATCGCCTGGTCCACCTCCGCCTCGCTGGTGTAACGGCCGATACTCACCCGCACGCTCTTGCGCGCGCGCTGTTCATCGAGCCCCAGCGCCAGCAGCACATGTGAAGCCGCGTTGCTCGCCGAGTTGCAGGCCGAGGTGGTGGACAGCGCCAGCTCGCTGGCCAGCGCCGCGCTGTTGAAGCCTGCGGCGTCGACGCAGAGGTTGAGCGTGTGCGGGATCCGCTGCGTGGCACTGCCGTTGAGGCTGACCCCGGGCAGCGCCAGCAGCCCGTCGCCCAAGCGCCGAGCCAGCTGTTCGAGGCGCTGGTGCTCGCTGTCGCCCGGTGCGCCGGCGAGGGCGAAGGCGCTGCCCATGCCGACGATCTGGTGAGTGGGCAGGGTGCCCGAGCGCAGCCCGCGTTCATGCCCGCCGCCGTGAATCTGTGCGCGCATCAGCTCGCGAGCACGCGGTCCGACATACAGCGCGCCGATGCCCTTGGGCCCATAGACCTTGTGGGCCGAGAACGACATCAGGTCCACCGCCATGGCCTGCAGGTCGATGGCCAGCTTGCCCACCGCCTGGGCCGCATCCACATGCAGCAAGGCGCCGTGGGTGCGTACCCGGTTGCCGATGGCGGCGAAGTCGGTGACCGTGCCCAGTTCATTGTTGACCGCCATCAGCGACACCAGGCGCGTGTCGGCACGCAGGGCCGCCTGCACCGCGTCGGGCTGGATCAGGCCGTCAGCGTCCGGCGCCAGGCGGGTGATGGCCCAGCCCTGGCGCTGCAGTTCGTTGACGGTGTCGAGCACGGCCTTGTGTTCCAGCTGGCTGGTGACCAGGTGGCCTGGTTGGCCCAGGCCTTGGGCGATGCCCTTGAGCGCGAGGTTGTTGGACTCGGTGGCGCCCGAGGTCCAGATGATGTCGTCGGCACCGGCGCCGACCCGTTCGGCCACTTGCCGGCGCGCCTGTTCGACCACCTCGCGGGCAGCCTGGCCATAGGCGTGGCCACTGGAGGCGGGGTTGCCGAAGTGCACCTGGCGGCCAAGGCAGGTGAGCATGGTTTCGATCACCCGGTCGTCGACCGGAGTGGTGGCGGCGTAGTCGAAATAGAGCGGGGCGCTAGGCATGGGGCGGGTCCGTGCTGTGTTGCCGTGGTATCGGCAATCGTTGCAGCAAGCGTACCCGCTGGCGTGGGAAAGAATTTGCCTTATGTCACGTGGTTGCGGTGGAGGAAGAGAACATTTTTCTCTATCGATAGCGTTGTGTGGAATAACTTTCTCGCCCATGCCCCCGGGAAGGTCAGGCCGGATCCAGCTCCCGTTCTTCCTCGGCCACCACCCGTTCGCACAGCTCGATGATCTGCTCGCGCATCCAGCGGTTGGCCGGGTCCTGGTCGGTGCTTTCGTGCCAGTACAGGTGCGTCTCCAGTGCCGGGATCTCCACTGGCAAGGGTTGGAAGCGCAGTTTGTGACGGCGGGCGAAACGCTCCGGCACGGTCATCGCCATGTCGGTCTGCTGCAGCACCTGGGAGGCCATCAGGTAATGTTGCGAACGCAGGGCGACCTTGCGCTGCACGCCCATCTTGCCCAGCGCAAGGTCGACGTAGCCCAGGCCATTGCGGCGGCTGGAAATGTGGATATGGGTCATGCCCAGGTACTGCTCCAGGGTCAGCCTGGCCTCGGCCAGCGGGTGCCCCTGGCGCAGGGCGCAGACGTAGCGGTCCTGCATCAGCTTGACGTGGCGCACCTGCGGGTCGGTGTTCAGCGGCGCGTCGACGGCGAAGTCCAGGCGCCCGGCGGCCAGTTCCTTGGTGGTTTCCCGGCGCTTGCTCAGGAAGCTTTCTATCAGCACGCCCGGAGCCAGGCGGCGCAGGCGCTGGAACAGGGGCGGGAGGATCACCGCCTCGGTGAGGTCGGTCATGCTGATGCGGAAGGTCTTGTTGGCCTGCTGGGGATTGAAGATGCGGCTTTCCTGCACAGAGGTGCGCAGCAGCGCCAGGGCGTTGCGCACCGGGCCGATGATGTTCTGCGCCATGGGCGTGGGCACCATGCCTTGGGCAGTGCGCACGAACAGCGGGTCGTTGAAGGTTTCTCGCAGCCGCGACAGGGCGTTGGACACCGCCGGCTGGGTAATGCCGACGATCTGCCCGGCGCGGGTCAGGTTGGCTTCGGTGTAGATCGCGTCGAAGACGATGAACAGGTTGAGGTCGACCTTGCTGAGGTTCATGTGCGCCGCTCTTTGTTGGAGTTATCGGCCGATCATATATCGGTTATGAATGTTTATACACGCTGAAAATAGACTAGGTAGATCGAGCTTGCCTGCTCTAGGCTCTGCCCATGAACTTCGAACCGAGAAGGTAGCCCCGATGGATTTCGCCTATTCGCCCAAGGTCCAGGCGCTGCGCGAGCGCGTCAGCGCGTTCATGGACGCCCATGTCTACCCCGCCGAACCGGTGTTCGAGCGCCAGGTCGCCGAGGGCGATCGCTGGCAGCCCACCGCGATCATGGAACAGCTCAAGGCCAAGGCCCGCGCCGAAGGCCTGTGGAACCTGTTCCTGCCCGAGTCGGAATACGGCGCCGGCCTGAGCAACATGGAGTACGCGCCGCTGGCCGAGATCATGGGCCGCTCGCTGCTGGGTTCGGAGCCGTTCAACTGCTCGGCGCCGGACACCGGCAACATGGAAGTGCTGGTGCGCTACGGCAGCGAGGCGCAGAAGCGCCAGTGGCTGGAACCGCTGCTCAGCGGCGAGATCCGCTCGGCGTTCGCCATGACCGAGCCGGACGTGGCCTCCTCGGACGCCACCAACATGGCCGCCACCGCCGTGCGTGAGGGTGACCAGTGGGTGATCAACGGCCGCAAGTGGTGGACCTCGGGTGCCTGCGACCCACGCTGCAAGGTGATGATCTTCATGGGCCTGTCCAACCCCGACGGCCCGCGTCACCAGCAGCACTCGATGGTGCTGGTGCCGACCGATGCGCCTGGGGTGAAGATCGTCCGGCCGCTGCCGGTGTTCGGCTACGACGATGCGCCCCACGGCCACGCCGAGGTGCTGTTCGAGAACGTGCGGGTGCCTTACGACAACGTGATCCTCGGCGAGGGCCGCGGCTTCGAGATCGCCCAGGGGCGCCTGGGCCCGGGCCGCATCCACCACTGCATGCGCTCGATCGGCATGGCCGAGCGGGCCCTGCAGCTGATGTGCATGCGCTCGGTCGAGCGCACCGCCTTTGGCAAGCCCCTGGCGCGGTTGGGCGGCAACGTCGACAAGATCGCCGACTCGCGCATGGAGATCGACATGGCGCGCCTGCTGACCCTGAAGGCGGCATACATGATGGACACCGTCGGCAACAAGGTGGCGCGCAGCGAGATCGCGCAGATCAAGGTGGTGGCGCCGAACGTGGCCCTGAAGGTGATCGACCGGGCGATCCAGATGCATGGCGGGGCAGGGGTGAGCGGCGATTTCCCGCTGGCCTACATGTATGCCATGCAGCGCACCCTGCGCCTGGCCGATGGGCCGGACGAGGTGCACCGGGCGGCGATCGGCAAGTATGAGATCGGCAAGTATGTGCCGGTGGAGATGCTGCGCAGCAACAGATGATGTAAGCCTGCACCGGCCTCTTCGCGGGTAAACCCGCTCCCACAAGGTAGACCACAGTTTTCAAGCCCTGTGGTTTACCTGTGGGAGCGGGCTTGTCGAGGTGTCGAACCGCCGCGAAGAGGCCGGTACTGGCTTACTGGGTCTTGAGGTCTACCATCAGGTCCTTTGCCGCCTTGGTGGCCAGCACGCTCATCAGTCTGCTCATCTCATCCTGACGCCCCACTCCTGTCTCTGAACTACCCATCATTACACCCGGCACAGGCGCTCGAGCTGCAGCTTCGGCCCAGGCGCGATTGATCTGAACGAGAGCGTCGAGCTTGTTCTGCAACGCGCCATCGGCCTTGAGCGAGACTTCGCGGGCATGGGCTTCTGCATCGGCGGTGATCTTGGTGGCTTCGGCGGTGACCCTGGCTTTGTCACGCAGCAGTTCAGCCGTCTGCTTGTCGATCTCGGCGCGGCGCTTTTCCCGTTCGGCATTGATGAGGGCGAGCTGCTTCTCCGTCTCTGCCTGGGTCGTGCGCTCGATCTGCTGGCGCAGGCTTTCCTGGCGCTTGGCCTCCACGTCCTTGGCGCCGCGGGCAGACACCAGTTCTTTCTCTTCTTCTTCCTTGAGCCGGTTCTGCCGTGCAACCGCGAGCTCCGCCAAAGCCTGCTGCACCCGAACCATGCGCTGCTGGTATTGAGGGTTCGGGTCGATATTGGTTATCCGGGCGTCTACCAGTTCGACGCCGAACAGGCGAAATTGCTGCTGCTTGCGCAATTCCTGGCCGTCCTTGTCGAGCTTTTTCTCGATGACGAAACGGGTCGCACTGTTGTCACCGAAACTTCCTTGCTCAGTGCCGGACTGCAGGATTGCCGTCTGGGCAGGGTAGTTGTCGCGTTGCACGCGAATTTCCTTGCGACTGGTCAGATACAGGCCATTGCGCAGCTGGTTTTCGAACTCTGCGCCAAAGTGGCTGCGATTGCCGGCATAGTAATCATCTGCGCTCATCAAAGATGCGGTGGCCTGCAAGGTTTCCTTGACCGCCGGCAGCAAGGCACGCTGAAGGAAGTTCTCCGGCGTGCGGTACTCCTGCGCGATCTTCAGAAAGGCTTCACCTGAAGGCAGGCGGAACTGAGTGCTGAATTCAGCTTTCGCATCGACGTTGCCCAGGAACACGATTGGCAGGTTCTGGATGATCGCCGAGGCCTGCCCGCGATGGCGGTCATCCTGATTATCGACTTGCAAGGCCGATTGAACCCCGATAGTGCGCCGCCAGGCAGTGCTGCGACCGAACCACTTGGTGGCATAACCCACTTCTTCGACCACCTTTTCTTCGCCAAAGATCGTGCGCACATGCGTCATCTGGCCCGCTTCGTTGTAAAACAACACTTCATTGAACAGCAACGTGAAAACACCTCCCGCAACCACCGGTAAGACTATTGCAGCGACCAGTTTGCGATTCACGCGTAAAGGGCTGAAACCAGGGAATGAAATTTTTTGCATGGAGGCACTCCTACACGGGGGAGTGCGAATGCTGGCTAAACATGAACGGAGGTTGAAATCGGGCAAATCGGCACTGGATGTAGGAAGAGGCGGCCTGGATGTAGCTTAAAAATTCTTCAGGTCGGTAAATGGGGCTCTTTTTCCTTCTTTCCGGTGACATCCTTCCTACTTGTCTTGCTGGTCCGCGTCTTGATCAGCGACACCACCACCCCTCCCAGCAGCAACCCGAACGTCACCCCCAGCGACAGCAACGCCGGCACCTTGCCGACCATGCCGTGGTAGAAGATCTTGCAACCAATGAAGATCAACACCAGCGCCAACGCATATTTCAGGTACACGAACCGGTGCATCAGCGCCGACAAGGCGAAATACAGCGAACGCAAGCCGAGAATGGCGAAGATGTTCGAGGTGTAGACGATGAACGGGTCCTGGGTGATGGCGAAGATCGCCGGCACGCTGTCGACGGCGAACACCAGGTCGGCCAGTTCGATCAGCACCAGCGCCAGGAACAGCGGTGTGGCGTAGCGCAGGGCTTTGCTCTGGCCCGGTGGCGTCAGGCGCACGAAGAAGTGCGAGCCATGCAGCTGGTCGGTCACGCGCAGGTGCCGGCGGACGAACTTGAGGATCGGGTTGTTGGCCAGGTCCGGGTGGGCGTCTTCCTTCGACAAGGCCATCTTCACCCCGGTGAACAGCAGGAACGCACCGAAAATGTACAGCACCCACTCGAAGTTCTGCACCAGCGCCGCGCCCACGCCGATCATGATCGCCCGCAGGAACACCACGCCGAGGATGCCCCAGAACAGCACGCGGTGCTGGTAGCGGCGGGGGATGGCGAAAAAGCCGAAGATCATCGCCATGACGAACACGTTGTCCATCGACAGCGACTGCTCGACCAGGAACCCGGTGTAGAACTCCAGCGCCGACTGCGCGCCCAGTTCATGCCAGACCCACACGCCGAACAGCACGCCGACGCTGAAGTAGCCGGTGTACAACAGCAGGCTTTCGCGCATTTCGATCTCGCGTTCCTGGCGGTGCAGCACGCCCAGGTCGAGCACCAGCAGGCCGATGACGATGGCCATGAATACCAGCCACAACCAGGTGCTGGTGCCGAGAAAGGGCGTGGTGAGAAATGCCTGCAGAGCTGTCATGAGCCCCTCCTGGTTGATCGACGTCGCCATCGGGCGATGGCGACAGTGATCCGACATCACGGCTGGGCAGCCGTCAGAGGGGCCCGGTATCACATGGGCTTGAGCCTAGACCCGTTTGCCGGTGATGCCGAATGGCGAGCTGTTACATTTCTTTGCCTGGGTGCACGGCCTCAGTACACCCAGACCTCGACCCGCCGGTTGCGCAAGCGGCCTTGCTCGAGATCGTTGCCTGCCACCGGCAGCTCGTCGCCCATGCCGGTCACTTCCAGCACCTCGACGCCGTCGCGTGCGAGCTCGCGCCGCACCGCCTGGGCCCGCAGCCGCGACAGCAGCGCGGCGCGGCCGGGCGTTGCCTTGGGGTCGCCGAAACCCACCAGCACCGCCTTGCCCTGCAGCTTGCCGGCCTGGCGCAGGTAGTCGGCCACCCGCTGCACGTCGCGCAGGGCCTTGGTGTCGAGGCTGGCGCTGCCTTCCTGGAAGCGGAAGTTGACGCTCAGGCGCTGGGCCTGCTGGGCCAGGCTGCGGTAGCGCGGCGGCATGTCGGGCTGGGCCGGTACCGGCTTGGCCTTGACCTGCTGGGACACGAAACCCTGGTCGGCGACGATGGCCTGGCCGGCGGGGCTCTGGGCGAAATCGGCCAGGGCCTTGGCCTGGGGCCTGGCGTTGGCCGGCAGGTAGAAGTACAGGCGCCGCGACAGCGGATAGTCTTCGCTGGCCACCAGCGTGCGCTCGGGCAGCATGGCCGGCGCATCGCCTTCGGCCACCGCCAGCACCTTGGCCCCGTGCACCGCCGCCAGGCTGCTGAAGCCGATGGCCTGGCGGTCGGCCGCGACCCGCCCGGCCAGTTGCTCGCTGGACTCGAAGCGTTGCGCCTTGGGGCTGAGCTGGGCGTGCAGCGGGTCGAGCACCAGGGCCTTGAAGGTCTCGAAGGTGCCGGAGCGGTCGTCGCGGGCATACAGGTGGATCGCGCCGCCGGCCACGCCCAGTTGCTCCCAGCGTTGCACCTGGCCGGAGAACACCTGCGCCAGTTGCCGGGTGGTCAGGCGCGGCAACGGGTTGTCGGGGTGAACGATCAGCGCCACGCCGTCCAGGCCGATCACCTGCTCGGCGCTGGCGGCGCGCAGGTCGCCGAGCGCCTTGAGCCTGACCACTTCGGCCTCGCTGATCGGGCGTGACGCCGCCGCCAGGTCGGCGTCACCCTGGCCAAGGGCGGCAAAGCCGGTGCTCGAACCGTGGGCGGCGATGTCGATGCGCAGCGCCCGGCCCTGGGCGTCGCGGGCGGTGATCACGGTTTCGTTGGCCAGCGCACCGGGCACCTGCTGGATATCCGTCGCGTGCTGTGCCCACAACTGCCCCTGCACCAGTGCCGGCAACAGCGCCGCGCCGATGGTGTTGGAGCCTTGCACGCGCAGGTGCAAGGGCTCGGCCAGCGCCGTCAGGGGGAAAAGGGGCAGGAGCAGGAGGAGCAGGCGCAGCATGCCGGGCGACCTTTGGCATAGAGTTGCCCGGCAGATTACGACCGTTGCGTGACCGAAATGTGACGCCTAGGCGCTGCCCAGCGCGTCGGCGATGGCCCGGCCAACGGCCTGGGTCGAGTGGCTGCCGCCCATGTCGGGGGTGGTGGCGCCGCTGACGATGACGGCCTCGATGGCCCGCAGGATGTCATCGTGCGCGGCCTGGTAGCGGGCGTCTGCGGTTTCCTGGCCGAGGAACTCGAGCATCATCGCGCCGGACCAGATCATGCCGATCGGGTTGGCGATGTTGCGGCCGAAGATGTCCGGCGCCGACCCGTGCACCGGCTCGAACAGCGACGGCAACCTGCGCCCGGGGTTGAGGTTGGCCGACGGCGCGATGCCGATGGTGCCGGTGCAGGCGGGGCCAAGGTCGGAGAGGATGTCGCCGAACAGGTTGGACGCCACCACCACGTCGAAGCGTTCCGGTTGCAGCACGAAACGGGCGCAGAGGATGTCGATGTGCTGCGTGTCCCAGCTGATTTCCGGGTAGTGCGCGGCGACGGCGGCGCTGCGTTCGTCCCAGTAGGGCATGCTCACCGCCATGCCGTTGGACTTGGTGGCCGAGGTGACGTGCCGGCGCGGGCGATGCTGCGCCAGTTCGAAGGCGTACTCGAGGATGCGGTCGACGCCGCGGCGGGTGAACACCGACTCCTGCAGGACGATTTCGTTGGCGGTGCCTTCGAACATGCGCCCGCCCAGGGACGAGTACTCGCCCTCGGTGTTTTCCCGCACCACCACGAAATCGATGTCACCGGGCTGCTTGCCGGCCAGCGGGCAGGGCACGCCGGGGAACAGGCGTACCGGGCGGATGTTCACGTACTGGTCGAAGTCGCGGCGGAACTTGAGCAGCGAACCCCACAGGGAAATGTGGTCGGGTACCTTCTCGGGCCAGCCGACAGCGCCGAAATACAGGGCGTCGAAGCCCTTGAGCCGGTCGAACCAGTCGTCCGGCATCATCTTGCCGTGGGCCAGGTAATAGTCGCAGCTGGCCCATTCGAAAAACTCGAACTGCAGATTCAAGCCGTGCAGGCGGGCGGCGGCTTCGAGCACGCGAATGCCTTCGGGGAGCACTTCCTGGCCGATGCCGTCTCCGGGGATGGCGGCGATCTTGAACGTCTTGGTCATGGGGCACCTTGTGGCTGGGGAACAGGTGCGGGAAATGCTATAAGGGCCCTTGACGGAAATAATCAGCAAATCCATGCATTCTTGGTGCACGAATCGTGAATAAACTGCCAAACCTCGACGACCTCGACATTTTCCTCCAGGTGGCCCGCCGCGCCAGTTTCGCTGCGGTGGCCGAGGCCCGTGGCATGTCGGCCGCGTTCGTCAGCAAGCGCATTCGCGCCCTTGAAGCCGACCTTGGCGTACGCCTGTTGCACCGCACCACGCGGCGGGTGGCGGTGAGCGAGGAGGGCGAACGCGTCTACCAGTGGGCACAGCAGATCTTCGAAGCCTTGCAGCGCATGGGCGATGATCTGGACGCCGGGCAGCGCGAGCCTGCCGGGCAATTGCGCATTGCCAGCAGCCTGGGCCTTGGCCGGCGCATGCTGGCGCCGGCGCTGTCGGAGCTGGCGGTGCGCTATCCGCGGCTGGATATCCGCCTGGACGTGCACGACCGGTTGGTGGACCTGGTGGCCGAAGGGGTCGATCTGGATATCCGCGTGGGCAATGCCATAGCGCCCAACCTGATCGCCAAGCGCCTGGCGCGCAACTGGCGGGTGCTGTGCGCAGCGCCGGACTACCTGGCCCGGCGTGGCACACCCAAGGCTCTGGCCGAACTGGCCAGCCATGATTGCCTGGCGATCAAGGAGCGTGACCATCCATTCGGCCTGTGGCATCTGGAAGGGCCAGCCGGTGAAGAAAGCGTAAGGGTGACCGGGGCGCTGTCGAGCAACCATGGCGAGGTGGTGCACCAGTGGTGCCTGGACGGTCGTGGGATCGTGCTGCGTTCGTGGTGGGATGTGCACGACAGCCTGGCGGATGGGCGGCTGGTGCAGGTGCTGGAGGGGTACCGGCAGAGTGCCGATATCTGGGCGGTGTACAGCGCGCCGCTGGCCGGGTCGGCCAAGGTGCGGGTGGCGGTGGAGTTTTTCCGGGACTTTTTCGCTGACAGGTTTCAGATTCCGGGTTGACCAGTACCGGCCTCTTCGCGGGTAAACCCGCTCCCACAGGTACAGCACAGTTTTCGAATCCTGTGCTGTACCTGTGGGAGCGGGTTTACCCGCGAAAGGGCCGGCACAGCCACTGAACCGCCGGGATCAATGCGCCCCGGCCGACTTGCTCAGATCGCTTTCGGCCCACTCGGTGTAGATGCAGGCATCGGCCACCGCCCAGCGCACTTTCACGTTGTCCCCCGGCTGCATCGGCATCCCGGCGGCAGACAGGGCCTTCACGGTCAGCTCGGTACCGCCCGCCGTCACCACGTGGCAGGTCTGGCTCTCACCCAGGAACAGCACCTCGCCAACCTTGGCGCTGACCTCGTTCCAGCCCGCCGGCAATGGCTCGCGCGCAGCCTGTTCGGCCGTAAGCGCCAGGGCCTTCTCCGGCCGCACCATGATCAGCGCGTCCTGCCCGGCATTGATGCCCGGGGTCAGGCGGATCGCCACCGGCTGCCCTTCGAAGCTGCCGGCGCCGTTGCTGTTGGCCTTGATGCGCAGGAAGTTGGAGTTGCCCAGGAACGATGCGACGAAGGCATTCGGCGGGTTCTGGTACAGGTCGTAGCCGGTGCCCAGGCCGACGATCTTGCCGTGGCTGAAGATGGCGATGCGCTGGGACAGGCGCATGGCTTCTTCCTGGTCGTGGGTGACGTAGACGATGGTGATGCCCAGCCGGCGGTGCAGTTGGCGCAGTTCGTCCTGCAGGTCTTCACGCAGCTTCTTGTCCAGCGCGCCAAGCGGTTCGTCCATCAGCAGGATGCGTGGCTCGTACACCAGCGCCCGGGCGATCGCCACACGTTGCTGCTGGCCGCCGGACATCTGCGACGGCTTGCGGTGGGCGAACTTCTCCAGTTGCACCAGCTTGAGCATGGCGTCGACGCGCTTGTTGGTCTCGCTGGTGCCGAGCTTGCGGATGGCCAGGGGGAAGGCGATGTTGTCGCGCACGTTCAGGTGCGGGAACAGCGAATAGCGCTGGAACACCATGCCGATGTCACGCTTGTGCGGCGGCACGTTGACCAGCGACTGGCCGTCGACCAGGATCTCGCCGCTGCTGGGCGTCTCGAAGCCGGCCAGCATCGACAGGGTGGTGGACTTGCCCGAGCCGCTGGAGCCGAGGAAGGTGAGGAATTCGCCGTCCTGGATCTCCAGGTCGAGGTTGTCCACGGCGGTGAAGTCGCCGTAGTGCTTGTTCAGGCCACGCAGGCTGACCAGGGTCTTGCCGGGCGCGTTGTCTTTGATCACTGCACTCATTGTTGTTTTCTCCGCGCGCTCAGGCGTTTTCGGTGCGCCGGCGCAAGGCGGCGGCAATGAACATGACGAGAAGCGACAGGCCGATCAGCAGGGTCGAGGCCACGGCGATGACCGGGCTCAGGTCCTGGCGCAGGGTGGTCCACATCTTCACCGGCAGGGTCTGCAGGTCGGGGCTGGCCATCATCACGCTCAGCACCACCTCGTCCCACGACACCAGGAAGGCGAACAGGCCGCCGGCGATCATCCCCGGGCGAATGGCCGGGAAGGTCACCTTGAAGATCGCCTGCAGGCGCGAGGCGCCGCAGATCACGGCGGCATCCTCGATCGACTGGTCGAACAGCTTCAGCGAGTTGATGATCGAGATGATGGTGAAGGGCAGGGCGACGATCACGTGGCTGACCACGAAGGCGAACAGGGTGCCGGTGTAGCCGAGCTTGAGGAACAGCGCGTACACCGCCACGGCGATGATCACCAGCGGCACGATCATCGGCATGGTGAACAGCCCGTACAGCAGCTCGCGGCCCGGGAAGCGGCCACGCACCAGGGCGAAGGCGCTGGGCAGGCCGAGCAGCACGGCGGCGACGGTGGTCAGCACGGCGACCTTGAGGCTGGCCAGGGCGGCGTCCATCCACTCCGGGTTGGAGAAGAACTGGCCGTACCACTTGAAGGTCCAGCCCGGTGGCGGGAACACCAGCCACTGGGACGAGCCGAACGACAGCAGCACGATGAACACCACCGGCAGCAGCAGGAAGGCGGCGATGACCCCGGTGGTCAGGTACAGCCCGGTGCGCAGCGGGCGCCCCATGGCATTGGGAGACAGAAGCATGGCGGTTTACCTCGCGTTGCCGACCGGGGATTCCGGCTGCAGCTTCAGGTACAGGTAGAAGAGCACCAGGGTGATCACCACCAGCAGTGCGGCGGCGGCGCTGGCCAGGCCCCAGTTGAGGAACGACTGCACCTGCTGGATGATGAATTCGGGCAGCATCATGTTCTGCGCCCCGCCCAGCAGCGCCGGGGTGACGTAGTAACCGAGCGACATCACGAACACCATCAGCGCCCCGGAGAACAGCCCCGAGCGGCACAGCGGCAGGAACACCTTCCAGAAGTTGGTCCAGGGGCTGGCGCCGCAGATCGAGCCGGCCTGCAGCACCATCGGGTCGATGGCGTGCATGGTCGCCTGCAGCGGCAGCACGATGAACGGGATCATGATGTAGCTCATGCCGATCACCACACCGGTGAGGTTGTGCACCATCTCCAGCGGGGCATCGATGATGCCCATGGCCATCAACGCCTTGTTGATCACCCCCGAGCTCTGCAGCAGCACCAGCCACGAGTAGGTGCGCGCCAGCAGGCTGGTCCACATCGACAGCAGCACGATGTTCAGCAGCCAGCGGCCCCAGCCCTTGGGCACCAGGGTGATCGCCCAGGCCAGCGGGAAGCCCAGCAGCACGCTGATCAGGGTGACCACGCCGGCCACCGAGAAGGTATTGAACAGCACCCGTGCATAGGCCGAGTTGGCGAACAGCTGCTCGTAGTTGCCCAGGCCCGGCGTGGGCTCCAGCACCCCGCGCAGCAGCAGGCCGACCAGCGGGGCGAAGAAGAACAGGCCGAGGAACAGCAGGGCCGGCAGCAGGTTGCGGCTGCCTTTCCAGCGCTGGCTCAGGCTGGCGCGGCGAGGGGCCGTTCCCGGGGCGCCGGTACCCGTGGGGGTACCTTGCGCGTTATGCAGGGCGTTGATGGCGACTTTCATTTGACCAGCCACTCATTCCAGCGCGCGGCGATGGCCTGGCCGTTCTTCGCCCAGTAGGCGAAGTCCAGGGTGACCTGGTCCTGGGCGTAGGCAGTCGGCAGGTTCGGCGCGAGCTTGCTGTCCAGCTTGGCCACGCTGTCGACGTTGACCGGGGCGTAGGCGGTCTTGTTGGCGAACTCGGCCTGGCCTTCGGCGCTGCTGGCGTTGGCCAGGAACTTCATGGCCGCGTCCTTGTTCTTCGAGCCTTTGGGGATGACCAGGAAATCGGCCATGACCAGGTTCTGCTTCCAGCTCACGCCGACCGGCGCGCCATCTTGTTGCAGGGCATAGACGCGGCCGTTCCAGAACTGGCCGAGGGACGCTTCACCGGAAGCCAGCAGTTGCTGCGACTGGGCGCCACCGCCCCACCAGACGATGTCCTTCTTGATGCTGTCGAGCTTCTTGAAGGCGCGGTCCAGGTCCAGCGGGTAGAGCTTGTCGGCGGCTACGCCGTCGGCCAGCAGGGCCAGTTCCAGCACGCCGGGGCTCGGCCATTTGTACAGGGCGCGCTTGCCGGGGTAGGTCTTGGTGTCGAACAGCGCGGTCCAGTCGACCGGCTTGTTGGCACCGAGCTTGCCTTCGTTGTAACCGAGCACGAAGGAGAAGAAGAACGAGCCGACGCCATGGTCGGAGACGAACCGCGGGTCGATCTTGTCGCGCTTGATCTGGTTGAAATCGAGGGGTTCGAGCAGGCCTTCGCTGGCGGCGCGCAGGGCAAAGTCGGCTTCGACGTCGACCACGTCCCACTGCACGTTGCCGCTCTCCACCATGGCCTTGAGCTTGCCGTAGTCGGTGGGGCCGTCCTGCACGACCTTGATGTCGGTGGCCTTGCTGAAGGGGACTGCCCAGGCTTCTTTCTGGGCGTCCTGGGTGGTGCCGCCCCAGCTGACGAAGTTCAGGCTGTCGGCAGCCTGGGCGGCCTGACAGGCCAGGGTCAGCAGGCTGGCGGACAGCACTGCGGTTACACGTTTGCTCAACAGCATGGTTACGCCCTCGTTGCTTTTGTTATTCGAGGCGGGGCTTTTTGGTGCGCCCGCCAACTGTGTTCGGGGAGCAGCTAAAACAAAGTGCGTTGCGGCCGTTTGTGAGTGTAGGTGCCGGCCTGCAGATTCAAGGTCTACGGTAGATCATATTATGGTATTCCAAACTTTTGGCAAGGGGGATGAGGCTACCGGCCATCACTCCGCTTTCTTGCATGCAACTCAGGCCCTGTGGGAGCGGGTTCACCCGCGAATGCGTCGGTGGCTTGAGCATCGCATTCGCGGGTGAACCCGCTCCCACAGGGCCCTGCCAAATGAGTTGTTTACGTGTTTCAGCCGACCATCCCAGGCTCGAACGGAATGCTCTGCACCACCTCCAGCTCATACCCGGCCAAGCCTGCATACTTGAGCGGCGGCCCCAGGTGACGCAGCTTGCCCACGCCCAGGTCCTGCAGGATCTGCGCGCCGGTACCCACCTCCGAATACACCTTCGACTGCCCGCGCTGATAGGGCCGCAGCGGCTGGGTCAGCTGCGGCACGCGTTCGAGCAGGGCCTGGGAGGATTCGTGGTTGGCCAGGATCACCACCACCCCGGCTCCTTCCTCGGCGACCTTCTGCAACGCCGCCCACAGCGTCCAGTTGGCGGGGCCGGCGTATTCGGCACCGACCAGGTCGCGCAGCGGGTCGATCACGTGCACGCGCACCAGGGTCGGCTGCTCGCGACGAATGTCGCCCATGACCATGGCCATGTGCACACCGCCTTCGATGCGGTCTTCATAGGTGACCAGGCGAAAGGTGCCGTGCACGGTCGGCAGCTCGCGCTCGCCGATGCGCTTGATGGTCTGCTCGGTGCTCAGGCGGTAGTGGATCAGGTCGGCGATGGTGCCGATCTTGATGCCATGGCGGGCGGCGAACACTTCCAGGTCAGGGCGACGGGCCATGGTGCCGTCGTCGTTGAGCACTTCGACGATCACCGAGGCTGGGGTGAAACCGGCCAGGCGCGCCAGGTCGCAACCGGCTTCGGTGTGCCCGGCGCGGGTCAGCACGCCGCCTTCGCGGGCGCGCAGGGGGAAGATGTGGCCCGGCTGCACCAGGTCTTCGGGGCGCGCGTCGGGGGCCATGGCCGCAGCCACGGTGCGCGCGCGGTCGGCGGCGGAGATGCCGGTGGTGACGCCGCTGGCGGCTTCGATCGACACGGTGAAGGCGGTGCTGAACACGCTGCCGTTGGCCGGCACCATCTGCTCCAGGCCCAGGCGCTGGCAGTGATCGTCGGTCAGGGTCAGGCAGATCAGGCCGCGCGCTTCGCGGGCCATGAAGTTGATGGCCTGGGCGTCACAGCGCTCGGCGGCGATCAGCAGGTCGCCTTCGTTTTCCCGGTCCTCGTCGTCCACCAGCAGGACCATCTTGCCTTGCCGGTAGTCCTCGAGAAGTTCTTCGATGCTGTTGAAAGCCATGCTGCACGCTCACTGTGGTGGGGTGATTTTTATGGTATACCATCATACACAAATATCGTTGCAACAGGAGAACCCGCGGATGAAGGCCTATTGGATCGCCCACGTCGACGTGACCGACCCCGAGCAATATCAGCAATACACCCAGCGCGCGCCGGCGGCCTTCAAGGCCTTCGGCGGCCGCTTCCTGGCCCGAGGCGGGCGCAGCGAGGCGATGGAGGGGCGGCCCACTCCACAGCGTAGCGTGGTGATCGAGTTCGATTCGTACGAGCAGGCGGTGGCGTGCTACCGGTCCGCGCTGTACCAGGAGGCGTGCAGCCATCGCCAAGGGGTGGCGAAGGCTGATGTGATCATCGTCGAAGGGTTCGAGCCTTGAGTGACGGCTGATTGCCTCTTCGCGGGTAAACCCGCTCCCACAGGTACAGCACAAGTCTTGAATACCGTGCTGTCCCTGTGGGAGCGGGTTTATCGAGGCGTCGAACCGCCGCGAAGAGGCCGGGCCTGCCTTACGGCATGCCAGGCAACTCATGCGGCCGCAGGTCGAACACCAGCACTTCGGCATCCACCCCATTGCCCAGCTCCAGCACCTGTTCCTGCCGCACCCGCACCCCATCCCCCTCATTGAGCACCTGGCCATTAAGCTCGATGCTGCCCCGGGCCACATGCACATAGGCATGGCGGTTCTCCGGCAAGGTCAGGCTGGCACGCTCCGCACCGTCGAACAGCCCGGCATACACCCGCGCGTTCTGGCGTACCTGCAATGACCCCTCGGCGCCATCCGGCGAGATGATCAGGCGCAACCTGCCGCGCTTCTCCTCGGCACTGAAGTGCTGCTGCTGATAACGCGGTGTCGCGCCTTTGACGTTGGGCACGATCCAGATCTGCAGGAAGTGCACCGGCTGCGCCTGGCTGTGGTTGAACTCGCTGTGCGCCACGCCATGCCCGGCGCTCATCAGTTGCACGTCGCCCGGGCGGATCACCGAACCGGTGCCCAGGGTGTCCTTGTGCTCCAGGGCGCCTTCGAGCACGTAGGAGAAGATCTCCATGTCCCGGTGCGGGTGTTCGCCAAAGCCTTTGCCGGGGATGACGCGGTCGTCGTTGATCACCAGCAGGTCGGAGAAACCCTGCTCGTCGGGGTTGCGATAGTGGCCGAAAGAGAAGGTGTGGAAGGATTTCAGCCAGCCGTGGAAGGCCAGGCCGCGGTCTTGGGCGTTACGGACGGTGAGCATGGTGATTCTCCTTGAAAGGCCGGGGCCGGGAGCGGCTGCCGGGCTGTTGATGGGAGAATTTTACTGTCAGCCTTGATGATGATAAATATGGCTTTATGAGTTTTAGTGTCTCTTTTTCTGTGACAATTTGAGTGGTGCTTGCGAGTGCTCGCCTTGAGGGTTTTGGCGGTTTTGAAATCGAGCGCCGCGCGGGCGGCGCTCGATCTGACGGGCACTGAAAATCTTGCGCCAGGCACCTGTATGCCCAAACGCCAAAAGCAAAAATACCCGCCTAAGCGGGTATTTTCGTATCTATCAGATTACTGCAAATGCACCTTCAACTCCCCAGCCGCCTGGCGCATCGCCGCCTTCACCGCCGGCACCTGGCTCAGTGGATTGAGCAGGCCATAGTCATGAATCATCCCGTTGTACCGCACCGACGTCACGGTCACACCGGCCGCATTCAACTTGCGGGCATACGCCTCACCTTCATCGCGCAGCACATCGAACTCGGCCGTCTGCACCAGCGCTGGCGGCAGGCCCTTGAGCTGTTCGCTGCTGGCACGCAGCGGCGAGGCGTAGATTTCTGCCCGTGCCTTGGCATCGGTGGTGTAGTTGTCCCAGAACCACTTCATCATGCCGGTGGTGAGGAAGTGCCCCTCGGCGAACTGCTTGTACGAGCCGGTCTCGAAGCTGGCGTCGGTCACCGGCCACAGCAGCAACTGGAAGCGCAACTTCGGCGTACCGGCTTCCTTGGCCTTCAGCGCCACCACCGCGGCCATGTTGCCGCCGACGCTGTTGCCGGCCACGGCCAGGCGCTTGCCGTCGACGCCGATGTCCTTGCCATGCTCGGCCACCCATTGGGTCGCGGCGTAGGCCTGGTTGATCGCGGTCGGGTAGTGCGACTCTGGCGAAGGGGTGTAGTCCACGTACACCGCCACCGCGCCGGAGCCGACCACCAGGTCGCGGATCAGGCGCTGGTGGGTCGGGAAGTCGCCGAGTACCCAGCCGCCGCCGTGGAAGAACATGAACACTGGCAGGTCGCCTTTGACATTGGCCGGGCGCACCACTTGCAGCTTGATCGACTGGCCGTTGGCCTGAATGGTGCGCTCCTTGACCTCGATCCCGGACAGGTCGACCTTCACCGAGGCCTGGGCGCCGGTCAGCACGGCGCGGGCGTCTTTCGGGCTGAGCTGTTCGAGCGGCTTGCCGCCCCCTTGTTCCAGGGCTTCGAGGAAGGCCTGGGTGTGCTGTTCGACGCCAGGGCTGCCGGCCGCGAAGGCACTGGACACGGACAGGGCGAGAAGGGAAGCGGTGAGGGCTTTGTGGACAATGTTCATGAGCGAATCCTTTTCTGTGCAAGTGTGGGTAGTGGGCGTCTTGCCTGGCCTCCAGGGCCATCGCTGCGACCTGTGTGTAGATTAGGCAGATGCACTCACGGGAAAAAGCAGTTATAAAGCGTTTTACTGTCACCAAGATCGAGACAATGAACCCCTACGAAGACATGCGCATCTTTGCCCAGGTCATGGAAGCCGGCAGCTTCACCGCCGCCGCCGACCGCCTGGGCATGTCCAAGCAATCGGTCAGCCGCCGCCTGATGCAGCTCGAAGAGCGCCTCGGCGTGCGCCTGCTCAACCGCTCCACCCGGCGCCTGGACGCCACGCCGCTGGGCCAGCACTACTACCAGTCGGCGCTGCGTCTGCTGGGCGAGGTGCAGCAGGTGGAGCACGACATCAGCGGCCAGACCCAGGCGCTGCGCGGCACCTTGCGCCTGAGTGCACCGCTGTCGTTCGCCATGACCCACCTGGGCTGTCTGCTGACCGAATTCCTGCAACTGCACCCACAGGTGGATGTGGAGGTGGACCTCAGCGACCGCGCGGTGGACCTGATCGGCGAGGGCTACGACCTGGCGCTGCGCATCGGCGCGCTGGAAGACTCCAGCCTGATTGCCCGGCGCATCGCCGATGTCGAGCGGGTGTACTGCGCAAGCCCGGCCTACCTGCAGGCCCGGGGCGTGCCGGCCAGGCCGGAAGACCTGGCCGGGCACGATTGCCTGCCGTATGGGCATTCGCGCCAGGTGCAGTGGCAGTTCAGGCAGGGCGGCAAGGCCCAGGCGATCCAGGTGAGTGGGCGCATGCGCGCCAACAACGGCGAGATGCTGCGGGACGCGGCGATTGCCGGGATGGGCGTGACCTACCTGCCGACCTTCATCGTCGGCCAGGCGCTGGCCGATGGGCGCCTGGTCACCGTGCTGGATGAATGGCTGACACCGGCGTTGCAGCTCTCGGCGGTGTACCCGCAGCACCGCCAGGTGGCGCGGCCGGTGCAGGGGTTCGTGAACTTCCTGCGCGAGCGCTTGCAACAGCTCTGACGCTCAGTCGAGGCAGGCCTGCAATGCCTCGATGAACACCTCTTCGGCCCGGCTCAGGCGCTGTTCGCGGTTCCACAGCAGGTGGATGTCGACATCGGCAATCCCTTCGCCCGGCGGCAGTTTCCACAGCAACCCTGCCGCCACGTCGGGCGCCACCACATGCTCGGGCAGACAGCCGATGCCGAAGCCGGCGATCACCAGCCGGCGCACTTCCTCAAGGCTCGGCGACGAGGCCACGATCCTGCCGGAGAACCCTTGCTGGTCGCGGAAGATGGTCAGCGGCGAGAGCATCCCGCCAATCTGGTCGCTGGTGAAGCTGACGAAGTTTTCCCGCTGCAGGTTGCCCTCGGCCTGGCCGAACAGGGCATGGTGCTTGCCGCAGAAGAACGCGTAGCGCTGGCGCAGGAACAGGCGCTGTTCCAGCCGTGGCTGGGGCCGGCGGTTCAGGCTCAGGCCGGCCGTGGCGGTTTTTTCCTGCAACGCGGCGACGATGTCGGAACTGCGCATCACGTCGATTTCCAGGTCCACCCGCGGGTGCTGGCGATGGAAGTCGGCGAGGAAGTCATCGAAGCGTTCGCTGACGATGCGGCTGATCATCAGCAGGCGCACCCTGCCCACCAGCTCGTCCGCCGGCTGCTCCAGCAGGCCGCCGATCTGCGACATCTGCCCGTAGACCTCGCCGGCCAGCAGAAACAGCTGCTCGCCCATGTCGGTGAGGACGAAGCGCGGGCCCCGCCGGGCGATGAGCTGGCGGCCGAGCTGTTCCTCGAGGCGCTTGAGCGCCTGGCTCACTGCCGGCTGGGTCAGGTGCAGGCGAGCCGCGGCGCGGCTGATCGACAGCTCCTGGCCGATTACCCGGAAGGTGCGCAGCAGGTTCCAGTCGAGGCGGTCGTTGAGCAGGCGGTCGGACATGGCGGGCTCGATGATAAGCAGGGGTAATAGTGCGAATAATAAATAGAAAATTGACTAATCATAGCCCCGGGACGATAAATCACAGCCATTGAGGCCTGTGACATCAGTGCTGGCTTCTTCGCGGGTAAACCCGCTCCCACAGGTACGGCGCAACCTTCTAGCCTCGTGCAGTCCCCTGTGGCAGCGGGTTTACCCGCGAAGAAGCCAGCACTGATCGAAGGGCCAAGCGCCATCAGAGCGCCACCGTGACCCTCAACTCCTGCCAGAAAAACAAGCAAGGGAGCCCCCATGAATCCATCCGCCTCGCCCCAGCCGCGCCGCGCTGCCGCCGCCGCGTTCATCGGCACCATGATCGAGTGGTACGACTTCTACATCTACGCCACCGCCGCCGCCCTGGTGTTCGGCGCCTTGTTCTTCCCCTCCGACAACAGCCTGTTCAGCACCATGGCCGCGTTCGGCACCTTCGCCGTGGGCTTCTTCGCCCGGCCGCTGGGCGGCATCGTGTTCGGCCATGTGGGCGACCGCATCGGGCGCAAGAAATCACTGATCATCACCTTGCTGATGATGGGCATCGTCACCGTGTGCATCGGCCTGCTGCCCACCTACGCGCAGATCGGCAGTGCGGCGCCGGTGCTGCTGATCATCCTGCGGGTGATCCAGGGCATCGCCGTGGGTGGCGAGTGGGGCGGCGCCGTGCTGATGGCCGGCGAGCATGCGCCCAAGGGCCGGCGCAACTTCTTCGCCTCGTTCGCCCAGCTGGGCAGCCCGGCCGGCTTGATCCTGTCGCTGCTGGCGTTCGGCGCGGTCACCCGCCTGCCGGAAGAGGATCTGATGAGCTGGGGCTGGCGCTTGCCGTTCCTGGCCAGCGCGCTGTTGCTGCTGGTGGGCCTGGCGATCCGCCTGGGGGTCAACGAGTCGCCCGAGTTCATCGCCAGCCGCGAGCAGGCGGCCAAGGCCCAGCGCAAGGAGCAGGCACCGGTACTGGAAGTGCTGCGCACCGCCTGGCGGCCGCTGCTGCTGTGCATCGGCGCCAATACCCTGGGCATCGCCGGGGTCTATTTCACCAACACCTTCATGATCAGCTACACCACCCAGCAGCTGCACCTGGAGCGGTCGTTGATCCTCGAGTGCCTGTTCTTCGTGGCGATCATCCAGTTCTGCGTGCAGCCGCTGGCCGCGTGGCTGTCGGAGAAGCTCGGCGCCACCCGTTTCCTGGCCCTGGTCGCGCTGCTGGCGATGGCCTCGCCGTACCCGATGTTCGTGCTGGTCAGCTCCGGCGAAGGCCCGCTGATCGTGCTCGGCATCGCCCTGGCGGCGGCCTGCATGGCCTCGTTCTACGCGGTGATCGCCGGCTACGTCAGCGGCATGTTCGAAACCCGCGTGCGCTACACCGCGATTTCCCTGGCCTACCAGGTCTGCGGCGCCATCGCCGGCGGCCTCACGCCGCTGATCGGCACCTGGCTGGCCCACACCTTCAGCGGCCAGTGGTGGCCGATGGCGGTGTTCTACACCCTGATCGCCACCGTTTCGCTGGTCTGCGTGCTCGCCCTGGCACGCCAGTACGCCCGCAGCCAGCGCCTGGAACTGGCCTGAATCCTTCGTTTTACTCTGGAGTACCCGCACATGTTGAAAAGCAATGGCGAACGCCTGTGGGCGAGCCTGATGGCCATGGCCGAGATCGGCGCCACCGCCCGCGGCGGCAGCTGCCGCCTGGCCCTGAGCGACGAGGACAAGGCTGGCCGTGAACTGTTCAGCCACTGGTGCCGCGAAGCCGGCCTGACCTTGAGCGTGGATGCCATCGGCAACCTGTTTGCCCGCCGCGCCGGCAGCGATCCGAGCGCCGCCCCGGTGATGATGGGCAGCCACCTCGACACCCAGCCCGAAGGCGGCCGTTTCGATGGCGTCTATGGCGTGCTGGCTGGCCTCGAGGTGGCGCGCCGCCTCAACGACCTCGGCATCCAGACCCGCAAGCCGCTGGAAATCGCAGTCTGGACCAACGAGGAAGGCGCCCGTTTCACCCCGGCCATGTTCGGCTCGGCGGTGTTCACCGGCAGCCTGGCGCTGGAGCAGGCCCTGGCCATCCGCGATGCCGACGGCATCAGCGTCGCCGACGAGCTGCAGCGCACCGGCTACGCCGGCCAGCGTCCCCTGGGCGGCCAGGTCGATGCCTACTTCGAGGCGCATATCGAGCAAGGCCCGATCCTCGAAGACAACGCCAAGGCCATCGGCGTGGTCACCGGCGGCCAGGCGATCCGCTGGCTGGACGTGACCGTCGAAGGCATGGCCGCCCACGCCGGCACCACGCCGATGCCGCTGCGCAAGGACGCCCTGTACGGTGCCGCGCGGATGATCCAGGCCGTTGAACAACTGGCCGCCGACTTCGCCCCGGAAGGCCTGACCACGGTCGGCGAACTGTCGATCGCCAAGTCTTCGCGCAACACCATCCCCGGCACGCTGCGCTTCACCGTCGACCTGCGTCACCACCGCGACGAGGCCATCGAAGCCATGGAGCGCGACCTGGCCCTGAAGCTGCAGGCCATCGCCAACGGCCGCGGCCTGCAGGTGCGCATCGAGCGCCACTGGGTCAGCCCGGCGACGCCGTTCGACGCCGACTGCGTGGCCGCCGTGCAGCAGGCGGTGGACGGCCTCGGCTACGCCCAGCAGCGCATCGTCAGTGGCGCTGGTCACGACGCGATCCTGCTGGCCCGCTACTGCCCGACGGCGATGGTGTTCATCCCCTGCGTCGGCGGCCTGAGTCACAACGAAGCCGAAGACGTGCTGCCCGAGGACGCCCGCCAAGGCGTCGACGTGCTGCTCAACGCGGTGCTGGCGCGCGCCGGCAAAGTCGAACAAGGAGAAGCCTGATGCGTTGCTACTTCCACCCCGAACAATTGCTGCACCACCCGCGCAGCTACTACTCGCGCGGCGCCATGCGCACCCCGCAGGAAGTCCCCGAGCGCGCCCAGCGCCTGTTGCAGGCGGCCAAGGGCCTGGGCTTCGACATCCGCCAGCCCGAGGATGCCGGGCTCGAACCGCTCAAGGCCGTGCACGGCGAGGCGTACCTGGCGTTTCTCGAAGAAGCCCATGCGCGCTGGAAGGAGGTGCCCGAGGATTGGGGCGACGAGGTGATGTCGAACATCTTCGTGCGCGAGCCCAACGCCCTGCGCGGCATCCTCGCCCAGGCCGGGCGCTACCTGGCCGATGGCAGCTGCCCGGTCGGTGAGCACACCTGGCGCTCGGCGTACTGGTCGGCGCAGAGTGCGGTGGCCGGGGCCAAGGCCCTGCTCGATGGCGAGCCGGCGGCCTACGCGCTATGCCGTCCACCGGGGCACCACGCGCGGTTCGATGCGGCCGGGGGCTTTTGCTACCTCAACAACGCGGCCGTGGCTGCCCAGGCCTTGCGCAGCCGTTACAGCCGCGTGGCGATCCTCGATACCGACATGCACCACGGGCAGGGGATCCAGGAGATCTTCTACGAACGTAACGATGTGCTGTATGTGTCCACCCACGGCGACCCGACCAACTTCTACCCGGGCGTTGCCGGCTTCGAAGACGAGCGTGGCAGCGGCGCGGGGGAGGGGTACAACGTCAACCTGCCGATGGCGCACGGGGCCAGCGAAGCGGACTTCATGGGGCAGCTGGAGATCGCGCTGGATGCCGTGAAGGACTTTGGCGCCGAGGTGCTGGTGTTGTCGCTCGGGTTCGATATCCATGAACTGGACCCCCAGAGCAAGGTAGCGGTGACGACTGAAGGGTTTGCGGCGTTGGGCGAGCGGATTCGGGCATTGCGCTTGCCGTGCCTGATCGTGCAGGAGGGGGGGTATCACCTGGAAAGTCTGGAGGCGAATGCGCGGGCGTTTTTTGCAGATAGAATTAGTTGGCGATAAATGTTCAGGTGCCAGCAGTTAGAGTGCAACTGCTGGCGCCGTTTTGTAATGTCAAACTTTGAGCGTGATCCTTGTGCTTAGGCTTGATCGAATTTATATTTTTTCTCAAGGAGAAATTTGGGCGCTCTCCATTGAGGACCTTTCGAATATCCGCCGCCAGTTTCTTCTATTAATCCCGCGGAGCACATTTGTTTTATTAGTGCGATCAGTTCTAGGCAATTGCCGAGATGGATCCAGTTGTTTTGTTCATATAGTCTATCTATTTGCGGATGGGAGATGCCGGTGCCTCTGGTGAGGAACAAAATTACGTCAGTAGGCGTTTCGTTTTGAACTACGTCGTGAATAGTGTGCATTAGTATTCTCGCTGAAGTTGTTTTCGGTCTGCTTCCAGCGCCTCCGGGGTATATAGTAGCTCGGCTTTCGAGCTTAGCTGATAGTCTTCCAATGTGGCGGCGTGGGTATTGTTCCAGGCTTCTCCACGATCATCCGGCAAAATTTATCAGCGATTCCCAAGGCGCGAAAACGCTCAAGTTCTCTCAATTCATGGGTGATAAACCGTTTGTCTGTGTCAGTCAATTCTATAGTGCCAAGTAGGATTTTTTCCAGCCGATCTATCATGACGATATTGGCGTCAGATGGATCGAAGCGACCTATATGTAATTTCACAAGGTCGACTCCCGCTCGGGTAAAGGTGGCTTCTCGCCAATCCAAGCGCTCGATAGGTCCGCCCGCTTTTTCAGGGTTGTAGAACCGACCGCTGTATGTGCCTATCGTAGTTGCTCCCGGATAAGGTGTACTGAATACGATGTACAACAGCGGAAGGCCAGAGTCTACTGGGAAACAATAAATGCAATCTTTCGGGTTTTGCGGTTCGATTGCGGGGAGAGGTGTTGCCGCTCTGGTGGCTGTTTCGAGTGTTGTACCCTCATAGGGATTGGGCTCGACTGGTACGCCAGGAAGTATCGTCGAAGCGTCTCCTGCGGCATGTATAGGGAATGTAAGTCGTATCGGGAGATCCCTTGAAGGAAGCGAGATGTAACTGTTGCTCGCTTCGTCAAAGATCAGGGCGCGCACAGGAATTTTATGCGCTGCATTTGCTGCGTTCAGATGCTTCGAAAGGACGTGGGTGTCGAGCTCGGTGTGGATGCGAAACGGGGCATCAAGTACACCTTCGATTGCAGCGAGCTCATGGATATTTTCGGGTAAGTCAGGTATGAGCCATTGTGCCGGGATGCTCAGAGCCGACTCATGGTAGAGGTCGGAGTTTCCCAATTCAGGGGAGTAAAATACACCTCCAATACCCAGCCTGAATATCCGCAATGCTGCAGCCTGGGCCAACTCAACCAGCCTCCGTCCAGCGGATTGCAATGCAAATTCGAGGTGTGGGCTTGTTTTGACTGGACCTTGAGTTGTACCCAATTGAATGGTGGGGTTTAACTTCAAGGTAATGGTGTTGCTTTCGAGTGCTTCCGGATTTTTGTTGTATTTCTTGAAGTCGCGTACGGGTCAGGGTTTCGCGGTTAGTCATGTCTCTTTCCTGTGAGTCAGGTTCGGAAAGAGAAAGGCTGTAGGCATCTTCTCCAAGGGCTAAGATGGAATCTATTCATGACTGATGCTTGTGGCCAATATTAATGGGCCAGAAGGTATTCACCCGAACACTGGCAGTGGTGGCGGCCTCGACCTCAATCTCAAGGGTGGAACGTGCGCCCCAAGGCATCCAGCCGTGTAGCGATCGGCGGTAAGCGCCGGCTGCTCGACGCCAGTGTCTGCATGTCCTGCGCCGTGCCCTGGGCAATCCCCTGCACCGACTGCAGCCTCCCGACAATCTCCTGGCTCACCGCCGACTGCTCGCGGGTGGTGGTGACGATCTGCCCGTTCAGCGCATCGATCTGCGCGATGTCGCTGCTCACCGCCTGCAGCATCGCCGCCGCCTGCTGGCTGTCCTCGACACACCGCTCGACCCCTTCGCGGCTATGCTGCATGGCCTCGACCGCCTGCCGGCTGCCTTGCTGCAAGGCTTCGACGATGCCTTTGATTTCCAGGGTCGACACGGCGGTGCGCTTGGCCAGGTTGCGTACTTCGTCGGCGACCACGGCAAAGCCGCGGCCCTGATCGCCGGCACGGGCGGCTTCGATGGCAGCGTTCAGGGCCAGCAGGTTGGTCTGCTCGGCGATGCTGCTGATCACCTCCAGCACCGTGCCGATCTGCTGCGCCTGCCCGGCCAGGGCCTGGACGGTGTCGTTGGTGCCTTGCAGGTGCGAGGCCAGCAGGGCGATTTCCTGCTGGGCGCGGTCCACGCTCTGCTGGCCGCGGCTGGCCTGGGTGCTGGCCTGGCCCGCGTGTTCGGCGGCGTGCTCGACGTGCACGGCGATATGGCCCATGGCATCGCCCATCTGCCGCATGCAGCCGGTGACCTGGGCGATCTCGTTGAGCTGGTGCTGAGCGCCTTTTTCCAGGGTGCTGCTGGTCTTGGCCAGTTCCTGGCCCAGCTCGCCCAGGCCCTGGGCGTCACGCACCACGCCGTCGACCAGGCCGGTGATCTGGTTGAGAAAGCGGTCGAAGCGCTGGGCCAGCGAGACATGCACGGTGCTGTCGCTGCCGGCATCGGCGGTGAGCTGCGAGGTGGTCAGCAGCATCTTGTCCAGCATGTCCTGGCTCTCTTCGGCGTCCCGCCGGCTGTGCACGGCGAGGTAGAGCAGGGCCACGGTTTCCATCACCACGTAGAAGGCGTGCACGAAGATCATCGTCCAGCCGCCGTGGTGGGCCATGACGAACACCGGATAGCCCTGGTGCTGCAGCACATGGAAGATCACGTGGTGCAGCGCGATGGTCAGCGCCGCGACCAGGATCGGCAGCCAGTCACGGTAGAAGGTGAGTACCGCGAGCAGGGCGAAGATGCCGAAGTGCGATTCGATGATGCCCTCGGCCTGGTTGATGTGCAGCGCCGCCATCAGCATCAGGCCGAAACCCAGGCAGCAGCGCATCGTGCGCGTGCCGCCGAGGGTACGGTACAGGCCGGTCAATGCCAGGCAGGTGCCGCCGCCGACCGCCAAGGCCTGGAGAAAGGTGTCATGCCAGAATGCCAGGGCCAGGGAAAAGAGGAACATCAGCCAGGTCAGGCCGAGCATGATCCGGTCGGCCTTGCGGTAGTGTTCGAAGAAGCGAGGGGCGTGGGGCATGCGCGCAGCTCCAGGGGGGTATGGAGAGCGTAGCCGTTAGCCATCATCGCGCCAGGGGAGGTAGGTGGATGGGGGGATCAGGTGCTTGTCTTTAGGGGGCATCAGGGCGTACAGGTGCATGCCTTGAGGTTTTCAGCGCCTGTGAGATCGAGCGCCGCCCGCGCGGCGCTCGATCTCACAGGCGCTGAAAAACCAAAGGTGAGCGCTCTAAATCCCACCCCGCCGCACATGCTTCACCAACACCTTCTCCAACAATTCCCACATTGCCGGGTCGGTACTGAACGCCACGTTGAAGCGCATCCACCCGGTCGCCTTGGCATCCACCATGAACAGCTGCCCGGGCCCGAGCATGATGCCTTTCTCCAGTGCGTCGTCCAGCAACGCCGCGCTGTCCGGTATCGCTGGATGGCGGGTCCAGATGTACATCCCCTCATCCGACTCGATGAACAGTTCGAAGCCCAGCCGATGCAGGTGGCGGCCCACTTCCTGATGCGCCTCGGCCAGGCGCTGGCGCAGGCGCTTGAGGTGCTTGCGCCAGCGCCCGTCGATGATCGCGGCATACACCACACGCTCCATCACCTGCGAGGTGGTCAGGCCCGAGCGCATCTTCAGGTGCAGCAGCTGCTGCATCAGCTGCGGGTTGGCCAGCAGGTAGCCGACCCGCACGTTGGGCGAAATGCTCTTCGAATAGCTGCCCACGTACACCACCTGCTGCAGGTGGTCGAGGCTGGCCAGGCAGGGTTGCGCTTCGGCGACCATGTCGGCGTACAGGTTGTTTTCCACCAGGCGGAAGCCGTGCTGGCTGGCCAGTTGCAACAGGCGGTGCAGTTGCGGCAGCGGCGTGCGCGAGCAGGTCGGGCTGTGCAGGTGCGGCTGGGTGAAGAAGGCGGTGGGGCGGTGGTGCGCCAGCAGCTGCTCCAGGTGGTTGAGGTCGTAGCCGTTCGGGGTGCGCGGCACCCCGATCAGGGTCGCGCCCTGGGTGCGCAGGATGCTCATCAGGTTGGGGTAGCCGGGGTCGTCCACCAGCACCACGTCGCCCGGGCGCACCAGGGTGCGCACGGCCAGGTCCAGGGCCTGGCTGGCACCGTGGGTCAGCATCAGTTGCGCCGGGTTGCAGACGATCGACAGTTCCTGCTGCAGGTTCTGCGCGGTCAACGCGCGCAGCTCCGGCAGGCCCATCGGGTCGCCGTAGCCAGACAGCTCCAGCGGGCTGCCGGCGACCTGGCGCAAGCCGCGGCGCAGGCCGTCTTCGTACATCCAGTCGTTGGGCAGCCAGCCGCAGCCGGGTTTGAACGGCAACTGGCGGATTTCGAAGATCTGCTGCAGGTACCACTCCGAGTTGAACGTCGGGCGGCCGCTTTCGGTTTCGCCGCTGCTGCTGTCCAGCAGCTCGTTCGCCGCACGATTGACGAAGAACCCCGCATTGCCCTTGCTCACCAGCAACCCTTGGGCGACCAGGCGGTCGTAGGCCTCGACCACGGTGAAGGTGCTCACCGAGTAGGTCGCGGCGAAGGCGCGGATGGACGGGACCTTGGCGCCGGGCTTGAGGGTCTGGTTGTCGATCAGCTCGCGCAGGCCATCGATGATCTGGTTGACCAGCGGCGTCGAGGAGTCGGGATGTAATTCAAGCATTCGGGGCCTTCAGGAGTGCGGAATGCCAAGCGCCAGCGGGGTGTATTGCATCGGCGGCCTGTACAGTGCAGTGCGAGATTCATGCCACTGTGCATGGCTCTCTACGTCGGACATTTTTACATTAGGTGTCAGATATCGCCACATAAAGCATGTTCAGTTCGTCCCAGGGGCAAACCCTGGGGCGCGTCAGCAGGCCGCCATGGAAGGCCTGCGTGTGCTTGCGCACACCATCCTGCCCGCATTAGCACTGATGTACAGGTGAGGCCGAGGACCATCGCGGCTTCACAGTTTTCCTTGGATAAAAAGAAGCACGGGGTACACAACTGATGGACGCAACATCCACAACCACCACCGCGAAAAGCGGGCACGAGAGCAAGCTCAGTGCCTCGCTCAAGTCGCGCCACCTGACGATGATGTCGATCGCCGGGGTGATCGGCGGCGCCTTGTTCGTCGGCTCCGGGAGCGTGATCCACAGCGCCGGCCCGGCCGCAGTGCTGGCCTACCTGGCCGGCGGCATCCTGGTGGTCCTGATCATGCGCATGCTCGGTGAAATGGCGACGTCCTCGCCCGACACCGGCTCGTTCTCCACCTACGCCGACCGCGCCATCGGTCGCTGGGCCGGTTTCACCATCGGCTGGTTGTACTGGTGGTACTGGGTCATCCTGATGGCCTGGGAAGCCTATGTGGCGGGCAAGATCCTGCATGGCTTCTTCCCCGACGTGAGCGTCAACGTGTTCGTGCTGGCCACGACCTTGCTGCTGATCACCGTCAACTTTTTCAACGTCAAGCACTACGGCGAGTTCGAATTCTGGTTCGCCTTGATCAAGGTGATCGCGATCGTCTGCTTCCTGATCGTGTGCGGCGCTGCGGTGATGAACATCTGGCAGTTCGGTGAAGTGCGCGGCATCAGCCACCTGACCGCCGAAGGCTTCATGCCCAATGGCATCACCACGGTAATCGGCGCGTTGCTGGGGGTGATGTTCGCCTTCCTCGGCGCCGAAATCGTCACCATCGCCGCCTCCGAAGCGAAAGACCCGGCCACCCAGATCGTCAAGGCCACCAACTCGGTGGTATGGCGCGTGTGCCTGTTCTACGTCGGCTCGATCTTCCTGATCGTCTGCCTGGTACCGTGGAACGACCCGCAGCTGGGCGTTTCCGGCTATGGCGCCTACCGCCGTACCCTGGAGCTGCTGGGCGTGCCGCACGCCGAACTGCTGATGAACTTCGTGGTGCTGACCTCGGTGAGCAGCTGCCTGATCTCGGGCCACTACACCGCCTCGCGCATGCTGTTCTCCCTGGCCCAGCGTGGCGACGCGCCGTCGTTCTTCAAGATCACCCGCGCCGGCACCGGTGTACCGGTGTACGCGATCATCGGTTCCTGCGCCGTGGCCGTGGTCTGCGCGCTGATCAACTTCAGCGAGACCCTGCGCCCGAAAGACGTGCTGGAAACCCTGATGAACACCACCGGCATGATCGCCCTGCTGGTGTACCTGGTGATCGCCTTCTCGCAGCTGCGCATGCGCCGCAAGCTGATCGCCGAAGGCAAGGAAGTACGCCTGCAGATGTGGCTGTTCCCATGGCTGACCTACCTGGTGATCGGCTTCATCATCGCCGCCCTGGTGACCATGGCCTTCATGCCTGACTACCAGATCCTGGTGATCTCCACCGGCATCGCCGCGGCTGTCGTGGTGGCCATGGGCGTGGTGCACCAGCTGCGCATGGGCAAGCAGCACTAAGCGTCAATCGCTGTTGGAAACGGCCGGCTCCCTCGGGGACCCGGCCGTTTCGCGTTGTGCGGCCTGGGTTTTCTGCTCGGGCATGTGGAAGCGCTGGTTCATCCAGGGCGAGCCGAGCAGGGCGGCGGCGGCGATCAGGGCGGCAATGGCCAGGGCCAGGAATGGTTTCATGGGCATTCGCATACAGGGACTGACTTCCAGCATAGGTGGTCGGTTCCGGCGCGAAGATGGCTTATGCTCAAGCCATCGCCCGCCCAAAAGGAGCCCCCCATGGCCTGGTCCGCCACCCAGTACTCCCTGTTCGAAGATGAACGCACCCGCGCCGTGCGCGACCTGCTCGCCGCCGTGCCACCGCGCCCGGTGCGCCACGCCACCGACCTGGGCTGTGGCCCCGGCAACTCCACCGAAGTACTGCTGCAGCGCTGCCCGGATGCCCAGGTAACGGCGTTGGACAGCGACAAGGACATGATCGACAAGGCCCGCGAGCGCAAGCGCCTGCATATTCCGCGGGTGCGTTGCGAGATCGCCGACATCGGCACCTGGTCGGCGCCCGAGCCGCAGGACCTGATCCTGGCCAACGCCTCGCTGCAGTGGGTGCCGGACCACGGCTCGCTGTATCCGCACCTGGTGCGCCAGTTGAGCGAGGGCGGCAGCCTGGCCGTACAGACCCCGGACAACCTCGACGAGCCGGCGCACCGGCAACTGCGCGATATCGCCAGCCGTGGGCCCTGGGCCGACAAGTTCGCCGGCTTCCAGTTGCCGCCGCGGCACAATGCGGCGTTCTACTACGACCTGCTGAGCCCGCTGTGCGCGCGGGTGGATGTGTGGCGCACCACCTATCACCATCCCTTGATGGGAGGGGCCGAGGCGGTGGTGGAGTGGTTCAAGGGGTCGGCGTTGCGGCCTTACCTGGCCAGGCTGGACGAGCCGGAGCAGGAGAGTTTCCTGCAGATGTACCTGCAGGCGATGCAGCAGGATTACCCGGCGGCGACCGACGGCAAGGTGTTGCTGCCGTTTCCGCGGTTGTTCGTGATCGCGACCCGCTGATTTTTGTATTGCCTTTGCCGGCCTCTTCGCGGCTAAAGCCGCTCCCACAGGTACAGTGGCAGGCTTGAATCCGTAGGAGCGGCTTTAGCCGCGAAGAGGCCGGTACAGGCGCTACAAAGCTTCCTGAACCATCTGCAGGAAGGTCGCCACCACCCGGCGGCTTCGTTGTTCGCTCAGGCACACCAGGGTCTCGGTCAGGTGCCGCTGGCAATCGACGATCGGCAACGCGCATACCCGTGCATCCGCGCCGAACTCGGCGGCCGACACCACCCCCACGCCAATCCCCACCACCACCGCTTCGCGCGCCGCCTCGCGGCCTTCGACCTGGATCGCCGGGCGAATCCGCAGGCCTGCGCGCTGCATCTCTTCTTCCAGCGTCTGCCGCGTCACCGACCCCGGTTCACGCAGCACCAGGGGCGTGTCGTCGAGGTCGGCCAGGCTGATCGAGCCGCGGCTGGCCCAGGGGTGGTTGTGCGAGACGAACGCCACCATCGGGTCGCGGCGCAGCGGCACGCAGTACAGGCGCTGGTCATCCACATCGCGCCCCAGCAGCGCCAGGTCGGCCTGGTAGCTGAACAGTCGCGACAGGGATTCGTCGGTGTTGCCGGTCTCGACCTTGACCTGGATGCCCGGGTAGCGCTGGCAGAAGCGGGCGATCTGCGGCAGCACGTGCACCGGCGCATCCACCGCCAGCACCAGGCTGCCGGTGTGCAGGGCGCGTGAGTCCTGCAACAGGTCATGGGCTTCGGCTTCGCAGGCGAACAGGCGCTGGCTGATCCCCAGCAAACGCTCGCCCAGGTCGGTCAGCTGTACCGAACGCTTGTTGCGCTGGAACAGCTGCACGCCGAAGCGCTCCTCGAGCTTGCGCACCTGGTCGGACACCGCCGGCTGGGTGAGAAACAGCTTCTGCGCGGCGCGGGTGAAGCTGCCGTGCACGGCCACCGCGTGAAAGGCCTTGAGTTGAGCGTGGGACACCGACATGGGCACTCCATTAACAAGCTGAGCTTATGTGTGAAATACGATAAATCGATTTTATTTATCAGTCAGCAACTGTTTCCATACTTTGCAACCCAAGGCCGCCGCCACAAGCGGCGGCCGGGCCATGGCCCGCACACCGGCGCCATCTGACCAGATGACGAGCCCCGTCATGCAGTGCGCAACACAACAACAAGACAGGCGTTTTTTAACAATCTGCCGGCACACTTGAGCAAGAGGTCAGAGTCAATGAATCAATCCCTAGCCGCGCTGAAGCGCTGGCGCATCCAGATCTTCGCGATCACCTGGCTGGCCTATGCCGCCTTCTACTTCACCCGCAAAGCCTTCTCGGTGGCCAAGCTCGGCATCGGCGAAGACCCGACGTTCATGCTCGACAAGGCCGCCATGGCCAACCTCGACGGCATCTACCTGGCCGCCTATGCCGTGGGCCAGTTCACCTGGGGCATGCTCGCCGACCGCTTCGGCCCGCGTGTGGTGGTGCTGGGGGGGCTGCTGATTTCCGCCGCCGCCGCCGTGGTGATGGGCAGTTACGCGACCTTCCCGATCTTCGCCACCTGCATGCTGATCCAGGGCCTGGCGCAGTCCACCGGCTGGGCCGGGCTGTGCAAGAACATCGGCAGCTTCTTCCCGGCCTCCCAGCGTGGGCGGGTGCTGGGGTTGTGGAGTTCGTGCTACGCCTTCGGCGGCCTGGTCGCCTCGCCGTTCGCCGGCTGGTGGGCCTACACCCTGGTCGGCACCTGGCACGCGGCGTTCTTCTCCAGTGCCGCGGTGGTGGCCGGCGTGGCCGTGCTGTTCTTCTTCCTGCAGCGCAACAAGCCAGAGGATGTCGGCCTGCCGGCGGTAGAACCGGAGCCGCAGAGCATGGCCCCGGCCGGCAACCTGTGCAGCGTCTGGGCGCCGCTGCGCGAGATCCTGCGCAACCGCACGGTGCTGACCCTGGGCCTGGCGTATTTCCTGCTGAAACCTGCGCGCTACGCCATCCTGCTGTGGGGCCCGGTGATCGTCTTCGAGCAGATGCCCTCGGTGGGCAAGGTCGGCGCGGCGATCATCCCCACCGCCTTCGAGCTGGCCGGGCTATTGGGCCCGATCATCATCGGCCTGGCCTCGGACAAGCTGTTCGGTGCCCGGCGCATGCCGGCCTGCGTGATCAGCCTGGTGCTGCTGACCGTGACCCTGGCCGCGTTCATGGCCGCCATGCACAGCGGCAGCATCGTGCTGGTGGTGGCGCTGTTGTTCTGCATGGGCCTGACCCTGTACGGCCCGGACTCGATGATCAGTGGCGCGGCGGCGATCGACTTCGGCACGGCCAAGGCCGGCGCCACGGCGGCGGGCTTCGTCAACGGCTGCGGCTCGGTGGGCGCGGTGCTCGGCGGCCTGCTGCCGGGCTACTTCGACAGCGTCACGGTGTTCATCGTGTTCGCCGGCTGCGCGCTGTTCTCGGCCCTGGTGCTGCTGCCGCACTGGAACAGCCGCCCGGCCGGCACGCCCCAGGCCAATGACCTGGCACCCAACACCAGCATGGCGATCAAGCCACTGCGTACCTGAAGGAAAGCGAGCGAATGAGACCCTTTTGGCTGCAACAGGCCCTGGAAGCGGAACAGGACGCGGTATGCCCGCCGCTGCCAGGCGACGCCCGCTGCGACGTGTGCATCGTCGGCGGCGGCTACACCGGGCTGTGGACCGCGTTGATGCTCAAGGAGGCGGTGCCGGCGCTGGATGTGCTGCTGATCGAGGCCGATATCTGCGGCGCCGGTGCCAGTGGCCGCAACGGCGGTTGCGCGTTGTCGTGGTCGGCCAAGTACTTCACCCTGGAACGCCTGTTCGGCGTGGCCGAGGCGGTGCGCCTGGTACGTGAGTCGGAGCGCAGCATCGCGGCCATCGGCGATTTCTGCACGGCCAATGGCATCGACTGCGACTTCCGCCTGGATGGCACCTTGTACACCGCCACCAACCAGGCCCAGGTCGGCGGCACCGATGCGGTGATCGCGGCGTTGCAGCAGAAGGGGATCAATTCGTTCGAGCGCCTGCCATTGGACCAGGTGCAGCGCCTGGCCGGTTCGACGCGGCACCTGGAGGGCTGGTTCTCGCCGGCCGCCGCCACGGTGCAGCCGGGCAAGCTGGTGCGCGGCCTGCGCCGGGTGGCTCTGCAGCGCGGCGTGCGTATCCATGAAGGGACGGCCATGACCGGCCTCGAGCACGGGGCACCGGTTCAGGTGCGCACGGCCCAGGGTGTCGTGCGTGCCGACCGCGTGGTGCTGGGCCTGAATGCCTGGATGGCGCGGGCCTTCCCGCAGTTCGAGCGCAGCGTGGCGATTGTCTCCAGCGACATGGTGATCACCGAACCGTGCCCGCAGCTGCTGCGCGAGATCGGCCTCGACAGCGGCGTCAGCGTGCTCGATTCGCGGATTTTCGTGCACTACTACCACAACACCTCCGATGGCCGACTGATGCTCGGCAAGGGCGGCAACACCTTCGCCTATGGCGGGCGCATGCTGCCGGTGTTCGATCAGCCATCGCCTTACCGGCCGCTGCTGCGCGAAAGCCTGGGCGGGTTCTTCCCGGCGTTGGCCGAGGTGCCGTTGGCGGCCAGCTGGAACGGCCCGTCGGACCGCTCGGTGACCGGGCTGCCGTTCTTCGGCAAGCTGGACGGGCAGGGCAACGTGTTCTACGGCTTCGGCTATTCCGGCAGCGGGGTGGGGCCGTGCCACATGGGTGGGCAGATCCTTTCGTCGCTGGCATTGGGGATGGACAACCCGTGGACCCGCTCGCCGCTGGTCAAGGGGCCGCTGGGGCTGTTCCCGCCCGAGCCGATCCGCTACCTGGGTTCGCTGATGGTGCGCAATGCCATCCGCCGCAAGGAGCGCGCCGAAGACCGCGGCCTGCGGCCGCGCCACCTGGATGTGCGGCTGGCGCGCTTCGCGGCGGCGGCCGGCAAGGCCGACAAAGCGTGAGATTACTTGTCGATCCACCGCCCGAGGGCGTATAAACTGCACCCACTTTTGGCCGGTCGCTTCCTGAACCGGCCGCTGAAACAAAGAGAGTCGACATGGGCGCACAGTGGAAAGCCAAACATAGAGAAACAGCTGCCAATGCCAAGGGCAAGATCATGGGCAAGCTGGCCAAGGAAATCCAGATCGCCGCCAAGTCCGGCGCCGACCCGGACATGAACCCGCGCCTGCGCCTGGCCATTCTCCAGGCCAAGAAAGCCTCGATGACCCGCGAGACCCTGGAGCGTGCGATCAAGAAAGGCGCTGGCCTGGACGGCGAGGCGGTGCAGTACCATGCCGTCAGCTACGAAGGTTTCGCTCCGCACCAGGTGCCGCTGATCGTCGAGTGCCTGACCGACAACGTCAACCGCACCGTGGCGCAGATCCGCGTGCTGTTCCGCAAGGGCCAGCTGGGTGCCAGCGGTTCGGTGGCCTGGGACTTCAACCATGTCGGCCTGATCGAAGCCACTCCGGAAGGCGATGCCGACGCGGAAATGGCCGCCATCGAAGCCGGTGCCCAGGACTTCGAGGAAGGTGAGGAAGAGGGTTCGACCCTGTTCATTACCGACACCACCGACCTGGACGCCGTGCAGAAGGCGCTGCCGGAGCAGGGCTTTACCGTCACCTCGGCGAAGATCGGTTACACCCCGAAGAATCCGGTGAGTGCGGCCAGCCTGAGTGCCGAAGCGTTGGCTGAGGTTGAGGCATTCCTTGAGGCGATCGACGAGAACGATGACGTGCAGAACGTCTACGTTGGCCTGACCGCCTAAAAAGCTGGGGCCGCTTTGCGGCCCATTCGCGGGTAAACCCGCTCCCACACGGATCTCCACAGGACTCGAGCCTTGTGGAGATCCCTGTGGGAGCGGGTTTACCCGCGAATAGGCCAGCAAAATCTACAGAAGGGAGCCTGCATGAACCCCGCTTTCGCCTCCCTCAGCCTCGCCCACCTGCGCACCCTCGACTACCTCCTGCAGCTCAAGAACCTCAGCCACGCCGCCGAGCGCCTGGGTGTCAGCCAATCGGCCCTGAGCCGCCAGCTGGCCCACCTGCGCGAAGCCTTCGACGACCCGCTGCTGGTGCGCCAGGGCCGCGGCTACGTGCTCAGTGAGTACGCCGAAGCACTGGTCGAGCCCCTGCGCCAGGTGCTCGAGGAACTGCAGGCCCTGCGCCAACCCGCCGCCTTCGACCCGGCCCGCTGCGAGCGGCGCTTCTGCCTGGCCGCCTCCGACTACGTGGCCGAGCACATGCTGCCGTTGCTGGTGGCGGCGCTGGAGCAGGAGGCGCCGGGCGTGTCCATCGAGTACCGCACCTGGCAGGCCGGGCAGTATGCGTTGCTGGCCAGTGGCGAGATCGACCTGGCGACCACGCTGTTCGACGAATCGCCACCCAACCTGCACGGGCGCCTGCTGGGTGAGGACCGGGCGGTGTGCCTGATGCGCGCCGACCATCCGCTGACGGCCCTGCAAGTGCTGGGGCAGGACGATTACCTGGCCTGCAAGCACGTGCGCATCTCGGGTGGCGGCGACAAGGACAGCTTCATCGACCGCCACCTGCGCGGCCAGGGCCTGCAGCGGCGGGTCAGCCTGGAGGTGCCGTTCTTCTCGGCGACCGTGCAGGTGATCGGCAACAGCCAGGCGCTGGCCACCGTCCCCGAGCATATCGCCCGGCAGTTGTGCCGCTTGCATGGGCTGGCATGGCGGCCGTTGGGGTTTGTCGAGCATACCCAGCGCTATTGGGTGGTGTGGCACCAGCGCTTGCAGGCGTCGGCGGAGCACAGGTGGTTGCGCAACCGGGTGTTCGAGCTGTGGCGGCAGTCGCAGTTCGGGGTGCAGGGCGGGGTTGCGGGTTTGCCATAGCAGGTATGCGTGAAGCGGGGCTTATTCGCCTGGGCCTGGGCGCCTAGACTGGGGGCATCGTGTCGCTTGTACCGGCCCTTTCGCGGGTAAACCCGCTCCCACAGGGTTCTCTGCAGGTCTTTAGCTTTGTGGGATCGCTGTGGGAGCGGGTTTACCCGCGAAAGGGCCGGTACAGGCGAATGAATACCCACAGGAGAGCCGCGCGTGACCCCAGAACAATTCCGCCAGTACGGCCACCAGCTGATCGACCTGATCGCCGACTACCGCCAATCCGTCGGCGAACGCCCGGTCATGGCCCAGGTCGAGCCCGGCTACCTCAAGGCCCAATTGCCCCAGGGCGCTCCGCAGCAGGGCGAGCCGTTCGAGGCCATCCTCGCCGACGTCAACCAGCTGGTCATGCCGGGCCTGTCGCACTGGCAGCACCCGGATTTCTACGGCTACTTCCCGTCCAACGGCACCCTGTCATCGGTACTCGGCGACTTCCTCAGCACTGGCCTGGGGGTGCTGGGCCTGTCGTGGCAATCCAGCCCGGCGCTGAGCGAGCTGGAGGAAACCACCCTTGACTGGCTGCGCCAGCTGCTTGGCCTGTCGGCCCAGTGGAGTGGGGTGATCCAGGACACCGCGTCCAGCAGCACCCTGGTCGCCTTGATCAGCGCCCGCGAGCGCGCCACCGACTACGCGCTGGTACGCGGTGGCTTGCAGGCCGAAGCCAGGCCGTTGATCGTCTACGTCAGCGCCCATGCCCACAGCTCGGTGGACAAGGCCGCGCTGCTGGCCGGGTTCGGTCGGGCCAACATTCGCCTGATCGCCACCGACGAACGCTACGCCATGTGCCCGCAGGCGCTGCAGACGGCCATCGAGCAGGACCTGGCGGCCGGCAACCGGCCGTGCGTGGTGGTCGCCACCACCGGCACCACCACCACCACGGCGCTCGACCCATTGCGCCCGATCGGCGAGATCGCCCAGGCCAACGGCCTGTGGCTGCATGTGGATTCGGCCATGGCCGGCTCGGCGATGATCCTCCCGGAATGCCGCTGGATGTGGGACGGCATCGAGCTGGCCGATTCGCTGGTGGTCAACGCGCACAAGTGGCTGGGGGTGGCCTTCGACTGCTCGATCTACTACGTGCGCGACCCACAGCACCTGATCCGGGTGATGAGCACCAACCCGAGCTACCTGCAATCGGCGGTGGATGGCGAGGTGAAGAACCTGCGTGACTGGGGCATCCCGCTGGGGCGCCGGTTCCGCGCGTTGAAGCTGTGGTTCATGCTGCGCAGCGAAGGGGTCGAGGCATTGCAGCAGCGCCTGCGCCGGGACCTGGACAATGCCCGCTGGCTGGCGGCGCAGGTCGAGGCGGCGGTGGGGTGGGAAGTGCTGGCGCCGGTGCAGCTGCAGACCTTGTGCATTCGCCACCAGCCTGCGGGGCTGGAGGGGGAGGCGCTGGATGCACATACCCGGGCCTGGGCCGAGCGGTTGAATGCGTCCGGGGTGGCGTATGTGACGCCGGCGACGCTGGACGGGCGATGGATGGTGCGGGTGTCGGTGGGGGCTCTGCCGACCGAGCGGGAGCATGTGGAGAAGCTTTGGGTGGAATTGCAGGAAGTGGTTAAAGGCTGAAATGGTTGGGGCTGCAAAGCAGCCCCATCCAATCTATCAGTGACTCACCGCCTGAACGCTGCCTTTACGGCTGGCCTCGAAGGCTTCCTTCTCCATCGGCTTGGCATCTGGATTGCCCAGGTCTTCCATCGCCATGCGGTGCGTCTCTGGCGCAATGTAGGCCGCCAGTGCACACACGCAGGTGATGAAGAACGCCAGGCCGCCCACCACCAGCGGAATGTTCTCCGAACCCGGTGGCGCCACCAGGGCGAACAGCGCTGGCAGCATGGCGGTCAGCATGGTGCCGACGTTCTGCGCGATGGCCATGGCCGACACGCGATAGCGGGTGTGGAACAGCTCCGGGTAGAAGCTTGGGAACACCGCGTTGTAGCCCTGGTAGACCATGCCCCACATGACGATCGAGGCGGCGAAGGCCAGCGGCACGTTCTGGATGCTGATCGCATACAGGTAGACGAAGGCCAGCAGGCCCGAGCCCAGGCAGCCCGCGATCATGGTCGGGCGACGGCCGATCTTGTCGGACAGGTTGCCCACGAACGGAATCACCAGCACCGCGACGATGTTGCCCACCACCGGGATCCACAGGTACACGCTCTTGTCGAAGCCGATGCCGTAGGCCGGCTGCACCGCGTAGGCCGCGCCGAAGATGGTGGCGACCACCGGGATCACGTTCATCAGGGCCATGAACATTACCAGCACCATGTGCTTCCAGCTGTGGCGGAAGGCCTCGCTGATCGGCGACTTGGCCACTTTGTCCTGCTTCTCTTCCTTGACGAAGGCCGGGGTCTCGTGGACTTCCTTGCGGATGATGAAACCGGCGATCAGCACCACGGCGCTCATCAGGAACGGAATCCGCCAGCCCCAGTCGTTGAAGGCTTCGCTCGGCATGAAGTAGGCCAGGGGCAGGAACACCGCCGCCGCCAGTACCTGGCCGGCCTGCACGCCTTGCAGGGTGAAGCTGGCGTAGTAGCCGCGCCGGCCCAGCGGGGCGTGCTCCATGATCATCGAACTGGCGCCGGAGATCTCGCCGGCCACGGCAAAGCCCTGGACCAGGCGCAGCACCACCAGCAGCGCCGGGGCGAGCAGGCCGATGTCGTGGTAGGTCGGCAGCAGGCCCACGGCCATGGTCGACAGGCCCATCAGGAACATGCACAGCAGCAGCACGTTCTTGCGCCCGC
This sequence comes from Pseudomonas sp. NPDC089401, assembly GCF_044749485.1. NCBI lineage: Bacteria > Pseudomonadati > Pseudomonadota > Gammaproteobacteria > Pseudomonadales > Pseudomonadaceae > Pseudomonas > Pseudomonas sp. NPDC089401. Next base: position 557,614 of record NZ_JBIVIA010000003.1, on the reverse strand, counting down.
GGGTGTCACCCCAGTGGCCCAGCACGCAGGCACCGATCGGGCGCGCCAGGTAGCCCACGCCGTAGGTCGCCAGCGAGGCGATGATGGCCATTTTCGGGTCAGTATTGGGGAAGAAGATCTGCGGGAAGATCAGTGCCGCAGCCTGGGCATAGATGAAGAAATCGTAGTATTCGAGTGCCGAGCCGATCCAACCGCTGGCGGTCGCTTTCTTGGCTTGAGAGCTGGAGTGAGCCATCGTTGTCTCCGTTGTTCTTGTTGGTCACCGCACGGCTGGCGTCGCCCAGGGGCGGCCAGAGGCTGTGCAGGCGCTTTACGGAAGTAGGGCGTAGGTTATGGCGCGTGCACGGGCAGGCGGTGTCTGCAAGCAATGGACGAACGAGAAGGTGCGGATAGCAAGGCGAAGGAGGTGTGCATAGGTCGGTACCCGAATTTATTGAACTTATTATGGTGTGACGTTGGGTATTTCTACGCAGGTTGCGCCGAATGGCCTGGGGCAGAAAGGGCGATCGGTTGGCCTGCGTCTGGGTTCATGTTTGCCCAGGGTCGGCACTGAATCAATTCGTCGAAATCGGTTTTGTGCGGTAATCGAACGCAAAACTAACCATTTCGTACAAACAGATTGCCGGGTCGACTCTACCTGCGAATAATCGAACGTGCCAGAAACCCATCAGGTTTTTCGGCCCGTCGTCCGTCCAATAACAAGGAACTTCCCCATGCAGCGTTCGATAGCCACCGTGTCCTTGAGCGGCACCCTGCCGGAAAAGCTCGAAGCCATCGCCGCCGCCGGTTTCGACGGCGTCGAGATCTTCGAGAACGACTTGCTCTACTATGCCGGCAGCCCCCGCGAAGTGCGGCAGATGTGCGCCGACCTAGGCATTGCCATCACCTTGTTCCAGCCGTTCCGCGATTTCGAAGGCTGCCGCCGCGACCGCCTGCAGAAAAACCTCGACCGCGCCGAGCGCAAGTTCGACCTGATGCAAGAGCTGGGCACCGACCTGGTGCTGGTGTGCAGCAATGTCCAGGCCGACGCCCTGGGCGATGAACGGATCCTGGTCGACGACCTGCGCCTGCTTGCCGAGCACGCCGGCAAACGCGGCCTGCGCATCGGCTACGAAGCCCTGGCCTGGGGCCGCCACGTCAACACCTACCAGCAAGTCTGGAACCTGGTGCGCCAGGCCGACCACGCGGCCCTGGGGGTGATCCTCGACAGCTTCCACACCCTGTCGCTCAAGGGCGACCCGGCCGCCATCCGCGACATTCCCGGCGACAAGATCTTCTTCGTGCAGATGGCCGACGCGCCGATCCTGAACATGGACGTGCTGGAGTGGAGCCGGCATTTCCGCAACTTCCCGGGCCAGGGCGAAATGGACCTGGCCGGGTTCCTCGCGCCGATCCTCGCCACCGGCTACCGCGGCCCGCTGTCGCTGGAAATCTTCAACGACGGCTTCCGCGCCGCGCCGCCTCGGCAGAACGCTGCCGACGGCCTGCGCTCGCTGCTGTACCTCGAAGAGCAGACCCGCCTGCGCCTGGAGCAGGAGGGCACCGCCATCGAGCCGGGCGTGCTGTTCACGCCGCCCGCGGCCAGCACCTATGAGGGCGTGGAGTTCCTCGAATTCGCCGTCGACGAAGCTGTCGGCGCGCGCCTGGGCAGCTGGCTCACGCGCCTGGGCTTTGCCGAAGCCGGCAAGCACCGCAGCAAGGACGTGCGCCTGCTGCGCCAGAACGACATCAACATCGTGCTCAATGCCGAGCCGTACTCGTTCGGCCACAACTTCTTCGAGGCCCACGGCCCGTCGCTGTGCGCCACCGCCCTGCGGGTCAAGGACGAGCACGCCGCGCTGCAGCGTGCCACCGATTATCGTGGCCAGCCGTTCCGCGGCCTGGTCGGGCCCAACGAATGCGAAGTGCCGGCCGTGCGTGCGCCCGATGGCAGCCTGCTCTACCTGGTGGAGCAGGGCAAGGAAGGCCCATCGCTGTACGACACCGACTTCCGCCTGGACCCGGCCGCCAGCGCCCGCGGCGGCCTGCAGCGCATCGACCACATGGCCCTGGCGCTGCCGGCCGAATCGCTGGACAGCTGGGTGCTGTTCTACAAGAGCCTGTTCGACTTCGAGGCGGATGACGAAGTGGTGCTGCCGGACCCCTACGGCCTGGTCAAGAGCCGCGCGCTGCGCAGCCAGTGTGGCAGCCTGCGCCTGCCGCTGAACATCTCGGAAAACCGCAACACCGCCATCGCCCACGCACTGTCGAGCTATCGAGGCTCGGGCGTGCACCATATCGCCTTCGATTGCGCGGACATCTTCGCCGAAGTGGCGCGGGCGAAAGAGTCGGGTGTGCCATTGCTGGAGATCCCGCTGAACTACTACGACGATCTGGCGGCGCGCTTCGATTTCAACGACGAGTTCCTCAGCGAGCTGGCGTACTACAACGTGCTGTACGACCGCGATGCCCAGGGTGGCGAGCTGTTCCACGTGTACACCGAGCCCTTCGAGGAGCGTTTCTTCTTCGAGATCATCCAGCGCAAGGGCGGCTATGCCGGGTATGGCGCGGCGAACGTGGCGGTGCGCCTGGCGGCGATGGCCAAGCGGCGTAGCGGGGCGGCGCGCAAGCCGGTGCTGTAACCATCGATCGCGGCCCGCGTGGCACCGGCTTCGCCGGTGTTCGCGGGTGAACCCGCTCCCACAGCGGTTGGATGGGTATCCAACTTCTTGGGGGCAGCCCAGGCCCTGTGGGAGCGGGTTTACCCGCGAACACGGGCGAAGCCCGTGCCAGGCGCCTTCCAAAAACTGTACATAAAACTATTCTTGTACAGTATCCCTCCCTCACGGTGCAGCGCCCGTGGCACGCATATCCTCGGCCATCAACGCATTCGCCCTGGCCACCCTGATCACCCTGGCCCAGCCCGCAGCCGCTGACTGGCGCTCCAGCCTGCCCAGCGCCCAGCTCTCCGGCAGCGGCGATTTCACCTGGTTCGGCCTGCGCCTCTACACCGCCCGCCTGTGGTGCGCCGATGGCCCCTGGAGCTGGGACGCCCCCTTTGCCCTCGAGCTGACCTACCACCGGTCGCTGTCGCGGAACACCCTGGTGCAAGCCAGCATCGATGAAATACAACGCCTGGCGAACCGCCCCTTGCCCGCCGACACCGTCCGACAATGGTCCACTTCCCTGGCCCAGGCCTTCGTCGACGTGCGCCCTGGCATGCGCATCACCGGCCTGTACCTGCCCGGGCAAGGTAGCCGCTTCTATGTCGATGGCCAGCTGACCCAGGCAGAGCCCGACCCGGCCTTCGCCCGCGCGTTCTTTTCCATCTGGCTGGACCCCCGGTCCCGCGATGCGCAGTTGCGCGAGCGTCTGATCGGGCAGGCCGGGCGCGACCGAGGAGGCTGAAACATGTACAAGGCACTGCTGCTGATCACCTGCCTGCTGCTGGGCAGTTGCAAGGTCGGGGTCGAGCACTACGCCCAGGAACGACCGCGCCTGGACCTGGTGGCGTATTTCTCCCAGCCGGTGCAGGCCTGGGGCATGTTCCAGAAGCGCTCGGGCGAGGTGGTCAAGCGCTTCCACGTGCGTATCGACAGCCGCCGTGACGGCGAGCGGCTGATCCTCGACGAACGTTTCGTCTACAGCGACGGCACCCGCCAGCAGCGCACCTGGACACTCACCCCCGAAGGCCCGAACCGCTGGCGCGGCACGGCCGGCGACGTGATCGGCGAGGCCACCGGCGTGGTGGCGGGCAACGCCCTGCAATGGCGCTACCAGCTGGACCTGCCGGTCGATGGCCGGCACTGGACCATGGACATGGATGACTGGATGTACCTGATGGACGAGGACACCCTGATCAACCGCACGCGCATGAGCAAGCTCGGTGTCGAGGTCGGGCAGATCACCTTGTTCTTCCGCCGCATGCCGCAAGGCACGCCGTGATCTGCTGCCATGAACAAGCAACACCTGCCGAGCAAGGTCTGCGTCGTCTGTGGCCTGCCATTCACCTGGCGCAAACGCTGGGCGCGCTGTTGGGGCGAGGTGCGCTACTGTTCCGAGAGGTGTCGCCGCGCCGCGAAATGCCACACGCCGCAGGCCGGCGCACGTTAGTGTAAGGTAGCCACGCAAACCGTTCATTCAGAGACCGTTGATGCTTTACGTCGTCATGCTCGGCGGCCGCCACCCGGCCGCCAAGATCGAAGTACACGATGTGGTGTTCGCCCACGCCGACACGCTCGAACAGGCCTACCCGCAATTGCGCAGCGCCTGGTTCGGGGCGGCCAAGGGCCTGCATATCGATTCCTGGCTGGAGGTCCACGGCGTGGACGGCTATCGCGTGACGCTGCAACCAGCGTCGCCGGCCAAGGATGCGCTGCGCCTGTATTTCATCAACCTCGGGGGCTACGAACCGAACGTCTTCGGCGAAGCGCACCGCTACCTGCTGGTCGCCGCCGCCAACAAGGTGCAAGCCAAGGCCATGGGCAAGCAGCGCATGCAGCGCGGCTGGCTGAAACCGCACACCGATGCCGTGCTCGATGTCGACGATTGCCTGGCGATCGACCAGGTCGCGGGCCTGCATGTGCACCTGGTGCACGGTGAGCATGCAGACACGGTGGCCCGCAGCGACTACATCCTGCTCTGAAGGCACGCCCGACCAACTCCATCGTTTCTGCACATTCTGCGGTTAATTTCGCAGTTCGCTGCAGCGGGTCCATGGCTGCGCCTGACCGACTCCACGAGGGATCCGATGAGTGAATCCACGCCGCCCAAGCCCGATCTGAACCCCGACGCCATCCAGATCCACAACTTCTTCGCCACGCCCGTCGCGCGCATCGTCCACCCGGATGCCGAGTCCCTCAATGCACAGCTTCAGGCGGCCATTGCCCAGCGGATGCAGATGGACCCGGGAACCACCCACAGCAACGAGGGCGGGTGGCAATCGGCGACCGACTTCACCGAGTGGGGCGGTGAGGCGGCGCAGCGCCTGCTGGAGTTCGGCCGTGCTTTCGCCAACCAGTTGACTGCCGTGCACAGCGCCGAACATGGCCTGATCGAGCCAGCCTTCGCGTGGCGCCATACCGCGTGGGCGAACGTGAATTTCCCGGGCCATGCCAACCACCTGCACGGCCACCCGGGCGCGTTCTGGTCCGGGGTGTACTGGGTGGACGACGGCGGGCGCCAGGAAAACCCGGAGGTCGGCGGCGACCTAGAGTTCCCCGACCCGCGCGGGATGATGCCCTCGCTCTACAACCCGGAGCTGCGAATGCGCATCGAGGGTTGCCTGACCGCGGGCTACAGCACCACCGTGGCGCCCGCGACCGGCACCTTCATCATGTTTCCCTCGTGGCTGATGCACGCTGTGCAGCGATACAACGGAACGCGGCCCCGCGTCTCCATCGCGTTCAATTTCGGCGTCTGACAAGCACCTGGGATTTGCCCTCGATCACTGCCACCGAACGCCGGGCCTGACGGGCATATGGTTATGCGCTTTAGTTCTTTGTGTCCGGGCATGACTTACTTTCAACTATCGCTTTTTTTGAGCGAGCGTCTGCAGTGGAGCACTGTGAAGTAGTCGTCGTAGGGCTGGGCGCCATGGGCGCCGCGACCACCTATCAATTGGCCAAGGCGGGCGTCGATGTGGTGGGCATCGACCGCTACCATCCACCGCACACCTTGGGTTCGAGCCATGGTGACACGCGGATCACCCGGCTTTCGGTGGGGGAGGGTGCGCAGTACGTCCCTATCGTGAAACGCGCCCAGCAGATCTGGCGGGAACTGGAAGGGCTGTCCGGTGAGTCGTTGTTCGAGCAGTCCGGCTTGCTCGCGCTCACCTCCAGCCCCGATTTCGACCCGCAGGACAAAAGCGACTTCACCCTGCGCACCATCGGCCTGGCGCAGACCTACGGCATTGAACACGAGGTGCTCGATGCCGAGCAGATCCGCCAGCGCTTCGCGCAATTTGCCCAGGTGCGCGACGATGCCATCGGCTATTTCGAGCCAGGTGGCGGCTTCGTGCGCCCCGAGCGTTGCATCGAGGTGCAGTTGCGCCTGGCGGTGCAGCATGGCGCGACCTTGCACACGGGCGAAACGGTCACCCAGATCGATTCCGACGAGCATGGCGTCACGCTCACCACCGACCGGCGCACGGTGCGGGCCGGCAAGCTGGTGTTCAGCGCTGGCAACTGGGCTGGCGGGTTGCTGGGCGAGCCGTTCGACCGCTTGCTGAGCGTGTACCGGCAGAAGCTGTTCTGGTTCGAACTCGAGCCGGATGCCGGCCTGGTCGGTGCCTCGCCCACCTTCATCCTCACCCACGGGCGGGGTGACGACAAGATCAACTACGGTTTCCCGGCGCTACCCGGTGAGGGCAGCCTGAAGATCGCCACGGCCCAATACCACACCGCGTCGCTGCCCGACCAGCTGGACCGCACGGTTTCCGCTGGCGAAGAGCGCGAGATGTATGCCCAGCAAGTGCAGGGCCGTATCGCTGGGGTGACTGGCAAAGTCCTCAAGTCGGCGGTCTGCGCCTACACCGTCACCCCGGACCGGCATTTCATCATCGACGCGCACCCCTCCCTCAAGCACACCCTGGTGGTGTCAGCCTGCTCGGGCCACGGTTTCAAGCACTCCGCCGCACTGGGCGAGGCCTTCGCGCAATGGTGCACCCGAGGCACCACCGACCTGGACCTGTCCGCCTTCACCCTTGAACGATTCAAAGGAAAATACCTGTGAAACGCATTGCACTCTCCGTTGCCCTGCTGGCGGCCTCGATCGCTACAGCCCAGGCTGAAACGCTCAAGATCGCCGTTGTGCCGGTGCCCCATGCCGAGATCCTGGAGTTCCTCAAGCCTGAACTGGCCAAGCAGGGCGTCGAGCTGGAGGTGAAAGTCTTCACCGACTACATCCAGCCCGATCGCCAGGTCGACGAAGGCCGGCTGGACGCCAACTACTTCCAGAGCAAGCCGTACTACGAGGCGTACCAGAAAGATCGCCCGAGCAGCGACCAGGTGCCCGTGGTGGCGGTGCACATCGAGCCCTTTGGCGCCTACTCCAGCAAGATCAAGTCGGTGGCCGAACTCAAGGACGGCGCCACCATCGCGATCCCCAACGACCCCACCAACTCCGGGCGTGCCCTGTTGCTGATCGCCAAGCAGGGGCTGATCACCCTCAAGGACCCCAGCAATATCATGGCGACCGCGGCCGACATCACCAGCAACCCCAAGCACCTGAAGTTCAAGGAGCTGGAAGCGGCCATGCTGCCGCGTGTGCTCGGCCAGGTGGACATGGCCCTGATCAACGCCAACTACGCGCTGGAGGCCAAGCTGGAGCCGCACAAGGATGCGCTGTTCATCGAAAGTTCGGAATCGCCTTACGCCAACTACCTGTACGTGCGCAGGGATAAAGCAAACGACCCGGCCGTGCAGAAGCTCGGTGCGTTGTTGAATTCGGCGCAGGTGAAGCAGTTCATCCTGGACCGTTATCACGGCGACGTGGTGCCGGCGTTCTGAGATTTTGCGCTGGGGCGGGGTGAGCGGCGCTGGCTGCTGGCCCTGCAGGATCGATTAAAGATGTTGCATGGCATTTGCAATTTGTTTCTTTAGGTTCTCTATATCGTTTGCAGACCCCCGGATGACCCTCCAGACTTTCCCAGGGGCCACTGGCCACTGGTTGCTCGTCCTTATAGAACGACCGTTCAAGGGGACTCGACTTTTGAGGTGTTATGCCTATTTGTCTGTACTTGGGTCGATGATCAAGAGGTCTGTAAAAGACATTCCTGCGCAAACTATCTTTGTGCTCATGCATGTCTTCTGTTTGTCTTTTTCAGATCATTCTGTTTTTGCCCAGTCAAGGTACGCATCATTGTCATAGTAATAGGTAAAGGCGCTTGCTAGCTGATGTGCGGTGGCCTGCGGTTTCTGTGCTAGCGCGTATTCGATGATGCTTTTAGTCAATTCTATGCCTAGCGCGTAATGTAAATTGTTCTCAGTTGCAAATTTTGGTCTTTCAGGGTCTTCTTCATTTTCGAAGTCATCAGGGTCTAGCACTGCGCACTTGGTGTGCTCATTCCATGGAACTCCATGGGGCATATAAATTGCGAAATCCCAGGGCTGATTTTTTATGCTGTTCAGTATTGTTTCAAGCGTTTCGATTTTCATTACCTTGTACGTCCTCCACCCCAATTTTTTTACCACCCTGTCCACCTGGGTGCAGTACACCCTGAACGGGCCCCGGTGCTTGATGCTGAGGCATTGGTACCAATTGCAGAACTCCCTTACGGCAGGGGTGATGATGCCAGGAGAAGCCAGTTGGTGCACTTGACTTGTAACCTCCTCTTGGACCGGAAGCAACATGGTCGCCAATACCTGGGTAGTGCTGGTCCATCATATCCTTGAGTTGTGGGTCGCTCCTCATTGCTGTATCCAACTGTCGATTGGGCTCTCTGAAATGAGAGGGGGCGCTTCCTACTTGTTGCCCTGGCGCAAGTTGTACTTCATAAAGCACAGAGTATTGGCTGCTGCCTAATGGACGGTTTGATTTGTCACAACCTGATAGGTCACGAGCTAGCCCAAGTGGGTCTGTCCACAATATTGGGTTAGGGGCGTACTGATAGAAGTTTCGGCCTCCTAAGTAGCCGATTGGATCTTGAGAGATAATTTTCGCAGCAGGTTGTCCATCAACTTGTTACGACGTGGGTTCGCCTGCAGTGGGCGGTTCAGCTCTTGGGTTTTCTGGTCGAGCAGGTTGCCAGCAGGGTTGAAGGCCTGGGTCTGCATGAGCTTGTTGCCCTGATGACGGATCACTTCGCGGTGCAAGTCGTCGCGCTCACAGGCGAGCATCTCGTGATCGAGCGTCATGCCCAGCAAGTGACCGCTGCCATAGGTCATCCAGCTGACCTTGTGCCCGTCCGGGCGCACTGTCGAGATACGCTGGTTAAGCACGTCGTACGCATGCTGCCACACGGCAACCATCGGTTTGCCGGTGTTCAGGTAATGCTGGTGCTCATGCGTGAGATTACCCGCATCGTCATGGAACCACTGCAATTTACTGCCGGCGTTGACGGCCTGGATAAGCTTGCCGTTTCCATCATGGCCGAAGAATTGCTTTATTATGCTCCAGCGATAACGCTTCTTTTGTATTTTTGATACTCAAAATAATCACCTTGGCGATCAAGGAGTAAATCAATCCAGATTTCGTGGTCCCATTCTGGGTATATAAGCCTAATTGCATGTATTTGTGTGGTATGGAAGCTGAAATTTTTGTTTAGATGGTGCGGATTTGTTAGGTACGCGCCGCAGGCTTGCCAGCCTTCGCTAATTAATAGATAGCACGCGCTTCCTCCCTCTTCTTGCGCCAGTTCGTCGAGGCATGCGGCGAATGAAGGGAATTCAAGGGTGTAGAGCAGATTCATGTCGAGGTCGATAAGTTTGTCACTGTCCTCCGGCTGAGCCTCTTGCTTTCATCGAAATTTTCCTCAGTAAGCGCCTCTATTTGAGATTTGAATTGGTTTATGATCTGCTTGCCCTCCAAGCGTCTGAACAATATTTCTCTTCGATACGCGTCAGGTTTCACAATTGCACTCGCTTTTGTAGTTTGCTTTGCCTTTTGAGTTGAATAGTTGCGTCCGGCCATGCCTACTTAGTCTTGGGGTTTTTCGTTTTGGACTTTTACATCACCCGCTTCCAGGCTCAGCCTATTGTGCTCGGTGCATTTCCTGCTGCGAATGTCCGTGAAAACAATCCAAATGCGTTGAGATTTTAATTTGTGGTTCGATACAGGTTTTCGTGTTCCAGTGGACATTGCTTTGGGCGCGCATGTCCATTAGCCTGGGTTTTGGCTTTTGCACGCTGCCTAAGGATGCTGCGACTATTGACTCGTCAGGCATAGGTTGATCAGCACCCCTTGGGTATCAATAATTTCCGAGTGAGCGGTCAAGTTTTCAAAATGCGATCTATCATTTTATTGACTTCGGCGCTACGTCCCTCTTGGCGAGCAATAATGTCCAAGCCTAATGCAATCCCTTCCTTGCCATTGTGGGTCGACTTTGGGAATTCGCTGGAAAAAAAGTCCATCGCTTCCTTTCGTTCATAGTTTCTTGCAATCAAATCGCCCACAACCCAACAAAAATCTAGATTATTGTAATTTTGATACATGTTGCGTAGCGTGCTGTAAATTGATTTCTTCTGAGCGTCTGACATTAGGAATAGTTCGTTTCCTGCCATCATTGCGAACATGTCTACTCCTGGCTTGTCGCATAGGTCTTTATCGCGAAAAACTGAGAGCAGAAACTCTACTGAGTCTTCGCAAGTGCCCTCGTAGATTGTGAGCATATGTTCGTACTCATCTGTTAATTTGGATGCTTCTTTTCTGACTTTTTTCCCAGTGGCGGCCTGTAAGGTTATGAAGAGTTCTTCGAAGTTCTGCATTTCGCTCATTCTGGACTTAAGGGCAGTTGCAGGCCTCTGTCGTGACCTTCCAGTCTTTTTACGTCCCTCAATGTAAATCTTAATAGCCCTGCACTCGTGCTTGTGTCGGGAAATTGGCGTGTAAGGTTTAGCTCAAGCGCGATCACCACAGTTGTTGTAGCGATCGCTAACTTAAGGCCCGGCTCGATGGAGTGGTCGTGCCTGCGGTTTAAATGGGTGGTTCGAAGTACCAGATTAGAAATTGGTTGAAATTTTCCCAGCGGGCAGGGAGCTCTCCTGTTATGAATTTGTCTAAGTCTCTGATGTCAAGGTCGTAAACGGCGCCATTGTTTATGTTGTATAGGTACATCCCTTCGCTTTCGTCGCAAGTTATGGCCAGGTAATGTGTGGGTATCTCGTATCTATCCCAGACATAATCGGTTTGATCTGGGATTGCAGGGATGTCAGGGCCTTCAATATCAAGCAGTTCAGCGATAGGTCGAGGGCTTATGAAACTACCTTGATAATTAAGGTAGAACTCACCGAATTGAGAGTCTGTTGAGACTCCTAAGCGCTGAAGCGCCGATGCTGCCCTGTTGGAGTCTGTTCTGGTAATGTCGCCAGTGTATTTACCTAAGTATTTTGTAACTTCCACCGGAATCATATGCTGCAGCCTCCTTTTCTCGATTTGTTTGCTTCTGTCGCACGATCTTTCCAATATTGGCCTCGGTCAATGTCAAAAGCGTCGCGATCAACAGGGAAGTCTGGGTTTTTCTTATTTCCGTGCGGGTGCAAGGCTTCTCGTCCGCGACCTTTTGCAGCCCTGTGTGTGCTGGTTGTTACCTCAAACAGCGGGCCGACCGATTGTTGGCGGCAGCGGCGCCGAGGTCTTCGCTGAGCAGGGTGTCGAGCGGGGCGACAGCGATCTGGACTTCGCGCTCGCTGGGCGCGGAATCGGAGGGTACAGCGGTCATCAGAAATAGCCTTCCTTAGGCAAGGGACAGGAGGTCCCAGGTGGTCCGTGAAGGCGAAATTTTACTGATGGACGGGCGTTCACACCATGAGGGGAACACTGACGGAGAGGGGTTGACGCCGGGAAAAACCTGACAGGCTTGCTGCGCTGTTGTAGTCGTCGACACGGCGCGGCAAACCAGGGTTTGCCGCGCCGCAGGCGCTTAGCCGAGCTGCGCCGCCAGGCGGTTGCTGACGTTGCGCCCCAGCACCAGCACGGTGACGAAGCCACAGCCCACCAGCGCCGTGGCCAGGCTCATCAGTACCGCGCTGCCCATCTGGTCGACGATGCGCCCGCCGAAGAACGAGCCCAGGGCGATGATGACCTGGAACATGGCGACGAACAGCGGCATGCCGCGCTCCACATCCTTGGGCGCGACCACGAACATCCAGATGCTGGAGCAGGCCGGGAAGGCGCCGAAGGCGAAGCCCCAGAGGCCGATCAGCATCGCCGCGCCCGTCAGGTGGGTGGCGAAGTAGGGGAACAGCGCGGTGCTGATGGCGATCATCAGCGCCACCAGCATCAGCGTGTGGCGCACGCTGCGGTTGGCGGCGAAACCGGCGAACAGGTTGCCGGCCACACCGGCGATGCCGTAGAGCAGCAGCAACGAGCCGATGGTCGGCCCATCGAAGCCGGAGCGTTCCTTGAAGAACGGTGCCACATAGGTGTACGCGGCGAAGTGCGCGAGACCGATCAGCAGCACGGCGATCAGCCCGACCCGCGCCTGCGGGTTGATGAACAGCGCCGGCAGGTCACTGACGCGGATGGCCTTGTCCGGGTCCAGCCGTGGCAGCAGGAACACCTGCGCCAGCAACACCGGCACGCCGACGATCGCGGTGACCAGGAAGGTCATGCGCCAGCCCATCAGGTTGCTCAGCCAGGTGCCGACCGGCACCCCGAGCACGGTGGCCAGGGTCACGCCGACCATGATGATCGACGTCGCCTGTGCCACACCCACGCCCTTGGGCGCCAGCCGGCCGCTGAGGGCGATGGCCGTGGCCCAGAAGCCGCCGATGCTGATGCCCAGCAGTACACGCCCGAACAGCAGCAGGCTGAAGTCGCTGGCATAGGCCACCACGGCGTTGGCGACGATCATGATCAGCGTCAGGCCGACCAGCAGGTAGCGCCGGTCCATGGCGCCGATGCCGACCGACAGCAACGGCGCAGCGAGCGCGGCCATGATGCCCGGCAGGGTGACCATCAGCCCGGCCTGGCCGGCGCTGATGCCCAGGTCGCTGGCGACGTCGTTGAGCACGCCGACCGGGAGGAATTCACTGGTGACCAGGGCGAACGCGCCCACGGCGACGGAGAGGATGGCGAGCCATTGCTGGAGCACGCTGCGTTGATTGGGGTCGGACTGGCCGCTTGGCATGGTTTGGGTTCCAAAGGAGATGGCGCCTGAAGCAGGCGAAAGGAGCGGGGGGAGAATTTGCAGGCGATTATAAAAGTCGCTGCTGCGCCATCGACAGGCAAGCCGTTCGATAGTAATCATCAGCGCAATCGATAAAAGACCCAGGTTAGAGCCCCTGGCAGCCGCGCCACATTCTGCCGCCAGGCGCCAAGGCGGGCAACCATGGCCCCCCAAGCGTGGCCACGTTGCAACAAATGTAGGAGCGACCTTGGTCGCGATGCGCCGCGCGGGCGGCGCTCGATCTCACAGGCGCTGCAAACCTGTCGCCGTACACCGGGTGGCCATTACGCACAGCCCTTTGAATTATCTTAAACCTGACACGGCCCTTTCGCGGCTAAAGCCGCTCCTACCTACAGGTACCGTGCTGGTCTTGAGGCGGTGTATTGCCGCCATTTCCAGCACGCTGAGTCGGCCTAAACCAAAAGCCTGCTTCCCAGCCCCCCGTCACTCACGGATAATCCCCCCCAAATCCCAAAAAATACCCCGTGAGCCCCCATGAGCAACCCCGTAGCCCCCCTCAGCCCGCCTGAATCCTCGGCTACGCGCCAACCGCGCAAGAACAACCCCGAGAAGACCCGCGAGGACATCCTCCAGGCCGCGATCAACGAGTTCGTCCAGCAAGGCCTGGCCGGCGCGCGCGTGGATGCCATCGCCGAGCGCACGGCCACCTCCAAGCGCATGATCTACTACTACTTCGGCAGCAAGGAGCAGCTCTACGTCGAGTGTCTGGTCAAGCTCTACGGCGACATCCGCAAGACCGAGCAGAGCCTGGACCTGGAATCGCTGCCGGCCGAGCAGGCGATCTGCCGCCTGGCCGAGTTCACCTTCGACCACCACGACCGCAATGTCGATTTCGTGCGCATGGTCTGCACCGAGAACATCCACTACGGCGAGTACGTGAAGAAGTCCCCGGCCATCCGCGAGATGAGCAGCCTGGTGCTGGACGCACTGGGCAGCACCCTCAAGCGCGGCGTGGAGGCGGGGGTGTTCCGCCCGGGCATCGAGGTCATCGACCTGCACATGCTGATGAGCTCGTTCTGCTTCTACCGGGTGTCCAACCGCCACACCTTTGGCGACATCTTCCAGATCGACCTGGCCGCCGACGAGGTCAAGCAACGCCACCGGCAGATGATCTGCGACGTGGTGCTCAGCTACATCCGCGCCTGATCCCCCTCACTCGCCCAGCCGTTGCTCGCGCGACGGCGGGTAGCCGAAGTAGGCCGCATAGCACTTGCTGAAGTGCGACACCGAGACGAAGCCGCAGGCCACCGCCACTTCCATCACCGACAGGTCGGAATACTGCAGCAGGCGGCGGCTCTTGGTGATGCGCAGCTCCATGTAGTAGCGCCGCGGCGAGGTGCCGAGCTGGGCCTGGAACAGGCGGTCGATCTGGCGGCGCGAGCGGCCGCTGTAGGACGCCAGCTGGTCGAGGCTCAGGGTCTCTTCGAGGTTGTTCTCCATCAGCTCGACGATGGTGCGCAGGTGCAGGCTCATGGACTTTTTCGCGCCGGGGCCGACCTGGCGGTAGCGGGCGCCGGAGAACGAGAGGATTTCCTCCACGCCTTCGGCCAGGCCGTCGCCATACAGGCGACGGACCAGGCCAAGCATCAGCTCCATGGCGCCATTCGGGCTGGCGGCGCTGAGGCGGTCGCGGTCGAGGGTGAAGCTGGCCGGGGTGATGCGGGTTTGCGGGCTGCGTTCGGAGAGGCTGGCGCGCTGCTCGGGGTGGATGCTGCAGCCGTAGTCGTCGAGCACGCCGGCGCGGCCGAGGAACCAGGCGCCGTTCCACAGGCCGCCCAGGGCCATGCCGTGGGCGGCGCAGTCGTCCAGCAGGCGGTCGAGCTCGGGGTATTTGAGCGGCGTGCGCAGGCCACCACAGACGATCAGCAGGTCGAGTTCCTTGAGCTCCTCGGCCGACAGCTCGGTGGCCACCAGCTCCAGGCCCAGGTCGCTGAGCACGCGGTCGCCGTCGAGCGACAGCGGGGTGAAGCGGAAGCTGTCGGCACGCAGCAGGTTGGCGGTGACCAGCACGTCCATGGCCACGGTGAAGCTGGCCATCGAGAAGTGCTCGAGCAGGATGAAATCGACCCGGTACGGCGCCTCGGGGCTGCCGGCGTTGGCCTTGAGCCGCAGCATGTTGCTGGTGCTGGTCTTCTTGCTGAACTGACGTGGGGTGGGCACTCTTGACTCCGCTTCCTGGCTGGCCCGCAGAGTGTGGCGGGCGGTGGCGGGAAAGACAATCTCCAGTGGGCGCGTGTCGTGTTGCAGGTCGTGTAGAGGCAAGTCGGGTAAGCTGGTGAGCCTGTCATGGAGAGCTTCGATGCAGGCTGCTCTGGCGCAGGTGCCGAGGCATCGAGGTTGCCTGGACGGGCCTCTTCGCGGCGGTTCGACGCCGCGAAGAGGCCGGTGCGGTCAGGCCAGGAAATCAGCGAACGCCTTGTCCTGCTCCAGCACGAACGGCAGTTTCTCGAACAGCAAATCCAGGTCGACGCCTTCGAACAGCGGCCCCCCCAGCGCGTCCCGCGCCTCGCCGGTCGGCCCGCCATGCTGCTCCAGCGCATCGAAGATCTCCATCGCCTGGGCAATCACCCGCGCATAAGGCTGCCCATCCGGAGCTTTGTGAGGCTGGGCCTGATACAGGATGGCCGACTGGATGGTCAGCGGCAGGTTCCAGCGCTTGGCCAGCTCCGCGCCGACCTCCGGGTAGCCGAAACCCAGTTGCTGGTTTTCGCTGGCCGCGCGGCTGGCGGTGCCACTGGCGCCCTTGATGCGTGCGGCATAGTCCGGTGCGCCGGTCTGGATCAGCAGCTCGCCGATGTCGTGCATCACCCCGCAGGTGAACGCCACCTCACCGTCCAGCAGGGCCTGGCGGGCCAGCAGGCGGCTGATGCTGGCGACCTGGAAGCTGCGGCCCCAGAACTGCTTGAGGTTGAAGCCTGGCGCCGACTTGAAGGCGCCGGTCACCGCCGAGGCCAGCACCAGGGTGCGCAGCACGTTGATGCCCAGGCGCATGGCCGCGTCCTCGATGCTGGACGACTCGCGGGCGCCCTTGAAACGCGCCGAGTTGGCCAGGCGCAGCACCTTGGCGGCGATCACCGGGTCACGTTCGATGTTGCGGGCGACTTTTTCCAGGCTTTCGTGGGGGTTGTCGAACTGCTGCACCAGTTCCAGGGCGACCTGGGGAATGCTGGGGAGACTGTGCAACTCTGCAAACAGCGTAGAGATATCCATGGCAAGCCACTCTTCGTCCGGTGGAGACTTTTAAGATAGGCAATTTTTAGCCGTCTGCACGCCACCTGTCGGGCTTTGCCAGGCAGCGTCCGGGTAGCCTGTGCGCAGTTGCTCCCGTAGCCAGGCGATGAACCACAGGGCATCCTCGCCGGGCGCTTGGGTGGGGGTGAGCACCTGGTAGCTTTCCAGCGCTACGCCGCGGGCCACGCAGCGCACCAGGCTACCCTCGGCCAGCTCGTTGGCCACCAGTACCTCGGTGGCCAGGGCGATGCCATGGCCGGCCTTGGCCAGGTTCAGGACAATGTCGTTGCTGACGTGCGACGTGTCCGCCTGCACGCACTGGCGCACGCCCTGGGCGGCGAACCAGCTGTTCCACCAGCCGCCACTGTCGACGTGGATCAGCCTGCAGCGCAGCAGGTCGGCGACCTCCAGCGCCAACGGCAGCGTGGCCCTGAACGCGGGCGAACACACGGCGAACACCTCGGGGCGAATCAGCACTTCGTGCACGCCGGACAATTCACCTGGCAGGCCATAGGCGATGGCCAGGTCCGCCTGGCGGGCGTCGACGCTGGTGAAGGTGGCGTTGGGCTCGATGGCGATCTTCAGTTCGGGGCGGATGGCCTTCAGCGCTTCGATGCGCGGGGTCAGCCAGCGCGAGGCGAAGGCCGGCACGCAGAGGATGCGCAGCCAGCGCTCCGGGGCGCGGCGGCTGACCACCTGGTCGGCATGGGCCAGCATCTTCAGGGCTTGCGACACGCACTGGTAGTAGTAGGCGCCCTCCGGGGTCAGGCGCACTCCCCGCGACGAGCGATCGAGCAGGCGCACGCCCAGCCAGTCCTCGAGGATCTTCACGTGCCGGCCGATGGCGGGCTGGGTGACATGCAGGGCCTGGGCGGCGGCGACGTAGCTGCCCAGGCGGGCGGCGGCTTCGAAGGCGCGCACGGCGTTCAGGGGAGGGAGCCGGTCGATCGACATGGGGAGGCCTGCATTTGTTAGTTTTTTTAACAGTGGCTGCAAATTTATTGTGCTTTTCCAGGCCAGGCAACCTCGCCAGACTCGCTGGGGCGTACTTCCCTACCTTGCGAGGAGCGGCCCCATGCCGGCATTACCTACAATAAGAACTTCCCTGAGCGCCTTGGCCATCGTGGCCGCCATGACCGGCGTGGCTCACGCCGAGGGTGACCAGGGGCCCTGTGGCGTTGCCGGGCTGAAGACCTGCCCGCAACCCTTCGACAAGACGCTGCCGGCCGCCAAGGACATGCTCAGCTGGGACCAGGCGACCCGTGTGGTCGGTTTCCGCAACACCTACCGCCTGTACGGCGGCGATGTGTTCAGCAGCCACGGCGCCAAGCCGTTCCCGCTGGCGCAAGCCGCCCAGCCGCTGACCGAGGTGCACTACACCCTGGACGGCAAGCCGCAGGGGATCGCCGACTACCAGCGCAACCAGAGCGTCACCGGCCTGCTGATTCTCAAGGACGGCAAGATCGCCTACGAGCATTACGCCCAGGGCAACACCGCGCAATCCCTGTGGACCTCACGCTCGGTGGCCAAATCCGTGGTCAGCGTGCTGGTCGGGGTGGCGATCAAGCAGGGCAAGATCCATTCGGTGGATGACAAGATCACCCGCTACATACCGGAACTCCAGGGCACCGCCTGGCAGGATGTGACCCTGCACCAGCTGCTGCAGCACACCTCGGGCGTGGTCTGGGACGAGAACTATGCCTCGAAGGATTCCGACTTCTCCCACATGACCCAGTGTGAAGCCACGCCGGATCCATATACCTGCGTGTTCAACCTGGTGAAGTCGGTGAAGCGCAAGCCCGGGGTGAAGCCCGGCGAAGTCTGGTCATACAACACCGGCGGCGCCTGGCTGGTCGGCCGGGTGCTGGAAAACGCCACTGGCATGACCCTGGCCAAGAACCTCGAATCGCAGGTCTGGAGCCGCTACGGCATGCAGCAGGACGGCGTCTGGCATGCGCTGGTGCCGGGCAAGGTCGACATGGGCGGCCACGGTTTCAACGCCACCCTGCGCGACTGGGGCCGCTTTGGCCAGTTCGTCATGAGTGGCGGGCAGTTGCCCACTGGCGAGAAGCTGCTGCCGGAGGACTGGATCGCCCGCTCCACCCACTGGACCCAGGCCAAGGGTTCGGTGACGGCGGCGGCGCCGAACGGCCAGTACGGCTACCAGTGGTGGTACAACGCGCCGGCCCCGGATGCCAAGCTCGAGCCCAAGCACACCGCGACCAGCGCGCAGACCTTCTGGGCCCTGGGCATCTACGGCCAGACAATCGCGATCAATCCGGCCGAGAAGCTGGTGATGGTGCAATGGTCGACCTGGAAGAACGCCGAAACCCCGAGTTCGCTGTATGACGAGCAGGCAGTCTTCGTCAACGCAGTGTCCCAGGCCCTGCACCGGTAGCAAATCCGAATGAACCCTCACCGTTGGCGGTAACCCAAACCCTTACATGCCAACGGGAGAGTGCTCATGGAAATCGGAACGATCTGGATCATTGTCGCAGCCGTGGTCATCCTGCTGGAGATTTTCGCCATCTGGCACATCATCGGCAGCGAGCGGCGGGCCGAGCGCAAGATGCTGTGGATCGTGTTCGTGGTCTATGCGCCGTTTCCCGGGTTGCTGTTCTGGGTCTGGCGCGGGCCGCGGGCGGTGAAGGGCCGCCACGTGCTGCAGGAAAAATGAAACGGCGAGCCCCAGGCCGCAGGTGCCTGGGGCGCGCTGGCGTCAGTCGGGGATGTTCAGTTCCATGGCCGGCGCCAGGCCGTTGACGAACAGGCTGCTCTCGAAGGTGATGCGTTTGTCCACCTCGAGTTCGCGGAAGGCCTTGCGGATGCCGTTGCGCACCAGGCTGCGGGCTTCGCGGCGCTTGGCATCGATGTCGCCCGGCTGCAGGCTGAGCTCGCCGAGCAGGGTGGTCTGCAGGTGTTCGATGGTCTCCCAGCCCATTTTGGTGCGCATGTGATGGCGCGCTTTTTCGGCGTGCGGCTCATCGGCGTCGGTGAGTGGGCTGATGGTGTAGGCGAGTTGGAAGGAATAGGACTTGCTCATGACAGCTCCTTGACAGTCGGTGACTGGCCTCCGTGCCGGAAGTCGCACTTTAAGCGGGCCGCATCGCCTGCGCCCAGGAACGGGGTGTTGAGGGCGGCAGGCGGATCTGGTGAAAACTCCTACATCTAGTATCGTTTTAGTCAGGACCGGCCTTTTCGCAGTGTGGGAGCGGGTTTATCGAGGCGTCTAACCGCCGCGAAAGGGCCATCAAAACCACCCCAAAAGCCATAGAATGGCCCTTTTCCCGAGCCACCCCATGCCCCCCATCGAGCTGCTGCAAACGACCCCCGACCAGGCCAACCTGATCCGCAACCTCTACCAGTTCTATGCCTACGATTCCTCCGACTGGGAGCAGGAAGACGTCGAGGTCGACGGCCGTTTCTACATCCACGAAGAGCACCTGCAACGCTACTGGCAGTCCCCTGGCTGGAGCGCCAGCCTGGTGCTGGTGGACGGCTTCATCGCCGGTTTCGTGCTGGTCGAGGGCTGTGAGCTGCCCGGCATCGAGGCACTGGAGCTGGCCGACCTGTTCATCCTCAAACGCTACCGCCGCCAGGGCATCGGCCGCGCCGTCGCCGAACAGCTGCTGTCCAGCCCCGGCGACTGGCTGCTGCGCTGCCATACCCAGGACGCGGTCGCCGTGGCCTTCTGCCGGGCCGCCGTGGCCGACCTGCAACGCCCGGTGCAGCAGGTGGTGCTCGACGACGATCCGCAGCTGCTCACCTACCGGGTCAGCTCGGCCCTGCACTGACGTGCCAGTAAAATTATGTGAACCACTTCACAAAACGCGCTCGCGCGGCATAATGCCAGCACTGCTTCTTCAGGCTCGGCCGCCCTGGCCGGGGTTTCCTACTCGTGCGCGTCGCAGGTTCAGGTAATTTTCATGTCGCTAGTCGCAAGCCCCGACATCATGTACCGGCTGTTGATCCAGAGCGTGGTGGACTATGCCATCTACCTGCTCACCCCCGACGGTATCGTCGCCAACTGGAACCCAGGCGCCCAGCGGGCCAAGGGTTACCTCGCCGACGAGATCGTCGGCCAGCACTACTCGTTGTTCTACAGCGAGGCCGAGCGCGCCGCCGGGCTGCCTCAGCAGAACCTGGAGCAGGCCCGCAGTACCGGACGTTTCGAAGAAGTCGGCGCGCGCCTGCGCAAGGACGGCACGGCGTTCCATGCCCATGTGGTGATCGAGGCGGTGCATGACGACAACGGCCACCTGGTGGGCTTCGCCAAGGTCACTCGCGACATCAGCGAGCGCCGCCAGCAGGAGCGGGAGTTGCTGCAGGCCAAGGAACTGGCCGAGCAGTACAGTCAGGAAATGAGCAACCTGTCGCAGTTCCTCGACTCGGTGATCGCCAACATCCCCGCCAGCGTCATCGTCCAGGACCTGCAGAGCCAGCGCATCCTGCTCGCCAACCAGCAGGCCGAGCGCCTGTTCGGCGGGCGTGGCAAGCCGATGATCGGCCACACACCG
This sequence comes from Pseudomonas sp. NPDC089401, assembly GCF_044749485.1. Lineage (NCBI taxonomy): Bacteria > Pseudomonadati > Pseudomonadota > Gammaproteobacteria > Pseudomonadales > Pseudomonadaceae > Pseudomonas > Pseudomonas sp. NPDC089401. Next base: position 537,040 of record NZ_JBIVIA010000003.1, on the reverse strand, counting down.
AACGAGTGTCTGTCGGCCGCCGCCGCCGACTACCTGGAAACCCAGCTCAGCCGCGGCGCCCGCAGCAGCAAGGGCTTTGCCGCCGAAACCCACGTCGACACCGCCTGCGGCCCGCGCACCCTGCGCAGCCGCGCCTTGCTCAGCCAGCACTGCGAAGGCCAGGCCGACTACGTGCTGTTCGTCGCCGAGGATGCCACCGAAGAACTGGCCGCCCATGCGCAGATCCACCACATGGCGCACCACGACGCGCTCACCGGGCTGCCCAACCGCACCCTGTTCAACGAGCGCCTCAAGCAGGCCCTGGTGCGCGGCGACGACCACGACAAGCTCACCGCCGCGCTGTGCCTGGACCTGGACAACTTCAAGAACATCAACGACTCGCTGGGCCATGCCTTCGGCGACAAGCTGCTGCGCGCCCTGGGCAAGCGCCTGCGCCGCGAACTGCGCGAGCACGACACCTTGGCGCGCCTGGGAGGCGACGAGTTCGCCGTGGTCCTGACTCACCTCGACAGCCGCGACGCAGCCTGCAACACCGCCCAGCGCCTGATCGCCGCGATCTGCCCGCCGTTCCAGATCGAAGGCCACCAGTGTTCGGTGGGGGTGAGCATCGGCATCGCCATTGCCCCGGACGACCACGACCACGCCGAGCAATTGCTCAGCTATGCCGACATGGCCCTGTACGAGGCCAAGCGCAACGGTCGCAACCGCTACGAGTGCTTCCATGTCGAGCTGGATGTCGCCGCGCGCCAGCGCCGCCTGGTGGAGACCGACCTGCGCACCGCGCTGCACCTGGGCCAGTTGCAGCTGCACTACCAGCCGGTGGTGGACCAGCTGACCAGCAGCGTGACCGGCTACGAGGCGCTGCTGCGCTGGGAGCACCCGACCCGCGGCATGGTCATGCCGATGGACTTCATTCCCATCGCCGAGGAGACCGGGCTGATCCATGAACTCGGCACCCGCGCGCTGAACCTGGCGTGCCAGGAGGCGGCCAGCTGGGGCACCGAGCAGACCGTGTCGGTGAACCTGTCGCCGGTGCAGTTCAAGAACGCCAACCTGGTCCACACCGTGACCCTGGCCCTGGCCGATTCGGGCCTGCCGGCGCAGCGCCTGGAGCTGGAAATCACCGAATCGGTGCTGCTCGGCAACAGCGAGGAGAACGTGCGCACCTTGCGCGCGTTGAAGGACCTGGGCGTGTCGATTTCCCTCGACGACTTTGGCACCGGGTATTCGTCGCTGGGCTACCTGCGCTCGTTCCCGTTCGACCGGATCAAGATCGACAAGTCGTTTGTGCACGACATGTGCGAGAGCCGCGAGGCGATGTCGATCATCCGCGCGATCACCGAGCTGTCCAACAGCCTGATGATCAAGACCACGGCGGAGGGGGTGGAGTCGGAGGAGCAGATGCAGCGGTTGCGGGCCGAGGGGTGCTCGCACTTCCAGGGGTATCTGTATGGGCGGCCGGCGCCGGCCAGCGAGCGCTTGATGCAGGTGGTGGCGGTGCCTGGCTGACGGCCCTGGGGGCTGCTGCGCAGCCCATTCGCGGGTAAACCCGCTCCCACAGGTATGGCGCAAGTTCTGAAAAATGTGCGGGCCCTGTGGGAGCGGGTTTACCCGCGAATGGGCCCGCACAGTTCTCAGCTGTTCCAGTCCGGAGCAAAGTCCGGGCTGACCACCCGCTGATCCTTCGGCAACCCGGCAATCACCGCCCGGTCTTCATCATCCAGCCGCACCTCAAGCGCCGCCAGGTTGGCCAACTGGTTCTCCCGGCTGCTGGCCTTGGGAATCACCGCCACGCCATCCTGGTCGAGCAACCACTTCAACGCCACCTGGCTCGGCAACACTCCATGCTTGCGCGCAATCGCCTGGATCTCCGGCCGTTCGGCCGCACGCCCACGGGCCAGCGGGGTGTAGGCGGTGAGCAGCAGGTCATGCTGGCGCGCATAGTCGAGCAGCGGCTGCTGCCCCAGCAGCACGTGATATTCCACCTGGATCGCCGACAACGGCGCGCCCAGCTCCTCGATCACCCGGCGCAGCAGGCCGAGCGGAAAGTTGGCCACGCCGATGCTGCGCGCCTTGCCTTCGTCGCGCAGGGCTACCAGGGTCTCGATGCTGCGGGCCAGGTCCCAGTCCTTGCCGGGCCAGTGGATATGGAACAGGTCGACCTGCTCGGTGCCCAGGGTGCGCAGGCTGTCTTCCAGCGACTGGCGCAGGGCTTCGGGGGCGAGGCGGTCCCACCAGACCTTGGTGGTCAGGTGGATCTGCTCGCGGGGCACGCTGCTGTCGCGCAGGGCTTGGCCGACGGCGTCCTCGTTGTTGTAGGCGGTGGCGGTGTCGATGTGGCGATAGCCCAGCTCCAGGGCCTGGTGCACGGCACGGGTGCACTCGGCGCCGGTCATCGGCCAGGTGCCCAGGCCGATGCAGGGCAGGTCCAGGCCGTTGCGGGTGGTGAGCCTTTGCATGAAAACTCCTTGTTCGGGGTCGAGGGTCCGTAGCCGATGGTGCGCGCTTTGCCAGGCAGGGGCCATGCGGGGAGGGGGAATAGTGGTCGATCAGCGAACGGAAAGCGAAACGTCTTACGGAACTTGGGTAATTGATCTTCCTTAAGTCGTCGTATCTCTTCTAGAATTCCGCCTGTCGCACCTGCCCCTTGGCGCAGCCTTTTGCCGCGCCACCATCGAGACCGCCATGAGTTCCAGCACACCGCTGTCCGGAGTCAATCACCCCCTGCGTGGCATTGCCCTGGTGGTGGTGGCGACGTTCCTGTTCGCCAGCCACGACGCCCTGTCCAAGTTCCTCGGTGGGCTGTACCCGATCGTCATGGTGGTGTGGGCACGCTACGTGGTGCACACCTTGCTGATGGCGGGCATCTTCCTGCCCAAGTCAGGCCTCGCCGTGCTGCGCACCCGCCGCCCGCTGCTGCAGACCCTGCGTGCGCTGAGCCTGCTGAGCACCAGCCTGCTGTTCACCACCGGCCTGCAGTACCTGCCATTGGCCGAGGCGACCTCGGTCAACTTCCTGGCCCCGGTGCTGGTCACCGCGCTGTCGGCGCCGTTGCTCAAGGAGCGCGTCACGACCGGGCAGTGGGTGGCGGTGGTGCTGGGTTTCATCGGCGTGCTGGTGGTGGTGCACCCGGGCGGCTCGATGTTCACCCCGGCGATCCTGTACCCGTTCGGCTCGGCGCTGGGCTTCTGCTTCTACCAACTGCTGACGCGCATCCTGTCGGCCTATGACAGCCCGACCACCAGCAACTTCTACGCCGGGTTGTGCAACACGCTGGTGATGAGCGTGCTGGTGCCGTTCTTCTGGGAGGTGCCGCGCTGGGATCACGCGCTGTTGATGCTGGCCCTGGGCGGCTTCGGCATGAGCGCGCACCTGCTGCTGACCCAGGCCTTCCGCCATGCCGCGCCGGCGTTGCTGGCGCCGTTCAGCTACTGCCAGATCGTGTTTGCCGGGTTGCTCGGGTTGGTGATCTACCGGCAGGTGCCGGACGATGCGAGCTTGCTGGGGATTGCCATCATCTGCCTGAGCGGGCTGGGGGCGGCCTGGATGCAGCGCAAGAAGTGAGTTCGGTGTCGGCTTCTTCGCGGCGGTTCGACGCCTCGAAGAGGCCCTCAAACCTTACCCTTGAGCAGCCCCAGCAACGATTGATCGAAATCCCGCAAGGCATCGGCCTGCGCCGCCTGTTCATCCTCCACCACCCTGGCCACATCGCTCAGCGGCTTGTGTGCCCGCCCTTCAGCCCGGCCGATGTAGGTCAGCTGGTCATCGAAGAACCGCGCCACCACCCGGCTCTCGATATCGGCACTGGCCAGCCGGCTCTCGGTGTCCAGCAGCACGATCACATCCGGGTGGTCGGCCAGCAGGGTGTCGAGGTCGTCGTAGAAGGTCACGTCGGCGAACTGCTGCGCCAGCGAACGGGCCAGCCAGTCGTAGGCCTGGCTGCCGCCATTGAGGGTCGCCACCGGCACTTTGCCGTTGGCAGGCTTGCTGCCCGCTTCAGCACGGTGGCGCTGCAGGTAGTCCAGCGTCGCGTCGCTGTTGCGCCCGAGCAGTACGGCGACATGCTGCCCCGGTGCCAGCGACACCTCGGAAAGGGCCGTGGCCGAGTAGAAGTGGCCTTGGGCTGCCGAATGACTGGCCGGCGCCGCGCATCCGCCGAGGGCAGCGAACAGGGCAAGCAGGGCAGCGATCATTGCGGATTTCATGGGTGGCGCCTCGTCGATCAGTGAATGCCGTCATCTTCCGCCTGGGTGGCCCCGGGCGGAACTTGATGGCTTTCATGATGGTTATCGACGCGATCGATGCATCACTGGGTGGCCATGAACTGCAGGATGCGCTCGCGCAGCCAGCGCTCGGCCGGGTCGTTGTCCTGGGCGCCGCTCCAGACCATCGACAGCTCGGCCTCGCTGATCTCGAACGGTGCCGGGTCGGCGCGCAGGCTGCCGTCGTCGGCCAGGGCGCAGGCGGCGTAGTCCGGCACGGTGGCGATCAGTTCGGTGTTGCGCAGCAGGGCACGCAGGCTGCCGAACTGCGGCACCGCCAGCACTACCTTGCGACAGCGACCGATGCGCGCCAGATCGAGGTCGATGTTGCCGCTCATGTCGCCGGAGAACGACACCATCACATGGGGCCGGGCGCAGTATTCGTCGAGGCTCAGCGGGCCGGGGCGGTCGTCGGCGCGCAGCACCCGCACACCGATGTCGCGCAGCTTGCGGCGCTTGGCGGTGGCGGGCAGGTCGGTGGTGTAGCTCACCCCCACCGAGATCTCGCCGCTGGCCAGCAGGCCCGGCATCAGCAGGAAGTTGGCCCGCCGCACCACCACGCTGATGTCCGGCGCTTCCTCGCGCAGGGCCTGGAGCAGGGCGGGGAACAGGCCGAATTCGGCATCGTCCGACAGGCCCAGGCGGAACTGGTTGCAACTGCTGGCCGGGTCGAACTCGCGGGCGCGGCTGATGGCCGAGGAGATCACGTCCATCGCCGGGCCCAGTTCGGCGAAGATCTGCATGGCCCGTGGCGTCGGCTCCATGGCCCGGCCGCTGCGGATCAGCAGCGGGTCGTCGAACAGCTCGCGCAGGCGGGCGAGGGCGGCGCTGACGGTGGACTGGGTGATGAACAGCTTCTCGCCGACGCGGGTCAGGTTGCGTTCGATCATCAGGGCTTCGAAGAGCACCAGCAGGTTCATGTCGACGCGGCGCAGGTCGTTGCGGTTCATGGGCGGGCGAGTTCCGGGGCTGAAGGGTTGGCGGTGTATTGAAGCACGGTGCTGGCCTGGTTGCCTTGTATGGATGTGCCGGCCCCTTCGCGGGTAAACCCGCTCCCACAGGGATCGCGGTCCCCTGTGGGAGCGGGTTTACCCGCGAAGGGGCCGGCACAGGAGGCCTGAAAGAGCCAACCTATCGCCGATCAATACTGCCTCTATTAGACCTCTGCCCAAGCTCGGCTAGTCTTTCCCCTGGCCCCGCGAATTCCGCGCGCGGGCGGCGTGCCAGCACCTGCGTGCAAGACCACGTCGCCGCAAGCGTGACAGCTTCGCAAGCCCCGTGTCGGCACAAGACCGACCTGACCTGATGAGGGGTAGGCATGAGCCCAGTGCTCGGCTGAAAGAACACCTGGCATAGACCGGAAATCTGGATAACCGACCCAAAAGGTAACAGCAGATGTCGAACGAATCGAAATGCCCGTTCCATCAAACCGCAGGTGGCGGCACCACCAACCGTGACTGGTGGCCTGACCAGCTCAACCTCAGGATTCTCCATCAACATTCGTCCAAGTCCAGCCCCGACCCGGACTTCGACTACGCCAAGGCGTTCAAGAGCCTCGATTTCCAGGCCCTGAAAAAAGACCTGACCGCCCTGATGACCGATTCCCAGGACTGGTGGCCGGCCGACTTCGGCCACTATGGCCCGCTGTTTATCCGCATGGCCTGGCACAGCGCCGGCACCTACCGCATCGGTGACGGCCGCGGCGGCGCCGGCTCCGGCCAGCAGCGCTTCGCCCCGCTCAACAGCTGGCCCGACAACGTCAGCCTGGACAAGGCCCGGCGCCTGCTGTGGCCGATCAAGCAGAAGTACGGCAACAAGATCTCCTGGGCCGACCTGATCGTGCTCACCGGCAACGTCGCGCTGGAATCCATGGGCTTCAAGACCTTCGGTTTCTCTGGCGGGCGCGCCGATGTATGGGAGCCCGATGAAGACGTGTACTGGGGTTCGGAAAAAGTCTGGCTGGGTGGCGATACCCGCTACGGCAAAGACCAGGTCAAGGCCCAGCCGCCAGGCCAGGGTGACCTGGTGGCCGAGCCGGCCAAGCATGGGGAGGAACAGAACCGTCAGCTCAGCGCCGAACGCAACCTGGAAAACCCGCTGGCCGCGGTGCAGATGGGCCTGATCTACGTGAACCCGGAAGGCCCCGAAGGCAACCCCGACCCGGTGGCTTCCGGCAGGGACATCCGTGAAACCTTCGGCCGCATGGCCATGAACGACGAGGAAACCGTGGCCCTGATCGCCGGTGGCCACGCCTTCGGCAAGACCCACGGCGCCGGCCCTGCCGACAACGTCGGCGCCGAGCCGGAAGCGGCGGGCCTGGAGCTGCAGGGCCTGGGCTGGCACAACAAGTTCGGCACCGGCAAGGGTGGCGACGCGATCACCAGCGGCCTGGAAGTGATCTGGACCTCGACCCCGACGAAGTGGAGCAACGAATACCTCAACAACCTGTTCAACTTCGAGTGGGAACTGACCAAGAGCCCGGCCGGCGCCCATCAATGGCGGCCCAAGGACGGCAAGGGCGCGGGCACCGTGCCCGATGCCCACGACGCCGGCAAGCGCCATGCCCCGTCGATGCTCACTTCCGACCTGGCGCTGCGCTTCGACCCGGCCTACGAGCCGATTGCCCGGCGCTTCAAGGACAACCCCGAGCAGCTGGCGGATGCCTTCGCCCGTGCCTGGTACAAGCTGATCCACCGCGACATGGGCCCGCTGGCACGCTACCTGGGCCCGGAAATGCCCAACGAAGAGCTGCTGTGGCAAGACCCGCTGCCCAAGGCCGATCAGCCGCTGGCAGGGGAGCAGGACATCGCCGCGCTGAAGGCCAAGGTGCTGGCTGCGGGCCTGAGCGTCGCCGAGCTGGTGTCCACCGCCTGGGCCGCAGCGTCGACGTTCCGCGGTTCCGACAAGCGCGGCGGGGCCAATGGTGGCCGCCTGCGCCTGGCACCGCAGAAGGACTGGGCGGCGAACCAGGGGACCGACAAGGTGCTCAAGGCGCTGGAGCAGATCCAGGGCGACTTCAAGAACAATGGCAAGCACATCTCCCTGGCCGACCTGATCGTCCTCGCCGGCTCCGCCGCCGTCGAGAAGGCCGCCAAGGATGCAGGGCACAACGTCAGCGTGGGCTTCCGCCCGGGGCGTGTCGATGCCTCCCAGGCGCAGACCGACGTCGAGTCGTTCGCCGTGCTGGAACCGCTGGCCGATGGCTTCCGCAACTTCAGCAAGGCCCGCTATAGCGTCAAGGCCGAGAAACTGCTGCTGGACAAGGCCCAGCTGCTGACCTTGACCGCGCCGGAGCTGACCGTGCTGATCGGCGGCCTGCGCGTGCTGGGCGCCAACCATGGTGGCAGCAAGCACGGCGTATTCACCGACAAGCCCGGCACCCTGAGCAACGACTTCTTCCGCAACCTGCTGGACATGGGCGTGGAATGGAAGGCGACCTCGGCCGACAACGAAGCCTTCGAAGGCCGCGACCGCAAGACCGGGCAAGTGAAGTGGACCGGCACCCGGGTCGACCTGGTGTTCGGCTCCCATGCCCAGCTGCGGGCGTTGAGCGAGGTGTATGGCAGCAGTGATGGCAACGACAAGTTCGTCAGGGACTTCGTTGCGGCTTGGGAGAAAGTCATGGAGCTCGACAGGTTTGATTTGAAGTAACGGTGGTTGCAGCGGGGGGCGCTTTGCGCCCCTTTCGCGACACGAGGCCGCTCCTACAGGCCATCACCGCATTCAGATGCGGCGCGGCCCTGTAGGAGCGGCCTCGTGTCGCGAAAGGGCTGCAGAGCAGCCCCCGGCCCAATGGCGATATCGCCAATTCCAGGTCGGATAGATACAAAAGCGTCCTCGTTCGTTCTGCTGCAATGCATCTCAGGCAACCGGCCTGAAAGCGTGCTCACAACGACAAGGAACACCGACCATGCAAATGCCCCAGACCCTGAAGATCCGCAACGGCGACAAGGTCAAGCCGACCTTCTCCGCGCAGGAGTACGCCGCTCGCCATGCCCGCCTGCGCGCCTACATGGCCGAGCAGGACATCGAGGCGGCGGTCTTCACTTCGTACCACAACGTCAACTACTACAGCGACTTCCTCTACTGCTCGTTCGGCCGCCCCTACGCCCTGGTGGTGACCCAGGAAAAGGTGGTGACCATCAGTGCCAACATCGACGGTGGCCAGCCCTGGCGTCGCACCGTCGGCACCGACAACATCGTCTACACCGACTGGCAGCGCGACAACTACTTCGTCGCCATCCAGCAGGCACTGCCGCTGGCCTCGCGTATCGGCGTCGAGTACGACCATCTCAACCTGCAGAACCACGCCAAGCTCGCGGCTTGCTACCCCAAGGCCGAACTGCTGGACATCGGCGCACCCTGCATGCGCCTGCGCATGATCAAGTCGGCCGAGGAGCAGGCGCTGATCCGCCACGGCGCACGGGTGGCGGATATCGGCGGCGCGGCGGTGGTCGAAGCATTGCGTGACCAGGTGCCGGAGTACGAGGTGGCGCTGCATGCCACCCAGGCGATGGTCCGCGAGATTGCCCGCAGCTTCCCCGACGGCGAACTGATGGACACCTGGACCTGGTTCCAGTCCGGGCTCAACACCGATGGCGCGCACAACCCGGTGACCAGCCGCAAGGTCGGCAAGGGCGAGATCCTCAGCCTCAACTGCTTCCCGATGATCGCCGGGTACTACACGGCGCTGGAGCGCACGCTGTTCCTCGACCACTGCCCGGATGCGTACCTGCGCCTGTGGCAGGCCAACGTCGAGGTGCATGAGGCGGGGCTCAAGCTGGTACGCCCGGGCATGCGTTGCTGCGACATCGCCCGCGAACTGAACGAGATCTTCCTGCGTCATGACCTGCTGCAGTTCCGCACCTTCGGCTATGGCCACTCGTTCGGCACCTTGAGCCACTACTACGGGCGCGAAGCCGGTCTGGAATTGCGCGAGGACATCGACACGGTGCTGGAACCGGGCATGGTGGTATCGATCGAGCCGATGATCATGCTGCCCGAAGGGCGGCCGGGGGCAGGGGGCTACCGCGAGCATGACATCCTGATCGTCAACGAGCACGGGGCCGAGAACATCACCCGGTTCCCGTATGGCCCGGAGCACAACATCATTCGCAAATAAATACCGGGGCGGGGGGGGGGGGGGGGGGGGGGGGGGGGGGGGGGGCGGCCCCCCCCCCCCCCCGCGGGGGGGGGGGGCGGGGGGGGGGGGGGGCG
>NZ_JBIVIA010000003.1:0-527551 GCF_044749485.1 Pseudomonas sp. NPDC089401 | reverse complement strand
CGCCCGCCCCACACACCCCGGCGGTGCCCCCCCCCCCCCAAAAAAAAAAAATAAACCCCCCCCCCCCCGGCGGCGGGGGGGCGCCCCCCCCCCCCCCCCCCCCCCGCCCAGCCAACAACAAGATCACCGTATGACCATTAGCCCCTGCCCCCGACCAGAAAAACCAGAGGGTCCCCGTCATGTCCAGCACCACCCTGAACGCACCCACCCTCGACGGCGCCGCCCCCAGCGCCGAGCGCCAGGCCCTGCGCAAAGCCGCGCGGGCCAGTTTCATGGGCAACTTCGTCGAATGGTTCGACTACGCCGCCTACGGCTACCTGGCCACCATCATCGCCACCACGTTCTTCCCGCAAACGGACAAGACCAGCGGCCTGCTGGCGACCTTCGCGGTGTTCGCCCTGTCATTCCTCGTGCGCCCGCTGGGCGGCGTGGTCTGGGGCCACTTCGGTGATCGCCATGGGCGGCGCAACGCCCTGTCGTGGTCGATCCTGATCATGTCGCTGTCGACCTTCTGCATCGGCCTGTTGCCGGGCTACGCGCAGATCGGCCTGTGGGCGCCCTGCCTGTTGTTGCTGATCCGCCTGGTACAGGGGTTTTCCGCCTCGGGTGAGTACGCCGGCGCTGCGGCTTTCCTGGCCGAATATGCACCACCCGGGCGGCGCGGGCTGTACACCAGCATCGTGCCAGCCAGCACGGCGGCGGGGCTGCTGTTCGGTGCGGCGTTCGTCGTCGTGCTGCACGAGGTGCTCAGCAGCGAAGCGCTGCACGCCTGGGGCTGGCGCTTGCCGTTCCTGCTTGCCGCGCCGTTCGGCCTGGTTGGCCGCTACATCCGCATGAGCCTGCAGGACACGCCCAAGTTCCTGGAAATGGAACAGCGCCTGGAAAGCAAGGCCTGCATGGCGCCGGCGCCGATCCGCGAACTGCTGGGCCAGCACCGCCGCAGCCTGGCCATCGGGCTGGGCGTCACCTGCCTGAATGCGGTGGCCTTCTACCTGCTGCTCAGTTACATGCCCACCTACCTGTCCAGTGAAATGGGCATGAGCGAGCGCGATTCGTTCATTGCCTCGACGGTGTCGCTGGCCACCTACATCGGCCTGATCTTTCTCATGGGCCGGCTGTCCGACCAGTTTGGCCGCAAGACCATGCTGGTGGTGGCGTCGCTGCTGTTCCTGGGCCTGACCGTGCCCTTGTTCAAGCTGCTCGATGGCCAGCCGCTGCTGGTGATCCTGGCGATCCAGATCCTGTTCGGCGCGATGCTGGCGATGAACGACGGGACCCTGCCGTGCCTGCTGGCGGAGATCTTCCCCACGCGGGTGCGGTTCAGCGGCTTTGCCTTGAGCTTCAACCTGGCCAATGCCTTGTTCGGCGGCACGGCACCGTTCATTGCCACCTGGTTGATCCAGGCCACCGGCAACAAGCTGGCGCCGGCCGGGTACCTGCTGGCGGCGGCGCTGGTGGCCTTGCTGGCAATGCTGATGTGCCGGGAGACGGCACATGCAGCGCTGAAAGACTGAGACGGTACTAGTGAAGCGAGGCCTGCCGCCGCTCCCCCAGCGGCGACAGGCCGAAGAAGCGGCTGTAGCTCTTGGAAAAATGCGCCGGCGAGCTGAACCCGCAGGCCAGCGCCACTTCACGCACCTGCACATCGCTGCGCAACAGCAATTCCCGCGCCCGCGACAGCCGCAGCTCCAGGTAATACTGGCTGGGCGTGCGCTGCAGGTGCTTGTGGAACAGCCGCTCCAGCTGGCGCACGGTCACGTCGTTGAGGCTGGCCAGCTCCTCCAGCCCCAGGGGCTCTTCCAGGTTGGCCTCCATGATCGCCACCACCTGGCTCAATTTCGGCTGGCCGCTGCCAAGCAAGGTGCGCAGCGGTACCCGCTGCCGTTCGCGCTCGCCGCGGACGCGGTCGCACAGCAGCAGCTCGGCGGCTTTGGCGGCGATGGCCTGGCCATCGGCCTCGCGGGCGACCAGTTGCAGCATCATGTCCATGGCCGCCACGCCGCCGGAGCAGGTGTAGCGGTCGCGGTCCAGTTCGAACAGCTGGCTGGAGATGACGATGCCGGGAAAGTGCTCCTGCAGCACCTGCAGGTCTTCCCAGTGGATAGTGCAGCGGTAGCCCTTGAGCAGGTCGGCCTTGGCCAGCAGGTAGCTGCCGGTGCAGATCCCGCCCAGCGGCACCTGCTGACGGGCCAGCTGGCGCAGCCAGTCGGTCAGCGGCCGGGTGGCGCGGCTGCGGTCGATCGGGTTGGCGCCGACCACGAACAGGGCGTCCAGCGGCGGGGCATCGCCAAGGCCATGGTCGGGCAGCACGCGCATGCCGTTGCTGGCGGTCACAGGCTCCAGGCTGGCGGCGATCAGGACGGTGCGGTACAAGGGCCGGCGGGCCGCCAGGTTGGCCATGCGCAGGGTTTCCACGGCCGACGCCAGGCCGATGGTGGTGAAGTTGGGCAGGACCAGGAAGCCGAAGGTCTTGACCGGAGAAGGCGTTACCATTGATGTCACGGGGTGGACCATTGCGATCTTCCTGTGCAAGCTGAGGCATAGTTCGTCTGGGGCAGTGGAAAAACCGGCCTCGCATGTTTCTTGTTGTTATGGGATGTTGCCCGTCCGATCTTACACGCGGGCACAACGGCCCGGAATGGACCTGACCGCACACAGAAGGTGATCGTACGTGAACCCCGAATCCATGCTCGCGGCACTGCCAGGCTTTGCCATCGCCCCCCAGGCGATCCAGGTGCTGCCCGATGCCAAGGCTTACCGCAGCTGCCTGCTGGAGCGCATCGCGGCGGCGACTCGGCGCATCGTCATCGTCGCCCTGTATTTGCAGGAAGACGAGGCGGGGCAGGAAGTGCTCGATGCCCTGTACCAGGCCAAGGCCGCCCGGCCCGAGCTGCAGATCACCATCGTCGTCGACTGGTTCCGTGCCCGTCGCGGCCTGCTCGGTGCTGGCCGCCAGCCTGGCAACGCCGCCTGGTACCAGGCCCAGCGCCAGCTGCGCGGGCTCGATGTGGTGATCCACGGCGTGCCGGTGCAGACCCGCGAACTGTTTGGCGTGCTGCACCTCAAGGGCAGCGTCATCGATGACTGCGTGATCTACACCGGTGCCAGCCTGAACAACGTCTACCTGCACCGTTTCGACCGTTACCGCCTGGACCGCTACCACCTGTTCCAGTCGCCAGCGCTGGCCGACGCCATGGTCGACCTGGTGCAGCGCCTGCTGCACCCCACCGCCACGCCGCGCCTGGACCTGCCGGACGTGCCCGCCGCGCGCGGCTTGCGCGGCGACATCCGGCGCCTGCGCGCGCGGCTGCGGCGCATGGCCTACGACGCGCCCGCCGCCGTGCCAGGGCAGGGCCTGCGGGTGGTGCCGCTGCTTGGGGTCGGCCGCGGCAACCCGCTCAACCGCACCTTGTGCGCGCTGCTGGCGGCGGCCCAGTCGCAGATCGTCATCAGCACACCGTATTTCAACCCGCCGCGGGTGGTGATGCGCGAGATCGACCATGCCCTGGACCGGGGCGTGCGCATCGAGCTGATCGTCGGCCACCGCACCGCCAATGACTTCTACATCGCCCCCGGCGAGCCGTTCAGCGCCAGCGGCGCCTTGCCCTACCTGTACGAAGACAACCTGCGCGCCTTCGCCCGCCGGCGCCACGCAGCGATCGCCTGTGGCCAGCTGCTGGTGCGGATCTGGAACGACCCGGGGCACACCTTCCACGCCAAGGGCGTGTGGGTCGACCAGCGCTATTCGCTGCTGACCGGCAACAACCTCAACCCGCGCGGGTTCAACCTCGACCTGGAAAACGGCCTGCTGATCGACGACCCCCAGGGGCAATGGCTGGTGCCCCGGGCCGTGGAGCTGGAGGGGATTCGCCGGCATGCGCCGCAGATCGCTTCGGCCGAGGACCTCGGGGTGAAGGCCGAACACCCCAAGGACGTGCGCAAGTTCCTCCGGCGCCTGCGCTACAGCCGCCTGGAGCCGCTGATCAAGCGGGTGCTGTGATCAGGCGCGGGCCGGCGCCTCGCCAGGCGCGTCGGCCTTGGCATCCCGCTTGCCCGGCTTGAGCCGCGAGACCGCGAACAGCACCACGGCCAGGCCGACTACCTGATACAGCGAAATCTCTTCACTGAGGATCGCCCACGACGCCAGCACGGTCAGCACCGGGCCCAGGTTGCCGACCGCGGCGGTGTGGGTCGCCCCCATGCGCTGGATCGCCAGCGCCACCCAGTAGATCGGCAGCACCGTTGAAAACACCGCCATCAACGCGGCGTTGACCCACACCGCGCTCGGCAGCTGCCACAGTTGCCCGACCGGCGCCACCAGCAGGTAATGCGTCAGCACCATCAGCGACGACGCCATGCCGCAAAGCCCGGCCAGGCGCATCGAGCCCATGCGCTTGAGCATCATCCCGGTGCCGGAGTAGTACAGCGCGTAGGTCACCGCGCTGGCGAACACCCACAGCGACCCCAGCACCACCTGCTGGCCGGCCCCGGCGACACTGACATCGTGCACGAAGGCGATGCCCAGCCCCGCGTAGCACAGGGCCATGGCCGAGAGCGTGCGCAGGCTGGGCCGTTCACGCAGGGCGATGGCCTGGATCACCAGCACCAGGGTGGGGTAGGTGAACAGGATCAAGCGTTCGAGGCCGGCACTGATGTACTGCAAGCCATAGAAGTCGAACAGGCTGGACAGGTAGTAGCCCAGCAGCCCGAGTATGGCTACGCGCAGGCCGTCACCCATCGTCAGTGGCACGCTCGCCTGGCGCCGGCTGGCCCACACCAGCCAGGCGAACAGCGGCAACGACAGGCCCATGCGCAGGGCCAGCAGGCTGATCGCGTCGACCGGGCCGGCGGCATAGGCGAGCTTGACGAAGATGGCCTTGAAGCTGAAGCCCAGCGCGGCCAGCACGGCGTACAGGGCGCCGCTCTGGAGTTGGCGGTGGATCAGGCGGCTCAATGCGTTCATGGGGGAGTCCGTGACAAGGGAGGGCAGGGCTTATTCTGATCAGAACGCAGGCGCGCTAGAATCGCTTTTTATCGAACATGCCATTCGTTTTTGGAGAAGGCCCGTGCACTTTGACCTGCCTGACTTGCGCCTGCTGCTCGCCATTGCTGCCAGCGGCAGCCTGAGCAGGGCCGCAGCGACCATTCCGGTGGCGGTTTCCGCTGCCAGCAATCGCCTGCGGCTGCTGGAGGCGCGCTCCGGCGTGGTTCTGTTCACCCGCAGCGCCGAAGGCATGCAGGCGACCCCGGCCGGGCGCCTGGTGCTCGAGGGTGCCCGTAGCGTGCTGGCCCAGGCGCAGGTGCTGCAGGACACCCTGGAAGAGCTGACCGGCCAACGGCGTTTCACCTTGCACCTGGCGGCCTCCACGGTGAGCAACAGCACCTTGCTGCCCGCCGTGCTTGGGCCGTTTCTGGCAGATTACCCGGAAGTGGACCTGCAACTCAGCGAGTACAAGAGTGTCGAGGTGCTGCGGGCCGTGCTGGCCGGTGAGTGCGAGATTGGCGTGTATGACAGCCCCACGGTCGATCCCGGCGTGGTCACCTTGCCGTTTCGCACCGAGCGCCTGGTGCTGCTGGTACCCGCTGAGCACCCACTGGCCGGTCGCGAGCAGGTGCGTCTGGAGGATGCGCTGGGCTACCCGTTCATCTGCCTGCCCAACGAGCGGCCGATGCAGCGTTTTGTCGAAGGCCTGGCGCTGAACCTGGCGCGGCCGCTCAAGGTCCGGGTGCGGGCGCCAAGCTTCGAGGCGATCGCCCAGTTGGTGGCCCGTGAGGCCGGGATCGCGATGCTGCCCGAGACGGCGGCGATGCGCGCCGAGCAGGAATTGCCGGTGCAGCGGGTGGCGCTGGAGGAGCGTTGGGCGACCCTGGAACTGCGCTTGTGCTTTCGCAGCTGGGAGCAGCTCAGTTCCCATGGGCGGCAACTGGTGACTTTTCTCTCCGGACAATGATGTCGCCGGTACCGCCGTCGGGGTTACGCGGCCCGTAGGAGCGAGCTTGCTCGCGATGGGCTGCAACGCAGCCCCGGCACTCTTTGCTGCGAAGCTGAGAACCGGGGGCCGCTGCGCGCCCCATCGCGAGCAATGCTCGCTCCTACAGTCGAACAGGCTAGGCCAGCATCAGGCTCGCTTGCGCTTGAACAGCTTGCCGAAGAAACCGGCGATGGCCACCAGGCCGAGGATGATGAACTTCTTGAACGCCAGCAGGGCAACACCGATCTTGGCGAACAGGCCCGCCTTGGCGGCGATGCCACCGGCGACCAGGGCGGCCAGGCCGTAGGGCGCCAGCTTGTCGGTCTTGGCGTCGTAGTCGGCGTAGCGGTTGCCGTCGGTGAAGTTGGTGAAGGCGAGGATCTTCGGCGTTTCCTGCTTGATGGTCTGCAGGTCGGCCATCGCCGCCACGGCGTTGAGCTCCAGCACGCCTTCGCGGCCCAGTACGCGGATGCTGTAGTTCAGCGTGGTCTGGTCGGCGTCCTCGGCCTTCAACTCTCGTGCCCAGTACATCTTGTGGGTAGCCTGGTCGTAGCTCGGCGGCTCGGCCCAGCCCAGCAGTGTCAGGCCGGCATAGCCTTCCTTGCGCCGCTCCTTGTTGTCTTCCTCGTCATCGGCCTTCATCTGCTCGAGCAGGTCGGCGTAGTCGATCTTGGCGGCGTCATCGTCGGAAATGTGGCCGTCGTCCTTGTAGCTGATGATCACGCCCCAGCCGTTGTCCGCCAGTGGGCTGACGGCGGTCGGGATGATCATGCCGAGGGTCTTGAGGCCCGGAGGGTTGCCCCAGGCTTCGGTCAGCAGGCGCTCGGTGTCGTCCGGCGACAGGTAGTAGAACTCGTTGTTGAGTTGCAGGCTGGCGATGCCGCTGGGCAGGGTGATTTTGCCGTGCTGTGGCTTGAGCGTGGCCAGCCACTGTTCGGCGGTCAGCTGCGGTTGTTCGCTGGCGGTGGGTGCAGACGCAGGAGTGCTGGCGGCAATGGCGGGCAAAGTGGTTGCGCAGAGCAACACTGCCGCCAATAGCTGGCGCAGGTGTTTCATCGTAGTCCCTTACAATTTGAATTAATTTGGCCGCGAAGGATAACTGAAATGACTGGCAAATCGCCACAATCTCATGTTTGTGCCTGTTCACGGGTCGCGTCACGCTTTGAACAGCTACATTCATTTGCGTGCAACGCGACGCTCCGCCCCTCTGAAAAGTCATGACAAACGCATACAATCGCGCTTTTCCACGTTAACCAGATAGGCCAACTCATCTATGGCGCTCGATCCACCCACGATGCTGACCATCACCATCGCCCTGGCAGCCGCCGCTGCGCTGTACCTGGCGATCGAGTGGCGCAGTGTCCGCGAACCCTCGCTGCTGTTGTGGAGCGCAGGGTTCGCCACCATTACCGTCGGCTCGACCCTGGCGCTGCTGCGCGGGATCGGCCTGCTGCTGATCGGTATCTGGTTCGCCAATGGCTTGCTGGTAGTCGCCCACTGGTTCTTCCTGATGGGCGTGTTGCGCTTCACCCAGTCGCGGCTGTCTCGCGGCTGGCTGGTCATCGTGCTGGTGTGGTTCGGCCTGTTGCTGCTGCCGGTGGGGCCGCAGTGGTCGAAGGTCATGCTGATGGTCAACTCGCTGCTGGTGGCGCTGCTGACGCTCAAGGCCAGCTTCCTGTTGCGCCCGCATGGCAAGTCGCTGAGCGTCGGGGCGGTGCAGCTGCGCTATGTGCTGTTGCTCCATGGCCTGTTCTATGTGGCCAAGGCGATCATCGCGATCACCCCCGGCACGCTGATCGACCTGGCGACCTTCGGCGGCCTGATCATCCAGATTTCCCTGGTCGAGGGGGCCATGGCGATCATGCTGATCGCCTTGTCGATGACCGGCACCGTGCGTTACCGCCGGGAAGAACGCATCGCCCGGCTGGCCGCACGCGATCCGTTGACCGCGCTGTACAACCGCCGGGCGCTGGAGGTACGGGCGCCGCACCTGCTCAAGGAAGTGTGCCCGGCCAGGCCTGGGGCCTTGCTGCTGATCGACATCGACAACTTCAAGCTGGTCAACGACCTGCATGGGCATGCCGCCGGGGACCGGCTGCTGATCGCCTTGAGCGAGATGATCCGCGCGGTGCTGCCGGAGCGTTCGCTGGCGGCGCGGTTGGGCGGGGACGAGTTCGTGATCCTGCTCAGTGCGGCGAGTGGCGAGCGGGTGGTGGAGTTGGGGGACTTGCTGCGTGAGCAGTTCCAGCAGTTTGCCCGGGAAGCGATGCCCACGCCGCAGGCGGTGACCTTGAGCATTGGCGCCAACCTGTTCGATCAGCCGCCGGCGAGCCTGGCGGCGTTGATCGAGCAGGGGGATGTGGCGTTGTACCAGTCCAAGCGGGGTGGCCGCGACAGCATTCGGCTGGTGGACCGGACCGTGGTCAGTCCTGTGAGATAGCCGGGGACTGCTTTGCGGCCCTTTCGCGACACAAGGCCGCTCCTACAGAAGGACGCGGTCCCTGTAGGAGCGGCCTTGTGTCGCGAAAGGGCCGCAAAGCGGCCCCAACGGTCTCAGGTCACAACCTGATAGCAAGGCACATAAGCCGCCCCACCCGGCAACTTCATCCGGTGCTGGTCGACAAACGCCTGCAACAGGCGCCCCAACGGCTCCAACACCGCCGCATCGCCACGGATCTGGTACGGCCCGTGCTCCTCGATCAGGCGTATGCCCTTGTCCTTGACGTTGCCCGCGACGATCCCGGAAAACGCCCGGCGCAGATTGGCCGCCAACTCATGGGGCGGCAGGTCGCGGCGCAGGGCCAGTTCGGCCATGTTGGCGTGGGTCGGATCGAACGGGTGCTGGAAGCCCTCGTCGATCTTCAGCAGCCAGTTGAAGTGGAAGGCGTCGTTGCGCTCGCGGCGGAACTGCTTGACCTCCTTGAGCCCCTCGACCATGTGCCGGGCCACTTCGGCCGGGTCGTCGATGATGATCTTGTAGTGACCCTGGGCCGCCTCGCCCAGGGTGGCGCCGACGAAGGCATGCAGTTGCAGCAGGAACGGCTCGGCGCTGCGCGGCCCGGTCAGCACCACCGGGAACGGCAGGGCCTGGTTGTCCGGGTGCATGAGGATGCCGAGCAGGTAGAGGAACTCCTCGGCGGTGCCGGCGCCGCCGGGGAAGATGATGATGCCGTGGCCGACCCGCACGAAGGCTTCCAGGCGCTTCTCGATGTCCGGCAGGATCACCAGTTCGTTGACGATCGGGTTCGGCGCCTCGGCGGCGATGATGCCCGGCTCGGTCAGGCCCAGGTAGCGGCTGCCGTGCATGCGCTGCTTGGCGTGGGCGATGGTGGCGCCCTTCATCGGCCCCTTCATCACGCCAGGGCCGCAGCCGGTGCAGACGTCCAGCTTGCGCAGGCCCAGCTCGTGGCCGACCTTCTTGGTGTACTGGTATTCCTCGCTGCTGATCGAGTGACCGCCCCAGCACACCACCATTTTCGGCTCGACGCCCGGGCGCAGGGTGCGGGCGTTGCGCAGCAGGTGGAAGACGTAGTCGGTGAGGCCCTGGGAGCTTTCCAGGTCGATGCGCTGGCTGGCCAGCTCGCTTTCGGTGTAGACGATGTCGCGCAGGGCGCTGAACAGCATTTCCCGGGTGCTGGCGATCATCTCGCCATCGACGAAGGCGTCGGCGGGGGCGTTCAGCAGCTCCAGGCGCACGCCGCGGTCCTGCTGGTGGATGCGCACCTCGAAGTCCTTGTAGGCCTCGAGGATGGTCTTGGCATTGTCGACATGGGCGCCGGTATTGAGGATGGCCAGGGCGCACTGGCGGAACAAGGTGTAGAGGGTACCGGTACCGACTTCACTCAGTTGCTGGACTTCACGTTGCGACAGCGTCTCCAGGCTGCCCTTGGGGCTGACGGATGCATTGATGACATGGCGTTGAGGCATCTAAGTCTTTCCTGTGCAGGTAAAAACATCCTTGCAAGACAACACCATACCGATCCCGGCGCGTCAACCCATAAGCCGTTGCACGCCCAGGGTAATTGCCAGGCCGCCACCGACCAGCCAGAGGTTGAGCAGGGCCCCGGTGATCAGCGCGCGGGGGCCGGCCTGGCGGATCTGGCTCCAGCGGGTCTCCATGCCCAGGGCGGTCATGGCCATGGTCAGGGCGAAGGTGTCGAGGCCGTTGACCGCCTGGGTCACGCTGCCCGGCAGCACCTGCAGCGAGTTCACCAGCACCAGGGCGAGAAAGCCGAAGGCGAACCAGGGCATGGCGATGCGGCCGTTGCCTTGTGCCTGGCCTGGCTGGCGCGCCCGGCTGATCCACAGGCCGACCACCAGCAGCACCGGCACCAGCAGCATCACACGGGTCATCTTGACGATGGTGGCGATGTGCGTGGCTTCGGGGCTGACATTGCTCGCCGCGCCGACCACCTGGGCGACTTCATGGATTGTGCCGCCGAGGAACAGGCCTGCGCCCATCGTGTCCAGGTGCAGCCAGCCGGCATTGATCGCCAACGGGTAGAGGAACATCGACAGGGTGCCGAAGAGCACCACACTGCCCACTGCCATGGCGCTCTTGTGCGGCGCGCTGCGCAGTGCCGACTCGAACGCCAGTACCGCGGCGGCGCCGCAGATGGCGCTGCCGGCGGCGGTCAGCAGGGCGGTGTCGCGGTCCAGCTTGAACAGCCGGGTGCCGCACCACAGGCCGATCAGCAGGGTGCTGGTGACCACCAGCAGCGACACCGTCAGCCCCGACCAGCCGACTTCGGCGATCTCCTGCAGGCTCACCCGCAGGCCGAAGAAAGCCACGGCGATGCGCAGCAGGCCACGGGCGGAGAAGTTGATGCCGGCCGCCCAGCTGGCCGGCACGCCATCGCGCAGGGCGTTGCCGTACAGGGCACCGGCGACGATGCCGACGATCAACGGGCTGATGCCCAGGTTGGCGATGGCGGGCAGGGCCGCCAGTTGCGTAACCGCCAGCGCGAACAGCGCGACGAACAGGATGCCGTTGAGCCGCCCTCGGGTGGAGAGGGTGGGCGCCAGCGTGGGGTTGGACGTTACCGTGGCCATGTGGGCCCTCCGGAAAAAGTGTTTCGACATGGCCTACGTTAATCTGGTTATAAGCTTATAAAAAATCGTAATTTAGGATGGCAAGTATCCGTAAAGCTGATATTTTTCAAGCATGACCCCAGAACAGCTGATAACGTTCGCCACCGTGGCCGAGCACGGCAACATCAGCCATGCCGCCCAGGCCCTGCATTTGTCGCAGCCTGCGGTGTCCGGCCAGCTCAAGCTGCTGCAGGAAGCCTTTGGCGAGCCCCTGTACCAACGCGCCGGCCGCGGCGTGCGGCTGACCGCGGCTGGCGAGCAACTGCTGGCCCATGCCGAGCGCCTGCGCGAAACCTTCCGCCAGGCCCAGGCCCTGCGCGAGGCCATGCGCGGGCTGGAGCGCGGCACCCTGCGCATCGGCGCCAGTACCACCCCGGCCAGCTACCTGTTGCCCTACCTGATTGCCGACTTCCACGCGCGGTACCCCGAAGTGCTGGTGACCACTTCCCACGGCAACACGGCCGAAATCGTCGCGGCGTTGGCCAGTGTCGATATCGCCCTGATCGAGGGCCCACCGGGGCAGGAGTTGCCGTTGGGCACCGGCGTGACGGCGTGGCGCGAGGACGAGATCGTCGCCATCGTGCCGAGTGGGCATCCGTTGGTTGACGCCGGTGAGCAAACCTTGACGTCGCTGGGCGCCTATCCGTTGGTGCTGCGCGAAAGTGGCTCCGGGGTGCGGCAGATCGTCGAGCGGGCGTTTGCCCGGCAGGGCGTGGCCATGCGCGTGGCGCTGGAAATTGCCGGGGTGGAAGGGGTTAAGGAAGCAGTCCGGGCGGGGATGGGGATTGGCTTTGTTTCGGCGATGTCGATCCGCCACGAGGACGGAGTGCTGCGGCGGGTTCGGATTGCGCCGGAGCCGTTGGTGCGGCGGTTTTCCATTCTGCTGCCCCATGCCGCCACGCCGTCGCGGGCGGCGGCGCGGTTCATGGAGTTGTGTTTGGGGCAACAAGAAGACAGCTGAAAGGTAGGGTCACTCGAGTCGCCAGCCCGCATCACCTTCCTCCAGATGGCCACCATGATCGGTCCGGTCACCCTCGCGCGCCACGGCCTTGCCTTCGATCTGGCAAGTCGCAGACCCGCTGACAATCACTGCCCCGCAACTTGTGCGGTCGCCGACCCTAGCCACGGCCTTGCCGTTGAAGGTGTAGTGGGTACTGCCGGTTTCCACGACGCTTTTGCCGTGGAGGGGGCAGGTGTGGGAGTGGCCTACCAGTACGACGGGTTTCATGGTTGTTCTCCTGGGGAGGGGGCAGTGCGGGATTCGAGGTCCATTTCGGCGGGCCATTGGACTTTGGGGGCACGTTGATCGAACGGATTGGAGTGAATGCCCTCATTCCAGTCCCAGGGCGGGTTGACGAACTCAGGCAAGGCTTCGGGCCCTTGCTGCATGAATGCTCTTGCTATGTCCCAATACTGCTTGCCTTTTTCTATGTCGTCGGTGAAGAAGAAGCGATCGATGACCTCATCGGTTCCGGGTTTGCGGACTGATATTCGTACTTCCTCCTTCAAGCCTCCGTAACCCATTGGCGCATAAATCCGGTAAGCCTCGGCAGTGAGATCATCCCAGTTGTAGGCAACCGGTTTTACTCCCCAGTTTTTGCGGCCGAAAGGGTGAAGTCGATCCATTCGGTATTGATAGAAATAGACTTTGCGACGGTGCCTGTTGAAGCGGATTGGCTCGTCGCGTGGGAGTTCTAGTTCGAAGCGGATGTAGGGGGTTATCAATACGAATGCCCCGACAAGAATTGCAATCAATACGGTCGTGAGCTCATGGTTGATTTTGAGTGAGGATGTGAAATGCGTGTAGAGTAAGAATGTGCTTCCTATGGTGACGATGAATAGTAGGATGGGGCCGATTACTAGCCAGTAACCCCTAAATAAAAGGATTGATCTGGGGAGCTCCAGATAGTTGCTATGTATTCGATTTGGAGGCGGTTCTAGATTGCTCGTACTTTCCTGCGGAGGTGCCGATTCTTTCGGGGAAGGGAGATCAAATTTCCAGCCGGCTCCACGATGAGGAAGGCTCATGAATTGTTCTCCTGAGTTGCGATCTCTTAGGTCTACCAGCACGACTGGTTTCATGATTATTTTCCTGGGGGCGGGGCGGTGCGGGATTCGAGATCCATTTCGGCGGGCCATTTGACTTCGGGGGCCAAGCGATCGAAGGGATTGCGGAAAACTGCTTTCTCCACAAGGTTGGGAGTTGGGAACTCATCCCCGTTACTGGAGGGGGGGAGGACGTCGCGAAGTGCTTCTGGGCCTTGTTGCATGAAAAGTCTGACGATGGCCCAGCAGTGCTCCCCTTGCTCTATGTCGTCGGTAAAGAACACACGGTCGATTACTTCGTGGGTTCCAGGTTTGCAGATCGAGATTTTTACTTCTTCCTTGAGCCCACCGTAACCCATGGGAGCATAGATGCGGTATGCCTCGAGGGTGAGGTCATCCCAGTCGTAAGCCACGGGCTTCACGCCCCAGCTTTTTTTGCCGAATGGATTGAGGAGATTGAATCTGTACTGATAGAAGTAGACCTTTCGGCGTTGTCGATTGAATCGGATGGGTTCGTTTTTAGGGAAGCCGAGATCCATTCGGATGTGAGGGGCGAGGAGGCAGAACAGGAGTACGGAGAAGAGGATATATGTGAGAGCTCGTTTCAGTCCTGCCAAGTTTGGTTTAAGTGGGAAGTAATTTAATAAGTCGATTGCACCTGCTATAGCTATAAGGGATATCAGTGCGCCTGTAATGATCCATCCACCTCTGAGTATTAAAGTGACTCGGGAGAACTCGAGGTAATTTTCATTTATTTCAGTTAAAACACGGAGTGACTCTCTAACTCTGGGGTCAATGCTTGCTTGGGCGTTAGGGGCGGGTAGGTCGTATTTCCAACCTAGGCCTCGATCAGGTTCGTTCATCAGTTATTCTCCTGGAACGTGAGTTCGGCATAGGCTTCCGAGATGCTACGGTCCGGCTACTATGTAATGGTCAGGAAGGCTGACATGATATTGTGCCTTCCGGTATCTTGAGTTAACTCAATTTGGCCTGCAAAAATTATTGTCGTTTGATTGTTTTCCTGGGGTCGGTGCGGTGCGCGATTCGAGGTCCATTTCGGCGGGCCATTGGACTTCGGGGGCCAAGTGATCAAAGGGATTGCGGAAAACTGCTTTCACCGCAGGGTTGGGAGTTGGGATCTCATCCCCGTTACTGGAGTGGGGGAGGACGTCGCGAAGTGCTTCGGGACCTTGTTGCATGAAAAGTCTGACGATGGCCCAGCAATGCTCCCCTTGCTCTATGTCGTCGGTAAAGAACACGCGGTCGATTACTTCGTGGGTGCCAGGTTTGCAGATCGAGATCTTTACTTCTTCCTTGAGCCCGCCGTACCCCATGGGTGCATAGATGCGGTATGCCTCGAGGGTGAGGTCATCCCAGTCGTAAGCCACGGGCTTCACGCCCCAGTTTTTTTTGCCGAATGGATTGAGGAGGTTGAATCTGAACTGATAGAAGTAGACCTTTCGGCGCTGTCGGTTGAATCGGATGGGTTCGTTTTTAGGGAAGCCAAGATCCATTCGGATGGAAGGGGCCAGGAGAAGGAAGAAAAAGGCATGGAAGAAAATATCTAAAAAAAGTTCTTTCAGTCCTGCCAGATTTGGTTTGAGTGGGAAGTGGCCAAATAAACTGACTGGGCCGGTTAGAAACATAATTGATATCACCACGCCTATAACAATCCAGCCGCCTCTGAGTTTCAAGGTGGCTCGGGATAGCTCGAGGTAATTTTCATTCATGTCGGACAACACGCGGGGTGGCACTGTAGTGATAGAGTCAATGCTTGCTTCCGTGTTAGGGGAGGGTAGGTCGTATTTCCAACCTAGGCCTCGATCAGGTTCGTTCATCAGTTATTCTCCTGGAACGTGAGTTCGGCATAGGCCTCCGGGATGCTGCGGTCAGGCCAGTATGTAATGGTCAGGGAGGCTGACATGATATTGTGCCTCCCGGTATCTTGAGTTAACTCAATTTGGCCTGCAAAATTTATTGTCGATTGATTGTTCTCTGGTTGGAGAGGTTGAAGACTTTCGCTGATTTTCAAAGTCTCAAGTTTGTAGTCGATTTTGTTGGTGGCTTTCAATGGCTTTAGTGACGCTCGCCTGGCGTTGACGGGTCTGAGTATCGGTGGGAAATGTTGTTGTGATGTGATTACTTCACCGCCAACGTGATGCGGCGGGGCTCCATCGCCATGCCTATGGATCAGGAGACTCCATTGATAGCCCGCAGACGACCTGTTGAAATTTGGGAGCGCTAATCGAAACTTTAAAAAGCTCTGTAGGTCGATGGGTACCCCAATTTTAGTGTTGCTGAGGTTATTATCAATAACGGTATCGAATTTTAGCCCGCCTGTTATGCCCAGTGTCGCTGCGTTCAGCGCCGCAAGCGCGATGTCTGCGTGGTTTGGAGAATCCCAGTGTATGCGTGGTGTTTCGTTGGCATTACCGAAGTAACAACGCCTAGCCCATAGTTCCAAGGCGCTTGACTCGTTCTTTTCGGCCATTTTGTTCAGTATGTAAGCGACTAAGCTCGATATGATGGCGATTCCAATGGCTTTTAGAGCTAACGGATTGAACACTCCAACAACAGCAGCGGCAGCGGCAATAACATTAGCAGCTGAACCGACGAAATAATACTTGGCAGCCGTCGTATCTCCGGCTTTGTTGGTACGGTTGTAAGCAGTGATTGCCTGTGCTGCCTCAAAGAGGCCCGCGGCGGCATTAAGTACGCCGCCAATTCTGGCAATGCTACGACCAAGAGACATGTGATTGCTGGTGCTTGCCTTACGTGGCATCACAAGCCCAACCAACTCTATACCGCCGCCAATAATTCCCAGCTTGGCCCCATAGAGCGCCAGCATGGCTTCATCGGCCTTTGGCCCCATCGCCTCTTCCGCTTTTTTCAGGTTCTTGCCAAGGCTATCGTTCAATAAATACAGCCCGCCCAGGGATAGCAGCAACTCCCAGCCTTTTCCCGTTCCCCGCAACCCAGTGAAACTTTGACGCACCAACTGTGAAGCGTGCCCCGCACTGATCCTCATGCCATTCAGTGTCTTTCGCGCATCCAGCTCCAGCGTCCCCGCCGCAACTGTGATGTCCACCAACGCCATCTTCGTGGCATCGTTCAGTTGATCGACATTGAGCTTCATTTCCCTGGCCAATCGCTCGTGCAGTTCATGCGCCGTACCCTCGACCCAGACACTGACTTGAATCACGCTGTGCGCGACTTTCGGGTCGAGCACGGCCAGGCTCAACAGGCCGGTCTGGATGATCGGTTTGACCTTGCGGACTTCGTTCTGCACGCCCGCTTTCAGCTCGTCGAGGGACGGCATCATTTCTGCCCGCGCCTTGGCGAGTTTTTCGCTGGCACTGTTCTGCATTTCCCGCAAGTGTGCACTTTGCAGGGCGTAGTACTCGCCCAGCTTCATCTGCACCTGCAACTCGATCAGGTGCACACCGTTGTAGACCCGTTGGCTGGCACTGTTGAGGTGCCGCACGGCGTGCTGGATGCCGGGGGCGAGGTGCGCCTGCAGGCGCTGGCTGGCGGCATTGACCGAGCTCTGCAGTTCGGTGATGGCCTGCTTCAGGGAGTCGCGCAGCCGGAAACCGATGTCATCACTGGCGATTAGCTTGCTCAAGGCGGTGTAGAGCTTTTCGCTGTCATTCCATTGGGTCGGTTCGGTCTGCGAGAAGGTTGGCAAAAGCGCTGCCATCAGGGGCTGATCGCGTAGCAGCAGGGCACGGTAGGGCGGGCTGTTCGGGTCTTGCAGCCATTTCAGCCACAAGGCCTCGCTGGTGCCGGGAGCCGGGGGTGAGGGTTCGACGCTGGCGATGGGGGCTTCGGTGATACTGCCCGCGCAACAGGCTGCCATGGTCTTGCTGTAGGCGATACCCGATTCGCGGTTGCGGCCGTCGTAGTCGTGCCGTTCGATCAGCGCAAACAACGCGCTTTCGCAGAACTTCGCGTAGGCGCCGGCATGCCGGTCGATATAGGCCTGGAAGCGGGCTTCTTCCTGATCGTATTCAGCCTGGAACGCCGCACGTCGAGGTTCGTCGTAGCGTTCCTCAAGCTTTTCGTCGCTCTCCTGCTGGCTCATCTCGACAACCCGCTGGCGTTCCACTTCTGGATCGGTAAACACCGGCGGCCCATCGCCGGCCTGTGGCTCGAACGTCGGCACTTTCTGCGCGGCCTGCTCGCGCTGGGTAGCGCGGATGATCTGCAAGATCTGCGAAGTCTGCAGCTGGTAGGCACGCAGTGGGTCTTCGCGCCAGGCCTGGCGCTTGACCACCCAGTTCAGGCGCTGGTGGTTGAACTCCTGGACCAGGCCGACAGTGTCGTCGAGCACCACCGCCAGCACGCCGTTCTCCAGTTTGTGCCGGGCAATGGCGTTGACCAGGTAACCGCGCAGGGCGGTCTGGCGCAGGAAGCGGCTGTGGAAGCCGTGGGCGCTGTCGAACGGGCCATTGAGCTGCTGGGCGTATTCGAACACCTGGCGATCGACCTGGAGATTGTCCGGGGTCATGGCCAGGCCCAGCAGTTCGGGGTTGCTGCGCGCCTGGACCAGGTCCACTCCCTCGAAGCGCTGCGCAGGGTATTGGCCACTGCGGTAGGCCTGCAGCACGCTGACCGGCCAGGGATCGCTGGAGAACGCCAGCCAGGCCGAGCCGTAGGTATCGGTGTCGATGTTGAGAAAGGACGAGGGGATGTCGTGGTCCTCGTGCATGCAATGTTCAGGCAGCGAGGGCGGCGGGCCCGGGTTGGGTTCGTAGGGATTGAACTGGCGCAGGTGGCCTTGGGCGGTGACTTCGTAGGCGTGCCAGATGCGTTGGTCGAGTAGCACATAGAGGTAGCCGCTGCGCAGTGTGCGCAGGCCGATGCGGGTTTGCGTGGCGGGGTCGCTGCCGGGGCGGGTGTCGGGCACCACGGCCTGGCGCAGGGGGAGGATGGGCAGGCCCTGGCGTTGGCAGGCCTTGCAGGGGGTGAGGAGGAAATCGGTTTCGGCCATCAGGTTGGCGATATTCTGACTGAAGCTCATGGGTAGGCCTCTGATCGGGGCAGGGGGGCAATCAGGCGCTGCCAGGTCGAGTCGCAATAGCGTGCCAGCTGAGCGATCAGCGGGGTTTGCTGCTCAATGGCCGCATTGATCATGTCGCGTACGGCCTTGAGGGTGTGCAGTTGCGGATGCAGGCACAGCAGGTGCAGGGCTAGCGCTTCGATGTCTTCCTCAGCGCTCAGGCCGAGCTTGCGCGCATCGTTGATGTGATTGGAGGCACGTACCGCTGCGAATGGAGGCATCAAAGGCGCCTGGATCGTGCCAGGCAGCAGAGGTGATGTTTTCCAGATGGCAACTATCTTCTCGATTAGCGCGATGTCCCGCTGGACACTGATGGCGCCCGCAGGCAGGCCGCGTCTCGCGTGTGGCTGGCCTTTCAGCCCCGCCAGGCTGCCGCCGCTGGTCAGGAATACCCAGCGTTCGATCGGCCACCATGGCCCCTGCTCCACACGATCGAACAACGCAGCCAGCAGTTCCAGGCGTAACGGCTCGTACACCGGGTGGAAGGTGGTTGCCCCGGACGGGTCGGGCAAATGACACAGTGCGGCCAGGTGCGCAGCAATCGCCGAGAGGGGCGCCTCGCTGAGCAGCCAGCCGCAAACGTGACGCTTGCGCCGTCGCATGTCTTGCTCGGCAGCCTGCGCCGTCAGTTGCAGAATCGATGGGCAAGGTGAGCTGCCGGGAGAACTCAAGCATGCGAGCACCGGATGCAGATGTGGCGCACGGGGCAGGTCGGCCCGAGGCACCGGGGTCATCGCACGGTCACCCAATACCGGCTTCAGGTATGCAAGTAACGAATGTTCGCTTTTCTCAGGAATCGCAAGTGGGTCCAGCAGCACGTAACAGTACTGCTCTGGGCGACGGTGTTCGCTGATGAGCTTGAACAAGGCTTCGCTGTTCATCGGCCTGTTTCCTCGCAGCCGCCGCTGTCATTGGCAAGCAGATCCTGCTCCAGCGCATTTCCCGCCCCCTCCGAGGTCGCCTGGGTCGGGCCGAGCAGCGTGAGGGTCAGTCCGTTCAGGGTGATGCCTTGCTGATCCAGCACGATGCTGCCGCCGGGGCTTCTGAACTCGATGCGTTCACTGACCTGTAGCTGGTAGAGCGTGGTTTGCTGGTTTACGCCCCCGCCGATGTTGATGTGTTGTCGCCCTTTGACGAGCAGGTCGCTCTGCCCGCCGATTGCGATGTGGTGATTGGCGCCGGTGGTCTCCCGATGATCATTCTCGATCTGCTCGATCAGGTCGTGGCCTATCTCTACCTGGCAGGTTCGCCCGACCCGTTGGGTGCGGTCGCGGCCGGTATCCTGGGTCAGGTCGTTGCCCACCTTCAACTGCTCGTCATTGCCGACCTGCTCGACGCGGTTACGCCCGACCTGCGTGGTCTCATCGTGCTTGACCACGTTGTTCTGGTCGCGCTCGGCATGGATGAACACCTCCTGGCGCCCCAGTTCATCCTCGAAGCGCAGCTCGTTGAAGCCATCGCCCTTGTGGGTCTGGCTCTTGATGGTCATGCGCGTCTTGTGTTCGGGCAGGTCGTACGGCGGCAGCTGGTCGCCGCAGTAGGTGCGCCCGGTGATCATCGGCTGGTCGGGGTCGGCGTTGACGTACTGGATGATCACGTCCTGGCCAATGCGCGGGATGGCCATCGAGCCCCAGCTGCCGCCGGCCCAGCCTTGCGACACGCGCACCCAGCAGGAGCTGAATTCGTTGCTGTTGCTTTCCCGGTCCCAGGGGAAGCTGACCTTGACCCGGCCCCACTGGTCGCAAAAGATTTCCTCGCCGGGCGGGCCGACCACGGTGGCCATGTGCGGGCCGTCGACGCGCGGGCGGGGCAGGGGGGCGGGGCGCCATTCGGCCATGCCCGGGACCAGCACCGCGCTCTGCTCGTAGTGGGTGCCTTGCTTGGCGTCGGCGCAGGCGTCCTGCAGGCTGGTGAACTGGCTGCCCTCGTGCCTGACCCGGGTCACCCGCCAGAGCACGTTGCGGTCCTCGCGCGGGTGGCCGGTAAGGGTAAAGGCCTGGCCGGGCTGCAGGCGCACGTCGTCACCGGTCACTTCGGCGATGCGCGCATCGTGGCGCAGGCCGGTGAGGCGGGTTTCGGTGAAGGGGATGCCGACCGCCTCGCGCTTGTAGCGCCCCGGGTAGTCGAAGCGCTCGTAGTCCTTGGATTGGTGCACCTCGCCCATGACGTCGGCGCGCTGGTCGAGGCGATAGGCGGGGTGGGTGAAGGTGTAGTCGCGCTGGGCCTGGCGGGCGGTGCGCACGTTCTCGCTGTAGTGCAGGCGCCACAGGCAGGGCCTGGCCTGGTCGCCGCCGCTGTTGTGGTGGTACAGCACGTGGTTGCGGCCGATGTCGTCTTCGGCTTCGGCCTCGAAGAAACCTTCGTCCTCGTCTTCGTGCTCGATCGTGCCGCGGCTGATCAGCCCGAGCGACAGCAGGCGGTCGGTGATCAGCAGCTTGTGTTCCTTGGCGCTGTGCTCGAAGCCGTAGACGAAGCCTTCCTCGCCGGCGAGGCGGGCGATGAAGGCGAGGTCGGTTTCGCCGGCCTGGACGCAGAATTCGCGGACTTGGTGATCGAAACTGCTGCCCAGTTCGTAGCGCAGGATGCCCTGGCGCTCGAGCATCAGTTCGAGGATCTGCGGGACGGTTTTCTGCTGGAAGATGCGCCAGTTCGAACGCAGCCCCGCGCGGGCCAGCTGGGGCTCGACGACGGCGTGGTAATGGGTGCGGTGAAAGCCGCTGTCGCCCTGGCGGAAGCTGCTGACCAGGCCGTGCACGTAGCGCACCGGGCGATCGCCGTTGTAGATCGTGAACAGGGCGGGCTTGTCGAGCAACTGGCCGAAATCGATGTCGTCGTCGAAGCTGATGAGCTCCAGTTTCAGCTGGAAGGGTTCGCTCAGGGCTTCCAGCAGTTCGAACGACACCACCTCGAGGTCGATGCGCGCGGCCAGGGGTTCGAAGCTGTAACGCAGATCGGACTGTCTAGGCATGTTGGCTCCAGAAACGATGTGCTAAGGCAGGGCATTTCAGGCAAGCGCAGAGTTACTGCTGCAAGATGCGGTTGAGCGAATCCAGCACTTCGCCAGTGATCAGTTGCAGGCGCCAACTGTAGTAACCGTACAGCGCCGCAATAACACCGGCGGCAATCAATATCGGGCTCCACCATGGCCACAAACGCCGCATGCGGAATTTGTGCGGCGCCACATTGTTCGACGCATCCTGAAATAGCGCCGGCAAAGGGCCGCGCAACTCGCGGATGCTTTTGTGCAATCGGGTGATGTGGGCTTGCAGCGCGGTGTCGCCATCGGGTGCGAGTGCGTACTTGCCCTTCAGGCCCATGCACAAGACCAGGTAAATGAACTCCAGCACGTCCTTGAATCGTTTGGGCTCTTGTTCCATTCGGGCCAGCAGGGTGAAAATTTTTTCGCCGCCATGGGTGTCGCCGTGAAATTCCCCCAACATCGATCGATGGCTCCACAGTGAATGCCTGCCCCATGGTCTGCGCATCACGGTTTCATCGAGGAACAGACACAGCGCGTACGAGTAGGCAGAAACCTGCGCGGGCTCATAGCGAAGCTGGTTCATTTCCGCCACGAGGTTATCGATGCTGATGTGCACCCGGCGATGCAGTTCAGCCATGTCGTCGAGCTTTTCCAGCGTGTCCAGGCGCATCGCCAGCCCGATCAGAGGCATGGCTGCGCCGCACATGGGGTTCATGAATTTGCTACGCAGCTGGAAATCGGGATCGCCTGGGTAGTCTTCGGGAATGGCCGAAAATTCGGGAAGGCTTTCTGATGAGTGATGAGAAGGGGGGACGCTCCATGCCGAAGATTCGAGCATGGACTTGGCGTTGTATTCGTTTATCTGGTGATTGGCACTTGCCGTAGTGGCATTCTTGTTGTCTGAATCATTCTGCCTGGGCATTGGAATTCCTCTTTCCCCGTCTGCGGCATGGACATGCCGGCCAACGGTGCATTAGTGTTCGGACTCGTTTAAGCCAGGCCTCGAACACTAAAGGGGAATCAATTCTTAGAGGAGTTCTCCAGTTCCTAAATCATTGTAGGAGTTTTCACTTTGCCCCCCGCTTCTCAAACCTGCGCAGACTCACTGGAGACGCAGGTCTACCCGCGAAGAGCTCCGTACCGGTGACTTCAATTCACCTTGAACACATGCTTCAAATAAGCCACAAAATTCTCATCCCGGCACTGCGTCTTCCCCGGGCTATCGGAAATCTTCGCCACCGGTGCCCCATTGCACCCGGTCATCTTGATCACGATATTCATCGGCTCCACCCCGGGAATATCGCAGGTCAGCCGCGTGCCGATGCCAAAGCTGACATTGATCCGCGCGTGCAAGGCCCGGTACAGCTCAAGCGCCTTGGCGAAGTCGAGCCCATCGGAAAAGATCAGCGTCTTGCCCTTCGGGTCGATCCCCAGCCGTTCATAGTGGGCGATCGCTTTCTCCGCCCACAGCAGCGGATCTCCCGAGTCGTGCCGCAGCCCGTCGAATAGCTTGGCGAAGTACAGATCAAAATCGCCCATGAACGCGTCCATGGTGATGCAGTCGGTCAACGCGATGCCCAGCAACCCGCGGTATTCCCGCACCCAGCATTCCAGCGCCGCGGCCTGGCTGTCGACCAGGCGCGGGCCGAGCTGCTGGTGGGCCATGAACCATTCGTGGGCCATGGTGCCGATCGGCTTGAGGTCGTACTCGCGGGCCAGGTGCACGTTGCTGGTGCCGACGAAACGGCCGGGGAAGTCGCGCTTTAGAATGTGCACGACTTCTTCCTGCACCCGGTAGGAAAAGCGCCGGCGTGTGCCGAAGTCGGCCAGCTGGACGCCGGCCAGCTCGTCGGCACTGGCTTCGGCCTTGAGCCAGTCCAGCTTCTGGTACAGGCGTTCGCCGACCTGTTCGATCACCACGTCACGATAGCGGTAGCGGTTGCGCACCTCGCTGATGATCGCCAGCAACGGGATCTCGTAGAGGATCACGTGCAGCCACGGGCCGCGCACGCGGATCGCCAACTGCCCCGAGTCGTCCAGGCCGATCTGCACGTAGCGCAGGTTGAAGCGGAACAGGCTGAGGAAGCGGATGAAGTCTGGCTTGATGAACGGGATCTTCTCCAGGTAGGCCAGCTGGTCGTGGGTGATGCTGACGTCGGCCAGCTGTTCGACCTGGTAGCGGATCTCTGCCAGGTAAGGGGAGAGGTCTTCGCCGTTGCGGCAACGGAACTCCCATTCCACCTCGGCGTTGGGGTAGTTGTGCAGCACCGCCTGCATCATGGTGATCTTGTAGAAATCGGTGTCCAGCAGGTTCTGGATGATCCGTGGGCCGAAAACGCTGTCGCTCATGGGCGGTCTTCCTTGATCCGTGAAAGCTGGTAGTCGAGTGCGGCCTCGTCGCCGCAGAGGATCACCCCTTCGGCGGCCAGTGCGCCGCAGGCGCTGATCGCGCCTTCCTGGGTCAGGGCGCGGCAGGCCGGCAGGTACAGCAGCACCGGGAAGCCGGCGCGACGCAGTTGCAGGGCAGTGGTCTTGACGCAGTAGTCCAACGCCAGGCCGCCGACGATCACCGCGCCCACCTGCTGCACCGTGAGGTATTCGATGACCCCGGTGGAGCGGCGTTCGGCCAGGTCGTGATAGCAGGCGCCATAGGGGTGCAGGTCGGGCTCGACGCCTTTCCAGACGAAAAAGTCGTAGTCGATCGGGGCGGGCAGGCCGGGCAGCAGTTCGAAGCCCGGGGTGCCGGGGACGCAGTGGCTGACCCAGGTCAGGTCGGCGTTGGCCAGGGCCAGCGGCTGCAGCATCTGCGCAGGTTCCCCGACCACCCACGCGGCGTTGGCCGGGTGCGCGTCCTTGCTGCCCAGGCGCAGGTCGGCGCGTTGGGCCATGGCGTTGAGGTCCGGGGCGATCTCGTTGCCCTCAGGCACCGGCAACTCCTGGGGCGCGTTGCGGGTGAAGCCGTTCTGCGCGTCGACATCGAAACTGGCGATCTTCATGGCGGGTCTCCTCGCTGGAATGGCTATATAATTCACCTGGTGCATTAAGTGTGTCAAGTGGCATTTTCCACGGGTTTTCTGCTTGATCTATTTAGATGCTCTGGTGGAATATGGCCGCGTTGAAGAACAAGGAGTTCCCGGTGAGTACAGTCGAAGTCCTGGCCAGTGTCGATATCGTCGCCCTGCGCCTGGCCCCGGATGCCCAGCATCTGCAAGTGTTGTTGCACCGTCGTGAGCGTGAGCCGCATATCGGCCAGTGGGCCTTGCCTGGCGTCATCGTCAACGGCCGCACCCCGGATACCAGCCTGGAGTGTGCCGCCGGGCGAGCCCTGGGCGAGAAGGCCAAGGTGCTGCCGCGCCATCTGGAACAGGTTGGGACCGAAGGCAATGCCTTCCGCGACCCGCGCGGCTGGTCGTTGAGTACCTATTACCTGGCCTTGCTCGACCCGCAGCAGCAGGTCGAGGGTGACCAGCTGGCGTTTTTCGACCTGGACAGTGTGGTGGAGCGCAGGGTGCTGCTGCCGTTCGATCACAACCTGCTGGTCGAACGCGCCCGCGAGCGGCTGGCGGCCAAGACCGTGTACAGCAGCCTGCCGCTGTGCCTGCTGGCGCAGAAGTTCACTGTGCTCGATGCGTTGGGGGCGGTGCAGGCGTGCCTGGGGCAGGCGGTGAACAACACCTCGCTGCGCAAGCGCCTGGAGCGCCTGCGCGAGCTGGGGTGGGTGAGGGATACCGGGGAGAAGAACCAGCCGCGGCTGGGGCGGCCGCAGCAGTTGTATCAGTACACGCCGCAGGGGGAGCGGGTGTTCATGTTCGACCGCAGCTTGTTGCCTGAGGGTGCCTAACTGCCACAGATTAGCCGCGCGTAACCTGTGGGAGCGGGCTTGCCCGCGAAGCAGTCACTGCGGAGGCTGGCACGGGCTTCGCCCGTGTTCGCGGGCAAGCCCGCTCCCACAGGGAGTGCGCCAGTTTCTGGATATGGAGCATACAGGTCAGTGCGCGCAGCGGCTGGTATCGCCTCCCTCGGCCGGGGCCTTGCGCGCTGCGGCAAGAATGGTCGCCAGCACGATCAGCGCAGCACCCGCCGCCATGCGCAGGCTCGGCTGGTCGCCGAACAGCCACCACGCGCCAAGGATCGCGTACACCGGCTCCAGCGCGATGATCATGCCGGCGGTGCGCGCCTCCAGCCCTTCCAGGCTCTTGACGAACAGGAACTGCGACAGCCCGGTGCAGAATACCCCCAGCAGCGCCAGGTTGATCCAGTCGTTGCCCCCCAGGCTGGTGCTGCCCAGGTGGGTGAAGGCGAACGGTGCCACCAGCGCGGCCACCACCACGTTCTGCCAGAACGCCACCTGCATCGCGTTCATGCCCGAGGCATTGCGGCGGTTGGCCACGGTCAGCAGGGCGAACGCCAGGCCCGAGCCCAGGCCCCAGAGCAGGCCGACCGTGCCCTTGTCGAGCAGGTCGAAGGTCGGCACCACCAGCACCAGGCCGGCGGTCACCATCAGCAGCAGCAAGCCCTGCACGGCACCGATACGCTGGCCGAACACGCCGCGCTCGATCATCGCGATGAAGGCCGGGAAGCTGGCGAAACCAAGGGTGGCCACGGCCACGCCGCCGACTTTCACCGCAATGAAGAAGGTCACCCAGTGGGTCGCCAGCAGCGCGCCGGTCAGGCCCAGCACCGGCAGGTTGCGCAGGGTCAGCGCGTCCAGCAGGCGAGTGCCCTTGAGCCCGGCGACGAAGCCCAGGGCGATGAAGGCGAAGGTGGCACGGCCGAAGGTGATGATGCTGGCGTCGGCCTCGATCAGGTGACCGAGGATACCGGTCAGGCCGAACAGCACAGCGGCGATGTGGGCAACGCACAGGGCGTTACGGTGGCCGGTGGCAGCACCGGCTACGGGGATTGAAGTCGCGATCATGGCAGTCAAGTCTTCACAATGTGGCGCGCGCAAACACTCCCGATCGGCGCGACGCGGGTCTTTGATTCTGGGAGTTTTATCGTTATGAGCCCGGACGAACTGCCCGGTGCAAAAAGGCGCCACAGCGTTGGAATTGTGAAGCGAGGCTGTTTTACTCGCGAATACCACGTCGACCAGCCCACGGCGCGGGGCTGGTCGATGTGTGTATTATTTTTGTAGACACAAATCCGAAGCCGATCGCGGGCGACGTGTGCTTGTCTGATCGCGACATCGGTTATTGCCTTGCAGCGCCTTCTTATTCCTCGCCGTAATTCATGATCGACAACAGGCGGATCGGCACCTGCACCAGCTGCTCGGGGCCGTGCGGGGTCTCGCCGTCGAAGGTCAGGCTGTCGCCGGCGTGCAGGTGGTAGAGCTGGTTGCCGTGGCGATACACCAGTTCACCCTCGAGCAAGTGGAGGAACTCGGTGCCGGGGTGGGCGAAGGTCGGGAATTCTTCGCTGGCGTCGTCCATGCTCACCATGTAGGCCTCGAAATGCTTCTTCGGGCCCCTGGCGTGATTGAGCAAATGGTAGGTGTGGCCCTTGTCGGTGCCGCGGCGCACCACCTCCAGGCCATCGCCGGCCTTGACCAGCAGGGCGTTGCCATCGGGCTGGTCGTATTGGCTGAACAGCTTGGCCATGGGCATGCCCAGCACGTCGCACAGGCGGCTCAAGGTGTCGAGGCTGGTGGACACCTGGGCGTTCTCGATCTTGCTCAACATGCCCTGGCTGATGCCGGCGATGCGCGCCACGTCGGCGAGCTTGAGGGACTGGGCCTGGCGCTGGCGCTTGATCTGCAGGCCCAGGTATTGCTCCAGGCGAAGGCGCGGTTCGGTTTCGGTCGGCATCGAATGTCCTGCACGGTTTCAGTTCAAGAATTAATATTTCGCACTGGGAAAGTGCGAAAGGCGGCTGCGTGGGTCGCCGTTTTCCTCGGGTGAAAACAAGTTTCCCATATATACAGCAGAAAAACCTGCCGGAGTTGTGTGCCAGCTGTGCCGGCCTCTTCGCGGCCAAAGCCGCCCCCACAGGGGATTGCACGCGCCCTGTAGGAGCGGCTTTAGCCGCGAAGAGGCCGGCACAGGCAGCACAACAGCATCGCCCTGAACAGAATTGGCAAGCGCATTGCATTCCTGATAGGAAACTAAATTTCTCATGCGGAATTAGTGCCCCTCACCCAGGAGTGATCGCCCCATGTTGCCAGCAGAAACCCAGCGCACCCTCGATCAGCACGGCATCAAGTACGTGCTGGCGCAGTTCGTCGATATCCACGGTTCGGCGAAGACCAAGTCGGTGCCGGTATCGGGCCTCAAGATGGTGGCAGAAGAGGGGGCCGGCTTTGCCGGGTTCGCCATCTGCGGCATGGGCATGGAACCCCACGGCCCGGATTTCATGGCCCGCGGCGACCTCTCCACGTTGATCCCGGTGCCGTGGCAGCCGGGCTATGGCCGGGTGGTGTGCGTCGGCCACGTCAACGGCCAGCCCTGGCCCTACGACAGCCGCTACGTCCTGCAACGGCAGGTGCAGCGCCTGGCCGACAAGGGCTGGACCCTGAACACCGGCCTCGAGCCCGAGTTCAGCCTGTTCCGCCGCGACGAAGCCGGCAAGCTGCAACTGGTGGACGCCTCCGACAACCTCGACAAGCCCTGCTACGACTACAAGGGCCTGTCGCGCTCGCGACTGTTCCTCGAACGCCTCACCGAGGCCCTGCAGCCGGTCGGTTTCGACATCTACCAGATCGACCACGAGGACGCCAACGGCCAGTTCGAAATCAACTACACCTACAGCGATGCCATGGAGTCGGCCGACCGCTTCACCTTCTTCCGCATGGCCGCCGGCGAGATCGCCAACGACCTGGGGATGATCTGCTCGTTCATGCCCAAGCCCGACCCCAAGCGGGCCGGCAATGGCATGCACTTCCACCTGTCGTTGGCCAGCAGCACCCACAAGAACCTGTTCCATGACCCGTCCGACAGCAGCGGCATGGGGCTGTCCCGGCTCGCCTACCATTTCGCCGCTGGCCTCCTGGCCCACGGCCCGGCCTTGTGCGCCTTCGCCGCGCCCACGGTCAACTCGTACAAGCGCCTGGTCGTCGGCCGTTCGCTGTCCGGCGCTACATGGGCCCCGGCGTTCGTCGCCTACGGTGCCAACAACCGTTCGGCAATGGTGCGCATCCCCTACGGGCGCCTGGAGTTTCGCCTGCCGGACGCCGGCTGCAACCCGTACCTGGTCACCGCCGCGATCATTGCCGCCGGCCTCGACGGCATCGACCGCCAGTTGGAGCCGGGCGAGATGTGCAACGAGAACCTCTACAACCTGAGCCTGGAAGAGATCGCCGCGCGCGGCATCAAGACCTTGCCGCAGTCGCTCAAGGAGGCCGTCGATGCCCTCGAGGCCGACCCGCTGCTGCGCGAGGTGCTTGGCGCCGAGATCGTCGACGAGTTCATCAAGCTCAAGCGCATGGAGTGGGTGGAGTACTGCCGCCACGTTTCCGACTGGGAGATCCAGCGCTACACCGAATTCTTCTGACCGCCAACGCCATCCCGGGGCAGCGGTAAAAGCAGCGGCTGCCCACTGCCTAGAAGGAGTAACACCATGTGTGGAATCGTAGGTCTGTACCTCAAGAAACCGGAGCTCGAAGCCCAGCTCGGCAAGCTTTTCGAGCCCATGCTGCAAGCCATGACCGACCGTGGCCCGGACAGCGCCGGTTTTGCCATCTACGGCGACGAAGTGGCCGACGGCTGGGTCAAGCTGACCTTGCAGGCCACCACCCCCGATTACCCCTGGGCGGCCCTGATGGGCCAGCTGGAAGGGCGCCTGGGCTGCGCGCTGGACGGGTTCCAGAACGCCAGCGCCGCCGTGCTCAAGGTGCACACCACGGAGGCCGCCGCCCGTGAGGCGCTGGCCGAGCTGGCCCCCGAACTGCGCATCATGAGCGCCGGGCAGAGCATCGAGATCCTCAAGGGCATGGGCCTGCCAGCGGAAATCTCCAGCCGCTTCGGCCTGGCCGGCATGCGCGGCAGCCACATCATCGGCCACACCCGCATGGCCACGGAAAGCGCCGTGACGATGGAAGGCAGCCACCCGTTCTCCACCGGCGCCGACCTGTGCCTGGTGCACAACGGCTCGCTGTCCAACCACTTCCGCCTGCGCCAGGCACTCCAGCGCGAAGGCATCACCTTCGAGACCGACAACGACACGGAAGTCGCCGCCGGCTACCTGACCTGGCGCCTGCGGCAGGGCGACAGCCTGGCCCAGGCCCTGGACGGCGCGCTGCAGGACCTGGACGGCTTCTTCACCTTCGCCATTGGCACCCGCAACGGCTTTGCCGTGATCCGCGACCCGATCGCCTGCAAGCCGGCGGTGCTGGCCGAGACCGACGACTACGTGGCCATGGCTTCCGAGTACCAGGCCCTGGCCAGCCTGCCGGGCATCGACAAGGCCAAGGTCTGGGAACCGGCGCCGGCCACCCTGTATGTCTGGGAACGCGAAAGCGCCTGACGCCACCGAATCAGCGGAGACACTCATGAAGACGATCGACCTTTCCAGCGCCTCGGTGCGCATGCTCAACCAGTCCCTGCACGGCGAGGTGCAGGACCGCGAATGGCGGGTGACCCACCCCGACGGCAAGCACAACCTGGCAGTGGGCATCAACGCCGCAGTGTCGGTGGATATCGAAGGCCATGCCGGCTACTACTGCGCCGGCATGAACCAGCAGGCCAGCGTCACCGTGCACGGCAACGTCGGCGTCGGCGTGGCCGAGAACATGATGTCCGGCTCGGTGCGGGTCAAGGGCAGCGCCTCCCAGGCCGCCGGCGCCACCGCCCATGGCGGCTTGCTGGTGATCGAGGGCGATGCCGGCGCGCGTTGCGGCATCTCGATGAAGGGCGTGGACATCGTGGTTGGCGGCAGCATCGGCCACATGAGCTGCTTTATGGGCCAGGCCGGGCGCCTGGTGGTGTGTGGCGATGCCGGCGATGCCCTGGGCGATTCGCTTTACGAGGTGCGCATCTATGTCAAGGGCACGGTGCAATCGCTGGGCTCGGACTGCGTCGAGAAGGCAATGCGCGCCGAGCACCTGCAAGAGCTGCAGGCGCTGCTGGACCAGGCGGGCCTTGCACACAAGGCCGCCGATTTCAAACGCTACGGCTCGGCCCGCCAGCTGTACAACTTCAAAGTCGACAACGCCAGCGCGTACTGATCCAGGAGCATTTCCATGAGCGAACAATTCCCCCCGGTACTGCGTGAATCGGCCACCTTCGATCGCCTGACCATCCAGGAAATCCAGCGTGCCGCCGAAACCGGCATCTACGACATCCGCGGCGGCGGCACCAAGCGCCGCGTGCCGCACTTCGACGACCTGCTGCTGCTGGGCGCCAGCGTGTCGCGCTACCCGCTGGAAGGCTACCGAGAAAAATGCGGCACCGACGTGGTGCTGGGCAACCGCTTTGCGAAAAAGCCTATCCACCTGAAAATCCCGGTGACCATCGCCGGCATGAGCTTCGGCGCGCTGTCGGCCAATGCCAAGGAAGCCCTGGGCCGAGGCGCGAGCATTGCCGGCACCAGCACCACCACCGGCGATGGCGGCATGACCCCGGAAGAACGCGGCCAGTCGCAGCACCTGGTGTACCAGTACCTGCCGTCGCGCTACGGCATGAACCCCGACGACCTGCGCAAGGCCGACGCCATCGAGATCGTTCTCGGCCAGGGCGCCAAGCCGGGTGGCGGCGGCATGCTGCTGGGCATGAAGGTCACCGAGCGGGTCGCCGGCATGCGCACCTTGCCGATCGGTGTCGACCAGCGCAGCGCCTGCCGCCACCCGGACTGGACCGGGCCGGACGACCTGGCGATCAAGATCGCTGAAATCCGCGAGATCACCGACTGGGAAAAACCCATCTACGTGAAGATCGGCGCCAGCCGCCCGTATTACGACGTCAAGCTGGCGGTGAAGGCCGGCGCCGACGTGATCGTGCTCGACGGCATGCAGGGCGGCACCGCGGCCACCCAGGAAGTGTTCATCGAGCACGTCGGCATCCCGATCCTGCCGGCCATCCCGCAGGCGGTCCAGGCGCTGCAGGAGATGGGCATGCACCGCAAGGTGCAACTGATCGTCTCCGGCGGCATCCGCAACGGTGCCGACGTGGCCAAGGCCATGGCCCTGGGCGCCGATGCCGTGGCCATCGGCACCGCGGCGCTGATCGCCCTGGGTGACAACCACCCGCGCCTGGACAGCGAGTTGAAGCAGATCGGCTCGGCCGCCGGCTTCTACGACGACTGGCAGAACGGCCGCGACCCGGCCGGCATCACCACCCAGGACCCGCAACTGGCCAAGCGCCTGAACCCGGAAGAAGCCGGCCGGCGCCTGGCCAACTACCTGCGGGTGCTGGTGCTGGAGGCGCAGACCATGGCCCGCGCCTGCGGCAAGTCGCACCTGCACAACCTCGACCCCGAGGACCTGGTGGCGCTGACCGTCGAGGCTGCCGCGATGGCCCGGGTGCCGCTGGCGGGTACCGCCTGGGTGCCGGGCCAGGCGCCGTACTGATCCACCGCGCTGGGGCCGCGCGTGGCCCTTTCGCGGGTAAACCCGCTCCCACAGGGGCAACACAGGCCTTGAGACTTGTGCTTTCCCGGTGGGAGCGGGTTCACCCGCGAAAGGGCCGTCAGAGGTTCTATCAGTGCCCCATGGCCAGCTTGGCGCTGGTCTGCCGGCGGCGGTAGGCACTGTCGCGGCTGGCCAGCCACCAGTAAAGCGGCGAGGTGATCGCCAGGCCCACCAGCCACGACAGGTCGGCCCCGTTGAT
Organism: Pseudomonas sp. NPDC089401; assembly: GCF_044749485.1. Lineage (NCBI taxonomy): Bacteria > Pseudomonadati > Pseudomonadota > Gammaproteobacteria > Pseudomonadales > Pseudomonadaceae > Pseudomonas > Pseudomonas sp. NPDC089401. The sequence goes on along the minus strand of NZ_JBIVIA010000003.1, from coordinate 495,640 downwards.
GTGCTCGGAAATCGGCCCGACATACAGCGGCGTGTTCATGAACGGAATCTGCACCACGATGCCCACCGCGTAGGCAATCAACGCCTGCGGGTTGTAGCGGCCATAGATCCCGCCATCGACCTTGAAGATCGACTGGATGTCGTAGTCACCCTTGTGGATGGCATAGAAGTCGATCAGGTTGATCGCCGTCCATGGCACCAGCACCACCAGCAGCACCAGCACCATGTCGACGAAGTGGCCGATGAAGTCCGCCGAGGCGAACACCGCCACCACGCAGCAGGCGGCCAGCACGATCAGCGACAGCACGGCACGGCTCTTGGCCGTAGGGATCCAGCGGTAGGCGAAGGTCTGGATCAGGGTGATGATCGACAGCACTGCGCCATACAGGTTGAGGGCGTTGTGGCTGATCACGCTGAGCAGGAACAGCACCAGCATCACCGGGCCGAGGGTGCCGGTGGCCAGCTTGACCGCGTCCATGGTGTCCATGCCGGCCGGGATCGCCAGCACCGCCACGGCGCCGAAGATGAACGACAGGCTCGAACCCAGGGCCGAGCCCAGGTAGGTGGTCCAGAAGGTCGAGCTGACCTTGACGTCGGCCGGCAGGTAGCGCGAGTAGTCCGACACGTAGGGGGCGAAGGCGATCTGCCACAGCGCCGCCAGCGACACGGTTGCCAGCCAGCCGGCCAGGTTGAAGCCGCCGCGGGTGAGGAAGTCGTCGCTCTGCACATGGCTGAAGATGTAGCCGAAGCCGACCACGATGCCGATGCCCAGCACCCAGGTGCCGATGCGGTTGAGCACGTGGATGAAGCGGTAGCCGATGATGCCGATGATGCCCGAGCCCAGCGCGCCGATGACGATGCCTACCGGGACCGGTACCGACTCGACCACACCATGCAGCGACTTGCCGGCGAGGACGATGTTGGAGGCGAAGAAACCGATGTACATGACCCCGGCGATCACCACCACCAGCAGCGCGCCGAGGGTACCGAACTGGGCGCGGCTCTGGATCATCTGCGGGATACCCATCTGCGGGCCCTGGGCCGAGTGCAGCGCCATCAGCACGCCGCCGACCAGGTGGCCGACGAGGATGGCGACGATGCCCCACACCAGGTTCAGGTGAAACAGTTGCACGCCCAGCGCGCCGGTGACGATGGGCAGCGGCGCGATGTTGCCGCCGAACCACAGTGTGAACAGATCCCTTACCTTTCCATGGCGGTCTTGCGGCGGCACGTAGCCGATCGTGTGTTTCTCTATGAGGGGTGCCGAATTGGCTGCACTGGTCATGACTGACTCCAAGGCAAGGTGGGGCATCGGGTGCTGCCCGGGTGCGTGCCGGCGAAGGGCGACGCGTTCTTGTTGGAGCGATGATGCGGGGCGCGGGGATAACGAGAAATTAGTAAATATGTGCCCATAAACCTTAAAAAACCTAAGGCTGACAAAAGGTTAAGCGGGTGACGGTAGCAAGGAGGGTGCCAGTTGGCTGGAGGGCTTGGGCTAGAGGGGGTTGTGGTGGGTCGAGCGCTGTGGGGTGCGCTGTGGTGGTGCACAGTGTGCATTGACAGGGCAGCTGAAAAGGTTGCCTTTGCCGGCCTCTTCGCGGGTAAACCCGCTCCCACAGGTACAGCACAGGCCCACAGGCTGGTGACATCCCAGGCTGGTGACATCCCTGTGGGAGCGGGCTTGCCCGCGAAGAGGCCCGCTCAGGCGTACTTCGCTACATCGGCAACAACCGGTCCTGGATCACTTCCTTCATGACCAGGGTAGAACTCAACCGCTTCACATTGGGAATGCTAGTCAACTGCTCGTCATACAGCTTCTGGAACGCCGGCAGGTCCTTGGCCACCACATGCAGCAGGTAATCCGGGTCGCCAAACAGCCGCTGCGCTTCGACGATCTGCGGGATCTGCCCCAGCGCCGCCTCGAAGTCCGCCACCGGCTGGCGAGTCACCTCGCGCAAGGTCACGAACACCAGCGCGGCGAAGTTCAGCCCCAGCGCACTCGGCGCCAGGCGTGCGTGGTAGCCGAGGATGGCGCCGGACTCCTCCAGCGCCTTGAGGCGGCGATGGCAGGGCGACAGGCTCAGGCCCACGCGGTCGGCCAGTTCGGTTACCGACAGGCGCCCGTCTTTTTGCAGTTCGGCAAGGATCTTGCGGTCAGTGCGGTCCATTGAGACAAATCTTCCAGTTATCCGCTTGCAGGGGGAAATATACGGAAGATAATCCCCGAACGGAATCCGTAGTCTTTCTTCATCCGCCAACCCCGTGAAGGAAGACTCATCGTGGCAATCAGTGTACTGACGGCGTTCTGGGCCGTGTCGTTGTTGTTTGTGATCACCCCCGGTGCCGACTGGGCGTACGCCATTTCGGCGGGCATGCGCGGGCGTTGGGTAATGCCTGCGGTGATGGGCATGCTCTCGGGGCATTTTCTCGCCACCCTGGTGGTGGCGGCGGGGGTGGGCAGCCTGCTGGCCGGGCATCCGCTGGCCCTGACCCTGCTGACCCTCGCCGGCTGCGGGTACCTGCTGTGGCTGGGCGGCAACCTGCTGCTGAGCCCGGCGGTGCCGCAGGCGGGGCAGGGCGGCGCGCGGGAGTCCGGTTCGCGCTGGGCGTTCAAGGGCTTTTGCGTGAGCGGGCTCAACCCCAAGGTGTTCCTGCTGTTCCTGGCCTTGCTGCCGCAGTTCACCGACCCGGCCTCGAACTGGCCGATGCCGGCGCAGATCCTGCTGCTGGGCGCGGTGCACCTGTGCAGTTCGCTGGTGGTCTACACCCTGGTCGGCTATGGCGCCAAGGCGGTACTGAGCACCCGCCCACAGGCGGCGAGGCTGGTCGGGCGGGTGTCGGGGATGGCGATGATCGCGGTGGCGGCCGGGCTGGTCCTGGGGCAGTTGAACTGACCTGTCAGGCGCCCAGCAACTTGCCGAGCATCTGGCATACCTGCTCTGCCGAGTAGGGCTTGGCCAGGAAGGCGAACCCCTGATGGCCCCCTTCGGCGATCGCTTCGCTGTAACCCGAGGTCAGGATCACCGGCAGCTGTGGCCGCTGGCGGCGTAGCTCGCGGGCCAGCGCCAGGCCGCCCATGCCCGGCATGACCACATCGGAAAACACCGCATCGAAGTTGCCGGCCGGGCCGTTGAGCTGGGCCAGGGCTTGTTCGGCGGAACTGGCCCAGCTGATCCGGTAGCCATGGTCTTCGAGGATCTGCGCGGTGAAGCTGCCGACATCGGGGTTGTCCTCGACCACCAGGATGCGTCGCCGCTCACCACCCGGCTGCAGCTCGGCAGTGGTGTCGGCGCTGGCCGCTTCGCCGGTTGGGGTCGGCTCCTGGGGCAGGTACAGGGTGAAGCGCGTGCCTTGGCCCTGGACGCTGCTGACCTTGATGTCGCCGCCGGACTGCTTGGCGAAGCCGAACACCTGAGACAAGCCGAGCCCGGTGCCTTCGCCCGGCGCCTTGGTGGTGAAGAACGGGTCGAAGATGCGCTCGAGCAATTCGGGGGCGATGCCGACCCCGCTGTCGCTGACCGAAATGGCCGCGAACGGCCCGTCCTGCCCGGCCATGCGCTGGTCGGCCTGCAGTTGCAGGCGCAGGGTGCCTTCGCCGGCCATGGCGTCGCGGCCGTTGAGCATCAGGTTGATCACCGCGGTTTCCAGCTGGCTCAGGTCGGCGCGGATATGGCAGGAGGCCTGGGGCAGTTGCAGCTCCACCTGGACGCGCGCGCCGGTGGCGGTGTCGAGCATCTCGGCCATCGCCTGCAGCCGCGGCCCGGCTTCGAACACCTGCGGGCTCAAGGCCTGGCGGCGGGCGAAGGCAAGCAGCTGGCCGGTCAGCTTGGCGCCACGGTCGACGGTGTCGGACATGGTCTTGAGGTAGCGGTCACGGCGCTTCTCATCGAGGTTGGGGCGCTGCAGGAAGTGCAGCGACGAGCGAATGATGGTCAGCAGATTGTTGAAGTCGTGGGCCACGCCGCCAGTCAGCTGGCCGATGGCTTCGAGTTTCTGCGCCTGGCGCAGCACGGCTTCGGTGTGCAGCAACTGGGTGGTGCGCTCCTCGACCCGATGTTCCAGGGTGGCGTTGAGCGCCTCCAGCGCGGCCATTGCCTCGCGCACCTCGGCATGGGCCTGGATCCGCTGGATATGCGCCCAGGAGCGCTCGGTCACTTCGCTGATCAATGCCTGTTCATAGTGGGTCCACTGGCGCGGGCGCTTGTCGTGGATGGCCATCAGCGCGGTCAGGCGGCCGCCTTTGATCAGCGGCATGCAGATGGTCGCGGTGATGCCGATGGCCTGGAAGGTGGCGGCCTCCGTGGCGGCCAGCTCGCTGAGATTGTCGTTGATCACCAGGGCCTGGCCGCTGCGCAGGCGGCTGAGGGCGAGCTGGCCGAAATCGTGCAACTGGTACTGCCCCACAAGGTGCGGCGAGCCGGGCGCCACGGCGTCACCGCAGATGGTGAAGCCGTCTTCGTCGGGCTCCATCACCGCATAGGCGCAGCTCGACAGTTGCAGGTGGTCGACCAGCCGGCGGGTGGTGATGGCGAGGATCTGGTCCGGGTCGGTGGCATCGGCCACGGCGCGGCCGAGGTCGTCGAGAAAGTTCAGGCGCCGGTTGGCGAGCACGTGGGCGGTGGTTTCGGTGACGGTGTCGAGCATGCCGAGCACTTGGCCGTCATGGTCGCGGATCGGGCTGTAGCAGAAGGTGAAAAAGGCGCGTTCCGGGCTGCCGTTGCGTTCGATGGTCAGGGGGAAGTCCTGGATGTACACGGCTTCGCCGGCCAGGGCGCGGTTGGCCATGGCGCCGATGTCGGCCCAGGCTTCCTGCCAGACTTCGCTGAACGCTTTGCCCAGGGCCAGGGGTTTCTGCCCGAGGATCTCGGCGAACGCGTCATTGTGCAGGGTGATCAGGTCCGGGCCCCAGAGAATGGCCTGGGGGAAGCGCGAGGCCAGGCACAGGGCCGCGGTGGTCTTCAGGGCGTCTGGCCAGTGTTCGAGCGGCCCCAGGGGCGTGGCTGCCCAGTCGTGGTTGCGGATGCGCTCGGCCATCAAGCCGCCGCCGTGTAGCCATTTCGCCATGTGCGCTGCCGGTCCTTTTGCGTTAAGGCCTTTAGGGTGCACCGAGAATAGACGGTTGGCGAGGGGTTTGTGCTCTCCTGCACTGGCCCTTTCGCGGGTAAACCCGCTCCCACAGGGATCGTACAATGCCCAGGCTTGTGCTGTACCCGCGAAGGGGTCGGCACAGGTCAACGCATGAAGTGCACCTTGCCGGTATCGTCATTGCCCATGTAGATGCCGTACACCCCGGCCTGTCGCTCGAGGATGTACCGCTCGAGAATCTGCCGGATCGCCGGATAATAGATCTCGTCCCAGGGAATCTCCTCCGGTTCGAAGAACTTGTATGCCAGGGTCTCCGGCCCGAACTGCCCGGTTTCCTCGGTGGCGATGGCGCGGAAGATGATGTACACCTCGCTGATCTTCGCCACGCTGAAGATCGAGTAAGGCGAGACGATTTCCCCACGCACGCCGCTTTCTTCCCAGACCTCGCGCAGCGCCGCCTGCTCGGTGGTTTCGCCGGCTTCCATGAACCCGGCCGGCAAGGTCCAGGTGCCGGGGCGCGGTGGGATGGCGCGCTGGCACAGCAGGTACTTGCCATCGCGCTCGATGATGCAGCCGGCAATGATTTTCGGGTTGATGTAGTGGATATAGCCGCAGCCGGTGCAATACAGGCGTTCGTGGGTGTCGCCGGTGGGAACGCCCCGGGCCAGTTCCGTGGTGCAGTGCGGGCAGTAGCGCGGGGCGTTGGGCATGTCAGCGGCCTATACGGGGTTCTATGCGTGGCTCCTTGAGGGCCAGGGGCTCGACCATCTCGCGCACCTTGGTGTTGTCGTCCTGCTTCTGGCGCAGGTAGTCCAGGGCCACCTTGGCGGCGGCGCGCACGTGGTCGACCGAGGCCTGGTGGGCCACCAGCGGGTCGCCGCCCTTGATGGCGTCGACGATCTTTTCCATTTCGCGGTTGCTGGCGCCGCGGCGGTTTTCCTGGGACACCGAGGTCGCGCGCAGGTAGCTGATGCGCGCCTGCAACTGGCGCAGCTGCTGGGCCGCGACCTGGTTGCCGGAACCTTCCAGGAGCACATCGTAGAACCCTTGCACCGAGTCCAGCACCTGCTGCAGCTCGCCTTCCTCCAGGGCCTCGCGGTTCACCTCCAGGGCGCGCTCCAGGGCACGGATGTCCTTGGCCTTGGCGTTGAGGGTGAACAGTTGCACGATCAGGCCTTCGAGCACACAGCGCAGCTCGTAGATGTCGCGGGCGTCTTCCAGGGTGATGATGGCCACGCGCGGGCCTTTGGCGTCGGCGAATTCCACCAGGCCTTCGGACTCCAGGTGGCGCAGGGCTTCGCGCACCGAGGTGCGGCTGACGCCGAGGCGGTCGCAGAGGTCGCGCTCGACCAGGCGGTCGCCCGGGAGCAGGTGGAAGTTCATGATCGCACCGCGCAGCTTGTCGAGCACGATTTCGCGCAGGGTAACGGGGTTGCGGTTGACCTTGAAGCTGTCGTCGAGGGGCTGGCGTTTCATCAAGTGCGCTCTGAATGAGGCTGCCCGGCCGCAACCGCGGTGGCACCACGAACCTCGGGTGCTCCCTGCGTGGGTTCGAACAGCCCGCTGTTAACGGGTTGACTCCGCATCGGCTTCAGCGAACGCTTCGCGGGCCAGGCGGAAACTGTCCACCGCCGCGGGCACGCCGCAATAAATGCCGACCTGGAGCAGGATCTCGCGAATCTGTTCACGGCTCAGGCCATTACGCAAGGCGCCGCGAATGTGCAACTTGAGCTCGTGGGGCCGGTTGAGCGCGGAAATCATGGCCAAGTTTATCATGCTGCGCTCTTTCAGCGAGAGGCCTTCGCGGCCCCAGACATGGCCCCAGCAGTACTCGGTGACCAGCTCTTGCAATGGCTTGGTGAACTCGTCGGCGTTCTGGATCGAGCGGTTGACGTATTCCTCGCCCAGCACCTGGGTGCGGATCTGCAGGCCTTTTTCGTACTTCTCGTTGCTCATGCGCAGTACTCCGAATGAAAACAGGGGCCGCAACCGAGGGTGAGACGATTAGCGCGGCCCCTAAAAAACAGGGTCATCGGTGTTGGCTTCTTCGCGGGTAAACCCGCTCCCACAGGGATCGCACAGATACTGAAACCTGTGCAGTACCTGTGGGAGCGGGTTTACCCGCGAAGGGCCAATGCGGTCTTTCAGCCCAGCGGGGGCAGGGCGCCCAGCTTGCCTTTGTGGTAGACCATCGGGGTGACTGGGTCGGCGGGCAGCACCAGGTTCTTCACCGCGCCGACGATGATCGCGTGGTCACCGCCGTCGTATTCGCGCCACAGTTCGCACTCGATGATCGCCGTGGCCTTGGCCAGCAGCGGGTTGCCCAGCTCGCTCAGGTGCCAGTCGATGCCCTTGGCCTTGTCCTTGCCCTTGCCGGCGAAGGCATAGGCCTCGGCGGTCTGCCCGGCGGACAGCAGGTGGATCGCGAACTGCTTGCTGTCGCGCAGGATCGGGTAGGTGTCGGAGGCGTAGTTGGGGCAGAACAGCACCAGCGCCGGGTCGATCGACAGCGCACTGAAGGCGCTGGCGGTGATGCCGACGATGCCGCCGTCGGCGTCCAGGGTGGTGACCACGGTGACGCCGGATGGGAACGAGCCCATCACGTCTTTGTAGATGCCAGGTTCGATCATCTCGTGCTACCTCTCAGCGCATCACAAACGGGTCGGGCATCGGCGCGGTGGACAGGTTGATCCACACGGTCTTCAGCTCGGTATAGGCCAGCACCGAATCGATGCCGCTCTCACGGCCGTAGCCGCTGTTCTTGAAGCCGCCGATCGGCGCCATGGCCGAGACCGCGCGGTAGGTGTTGACCCAGATGATCCCCGAACGCACGTCACGGGCCAGGCGGTGGGCACGGCCCAGGTCGCGGGTCCAGATGCCGGCGGCAAGGCCGAACTGCGAGTCGTTGGCCATCTCCAGCGCCTCTTCCTCGGTCTTGAAGCGGATCACCGCGGCGACCGGGCCGAACACTTCTTCCTGCATGATGGTCATCGAATTGCTGTCGCATTCGAACAGGGTCGGCTCGTAGAACCAGCCCTCACCCTCGACCTCGGCACGCTTGCCGCCCATGTGCAGCTTGGCGCCTTCGGCCTTGGCCGCGGCGACCAGGCCTTCGACCACGGCCAACTGCTGCGCGGTGGCCATGGGGCCCATTTCGCTGGCGTCGTCCTGCGGGTTGCCGATGCGGATGCGCTTGGCACGGGCGATCAGGCGCTCGACGAATTCGTCGAAGATCTCGTCCTGCACCAGCAGGCGCGAGCCAGCCACGCAGCTCTGGCCGGAGGCGGCGTAGATGCCGGCCACGGCGCCGTTGATGGCGCTGTCCAGGTCGGCATCGGCGAAGATGATGTTCGGCGACTTGCCACCCAGCTCCAGCGACAGCTTGGCGAAGTTCTCGGCGCTGCTGCGCACCACGTGGCGCGCGGTGGCGGCGCCGCCGGTGAAGGCGATCTTGCGCACCAGCGGGTGGCGGGTCAGGGCGGCGCCGGTGCTTGGGCCGTAACCGGTGACCACGTTGACCACGCCTGGCGGGAAGCCGGCTTCAAGGGCCAGGCGGGCCAGTTCGAGGATGGTCGCCGAGGCGTGCTCGGACGGCTTGATCACGATGGTGTTGCCGGCGGCCAGGGCCGGGGCCAGCTTGATCGCGGTCAGGTACAGCGGGCTGTTCCACGGGATGATCGCGGCGACCACGCCGATCGGCTCGTGCACGGTGTAGGCGAACAGGTCGGGCTTGTCCAGCGGCAGGGTGCCGCCTTCGAGCTTGTCGGCCAGGCCCGCGGTGTAGTGGAAGAACTCCGGCAGGTAGCCGACCTGGCCGCGGGTTTCGCGGATCAGCTTGCCGTTGTCGCGGCTTTCCAACTGGGCCAGGTGCTCCTTGTTCTCGCTGATCAGGTCAGCCAGGCGACGCAGCAGCTTGCCGCGCGCGGTGGCGGTGATGCCGCGCCATTGCTTGCTGTCGAAGGCACGCTGGGCGGCCTGCACGGCCAGCTCCACATCGGCTTCGGCGGCGTCGGGCAGTTGCGCCCAGGCCTGGGCGGTGGCCGGGTTGAGGCTGTCGAAGGTCTTGCCGCTCTGGGCATCGAGCCATTGGCCGTCGATGCACATCTGGAAACGAACGAGGGTCATGCAACAATCCCCTTGGCGGATTCGGTGAGGGTGCGGGCGTGGGCGAGGAAGTCCAGGAGCATCTTGTTGACTTCACGCGGGGCCTCCACCGGCATCATATGCCGTTGCTCGGCGAGGACCACGCTTTGTGCGCCGGGAATGCTGGCGGCGAGCTGGCGGGTCATGGCCGGGGTGGAGCCCGAGTCGAGTTCGCCGGTGGCGATCAGCGTCGGCACCTGGATGCTGCCCAGGTCGTCGGCGCGGTACATGTCCTGGGTGGCGAACAGCGAATAAGTGGTGTGATAGCCCTGCGGGTCGTTGCTCGCCAGCACCTGGCGAATGGCGGCGACCTGCGCGGGGTTGGCCGCCTTGTATTCACGGCTGAACCAGCGGTCGAGGGCGGCGTCGACGTTGGCGTCGGGGCCCAGCTCTGCAGCCTGGGCGGCGCGGGCGATGACCCCGGCACTCTGCTCGGGGGTGCGGTTGAACACGCTGTTGAGCACCACCAGCGCAGCCAGGCGCTGCGGGTGGTTGAGGGCGAACGCACGGGCGACCAGGCCACCCATGGAGAAGCCGATCACGGTGGCTTGCTGGATCTGCAGGTGGTCGAGCAGTTCGGCGAGCTGGGCGGCGTAGCCTTCCAGGCCGATGTCGGCCGCCGGCAATGCGCTCTGGCCGTGGCCGAGCATGTCGTAGGCGATGACGCGGTAGTCGTTGGCCAGGCCGACGATCTGCCCGCCCCACATTTCCTTGTTCAGGCCCACGCCGTGGATCAGTACCACGGGTTGGCCCTGGCCGACGGACAGGTAGCTGGTACCGGCGGGTGTGCGTTCAGCGACAGGCTGAATCATGGAGGGCGCTCCTTGAAGGTCGGGCGCGGCGGGTAAGCACGCCACGCCCCGGCCCGTCTTGGTTGTTGTTATTGAGCGTTGGCTTTTTCGGCAGCCAGTTCTTCCAGGTCGATGTAGCGGTTGCCGATGCGCGGGTGCAGGCGGCCGCCGTCGGCAGCGCCCAGGACCACGACGATTTCATCGGCGCGCGGGGCGTCTTCGATCTGCATTTCCAGGGTGATGTAGTGCGAACGCAGGCCTTCGTCGTCCTTCTGCATCATCGGGATCTGGATCGAGGTGCCCGGGCCGCCGCGCTTGTTGGTGAAGCTCAGGTAGCTCTTGGCCTGTACCGCTTCGCGGTAGTGGTTGCCGAAGCGCAGGGTGTGGATCACCGCCGAGGCGTGCTCGATCTCGCCGTCGGCGCCGACCACGGCAGCCTTGCCGTAGGCTTCGATCTTGTCGGCACCGCCGATGGCGGCAGTCAGGCGCTCGACCATCAGCGCACCCAGCTCCGAGCAGTTGGCACGGATTTCCGGCTTCAGATCTTCAACGAAACCGCGACCGGCCCATGGGTTCTTGATCACGACGGCCAGGCCGACCATGGTCACCGGCTTGTCGGTGGCCTTGCCGCCTTCGATGCGGGTCTCTTCGGAGTAGGTGACGATCTTGCGGATTTCGAAACTCATGGGTGGCTCCTGGTGAGGGTTATCAGCTCTTGTTGTCTGATGGTATACCATAATATTTGTTGCGCAAGGGGCGGCTGTAAATTTCTATGGCGAGGGGACGAAAGGTGCGCTGATCCGTTGATTCTTGTGCTGCCTGTACTGGCCTCTTCGCGGGTAAACCCGCTCCCACAGGCGCAGCACAGGGCCTGAAGGCTGTGGTGTGCCTGTGGGAGCGGGTTTACCCGCGAAGAGGCCGGCACAGGCCAAAAAAAAGCCCGCTCACGCAGGCCACAGGGGCCCACGGGAGCGGGCGCGTCCCGCAATGTTTCAGGCAATGGGAATTCAGGCGAAGGCCGGCACCACTTCCTTGATGAACAGCTCGAGCGACTTCTTCTTCTCGGCGTGGGGCAGGCTGTTGTCGCACCAGAAGCTGAACTCGTCGACACCGAGCTCCTGGTAGTACTTGATGCGGGCGATGATCTCTTGCGGGGTGCCGATCATGGTGTTCTTGCGGATGTTCTCCAGCTGGAACGCCGGCACTTCGGCGAACTTCGACTCCGGGCTCGGTTCGAGGAAGCCGTTGACCGGGGTGGTCTTGTTGCCGAACCAGGCATCGAAGGTGCGGTAGAAGCGCGAGATGGCCTGGGCGCCGACCTTCCAGCCATCCGGCTCGGCCGGGCTGTGCACGTGGGTGTGGCGCAGCACCATCAGTTGCGGGCGCGGCACGTCCGGGTTGTTGTCGCAGGCGGCCTGGAACTTGTTCTTCAGGTCCAGCACTTCCTCGTCGCCCTTCATCAGCGGGGTGACCATGACGTTGCAGCCGTTGGCCACGGCGAAGTTGTGCGAGTCCGGGTCGCGGGCGGCGATCCACATCGGCGGGGTGGCGTTGAACGGCTTCGGCACGCTGGTGGAAGTAGGGAACTTGTACACTTCGCCGTCATGGGCGTAGTCGCCTTCCCACAACTTGCGCACCACCGGCACCATCTCGCGCAGGGCCTTGCCACCGTCGGTAGCCGGCATGCCGTTGGCCATGCGGTCGAATTCGAACTGGTAGGCACCGCGGGCCAGGCCCACTTCCATGCGGCCGTTGCTGATCACGTCGAGCAGGGCGCATTCGCCGGCGACGCGGATCGGGTTCCAGAAGGGCGCGATGATGGTGCCGGCGCCCAGGCGGATCGTCTCGGTGCGCGCGGCCAGGTACGCCAGCAGCGGCATCGGGCTTGGCGAGATGGTGTATTCCATGGCGTGGTGTTCGCCGATCCACACGGTGCTGAAACCGCCGTGCTCGGCCATCAGGGTCAGTTCGGTCAGGTCTTCGAACAGCTGGCGGTGGCTGACCTGTTCATCCCAACGTTCCATGTGCACGAACAACGAAAATTTCATGGGGCTTTCCTCAACGCTTGAAAGTGCCTGGCGCCGGGCAGGGGAGGCGCCAGGGGTATCGATTCAGAATAGGCTTCAGGCGAACGCTGGCAGGCTGGCCATCTTGCCGCGGCAGTAGACCATCGGCCGCGGCGCTTCCTCGGGGACGATCAGGTTGTGTACCTTGCCGACCATGATGGCGTGGTCGCCACCTTCGTATTCGCGCCACAGTTCGCACTCGATGACGGCGGTGGCGCCGGCCAGGATCGGGTTGCCCAGTTCGCTCAGGCTCCACTCGATGCCGGTGGCCTTGTCCTTGCCTTTCTTGGCGAACGCGTAGGCTTCGGCCTGCTGCTCACCGGAGAGCAGGTGAATGGCGAAGCGCTTGTTCTTGATCAGCACGGGGTAGGAGTCGGAGCTGTAGTTGGGGCAGAACAGCACCAGCGGCGGGTCCATCGACAGGGAGGAGAAGGCGCTGGCGGTCAGGCCGACGACCGAGCCGTCGTCGTCCAGGGTGGTAATGACGGTCACGCCGGACGGGAAGGAGCCCAGGACGTTCTTGTAGACGGTTGCGTCGATCATCGGGTGTACCTCTGAAGGGCTGCGGTGGTCCGCGGTTTTTATCGTTGATGTGTCTGATGGTATACCGTAATACCTATTTTGCAACCGGAATTTTCAAAGCCGTTTTTTCACGATGAACGGCGCAAAGCCACGTATCCCGTGGCTTTGCGAGCTGAGGCGGTTTGTCGCAGGGTGTGCGCGAGCGGATCAGCGGGGGTTTTTTACAGCGGATCAGTGTTGTCAAAAGTTTGGAATACCATAATATGGTCCGCAGCAGAGACGCCGCCTAGATGCGGTTTCCTTACAAAGATAAAAACGACCTGTCGAGCTGAAACCTATGTCCCAACCGTCGTCGCAACACCAGTTTGTCGAGAATCACACGGTCGATTACGTTCCACCTGCCGAGCGCCACGGGAAGGCGCGCGACCTGTTCACCCTCTGGTTCAGCACCAACATCGCGCCACTGCCGATCGTCACCGGCGCGATGGTGGTCCAGGTGTTCCACCTGAACCTGTTGTGGGGGCTGATCGCAATCGTGCTGGGTCATCTTGTCGGGGGCGTGTTCATCGCCCTGGCCTCTGCGCAGGGACCGCAGCTGGGCATTCCGCAGATGGTGCAGAGCCGTGGCCAGTTCGGCCGTTACGGCGCCTTGCTGATCGTGTTCTTCACCGCGCTGATCTACGTCGGCTTCTTCATTTCCAACATCGTCCTCGCGGGCAAGACCATCCACGGCATCGCCCCGAGCGTGCCGATGCCGGGCGCGATCGTGATCGGTGCGCTCAGCGCCACCGCCATCGGCGTGATCGGCTACCGCTTCATCCACATCCTCAACCGCATCGGCACCTGGGTGATGGGTTCGGCACTGCTGGCCGGCTTCATCATGATGTTCGTCCAGGAGCTGCCGGCCGACTTCCTCAGCCGTGGCGCGTTCAACCTGTCGGGCTTCATCGCCACCGTGTCGCTGGGCATCATCTGGCAGATCAGCTTCTCGCCGTACACCTCCGACTACTCGCGCTACCTGCCGCGTGAAGTGGGCATCGCCAAGCCGTTCTGGGCCACCTACTTCGGCGCCACCCTGGGCACCATCCTGTGCTTCAGCTTCGGTACCATCGCGGTGCTGTGCGTGCCGGAAGGCACCGATGCGATGGACGCGGTCAAGCAGGCCACCGGCTGGCTGGGCCCGATCCTGATGGTGCTGTTCCTGCTCAACATCATCAGCCACAACGCCCTCAACCTGTACGGCGCGGTGCTGTCGATCGTCACCGCGATCCAGACCTTCATCGCCGAGTGGACGCCGAGCATCAAGGTGCGGGTGATCCTCGCCTCGGTGATCCTGGTGGGCTGCGGGATGGTAGCGTTGAACGCCTCGGCGGGCTTCATCGGCCAGTTCATCGGCCTGATCCTGGCGCTGCTGCTGGTGCTGGTGCCGTGGGCGTCGATCAACCTGATCGACTTCTATCTGATCAAGAAGGGGCAGTACGACATTGCCTCGATCTTCCGCGCCGATGGCGGCATCTATGGCCGCTTCAACCACCACGCGATCATTGCCTACGCCTGCGGCATCCTGGTGCAGTTGCCGTTTGCCAACACATCGCTGTATGTGGGGCCGTATTCGAACATCGTCGAAGGGGCTGACTTGTCCTGGCTGTTCGGACTGCTGGTGACGGTGCCGCTGTATTACTGCCTGGCGACCCGTGGCAAGGCTGCCGAGAAGGCGGGGCGGGTGGTTAGCGTCAACGACTGACTGCAGTTGGGGTGGGGGCCGCGTTGCGGCCCTTTCGCGACACAAGGCCGCTCCTACAGGGGTTGTAGGAGCGGCCTTGTGTCGCGAAAGGGCTGCAAAGCAGCCCCGACCATTTCAGATCAAACCTTGAACTGCGCCACCATGCCATTCAGGTCGACCGCCAACCGCGAAAGATCCTGCGCCGCCGCACTGGTCTGGTTGGCCCCCGCCGACGTCTGCATCGCCAGGTCGCGGATGTTCACCAGGTTACGGTCCACTTCTCTGGCCACCTGCGCCTGTTCCTCCGAAGCACTGGCAATCACCAGGTTGCGCTCGTTGATCGAGGCAATCGCCTCGGCAATCACTTCCAGCGCATCCCCGGCACCCTGGGCCACCTGCAATGTGCCGCTGGCCCGCCCGCGGCTGCTGTGCATCGCCGCCACCGCACGCTCGGTGCCGTTCTGAATGCCGGCGATCATCTGCTCGATCTCCGCCGTCGACTGCTGGGTACGGTGGGCAAGGGCGCGCACTTCATCGGCGACCACGGCAAAACCACGGCCCGCTTCACCGGCCCGCGCGGCTTCGATGGCAGCGTTCAGGGCCAGCAGGTTGGTCTGCCCGGCAATCGCGCCGATCACGTCCAGCACGCGGCTGATCTCGTTGGCGTTGTTGGCCAGTTGCTCGATCTCGGCTGAAGTGCCGGTCACGTCCTCGACCAGATGCCGGATCGACGCCAATGCCTTGTTGACCTGATCGCGGCCATCGCGGGTGGTGCGGTCGGCGCCCTGGGACGCATCGGCGGTGCTGACCGCGTTGCTCGCCACTTCCTCCACGGCGGCGGTCATCTGGTTGACGGCGGTGGCGGCCTGGTCGATCTCGGCGCTCTGCTGGTGCAGGCCGCGGCTGGTGTCTTCAGTCACGGTGTGCAATTCCTCCGAGGCCGAAGCCAACTGGTCGGAAGAGGCGGCGATCCTGCGCAGGGTATCGCGCAGGTTGTCCTGCATGCCGCGCAGGGCCGCCAGCAGCAAGGCCGGCTCATCGCTGCCGACAATGCGGATATCCCGGGTCAGGTCGCCGCTGGCCACGCGCTCGGCCACTGCCACCGCCTCGGCCAGCGGCGCGACGATGCTGCGGGTGAGCACGGTGGCGATGGCAGCCAGGGCGAGCATGATCAGCGCCAGGGCGGCCAGGGTTATCTGGTAGGCTTCACGGGCCGCGTCGCTGGTGCGCTGGGTGGCGGCGTAGGCGCCTGTGCTGTTGAATTCGATGAGGGTGCGCATGGCCTGCATCATGGTTTCGGCCTGGGC
Source organism: Pseudomonas sp. NPDC089401 (assembly GCF_044749485.1). Classification (NCBI taxonomy): domain Bacteria; kingdom Pseudomonadati; phylum Pseudomonadota; class Gammaproteobacteria; order Pseudomonadales; family Pseudomonadaceae; genus Pseudomonas; species Pseudomonas sp. NPDC089401. The sequence continues at coordinate 480,004 of NZ_JBIVIA010000003.1, read as the reverse complement.
GTTCAGCTGGCCGGCGATCAGTGCCCGTGCGCCATCCACATCGCCGGTGGCGATCTGCTCGGCAATGCGCGTCTGCAGCTCTTCATAACGCTGGTAGGCGGAGGTGAAGGCGTCGAAGCGCACCCGCCCGGTGGGCGTGGTGACGGTCTTTTCGTAGGCGTGGATGTCGTCGCGCAAGCCCTGGAGGGTGGCCTTGAGCGACGCCAGGGCGCTGGCGCGGGCCTGGGCGTCGGTCTCCAAGGCGCCGCGCAGCAGCAGGATGCGCGATTGGCCCAGGTTGGTGCTGACGGCGCCGAGCGACACCACGGCGGGCATCCAGCCACCACGCACATCCTCAGAGGCGCTGTCCATGCGCTGGGTCTCGTACAGCGACACCAGGCCCATGGCCAACACCAGCACCCCCAGCAGTACAAACAGGCAAGCTGCCCGTTTGCCGATCTTCATGTTCCTCAACTGCATGCGCAACTCCGTGACAAGGCTTGCTTCCAGCGGCTCGCTGGTCGTTAGACAAATTGTCTACAGATGATTGCACGGGGCTATCACCCCTGCCAGTCAGGAGAACCCTGACGATGGTGAGGCATTCTGTCGCAGGGGCGCAGTCCAGGGGGATCGGGTCTCGTGTAGGAGCGGCCTTGTGTCGCGAAAGGGCTGCAAAGCAGCCCCGACCATTCCAGCTCAAACCTTGAACTGCGCAACCATGCCGTTCAAATCCACCGCCAACCGCGAAAGATCCTGCGCCGCAGCGCTGGTCTGGTTGGCCCCCGCCGACGTCTGCATCGCCAGGTCGCGGATGTTCACCAGGTTGCGGTCCACTTCCCTGGCCACCTGGGCCTGTTCCTCGGAGGCACTGGCAATCACCAGGTTGCGCTGGTTGATCGAGGCAATCGCCTCGGCAATCACCTCCAGCGCCTGCCCGGCACCCTGGGCTACTTCCAGTGTGCCGCTGGCCCGTCCCTGGCTGCTGTGCATCGCCGACACCGCGCGCTCGGTGCCGTTCTGGATCCCGGCGATCATCTGCTCGATCTCCGCCGTCGACTGCTGGGTGCGATGGGCGAGGGCGCGCACTTCATCGGCGACCACGGCAAAACCACGGCCCGCTTCACCGGCCCGCGCGGCTTCGATGGCGGCGTTCAGGGCCAGCAGGTTGGTCTGCCCGGCAATCGAGCCAATCACATCCAGCACGCGGCTTATCTCGTTGGCGTTGCTGGCCAGTTGTTCGATCTCGGCGGCAGTGCCGGTCACGTCTTCGACCAGGTGCTGGATCTCGGCCAGGGCCTGGTTGACCTGGTCGCGGCCGTCACGGGTGTTCTGGTCGGCGCCCCTGGAGGCATCGGCAGTGCTCACCGCATTGTTCGCCACTTCTTCCACGGCGGCAGTCATCTGGTTGACGGCGGTGGCGGCCTGGTCGATCTCGGCGCTCTGCTGGTGCAGGCCGCGGCTGGTGTCTTCGGTGACGCTGTGCAGTTCTTCCGATGCCGAAGCCAGCTGGTCGGAGGACGCCGCGATCTGGCGCAGGGTGTCGCGCAAACTGGCCTGCATGCGGGCCAGGGCGCCCAGCAGCAGGGCCGGTTCATCGCGGCCGGTGATGCGGATGTCCTTGGTCAGGTCACCGGTGGCCACGCGCTCGGCCACGGCCACGGCATCGGCCAGCGGTACCACGATGCTGCGGGTGAGCAGGGTGGCGATGGCCACCAGGGCAAGGATGATCACCGACAGCGCACCGATGATCGCGCTGAAGGCCTGGTCGGCCACGTCGCTGCTGCGCTGCGACGCGTCGTCGGCGCCTTTGCCGTTGTAGGCGATCAGCGCGCTCATGGCCTTCATCATGCTGTCGGCGTACTGGGTGAGGGGGCCGCTGATCTGCTGCTTGGCCTCGTCCATGCGGCCGGCGCCGATGGCTTGCAGGACGCGGGTCTGCAGGTCGAGGTATTGCTGGTGGGCCGAATCGAAGGCGTTGAACAGCGCGAGGTCATCGGCGGCGATGATGGTGTCCTGGTAATCCTTGAGGCTGCCTTTGAGCTGCTCGTTGATGGCATTGGCCAGGTCGATGTTGCGGGCACGTTCGACCGGGTTGTCATCCAGCGCAGCGCGCAGGGTGATGGCGCGGGCACGCCCCAGATCGGTGCTGATGTCGCCGAGGGCGACCACGGCGGGCATCCAGGTGACGCGGATTTCGTCGGTGGCAGAGTCCATCTGCCGGGTTTCATAGAGTGCGATAAGGCCCATGGCCAGGACCAGCAAGCCCAACAGGGCGAACACGCTGGCTGCGCGAATGCCGATCTTCATATTCCGTAACTGCATGGAATGCTCCTTGACGGTGGCGTGCAGGCGTCAAGAGCATGGACGGAAGGCCGGGCCACCGGGGATGGTGCCAGGCTCTCGATGCGCTGCGGATTTAAGTGTGTTCCTCACCCTCTTGAATTGTTTTTTTGCTGAATGATGCCATATGGCCATTAATATTGACCAGTCATTCAATGTAACGACAAGTTCTGACAAATCCGCCGTTTATTGACGGATCTGTCAGGATTTTGCGTTTAAACGATCGCGATCATGGGGTCGGCAGCCGCCAGCGCCAAGGCCCGATCCGCGGCTGGTGGGTAGATCCAGACCGAGTTGATCTGGCGTTTCAGGGCCTTGCCTTCTTCGCCGTGCAGCTTCAACTCGCGCTCCCAACCCTCGCTGTAGGCCGCGCCCCATTCGCCCAAGTCAAGGCAGGTCACGTACTTGGGCTGGCGGTACACCACCGGCGCCACGCCAAGCAGGTCGGCCATGGCGTTGTTGCCGGAGTGGCGGCCCATGGGGATGGCGTGCTGGCAGGTCATCAGGGCGTGATTGCCCACCTCGTCGACGGCGGCCCAGGCGGTGTCACCGGTGGCATAGATGTGCGCCTGGCCGATCACCTTGAGGTGGTCGTCGACCTTGAGGCGGCCGAAGTTGTCGCGCTCGCCGGCCACCTGGGCGGTCAGCGGGCTGGCCTTCACGCCTGCGGTCCAGATCACGGTCTTGCTGGCGATGTACTCGCCGTTGTCCAGGGTCACGCCGCCAGCATCCACCTTCACCACCGAGGTGCCGGTCAGCCATTGGGCGCCGGCCTGCTCGCAGGCCGCGACGATCGACGGGGTGATGCCGGCGCCCAGTGCGGCGCCGACGCTGGTGCCACGGTCGATCACCAGCACCCGTACGGCAGCCTCGTTGCCGAAGATGGCGCGCAGGCGGACAGGGATTTCCGTGGCGGTTTCGATGCCGGTGAAGCCACCGCCGCAGACCACTACGGTGTTGCGCGCCGGCGAGGCGGGCAGGGCGGCCAGGCCGTGCAGGTGCTGCTCGAGCTTCACCGCCGACTCCATCTGGTCGACATCGAAGGCATGCTCGGCCAGGCCCGGGATCGCGGGGCGTGCCACCTGGCTGCCAGCGGCGAGGATCAGGCGATCATAGGCGATCTGCTGGCGCTGGCCGTCGGCATCGGTGTAGCTCACGTTGCGGCCTTCGGCATCGATGGCCTCGGCATTGCCGCTGATGAAACGCACGCCGACCGCTTCGAACAAATCGCCCACCGGTGCCTTCAGGGTGTGCGCGTCGGCCTCGTAGAAGCGTGGGCGGATGCGCAGTTCAGGCTGGGGGGCGAGCACGCTGATGCTCAGGTCGTCGCGCTGGGCCTGGTCGAGCAGGCGGGCGGCGCTCAGGGCGCTCCAGACACCGGCAAAGCCGGCACCGATGATCAGGATGTTCGATTTCATGGAGGTGCTCCGCGAGGTTGAAGAGGGCTTCGAGGGTGTTGTGTGTGCCGCTCGAATAACTACGACTGTATTGATCGTAGTTTGAGTCGGCAAGCTTTTTTTTCGACAGCCCCTCCGCCCGGCACTGATCGATTGCCATGGGATGCCCGTATATCAAGGCATTCAAGGGCGTTTCGAATATCAAGGAAGCGACGGATGGCGTGGAATGGCTTTGCGCTGCTTCAGCTAACGGCGTACTATTTGCGACAAAGTTGGTCGGAGATTGATATGTCGCTCTACAGTGCTGGCGTCGAATACGGCATCCATTGCCTGCTGTACCTGGTGGACGAGCGCGGGGACACCCGCGAGTCCAGCGTGCGTGACCTGGCGGAGTTGCAGGGCGTGCCACAGGAGTACCTGGCCAAGGTCTTCACCAAGCTGGCCCGGGCCGGGCTGGTGGCGGCTACTGAAGGCGTGCGCGGCGGTTTCCGTCTGGCGCGGCCGTCCGACGAAATCACCGTGCTGGACATCGTCAATGCGATTGACGGGCGGAAGAAGATCTTCGATTGCCGCGAGATTCGTGAACGTTGCACGTTGTTCGAAGGTTCGGCGCCAGGCTGGGCGACCGAGGGCACCTGCGCGATTCACGCGGTAATGCTGGGCGCGCAGAAGCGCATGGAGGAGGCGTTGGCGCAACAGACCATCCTCGACCTGGCGCGGCGGTTCGGGCGCAAGGCGCCAGCCGAGTTCGGGCAGCAGGTGAATGACTGGATGGGTGGGCGGCGTGAGGGCAAGGGTGGCGGGGATATTCCTGTCAGCCAGGTCTGAATGTATCTGGCCTCTTCGCGGGTAAACCCGCTCCTACAGGGGCTGCACAAACCTTGGGATCTGTGCGGGCCCCTGTGGGAGCGGGTTTACCCGCGAACGGGCCGCAGCAGGTCAACGCCCTTCATGCTGGCGTCGATAAGCCCCCGGCTGCACCCCGATAGCCTTGGCGAACGCCCGGGTAAACGCCGCCACCGACTGATACCCCACCTGCGCCCCCACCTGTTCCACGGTGCTGCCCGCCCGCAGCAACTGGCAGGCATGGCGCATGCGCAGCGCCAGCAGCACCTGCCCCGGCGACTGCCCGGCCAGCTCGTTGAAGCGCTTGAAGAACGCCGAACGCGAAAGCCCGGTGCATGCCGCCATGCTCTCCAGCGTCCACGCCTGCCCCGGCGCCTCGATCAATCGCCCCAGCAACCCGGCGAATGCCGGCTGGCGAGCGAGCGCCACCAGCCCACCCAGTGACTGCCCCGCGTGGGCCTGCTGGCGCAGCACGTACAGGAACAGCAGGTGGGTCAGGCGCTCCAGTACGGTCTGCGAAGGCGAACGCCGGCACTCTTCCAGGATCAAGCCGAACAGTGCCCGCGCCGCATGCCCGTCCGGCTCGTCGGCGCGCAGCACGATCCAGTCCGCCAGCCCCTCGACGATCAGCGACGACAGCCCCGGGCGGAAGTCGAAGAACCCGCACACCAGCCCCACGCCGTCGCTGGCGCTGGCATCCAGCGCCAGCATCGGCTGGCGGGGCTGGGCGCAGGCGCTGGCCGGGTCCTGCTCGCCGGACAACCGGTAGCCCAGGTCGCGCAGCAGGAACACCGCATCCCCGGCTTCCAGGCGCAGCGCGTCGGCCTGGCCGTCGAGGTGCAGCCAGCAGTGGCCCTGTACCACCAGGTGAAAGCTGGCCCGGTCCATGCCGTGGGTGCTGGCATGCCAACCTCCGCAGTAGCGGCCGACATGAAACAGACTGGCGTCCAGTTCAAGGCCTTCTAATAACCAATCGACGAGGTGGCTGGATGAAATCATCTAATGCAAAGACTCAGGAGCAAGGAAAGGCGACTGATGAATATGGAGGGTAATTCTTATAACCAACAGACTGTAGTGACCTACAGCAAAGGGACTCCCCTCCATGACTTCGCGCATTACTCTACACACTCTGCAGAGCGCCCCGGAAGCGGCCCGCCCGTTCCTCGAGAACGCCCAGAAGAATGCCGGCTTCATCCCCAACCTGCTCGGCGTGCTGGCCAATGCCCCGGCGGCGCTGGAAACCTACGTGACGGTTTCGGCCCTCAATGGCAAGTCCGAGCTGACCCTGGCCGAGCGTGAAGTGGTCCAACTGATCGCCGCGACCCAGCATGGCTGCGACTTCTGCGTCGCCGGCCACACCGCCGTGGCGCTGAACAAGGCCAAGCTGCCGGCCGATGTGGTCGAGGCCCTGCGTGCCCGTGGCGAACTGCCCGACGCCCGCTACGAGACCCTGGCCGAATTCGCCCGTGAAGTGATCGCCAGCCGTGGCAATGTCGGCGAGGCCACCTACCAGGCCTTCCGCGAAGCCGGTTTCAGCGAAGGCAACGCCCTTGAAGTGATTCTTGGCGTGAGTCTCGCAACCCTGTGCAACTTTGCTAATGTGTTCGCCCAGACGCCGCTCAACGACGAGCTGAGCAAGTACCGCTGGCAGCCGACCGCGTAAAACCGCGCCCGGCGCTGGTGGCGCCTGCGTATCAAAAGGAGTAGGGACATGCTTGACAGTGCATTTCGTCAGTGGCTGGATGCCAATGCCGAGGCAATCGACCAGGGCCAGTGCGACCCGCAGTTGGTCCTGGCGCATATCGCCGAGTCGCAACTGCTGCGCGTCGGCGTGGAGCCGGCCCTGGGCGGCAGTGGTGGCGCGGTCACCCATGCCGTCGAGGCCATCGCCGCCATCGCCAGCCGCTCGCTGGCCGCGGCGTTCGTTTGCTGGGGCCAGCGCGCCTTCATCGAATACCTGCTGCAAAGCCCCAACCAGGGGCTGCGCGAGCGCCTGTTGCCGGGCTTGCTGACCGGCGAGCTGGCCGGCGCCACCGGCCTTTCCAACGCCATGAAGTTTCTCTCCGGTATCGAGGCGCTGCAGGTGTGCGGCCGCCCCGGGGAGGGCGGTTGGACCCTCGAAGGCCGCCTGCACTGGGTGACCAACCTGCGCAAGAGCGGCTTCGTGGTGGCGGCGGCGATCGAGGATGACGCCGGCGGCTCACCGTTCATCATGGCGATCCCGTCCAGTGTCCAGGGCCTGGAGCGCTCCGACGACCTGGAGCTGATGGGCCTGCAATCGAGCAACACCGCAGCATTGGCCTTCCACCAGGTGCAATTGAGCCGCGACTGGTTGCTGCACGAGAACGCCCGGGAGTTCCTGCCCAAGGTGCGCCCGGCCTTCCTCGCCTTGCAGTGCGGCATGGCCATCGGCCTGGCGCGGCGCTCGCTGGATGAGGTGCACGAGCACCTGCACGGGCGCCTGTCGTTCCTCGAAGAACATCGCCAGGTGCTCAAGGAACGCCTGGAAAACACCGTCGCCGAGCTCAAGCAGGGCCTGCTCGAAGGCCGCTTCCTGAGCCAGCCGGCCGCGCTGTTCAAGCTGCGCATCACCCTGGCCGAAAGCGCCGCCGACGCCGTCCAGCTGGAATTGCAGGCCAGCGGCGGCAAGGCCTATCTGGACGAATTCGGTGCCGGCTTCGCCCGTCGCTGGCGCGAATCGGCGTTCGTGCCGATCGTCACCCCGAGCCTGGTGCAACTGCGCGCCGAACTGCACCGCCAGGCCGCCAACGCATGACCCAGGCCTTGCTCGAAGCCCGCGAGATCAGCCTGGGCTACCCGCGCGAGAACGGCTGGCAGGAGGTGCTGGCGCGCTTCGACCTGCAACTGGCGCCGGGCGAGGTGGTGACCATCCTTGGCCCCAGCGGGGTGGGCAAGTCCAGCCTGCTGCGGGTGCTGGCCGGCCTGCAGGCGCCGCGTGGCGGCAGCGTGACCCTGCGCGGCGAGCCGTTGCAGGGCCCGCACCCGCGCCTGGCAGTGGCCTTCCAGGACCCCAGCCTGCTGCCCTGGCTGAGCCTTGAAAGCAACGTCGCCTTCGGCCTGGACTTTGCCCGCCAGCCCAAGCTGGCCACTGCCGAGCGCCGCGCCCGCATCGACCATGCGATTGCCGCGGTGGGCCTGGCCCACGCGCGCACCCAGTACCCGGCGCAGCTGTCCGGCGGCATGGCCCAGCGCACCGCGCTGGCGCGCTGCCTTGCGCGCCAGCCCGAGGTGCTGCTGCTTGATGAACCCTTCGGTGCGTTGGACGAAGTGACCCGCGCCGACATGCAGCAACTACTCCTGCAACTGATCGCCACCCACAACACCGCCGCAGTGCTGATTACCCACGACATCGACGAAGCGCTGTTGTTGTCCGACCGCGTGCTGCTGCTGGGCGACCATCCGGCGCGCATTCTCGGCCAATGGCCCATCGACCTGCCGCAACCCCGCGCGCAGCGGGTCGAGGAGTTGGGCGCGTTGCGCATCGACATCCTGAAAACCCTGCGGCGTGCCAGCCGCCCTGACCAACCTCAGCCAACCCCGCTGCCTTCGGAGCCTGTGCATGTGCATGGATGACTGCTGTTCCTCCACCTCGCGTCGCGATTTCCTCAAGCTCAGCGCCATGCTCACCGCCGCCGGCGCCGTGCCGCTGCTGTCGAGCCTGCAGGCGCGCGCCGCCGCCGAGCCGGACGCGCCGGTGCGCATCGGCTACCTGCCGATCACCGACGCCACGCCCCTGCTGGTGGCGCACAACAATGGCCTGTTCGAGGCCGAAGGCATCAAGGCCGAACGCCCGGTGCTGCTGCGCAGCTGGGCCCAGGTGATCGAGGCGTTCATCTCCGGCCAGGTCAATGTCATCCACCTGCTGTCGCCGATGACCGTGTGGGCGCGCTATGGCAGCAAGGTGCCGGCCAAGGTCGTGGCGTGGAACCACGTTGGCGGCTCGGGCCTCACCGTGGCGCCGGACATCACCGAGATGAAACAGCTCGGTGGCAAGACCGTGGCGATCCCGTTCTGGTACTCGATCCACAACGTGGTGCTGCAGCAGATGCTCGACGAAAACGGCCTGAGCGCCGTGTCCAAGCCGGCCAACGCGCCATTGGCCGCCAACGAGGTCAACCTGCTGGTGCTGCCGCCCTCGGACATGCCGCCGGCCCTGGCCAGCAAGCGCATCGCCGGCTATATCGTCGCCGAACCGTTCAATGCCCTGGCCGAGAACCTCAAGGTCGGCCGCGTACAGCGCTTTACCGGCGACGTCTGGCGCAACCACGCCTGCTGCGTGGTGTTCATGCACGAGCACGACCTGAACAACCGCCCGGTGTGGTCGCAGAAGGTGGTCAACGCCATCGTCAAGGCCCAGCAGTGGACCCGTGACCATCGCGCCGAGGCGGCGGCGCTGCTGTCCAAGGCCGGCCCCAACAAGTACACCCCGCACGAACCGGCAGTGCTCGGCAAAGTGTTGGCGCCGAGCGCTGAAGACCGTGCCGGCTACATTGCCAGCGGCGCCATCCAGCACCAGCAGTGGGATGAAAAACGCATCGATTTCCAGCCCTACCCGTACCCGAGCTACACCGAGGAGCTGGTCAAGCGCCTGAAGAACACCCTGATCGAAGGCGAGCGTGGTTTCCTTGCGGGCCTGGACCCGGCCCACGTGGCCCGGGACCTGGTCGACGACCGCTTCGTGCGCAATGCCATCGCCGCGGTCGGCGGCCCGGCGGTGTTCGGCATTGCCGACAACTTCGAGCGTAGCGAGGAGTTCGCGGTCTGATGGGCAAGCACGTGGTACATGCCGGCCTCGGCCTGGCCGGCCTGCTGGGATTGCTGCTGCTGTGGTGGGCGGGGGTGCAGGTGTTCGGCGAGGCCGATGGCCTCTCGGCGCGCTTTTCGCCCCAGGCGACCCTGGCCAGCCTGGGCGAGCTGCTGGCGCATGGCGAGGTCTACGGGCACGCCTGGGTCAGCCTCAAGCGCATACTCGTCGGGCTGTTGCTGGCGCTGCTGATCGGTGTGCCGCTGGGCCTGCTGGTGGGCAGCTACCGGCATCTGGAAGCGGCGACCACACCGGCCTTTCAGTTCCTGCGGATGATCTCGCCGCTGTCGTGGATGCCGGTGGTGGTGATGCTGATGGGCGTGGGCGACCAGCCGATCTACTTCCTGCTGGCCTTTGCCGCGTTGTGGCCGATCCTGCTCAACACCGCGGCCGGGGTGCGCCAGCTCGACCCGCGCTGGCTGCAACTGAGCCGCAGCCTCAGCGCCACGCGCTGGGAGACGCTGTGCAGGGTCATCATCCCTGGGGTGATCGGCCATGTGCTGACCGGCGTGCGCTTGGCCATCGGCATCCTGTGGATCGTGCTGGTGCCGTGCGAGATGCTTGGGGTGAGTGCGGGGCTGGGGTATTTCATTCTCGATACCCGCGACCGCCTGGCGTATTCGGAGCTGATGGCGATGGTGCTGTTGATCGGGGTGTTGGGGTTCATGCTTGATGCGCTGGCCCGCGGACTGCATCGGCGTTGGGTGCATGCCTGACGATTGCCGGGGCCGCTTTGCGGCCCTTTCGCGACACAAGGCCGCTCCTACAGAGAAATGCGATCCTTGTAGGAGCGGCCTTGTGTCGCGAAAGGGCTGCAAAGCAGCCCCAAAGGTTCAATGCACCGACTTGCGCTCCCGCACACAGGCCTTGGCCTGCTCCGTCAACCCATCCAGCCACTCATCCCGCTGCTGCTCGGCCTCGAGCATGGCATCCTCGCCCTGCTGATTGAGCAAGTAGGTATGGATCTGCAACACCTCGGCCGTCTGGTAGATCGGCGCAATGTCCAGCCGCCCGATCAGCGCGCCGCTGGCCTGGCCGGTGCTGCTCATCAGCACCTGCGGCCCGCTGGCCGCCACCACCTGCATGCCCATCGCCTCGAACCACGACACCTGGTGGGCGAAGGCATTGAGCTCGACCTGGGCAAAGCGCCCCTGCAGGTCACCCAACAGCGCCCGGGCGATGCCCTGGCGACGCTGCCCGGGGGCCACGGCGAGAAATGCCAGGGCGCAGGCCTGGGGATTGTCCTGGGCGGGCAGGGTCAGGGCGAAACCGAGCAGACGGTCCGGCGCCTCGGCGTCCAGCGCCAGGGTCAGCGCCACGGCCAGGCCGCGGGTGCCGTCCATGGCCTGCAGGTACTGGTGCACCTCCATGCCGACGCCATACTGGTACAGCGGGTACAGCGGGTTGTCGGCGCGGATGGCGACGCTGCTCAGTTCGCCGACGTTGTGGATCACCAGGTCACGGATCTGGTTCTGGAAGGATTCGGGCGGCACGCTGTCGAGGCGGCTCAGGATGAACATCGGTGGACGGGCTCCGGCTGCGGTGAACTCACCCCGCGCCGGGCTGGCGCGGGGTGCACAGTCTAACCCCTTTTCAGCCGCGCATCGCGGCGAGCATCAGGTCGAGGTTCTGCACCGCCGCCCCCGAGGCACCTTTGCCGAGGTTGTCGAACACCGCCGTCAGCAGCACCTGGCCGTGCTCGGGGTTGGCATACAGGGCCAGGCGCAGGTCATTGCTGTCGTTCAGCGCCTCGGGGTCAAGCGCGGCTGCCGGGCCGTGCTGGTGCAGCGGCATCACTTGTACGTGGCGGGCGCCCTGATAGTGCTGCTCGAGGCAGGCCTGCAAGTGCTCCGCGTCGGGCCTGCCCGGCAACAGGCGCAGCTGCAGCGGGATGCTCAGGACGATGCCCTGGCGATAGGCCGCGTAGCCCGGCAGGAACATCGGCCGAGCCGCCAGGCCGGCATGCAGCTGGATTTCCGGCACGTGCTTGTGGGCCAGCTCCAGACCGTAAAGCTGCAAGGTCGGTGTGTGTTGCTGACCTGGGTTTTCATGTTTTTCCACCGCAGCGCGGCCGCCGCCGGAATAGCCGGAGATGGCATGGATGCTCAGCGGGTAGTCGGCCGGCAGCAGGCCGGCCTTGACCAGCGGGCGCAGCAGGGCGATGGCGCCGGTGGGGTAGCAGCCGGGGTTGCTCACCCGGGTGGCCTGGGCGATGCGTTCGGCCTGGCCTTCGTCCAGCTCCGGCAAACCGTAGACCCAGCCTGGACTGGTGCGGTGCGCGGAGCTTGCGTCGATCACCCGTACGGCGGGGTTGTCGATGGCCGCCACGGCTTCACGGGCGGCAGCGTCGGGCAGGCAGAGCAGGGCGATGTCGGCGCTGTTGATTGCCTCGCGGCGGCGTTGCGGTTCCTTGCGCTCGGCTTCGGGCAGGGTCAGCAGGCGCAGGTCGTCGCGGCCCTGGAGGCGGGTGTGGATCTGCAGGCCGGTGGTGCCTTGGTCGCCGTCGATGAAGACTACAGGGGTGTGCATGGTCGGGTCCGGTCAGGGGAGGGGTGGTGCATGCTCGCCTGTGGCGCAGATAAAGAAAATTTGAATATCATGACGCTCATGTTCATGTTTTCTGAATCCATTATCTCCTGTGCCGGCCTCTTCGCGGGTAAACCCGCTCCCACAGGTACTGCACCAGGTTTGAGAGCTGTGCGGACCCTGTGGGAGCGGGTTTACCCGCGAAGAGGCCGGCACAGGCTACACAGAGCCTCGACCCCATGCGCGAAATCAGCCTCGACCGCCTCCGCACCCTGGTGGTCATCACCGACCTGGGCTCTTTCGCCGAGGCCGCCCGCCAGCTCAACCTGGCACCGCCCACCATCAGCCTGCACGTGGCCGAGCTGGAGGCCCGGGTCGGCGCACCGCTGCTCACCCGCAATCGTAACCAGGTACGCCCCACCGCCATCGGCGAAACCCTGCTGGCCCGCGCCCGGCGCCTGCTGGCCGACGCCGACCTGGCGTTGGACGAAGTGCGCCGGCAGGTCGAAGGGCTGACCGGCCGCGTGCGCCTGGGCGCCTCCACCGGCGCCATCGCCCACCTGTTGCCCAAGGCCCTGGAGCACCTGGGCGAGGCGCACCCTGGCATCGACGTGCAGGTGCAGGTGCTGACCTCCCAGGCCTCGCTGACGCGGCTGCGTGAAGGCAGCCTGGACATCGCCCTGGTGGCCTTGCCCCAGGTGGCCGGCAAAGGGGTCAGGTTGGCGCCCTGGCGGCGCGACCCGATCCTCGCCTACGTGCCCGCCGAGTGGCAGCCGCCGGCCGAGATCTCCCCGGCCTGGCTGGGGCAGCGGGCACTGATCCTCAACGACAGCAGCACCCAGCTGTCGCGGGTGACGGGTGAATGGTTCGCGGCGGCCGGGCTGTACCCCGAGGCGCGGATCGAACTGAACTACAACGACGCGATCAAGAGCCTGGTGGGCGCCGGCTATGGCGCGACCTTGCTGCCCCAGGAAGGCGAGGCGGCGGAACTGGACCGGCGTATCGCGCGAAGGCCGTTGGTGCCGGGATTGTGGCGGCAGCTAGGGATAGCCTGCCGTGAAGGACATGTGGATCGGGCCACGGGCCATGTGCTGGATGCATTGGCGCGGTTGCGTCAGTAATCGGCCGGGAGCCGGGCAGGCATCATGATGCCTTGCCGACTATGCTGGTTGCTGCATCGAGCCTATGTCTCTCGATGAACCCCTCGATTTCCAAGGAGAACGCTCCATGAAATCCATGATACTGCTGGTGATTGCTTCGGTACTGAGCGTTGCCGCTCATGCCGATCCAAAGACCAATTGCGATGCGAAAATCAAAGAGCTGGAAGCCGACCACAAGGCCAGTGGCCAGTTGATGCACGGTGGCATGGCGCATGATTTCAAAGTGAAATGGGAAGAAGCCAAGAAGGCCCGCGATGCCGGCGACATGACCAAGTGCCAGGCTGCCGCGGACCAGGCCAAGACCATCTATAACAAGGCGCGCAGCAAGTAGCGGCGCAAGCATGTGGGCCTTTTCGCGGTCGAACCCGCGAAAAGGCCCACATGGCCTTCATCAGAACCAGCGGTCGTTCTTCTTCCGCCCGCGGGTCAGGGCCGGCAGGATCAACCCCGCCAGCAGTCCGGCACCGGCGATGCTGCCGCCATAGACCATGTAGCGCATCATCACCTGCTTGTTCTCGTCGCCCAGGCGCGCCTGGGTGTCACGCAGGCTCGACTGGCTCTGGTCGAGCTGTTCGTTCAGCGCCTGGTTGCGCGCCTCCAGCTCGGCGATCAGTTGCTTGCGTGAATCCAGGGTCTCCTGCATGCCCTGGACGCGGTTCTTCCAGCTGTCGTCGATGGTCTTGAGCTGACCGGACAGGTCCGCCACCTGGGCATCGAGCTGCGGCAGGCGCTCGTTCTGGCCAGGCACCGCCTGCAGGTCGCTGGTGAGGATCCACACCACATCGCCGCTTTGCCCACGCACCTGGCTGTAGTTGCCCTGGCTGCCGATCAGGGTGAGCTTCTGCCCGGACTTGAGCGTGCCGACGATGCGGTGGCCATCGGTCGGGCCACTGCGCACGTAGGTGCTCAGGCTGTCGCTGACCCAGCGCGCATCGCTGGCAGGCTCTTCGGCATGCACCGGGGCGGCGAGGGCCACCAGGGCGGCGATCAGGCTGCCGCGCAGGGCAGGGAGGGCGAGGGAGACTGGGCGGGATTCAGGCATGTGGGGGTCTTCGCTGCAACAGAAAATAGAGGCCCGGTGACTGCTCATCATCGAGGGGCCGACGAACCGGTCGGTGAATTGACCGTCTGGGACAGACCGCATTTTTGTAAGCAGGTTCACCGCTTGGCTTAGGAATTGTCTGCAGAATGTTGCAAACGCCAGGATAGTCACGGGTCAGCCCGCCCCGCAAGCAAGGCCGTGTACGCGGCGGGCGGTTGCTCGAGGCCGTGGTCGGTCTGCTTCAACAGCACGCCGAACAGCGCCTGGTTGAGGCTTGAACGTGCGCCGCGAGGGGCGTTCTGCGGTGGCGTCAATAGCCACTGCTCGCGGACGGCTTGCTCGCTCAGCGCCAGCATGCACCCGGCGATGGTGCTGGCCGCATGCGCCTTGCTGACCTGGTGGCGGGCGATGAACGTCAGGGCGCCTTGCAGGGCGGCATCGGCCAGGCAACAGGCACGCTGCACCGAATGCACCTGGAGCAGCCGCGCTGCCGCCTCGCTGGCGCGTCTGGCAGATTCCCAAGGCAGGCCATGGGCTGCGCACTGCGCTGCCAGGTAAGTGCAGAGCTCTTCGACGCACAGCGCCTGGACACAGTCGATGATTTCATCGTGCCAGTGCCTGCGGGGGCCTTCGAGCAACGAGCTGTGCAGTGCGCGGTACAGCTGCGCCGGGCTGGCTCGCCGTTGGCCATCCAGGCTGACGTTGCTCAACCAGCGCACCTTGCTCTGCCAGGCCTTCGGCGGTTGGTCGCGGCTGAAGGCCTCCAGGGGCGATTCGGGGTCGACCAGCAGCAGCTGCTTCTCGTGCAGCGCTTGCAGTATCGTGCTGTCCATGGCCTGGGAAGGGCTGACGCGCAAGTCGCCGACAGCGTGATCGGCCGCGCCCAGGCAATTATGCCGGACATCCATGCGCACCTGGAGCATGGCCATCATCTGCAGCCTGTGGGTGATCGAAAGGCTTTGCAGGGAAATGGGATTTTTCCGGGTTATCGACCAGTGCTCCCTGACCCGCTTGCGTTGTTCGACGGCCTGCTCCTGGTGCACGCGGGTACGTGACGCCTGGCAGGGGCGGCAGGTGCACTCGCAGCGCCAATTGGACGGTGAGGCGAAGTAATGGCGGTGGTCGCAGGTCTTGCAGAAGGCCAGCAGCTCTTTGCTGCTCTGCGCGGTCCTGCATTTGGGCCGCTGGTACAGGCTCGTCTTGCAGTACGGGCACGTCAGCCCGGCGCAGGGTACCGGCGGCAGTGCCTTGATCAGGCTGCCGGGGGCAATGTCGAGGTTGTAGCGCTGCAGCAACAGCGCGATTTTTTCCCCCTTCAGGTATTCGCGGTACAGCGCTTCTAGCTGTTCGGGGCTCAGATGCTGCAATTTGGCTTCGTGGTTCGGCAAACCTGATTCTCCCTGCGGGTTATCGCGCGTGAGGTTTGCCAGGAATGATGCCGTGCTGTAAAGCGCTCTGGTTGTGGGAAGAATCGCTGATTGATGTAGTGCTTTTCTGATCGCCTGCGGTGTCGTGCGCCTGTCGCCAGGGCTAGACTCAAGGCTCATCGTTCACCCTGGAGCGCGGCCATGACTGCCCGAAACACGATCTGCCTGTGGTTCGACCAGGACGCCGAGGAGGCGGCCAACTTCTATGCCCGCACCTTTCCCGACAGCCGGGTGGTGGCGGTGCATCCGGCACCGGCCGACTATCCATCGGGCAAGGCCGGGGATGTGATCACCGTGGAATTCACCGTCATGGGCATCCCGTGCGTGGGGCTCAATGGCGGTAGCACGTTCAAGCATTGCGAAGCGTTTTCGTTCCAGGTCTGCACCGAAGACCAGGCCGAGACCGACCGCTTCTGGCAGGCCATTGTCAGCAACGGCGGCAGCGAGAGCGTGTGTGGCTGGTGCAAGGACAAGTGGGGGATCTCGTGGCAGATCACCCCGCGCATTCTCCTCGAGGCCATCGCCAACCCCGACAAGGCCGCTGCCAAGCGGGCCTTCGAGGCGATGTTGGGCATGGGCAAGATCGACGTCGCGGCGATCGAGGCGGCGTTGAAGGGCTAGTGGCTGCTAGCCCGTCGGCAGGGCGTCGACCTCCTCGTGCAGCGACCAGTCGAACTGTTCCAGCAGCCAGTCGCGCAGCTTGCAGCAACTGGCATCGTGGCTCTTGGCCTCGCTGATGCTGAGGTAGTGGCGGGTGTCGCGGTGCACCAGGGTTTCACGCACCGGCCGCACCAGCAGGCCCTGTGCCACCAGCGGCGCCACCAGGTAGTGCCAGCCGAGGGCCACGCCCTGGTGGTTCTGCGCCAGTTGCATCAGCAGGCTGAAGTCGTTGGCATTGAACAACTGTGGCGCCTCGGCGTCGCGGCACTCCAGGTCGATGTCCTGATAGGCGAACCAGACCTTCCAGTCCACGTGCTCGGCCACCTGTGAGCGGCCGAACGGGCTGAGGTTGAGCAGCGCGGTATCGCGCAGGCCGTCCAGGGTCTGGATGTCGGGATGCTGCTCCAGGAAGGCCGGGCTGCACACCGGGTAGATCACGTCACAGACCAGCGGCTGGCTGAAGTAGCCTTGCCCGCTCTTGGCGCGTTTGCAGATGATGATGTCCGGGCTGACGCCGTTCTCCAGGGTCAGGAAGTTCTGCACCGTGACGATGTTCAGGTCGATCTCGGGGTAGGCGGCAAACAGCGCAGGCAGCTTCGGCCCCAGCCAGAAATTGGCGAAGGCGGGTGTGCAGCACAGGGTGATGCGCTGCTTGGGGCTGTCGTGGTGGCGAATGCGCTCGGCGGCCTGGGCGATGTTGGTGAACGACAACTGCACCGCGTCGTAGAAGATCGAGCCGGCCGGGGTCAGCTCCACCGCGCGCCCGGCGCGGTTGAACAGCTCCGCCCCCAGGTGCAGTTCCAGGTCGCGGATCTGCCGGCTGATCGCCGCCTGGGTCACGCACAGCGCTTCGGCGGCGCGGGTGAAATTCTGGTAGCGGGCGGCGGCGACGAATGCCTTGACGGCGCGCAGCGAGGGCATCTTGATCAGGGTCTGATCGGGTTCGGTGTGCTGGACCATACGTTCTTGTAATCGATAAGCCTTAGAAAAAGTCGGTTCTTGGCTGCGAGAGACCCGCAATAGACTGTAATCACGCAGCGCCGCAGTTTCCACACAATAAGACCAGGGAAATCCGCAGACCATGATGACGCCGCCGTTCTCGATCCCCGCCCACGCCCGCCGCATCGACCCGTCCCGCCAGCGCGCCGCCGCGCTCAAGGCCGACGGCTCGGTGGATGACAATGACCGCACCGAAATCGGCCCGACCCCGCTGGCGTTCGCCGAATGGGCCGCGCTCGGCCTGCCGGCGCCGCACCTGCCAAGCCTGCGCCAGTACCGCCTGCAACGCATTCGCGAGCAGTTGGTCGCCCGTGACCTGGGCGGCATCCTGCTGTTCGACCCGTTGAACATCCGCTACGCCACCGACACCACCAACATGCAGCTGTGGACCACCCACAACCCCGCCCGCGCCTGTTTCGTCGCCGCCAGTGGCCATGTGGTGCTGTGGGACTTCCACGGTTGCGATCACCTGTCCGCGCATCTGCCCTTGGTCAGCGAGCTGCGCAGCGGCGCGTCGTTTTTCTACTTCGAAACCGGAGACCGGACCGACGAGCACGCCCGGCGCTTCTGCGCCCAGGTCGACGAGCTGCTGCGCAGCCATGCCGGCAACAACCGCCGCCTGGCCGTGGACCGCATCGAAGTGGCCGGCCTGCGCGCGCTGGATGCCCTGGGCGTGCAGGTGCACAACGGCCAGGAAGTCACCGAGTTCGCCCGCCTGATCAAAGGCCCCGACGAAATCCTCGCCATGCGTTGCGCGGTCGCCTCGTGCGAGGCCTCGATCGCCGAGATGCGCCAGGCCATGCAGGCGGGCGCCACCGAGAACGATGTCTGGGCGGCCTTGCATTCGGGCAACATCCGCCGAGGCGGCGAGTGGATCGAAACGCGCATTCTCAGCTCCGGGCCGCGTACCAACCCCTGGTTCCAGGAATCCGGGCCGCGGGTGCTCAGCGATGGCGACCTGCTGTCGTTCGATACCGACCTGATTGGTGTCTACGGGTTTTGCGTGGACATGTCGCGCAGCTGGATCTGCGGTGACCGCGAACCCAGCGCCGAGCAGAAGCGGCTGTACCGCATCGCCCACGAGCATATTCATGTCAATGCCGAGATGGTCAGGCCGGGCGTGCGCTTCACCGAACTCACCCGCAATGGCCACCGCCTGCCGGAAAGCTGCCGGGCGCAGCGTTACGGGGTGATGTTCCATGGAGTCGGGTTGTGTGACGAGTACCCGAGCATTCGCTATCCGGAAGACCTGGAGTCCTACGGCTACGAAGGCGAACTGCAGCCGGGCATGGCGCTGTGTGTCGAGGCCTATGTCGGTGAAGTGGGCGGGCGCGATGGGATCAAGCTGGAGAACCAGTTGCTGGTGACCGAGAGCGGGTACGAGGTGTTGACCCAGTACCCGTTCGAGGCCAGTTTCCTGCGTGACTAGGGCGCTTCACGCTCCATGAATCGCGCAGCGGCCGATGACGACCTGACGCGGCTCAGAACTGCGGCGTGTACTTGACCGTGAACATGAAGTTGCGCGGCTCGCCATAGTTGTTGCTGCCGTTGAGCTGGTTGAAGCCGGACACCCAGTACTGCTTGTCGAACAGGTTGTTGCCTTTGACCGCCAGGCTGACCTCAGGTGTCAGCTGATAGGCCAGGCGTGCGCTCCAGACGGTGTAGCCGGGCACGTCGTAGGTGCGCTCGTAACCCAGGGTATGGCTCTGGGTGGTGAAGCCCAGGCCGGTGCTCCAGCGCTGGCCGTCCACAGGCAGGGTGTAGTCGGCCCAGGCGCGCAGCATGTGCTTGGGCGTCCACTGGCTGAACACACGGCCTTCTTCGTCCGGGTCGTCGAGGAACTTGGTGGTGTTGTAGGTGTAGCCGGCAAACAGTTGCAGGCCGCTGAGCACTTCGCCGCTGATCTCGGCTTCGAAGCCCTGGCTGCGCACCTTGCCCGCTGCAGTGGAGCAGTACCAGTCATCGCAGGCAAAGCCTGAGGCTACATCGGTAGTGGCGCGGTTTTCCTGGTCGTAGCGGAACAGCGCCAGCGACGCGTTGACCCGTCCGTCGAGCAGCACGCCCTTGAAGCCCGTCTCGTAGTTGCTGCCGACGATCGGTTTGAGCGGCACGTTGCCCACGGCGCGCTCGGTCTGCGGGGTAAAGACGTCGGTGTAGCTGACGTACCAGGCCCACTCGCGGGTCAGGTCGTAGACGAAGCCGGCGTAGGGGGTGACTTCGCCGGACTCGGTCATGCGGCTGGTGGGATAGCGCGTGCCTGGGTCGGTCAGGCTGTTGAAGTCGATCGAATCCCAGCTGTAGTCGAACCAGCTGACGCGCGAGCCGACGATCAAGGTCAGGTCCTCGACCGGTTTGACCCGCCACACGCCATACAGGCCTTTCTGGCGGACGTCGTAGCTGGCCCGGTTGGCGCGTGCGAGTTCGCCGTCGAAGATGTTGTCACGGCTAGGTTCGGGGCGGTTGTGCTCGATGTCGAAGATGTTGTCGTCGGAGGCATCGAAGTTGCGCCAGTAGGCGTCGTCCGACTTCAGCTTGGCGTAGTTGCCGCCGACGGTGATTTCATGGGACACGGAGCCGGTGTCGAAGTGGCCAACCAGGTTCATGTCCAGGCCCAGCTTGGTGTTGTGGAAGTCGGTGATCCAGTCGGCGTAGGTAATGCCGCTGCCGTCAGGCTCGATGCCTTGGCCGGTGGTCTGCACCCGCTGGTGGGTGGAGGTGTTGGTTTCGTCCATGCGCACGGCGGCAGCTTTGAACACCCAGTCATCGTTGAAACGATGCTCAAGGTCCAGGTAGTACGTGGTGACGTCGGTTTCGGCCCGGCTCCAGCGTGCGCCGGTGTAGGTCGAACGGGGCAGGTCGATGGCCTTGCCGTCGGCGTAGCGGGGCAGGCCACGCAGCATCGGCCGCGACTGCTGGCGGTTGTAGCTGATGCCGGCAGCGACCGTGGTGGCGTCGTTCAGGTCGATGTCCAGCGCGCCATACAGGGAGTGGGTCTCGCTCCACTGGTAGTCGATGAAGCTGTCGCTCTGGTCTTCGTCGGCCACCAGCCGGCCGCGCACGCGACCGTCGGCGGTCAACGGGCCACCGGCGTCCAGTTGCAGGCCATAGTGGTCCCAGGAGCCAGCCTTGCCAGTGACGGTCACCGTCGGCACGTGCTGGCCGCGCTTGCGCACCAGGTTGATCGCGCCGCCAGGGCTGCCGGTGCCTTGCAGCAGGCCGGAAGCGCCACGCAAGACCTCCACGCGGTCGAAGAACACCAGGTCCTGGGTCGCCCAGTTACCCAGCGAGTAGTTGTTGCGCTGGATCGGCACCCCGTCGTATTGCCAGTCGTCGATCTGGAAGCCGCGGGACGTCACCACCATGCCCGGGCCGATGCCTTGCGCACCGACGATGCCAGTGGTGTGGTTGAGGGCGTCCTGCAGGTCGGTTATGCCCTGGTCGTCGAGCTGCTTGCGGGTGATCACCGTCACCGACTGAGGTATTTCCTTGAGGGTGTGCGTGCCTTTGCCCAGGGTGACTGCGCGGGCGGCATACGAGCCGCTGCCTTCGCTGGTGGCATCCAGGTAGTCGTCGGTGATGCTGGTGCTCCCCAGCTCCAGTGCATCACCGTGCTGGCCGGCCGGGGCCACGCTGAAATGCCCGCTGCTGGTGATGCGCAACTCCAGCCCGCTGCCGGCCAGCGCGGCTTGCATGGCTTGCTCGACGCTCATCTGGCCGACCACGGCCGGGGCCTGCTTGCCGCGTACCAGGGCCGGTTCCAGGGCGATGATGCTGCCGCCCTGGCTGGCGATGCGGTTGAGGGTAGTGGCCAGGCTCGCCGGCGGCAGGTTGAACGACAGGGTCTGCGCCTGGGCAAGGGCGGTGAGGCTGGTCAGGGCGGCGACCAGGGGCAGGGCGCGGGGCCAGAGGTTGTGCACGGAATTCTCCCGATTATATTGGCTTGTCAGGAGATAGGTGGGACGAGAAATGAAAACCGGACACGCTTGAGAATGATTTTCATGATTTTTTTTGCCGCGCATGTCCCGGACCGATCAAGGTCAGCCACGGGCCGTAATGTTCGATGCTGATCGGCAAGGCTTCGGCCAACGCTGCCACTGCCTCTTCAGGATGATCCAGCGGGAACACGCCTTGTACCCGCAGGTTGCGAACGGCCGGGGCCACCCGCACATAGCCGCGCTGGTAAGGGCGCAAGGCATCGATCACCACGTGCAGTGGCTCGTCGAGTACTTCCAGGTGGCCGTTTACCCAGGCGGCCCGCTGCTGCTGTTCGTCGGCCAGTGGCTCGATGAGATTGCTGCGCAGCAACGCCGCCTGGCCTTGCCGCAGGTCGAGCCATCGGCCATCAGGCAGGCTGGCGCGCACGCTGTGTTCCAGCACCACGACGCGCGTGGCGGCGGGCTCCTGGCTGACCAGAAAGCGCGTGCCCAGGGCCTGCACCTGACCTTGCGCGGTGCGCACGCGCAAAGGCCGCTTCGGGTCGGCGGCGACCTGGATCAGCAACTCGCCACGGCGCAGCACCAGCAGCCGTTGCGCGGGGTCGAAATACAGGTCGACGGCACTGGCACTGTTCAGGCTCAGGCGGCTGCCGTCGGCCAGGGTGAAGCTGCGCCGTTCGCCGCTGGCCGTGTGCAGGTCGGCCAGCCAGTTTTGCGTGGCGTCGCTGCGCCAAGCGCCCCACAAGGCGCCACCGAACAGGCCCACGCTGGCCAGCGCGGCCAGCACCTCGCGCCGCGAGTGGGTGGGTTGCAGCAGCACCTGGCGCGCCTCGGCGGTCTGGCCAGGGGCGCGCTGCTCCAGCGCGCGCAAGGTGGCGATCGGCCGGCCCAGGCGGCGCTGCAGGCGGTCCCAGGCCTGCTGGTGGGCGGGGTCCTGTTGCAGCCAGTGGCCCAGGCGCTGCAGCAGGGCGTCGTCGGGCGTGCGGGCATTGAGCGCCACCATCCAGTCGATCGCCTGTTCGCTGATCGCGTCCAGCGGATGGCTGCTCATGGCTGCACCTCGCTCAGGTAGCACTGGCACAGGGCCTGCTTCATGTAGCGGCTGACGGTGCGCTCGCTGATCTGCAACTTGCTGGCGATATCGACATAGCTCATGCCGTCGAGCTGGCTGTACAGGAACGTTGCCTTGACGATGGCAGGCAGGCCATCGAGCACCTGGTCGATGGTCACCAGCGCCTCGATCAGCAGCAGTTGCTCCTCGGCTGAAGGGGCCACGGGTTCTGGCAGCTGTGCCAGGCGTTCGAGGTAGGCCTGCTCCAGTTGCCGGCGGCGGTGGCGATCGAAGATCAGCCGCCGCGCGATGGTCGACAGGTAGGCGCGAGGTTGCTGGATGCTGTCGGGGTCGACCCGGGCGCCGAGCATCTGGCAGAAGGCTTCGGCAGCAGTATCCTCGGCATCGGCGCGGTTACGCAGGCGCTTGTGGATGTGTTGGAGCAGCCAGCGGTGGTGGTCGCTGAAGAAAAAGCCCAGCTTGCGGGTCGAGGTGCTGTCCAACGGCTGTCATCCAGGCGTGAGTGTGAATCGTTCTCAATATTAGCCGGGTCGCTGGATGCCTCGCAATGGGGAGGCTGATCTCAAACAGGCAGTACAAACTTCAAGACGAACGCACCTGGGTCAACCGAATGATCTGCCGTGCACAAAACGCCCCGGTCAGAATCACCCCGAACAGCCGCAATGTCTGCATCGCCAGCACCAACCCGACATCGGCATGGGTCTCTACGGCGATGATCGCCATGGCATCCAGCCCACCCGGGCTGGTCGCCAGGTACATCGACAGGAAGTCGCTGCCCATGGCGCGCGCCAGCCCATAGGCGCAGGCCGCGCACAACGCGATCAGCGCCACCGCCCCGGCAATCATGGTCGGCAGGCGTTTCCACACATAGCACACGGTCTGGCGGTCGAAGCGCAGGCCGATGTAGCAGCCGATGGCGCCGTAGGCGCAGGCCAGCAGAGGCTCGGGCAGGGTGATGGTCAGCAGCCCGGCCAGTTGCAGGGCGCCACCCAGCATCAGCGGCGTCAGCAGGGCGCCGGCCGGCAGGCGATTGCCGACGACGATGCCGACCAGCACCACCGCCAGGCTGAGCAGCACGTTGAGCAGGTGCGGTGCCTGGCTCACCGCCGGCGCACTGGCCGCCGCACCGCTGCCGGGCGTGGCGCCGAGCAGGTGGCTGACCAGCGAGCCGATCATCACCACGCACACCACCCGCACGTACTGCATGGTCGCCACCACGCGGGCGTCGGCACCGTTCTCTTCGGCCATCGACACCATCGCCGAGGCCGCCCCCGGCGCGGTGCCCCAGGCAGCGGTACTGCCGGGGATGCCGCCAAAGCGTACCGTGCCCAGGCCGACCACGGCACTGAGCAAGACGGTGATGAACGTGGCGACCAGCATAAGCTGCCAGGACTGGGCCATGGCCACCAGTACACCCCAGGTCACCGAGTGGGCGACCAGCAGGCCGACGCAGCCCTGGCCGAACCGGAACACCTGGCGATGCAGGCGCAACTGCGCGCCGGATACACCAAACGCGATCGCCACCAGCATGGGGCCGAGAAACAACCCGGCCGGCACGCCCAGGGCATGCAGCAACTGGCCGACACTGCCGGCGCAGATCAACAGGGCGAACCAGAGCAAGAGGGTTTTGCGAGAAACGGGCAGGGCGGTGGGCAACGTGGATACTCCTTGCACAGCGATAACGCGAGGCTGGCAGCGCCAGCGCAAAAAATTATCGACCGGGCAATCGATCAAGTCTATTTTCTACTTTTGATGAATCCATAACTGAAATTGATGAATCATGGACCTGCGCGACCTGACCTATTTCGAAACCATCGCCGAGCTCGGCCACCTCGGCCGCGCCGCCGAGAAGCTCAACCGCAGCCAGCCGGCGCTGACCAAGAGCATCCAGCGGCTTGAAGAGTCCCTCGGCACCCGGCTGTTCCAGCGCGACGGCCGGCGCATCAAGCTGACCGACGTCGGCAAGCTGCTGCTGGCCCGGGGCAGGCAGTTGCAACTGAACATCGCTGAAACCGAGCGCGAAGTGCGGGATTTCGCCAGCGGGCTGGTGGGCAACATTCGCCTGGGGTGTGCCGCGAGCATGGCCGAACACCTGCTGCCGCACCTGACCGCAGCGTTGCTGGAGCGGGCGCCGGAGGTGACCCTGAAGCTGTCCATCGCCCAGGACGATGTGCTCAAGGAGTCGCTGCGTTCGGGGCGGCTGGACGTGATCATTTCGCCGCAGATCGCCGCCGAGCCCGAGTTCACCACCTATCCCATCCTCGAGGACGATGCGATCGTGGTGGCCAGCGCCGAGCACCCGATCTTCGCCGGCCCCATCGCCTTGCACGACCTTTGCCAGTACCGCTGGGTGCTGGCCGGGCCGACCGTGACGGCGCGGCGCTGGATCGACAACGTGTTCATCACCCACCAGCTACCGGCGCCGCAGGTGCAGATCGAGACCAATGCCATTTCCCTGCTGCCACGGTTGATCGCGCGCACCCGGCTGTTGAGCTTCGCGGCGCGGGAAACCCTGGCCCATGGCTTGGGCATGTCGTGGTTGCGCGAGGTGCCGCTGAGCGAGACGACCATGCGCCGCACCGTGGCGGTGCTGGTGCGCACGGAAGGCTACCTGTCCCCGGCAGCGGGCGCCTTGGTGGAGTTGCTGAGGGAAAAAGGCCAGAGTTTTTTCGAGCGCGACTGAGAAGCTCAGGCGCCCTGAGGGCGGGCGCTCGACGATTGCAGGATGCCGCGGATGAAGCGCAGCAACAGCGGGGTGGCCTGTTCCTGGCGGCGCGCAGGCATGCCCCACAGCGTGTGCCCGGACAGCAGCGAGAGGATGGCATCGGCGACTTCGTTGGCCCATGGGTTTGGCTGGCCACAGTCGGTCGCGACGATACCGCTCAGCAGGCTGCGGTAAGCGTGCTTCAGGTCGTCGATATGCTCGACCTGTTCATCGCTCAGGTTCACCACCTCGCGGGTCACCAGGGTCAGACGTTGCGCGGCGCCCTGGCTGTAGGCGACGAACACCTCGACGAAGGCGGCCAGGCGCAGTTCGGGCGTTGCCGCCCGGCGCAGCTGCGTGCGGGTTTCATACAGCAGGTCGGTCAACGTCGCTTCGATCAGCTCGTACAGCAGGCCCTGCTTGCTGTCGATGTGGTGGTACAGGGAGCCGGCGCGCAGGCCCAGGTGGTTGGCCAGGTCACGCAGGCTGATGGCCTGGTAGCCATGCCGGGCGAACAGGATGCTGGCCGCGTCGAGCAGGCGGTCGCGGGCATCGGGCGAGGCTACGATCGGAGCATCCATCGTGCGGCTGGAGGCGGGCATGGCGATACCTGTCGGCGATTTGATGTTTGACCAAATGTAAGACAACAGGCATCTTACGTAAAGACTCAATCGTGGAGGTGTTGTGTGGACAAGCAAACGGTAGTGATCGTAGGTGGTGCCTCGGGTCTGGGCCTGGAAACAGCCCGGCTGATGGCCAAGCGCGGCGCAGGCAAGATCGGCCTGATCGACCGCAACGAGCAATTGTTGGTACAAGCCGCCGAGGAACTGCGCGGCCAGGGCGTGGAGGTGGCCATCGCGGTCGGCGACATCGCCCGCAAGGACACCGCCCATGCCGCCTTTGGTGAAATCGTCAGTAGCCTGGGCCGGGTCCACTGCCTGGTGAACAGCGCGGCGATCTACCCGCGCAAGGACATCCTGGAAATCACCGACGACGAGTGGGACCTGGAAAACGCCGTCAACATCAAGGGCACGTACCACATGATGGTCGCCGCCGTGCGCCACATGCAGCAGTACGTTGCCGCGCCAGCCGTCACCGGGCGCATCGTCAACGTCACTTCGGTGGACGCCTTCAAGGCCCACCCGCAGAACGCCCACTATGCGGCGACCAAGGCGGCGGTGGTGAGCCTGACCAAATCCTTCGCCCAGGCCTGCGCCAAGGACCAGATCCTGGTCAACTCGGTGGCCCCGGCCGGTTTCGCCACCGAGCGCGCCAAGCAGCTGGGCTTCCTCGGCGAACTGGCGGCCGCCAACCCGCTGGGGCGCGCCGCGGAGCCGGCGGAGATCGCCGAGTGGATCGTGATGATGGGCAGCAGTCGCAACAGCTACGCCACCGGCGAGAACGTCATCGTCAGCGGAGGCTACATCTATGCGTGAAGGTGCATTTCCCGAGGGCTACCAGCGCGCGCTGGTGACCGGCGCCACCAGCGGCATCGGCAAGGCCATCGTGCTGGCGCTGCGCGATGCCGGGCTGCAGGTGATCGCCGTTGGTCGTAGCCAGCAGGCGCTGGCGGAGCTGGCTCGGGAGCCTGGCGTCAGCACCCTGCAGGCCGATGTCCGTGACTACGCTTCGCTGGCTGCGGCGCTGGAAGGCCAGGCGGTGGATGTGCTGGTCAACAACGCTGGCATTCTCTCCACGCGGGCGGCGTTCCAGGACATCGACGAAGCCGAGATCGACAACATGCTCGACATCAACCTCAAGGCGCCGCTGCACCTGACGCGCCAGGTGCTGCCAGGCATGCTCGAGCGGGGCAGGGGGCACTTGTTCTTCATCGGCTCCAGCGCCGGCCGTGCGCCGCACCCGGGGGCGGCGGTGTATGGCGCGTCCAAGGCCGGGGTGAGCCTGTTCTGCGATGCCTTGCGCTGCGACCTGCTGGGCAGTGGCGTGCGGGTGACCGAAATCGCCCCGGGTCGGGTGCAGACCCAGCTGTACAAGGCCGCCATGGGTATGCAGGCGGCAGGCAGCGAGCTGTATGACGGTTATGAATCGATCCAGCCGCAGGACATCGCCGAGCTGTTGCTGGCGGCGCTGAAGATGCCGCGGCAGGTGGATGTGTCGCGGCTGGAGGTGTTCCCCACGGCGCAGGCGGTGGGTGGTGGGCGGATGGTCAAGACCGCCGGCTGATCCGGCGGCTGTTTGGCTGTACCGGCCTCTTCGCGGGTAAACCCGCTCCCACAGGGCCAGGAGAACACCCGATCCTGTGGGAGCGGGTTTACCCGCGAAAGGGCCGGCACAGGAAACCAAGATTTCAGCAAACAGGTGCTTGACCACATGTAAGACAACATATAACTTACATGAAGACCGCTTCAGCGGATCGGCACAACTACAAAGCATTGCAGGGGATATGACGATGACTGCGACATCATGCCGGGTCGGCGTGGACATAGGCGGGACCTTCACCGATATCGCGCTGGACGTGGACGGCGTGCTGCATTCGACCAAGATCCTGACCGACTACGAGCTGCCCGAGCGGGCCATCCTCACCGGCGTGCGCCAGGTGGTGGAGCAGGCGGGCCTGAAGCTCTCGGACATCGACCAGCTGATCCACGGCACCACCCTGGCGACCAACGCCCTGATCGAGCGCCGTGGCGCGCGCACCGCCTTCATCACCACCGAAGGTTTCCGCGACACCCTGGAAATGCGCACCGAGAACCGCTTCGAGCAATACGACATCAACATCGTCCTGCCGCCGCCGCTGATCGACCGTGAGCACCGCTACACCCTGCGCGAGCGCCTGGATGTCAAAGGCCGGGTGCTGATCGCTGCGCTGCAGGCCGACATCGACGCGCTGGTCGAGCGCATCGCCGAAGGCAACTATGAAAGCGTCGCCATCGGCTTCATCCACAGCTACGTCAACGGCGCCCATGAGCGTCAGCTGCGTGACGCCCTGCAGGCCCGCCTGCCGCAGCTGTCGATCTCGATTTCCAGTGAAGTCTCGCCGCAGATGCGCGAGTTCGAACGTTTCAACACCGTGTGCGCCAACGCCTACGTCAAGCCGCTGATCAAGTCCTACCTGGACCGCCTGGTGGTGACGCTGAAAAAGGAAGGCGCCGATTGCCCGGTGTTCATGATCCACTCCGGCGGCGGCATCATCTCGGTGCAGAGCGCCGCCGAGTTTCCGGTGCGCCTGGTCGAATCCGGCCCCGCCGGCGGGGCGATCTTCGCCGCCGACATCGCCCGCCGTTACGCGCTGGAGAACGTGCTGTCGTTCGACATGGGCGGCACCACGGCGAAAATCTGCCTGATCGAAGACCAGGTGCCGAAAACCGCCAAGACCTTCGAAGTGGCGCGTACCTACCGCTTCAAGAAGGGCAGCGGCATGCCGATTTCCATCCCGGTGGTGGAGATGGTCGAAATCGGTGCCGGTGGCGGCTCCATCGCCAGCCTCGACAGCATGCGCCAGATCCGCGTCGGCCCGCACAGCGCGGCTTCCGAGCCTGGCCCGGCCTGCTACGGCCGTGGCGGCCTGGAGCCGACCATCACCGACGCCAACCTGCTGCTCGGTCGCCTGGATGCCGACAACTTTGCCGGTGGTGCCTTGCGCCTGAACAGCGACAGCGCTGCCAATGCCATGCTCCGGGTGATCGGCCAGCCGCTGAGCCTGCAGGCCGACACCGCCGCCTTCGGCGTGTGCGAAGTGGTCGACGAGAACATGGCCAACGCCGGCCGTGTGCATGCGGTGGAAAGCGGCAAGGACATCGCCGACTACACCATGATCACCTTTGGTGGCGGTGGCCCGCTGCATGCCGCACGCCTGTGCGAGAAGATGGGCGTGGCGCGCTTCATCGTCCCGGCCGGTGCCGGGGTGGGCTCGGCCATCGGCTTCCTGCGCGCGCCGTTCGGCTACGAAGCCGTGCGCAGTGCGTTCGTGCGCCTGTCCGAGTTCGATGCGGCGGCGGTCAATGTGCTGATCGCAGAGATGAAGGCCGAGTCGTTGGGCTTCCTGCGCCAGGGCATGCCGGAAGGCGAGCCGGAAATGGACTGCACCGCGTTCATGCGCTACGTCGGCCAAGGCTGGGAAATCCCCGTGGCGCTGCCGTTCAAGGCCTTCTCCGCTGCCGATACCGCACAGTTCAAGGCTCTGTTCGAAGAAGCCTATACGCGTTTCTTCGGCCGCCCGATCGAAGGCCCGGACATCGAGATCGTCAGCTGGTCGGTCAAGGCCAGTTCGCCGCTGCCGCCGGTCGAGCGCATCGAGCAGGTCGGCGCCGCCTACCGCGCCCATGAGGTCGCGCGCCGGCAGGTCTTCGACGTCGCCGCTGGCGGCTTCGTCGAGGCCGGCATCCACCCGCGCGAAGAGCTGCAGGTCGGTGCCCGGGTCGACGGCCCGGCGATCATCGTCGAGCGCGAAACCTCGACCTTCGTCACCTCCAACTTCACCGCCACGGTCCAGCCAGACGGCTGCCTGCTGGTCGTGCGTCGCTAACGCCTGAATTCGGAAGCCAGAACATGAGCGATACCTTGATCGACATTCAAATGCAGGTGATGTGGAACCGCCTGGTCTCGGTGGTCGAAGAACAGGCCCTGACCCTGATCCGCACCGCCTTCTCCACCAGTGTGCGCGAGGCCGGCGACCTCTCGGCCGGGGTCTTCGACCGCGCCGGCAACATGCTCGCCCAGGCTGTCACCGGCACCCCGGGGCACGTCAACACCATGGCCGAGGCGGTGGTGCACTTCATCAACGACATCGGCGAGGACAACATCTTCGAAGGTGACGTGTACGTGACCAACGACCCGTGGAAGGGTACCGGCCACCTGCACGACATCACCATCGTCTCGCCGTCGTTCCACAAGGGCAGGCTGATCGGCTACTTCGCCAGCACCGCCCACGTGGTCGACATCGGTGGCCGCGGTTTCGGCCCGGATGCTCGCGAGGTCTACGAGGAAGGCCTGTTCATCCCGATCATGAAGCTGTTCGAACGCGGCAAGGTCAACCGCGACCTGATCAACATCCTGCGCAACAACGTGCGCGAGAACGACAGGGTGGTGGGCGATTTCTATGCCCTGTCGGCGTGCAACGAGACCGGCCACAAACGCCTGCTCGACATGCTCGAGGAGTTCCAGCTCGATGACCTCGATCACATCGGCGGCTTCATCCTCGAACACAGCCGCCGTGCCACCCTGGAGTGCTTCAAGTCGCTGCCCCATGGCACCTACAGCAACAGCATGACCCTCGACGGCTACGACGTGCCGGTGACCCTGGCGGTGACCCTCACCGTCGGCCCTGATGGCATCAAGAGCGACTTCACCGGCACTTCGGGCATGAGCCAGTTCGGCATCAACGTGCCGCTCGGCTACGCCAAGGCCTATGCCTGCTATGGCCTCAAGTGCATCGTCGCGCCGGAGATCCCCAACAACACCGCCTCGCTGGCGCCGTTCGAAGTCACAGCGCCCGAAGGCTGCATCCTCAATGCCAAGCACCCGGCACCGGTGTCGGTGCGTCACGTGCTGGGCCATTTCGTCCCGGACCTGGTGCTGGGAGCGTTGCACAAGTGCCTGCCGGGCAAGGTCCCGGCCGAAGGCGCCAGCGCCCTGTGGAACCTGCACCTGAGCGTGCGCCCGCTGGAAAGCAACCCGGACGAGCGCAACGCCGAAATGCTGATGTTCAACAGTGGCGGCATGGGCGCCCGTTCGGCAATGGATGGCCTGAGCGCCACTGCGTTCCCCAGCGGGGTGCACACCATGCCGGTCGAGGCGACCGAGCACGCCGGCCCCGTGGTGGTCTGGCGCAAGGAGCTGCGGGAAGGCTCCGGCGGCGCCGGCCAACTGCGCGGCGGCCTGGGCCAGGAAATCGAAGTGTCCGCGGCCGAGGGCTACAGCTTCCGCTTCAGCGCCATGTTCGACCGCATCCAGTATCCGGCCCGTGGCCTGGCCGGCGGCCAGCAGGGCGCCGAGGGCTTCGTCGGGCTCGATGATGGCACCTTGCTGCGCGGCAAGGGTCAGCAGTTCGTCCCGGCCGAGCGTCGCCTGGTGCTGCGCCTGCCCGGTGGCGGTGGCTACGGCGATCCGCGCCAGCGCGAGCGCCAGCAGGTCGAGCGCGATCTGCGCTACGGCTACATCAGCGCCGAGCAGGCGCGTGACGACTACGGCTTCGAAGCCGCCAAGGAGCGTTGAGCGATGGACGTGCAAAGCAGCCGCGTCAAAGCGGTAAAGAGCTCGCCGAGCATGGCGGTGTCGGTGCTGGCCAAGCAGATGCTGGCCAATGGTGAGCCGGTGATCAACCTCGCGCTGGGCGAGCCGGACTACAACGTGCCGGCCCACGTGATCGAGGCTGCCTATCAGGCGATGCTGGCGGGCAACAACCATTACACCGCGCCAAACGGCCTCGACAGCCTGCGCCGGGCGATCGTCGACAAGTTCGCCCGGGAAAACGACCTGCCTTATGGCATGGACGAGATCTGCGTGGGCAATGGCGCCAAGCAGTTGCTGTTCAATGCCTTCCTGGCCACCTTGGAGGAGGGTGACGAGGTCATCACGCCGGCGCCGTACTGGGTGTCGTACACCGACATGGCCATCCTCAATGGCGGTGTGCCGGTGGTCATCCCGTGCGGTGCCGAACAAGGCTTCAAGGTCACCCCCGCACAGCTGGAAGCCGCCATCACCCCGCGCACGCGCTGGGTGATGCTCAACTCGCCGAACAACCCGAGCGGGGCGATCTTCACCCGTGAGGAGTTCGCCGCGCTGGGCAAGGTGCTGGAGCGCCACCCCAAGGTGCTGGTGATCTCCGACGAGATCTACGAGCACATCGTGCTCGGCGACCAGCCGTTCGTCTCGTTCGTCACCGCCTGCCCGCAGCTGCGCGAGCGCACCTTGCTGATCAACGGGGTGTCCAAGGCCTACGCCATGACCGGCTACCGGCTGGGTTACGCGGCAGGGCCAAAAGACCTGATCGTGGCGATGAACAAGACCCAGTCGCAGACCACCACCTGCCCCTCGAGCATTTCGCAGCTGGCAGCGGCGGCCGCACTGAACGGTCCGCAGGACTTCGTGCGCGATGCCAACCGCGAGTACCAGGCCCGCGGCGAGCTGGTGGTGCGTGGCCTGGCGCAGATCCCGGGCCTGCAGCTGCAGATGCCCCAGGGCGCGTTCTACGCCTTCCCCGAGGTCAGCGCCTTTATCGGCAAGCGCACCCCGGACGGGCAGGTGATCAGCAACGATACCGAGTTGTCGGCCTACCTGTTGCGGGTCGGCAAGGTGGCCACGGTGCCGGGTTCGGCGTTTGGCGTGGAGCCCTATGTGCGGCTGTCCTTCGCCACCTCGCGCGCGGAGCTGGAACAGGCGCTGGGCCAGCTGCGCGACGCGTTCGCGGCATTGGTCTGATCAATCGAATTGCAAAGAGGTAAACCATGAGCAAGCCATTCAAACGTCTGCTGATCACTGGCGCCGCCGGGCGCCTGGGTAGTGTGCTGCGCAAGCACCTGGCGCAGTTCGCCGACCAATTGCGCCTGACCGACATCGCCGATCTGGGCCATGCCGCGCCGCACGAAGAACTGATCCGCTGCGACCTGGGCAACTTCGCCGACGTGCTGCCGCTGACCGAGGGCGTCGACGCCATCGTGCATGCCGGGGGCGTGCCGGTCGAAGATACGTTCGAGAAGATCCTCAACGGCAATATCGTCGGCACCTACAACATCTACGAAGCGGCGCGGCGCAATGGCGTCAAGCGGGTGGTGTACACCAGTTCCAACCATGCCATCGGCTTCTACGACCGCACCGAGACCATCGATGCCAGCGCCGCGCATCGCCCCGACAGCCTGTATGGCGTAAGCAAATGCTTCGCCGAGGACCTGGGCCGCTACTACTGGGACAAGTTCGCCATCGAATCGGTGAACCTGCGCATCGGCTCCTCGTTCCCCGAGCCGCTGGACCGCCGCATGCTCGCCACCTGGCTGTCGTTCGACGACTTCGCCCAACTGACCGAGCGCGCGCTGCTGGCGCCGCGGGTCGGCCACATGGTCGTCTACGGCATGTCCAACAACCGCGAAAGTCTGTGGGACAACCGCCTGGCTTCGTCCATCGGCTACGTGCCCAAGGACAGTGCCGACGACTACCGCGAGAAGGTGCTGGCCGAACATCCGCCGCTCAAGCCCGACGAGCCAGCGGCGCGCTACCACGGCGGCAACTTCGCCGGCGCCGGCCACTTCGAAGACCCCCAATAACCAAACAAGGCTGAACGCGGTCACTGTGGGAGCGGGTTTATCGATGCGTCGAACCGCCGCGAACACCGGCAAAGCCGGTGCCAGGTACCGCGTTGCATTCTTCGCGGGTGAACCCGCTCCCACAGGGTTTCCTGCTATCTCTCGGAGAGCTTGATACATGGCTTCCACCGCAAAACAACAGAACTACGATGTAGTGATCGTCGGCGGCGCCGTCAATGGCAGTGCCACCGCCTACTTCCTGGCCAACAACCCGGACTTCGACGGCTCGGTGCTGGTCATCGAGCGCGACTGGACCTACAACAAGTCGGCCACCGCGCTGTCGAGCAGCTCGATCCGCCAGCAGTTCTCCAACCCGATCAACATCGAGATCTCCAGGTTCGGCGCCGAGTTCGTGCGCAGCTTCCCTGATGTGATGGAGGTCGACGGCGATCGCCCGGACCTGGCCTTCCACGAGAACGGTTACCTGTTCCTCGGTGACGACAAGGGTTATGAAGTGCTACGCCGCCTGCACGATACCCAGGTGTCCCATGGCGCCGACGTGCACCTGCTCGACCCCGAGCAGCTGCAGCGCAAGTTCCCCTGGGTCAATATCGACAGCCTGGCCGGCGCCAGCTATGGCCGCAGCGGCGAGGGCTGGTTCGACAGCCTGGGCATGCTCAACGGCTTCCGCCGCAAGGCACGCTCGATGGGCATCGAGTACATCGAGAACGAAGTGGCTGGCATCCAGCGCGAAGGCGAGCGCATCACCGGCGTGCAACTGGCCAGTGGCGAGCGCATCGGCTGCGGCCTGCTGGTCAACTGCGCCGGTACCCGTGGCACCCAGGTCGCGCGCATGGCCGGCCTGGACATCCCGGTCGAGCCGCGCCGTCGCTCGCTGTTCGTGTTCGATTGCCGCACGCCGCTGGAGGGCACCGTGCCGCTGACCATCGACCCGACCGGCGTGTTCTTCCGCCCCGAGGGCAAGTTCTACCTGGGCGGCACCTACCCCAAACACGACCCGGAAGTGGACTTCGAGGACTTCGAGGTGCTGCACGACGAGTTCGACGAAGAGGTTTGGCCGATCCTCGCCGAGCGCGTGCCGGCGTTCGAGGGCATCAAGGTGGTCAACTACTGGGCCGGGCACTACGACTTCTGCGTGCTCGACCACAACGCCATCGTCGGCCCGCACAACGAGGTCGGCAATTTCCTGTTCTGCAACGGCTTCAGCGGCCATGGCCTGCAGCAGGCGCCGGCCATCGGCCGTGGCCTGTCGGAGCTGATCACCTATGGCGGCTATCGCTCGCTGGACCTGGGCGCGTTGTCCTACCAGCGCGTGATCGACAACAAGCCGTTCCTCGAAGATTCGGTCATCTGATCGCCTGGCCTGAAGGAGAACAACAATGAGCAACAACACAGTGGTGCGCAGTGGCGGCCAGGTGCTGGTCGATGCGTTGCGGGTCAATGGCGTGGAGCGCGCCTTCTGCGTGCCGGGCGAAAGCTACCTGGCAGTGCTCGATGCGCTGCACGATGTGCAGGACCAGATCGACTTGATCGTCTGCCGCCAGGAAGGTGGCGCGGCCTACATGGCCGAAGCCTACGGCAAGCTGACCGGCAAGCCCGGCATCTGCCTGGTGACCCGTGGCCCCGGCGCGACCAATGCCTCGGTGGGCGTGCACACCGCGTTCCAGGACTCGACCCCGATGATCCTCTTCATCGGCCAGGTGGCGCGTGATCAGATCGAGCGTGAAGCCTTCCAGGAAGTCGACTACCGCCGCATGTTCGGCCAGATGGCCAAGTGGGTGGTGCAGATCGACGACGCCGCGCGGATTCCCGAACTGATCAATCAGGCCTTCCAGCGTGCCATCAGCGGGCGCCCGGGCCCGGTGGTGGTCGCCTTGCCGGAAGACATGCTGACCGACCTGGTGCAGGTGGCCGATGCCCGGCCTGCCAGGCGTGTCGAGGCGGCGCCGGCCCCGGAAGCCCTGGGCGAGCTGCAGCAGTTGCTGGCCAAGGCCGAACGGCCGCTGGTGGTGGCCGGGGGCGGCGGCTGGACGGCCGCTGCGGTGGCCGACCTGAAGACCTTCGTGCACACCCAGAACCTGCCGTTGGCTGCCTCGTTCCGTTGCCAGGACCTGTTCGACAACACCGACCCGCACTACGCCGGCGACCTGGGCCTGGCGGCCGGCCCGGTGCTGGTCGAGGCGGTGAAGCAATCCGACCTGCTGATCGTGATCGGCGCGCGGCTGGGCGAGATGACCACGGGGGGCTATGCCTTGGTCGACATCCCCACGCCGAAGCAGGCCCTGGTGCACGTACACGCCAGTGCCGAGGAGATCGGCCGGGTGTACCAGCCGACCCTGGGCATCAACGCCGGCCCCGGCAGCTTCCTGCGCCAGGCCAATATCCTTGGCCCGGTGCGCCCGCAGGCTTTCGAAGACTGGACCGCCAGCCTCAACGGCGGTTACCGCGGCAACTTCGACACCCCGCGTTCGCCGGGTGACGTGCAGATGAGCGAAGTGATCGCCTGGCTCAACAGCCACCTGCCGGCCGACAGCATCCTCACCTGCGGCGCCGGCAACTACACCGGCTGGGTACACCGCGGCTACCAGCACCGGGTGTTCCGCACGCTGCTTGGCCCGACCAATGGTTCCATGGGCTATGGCGTGCCGGCGGCGGTGGCGGCCAAGCTCACCTACCCGCAGCGCACCGTGGTGGCGTTTGCCGGTGACGGCTGCTTCATGATGAACGGTCAGGAACTGGCCACTGCGGCGCACTATAACGCTCGGCTGATCACCATCGTGGTCAACAACGGCATGTACGGCACCATTCGCATGCACCAGGAACGCAGCTACCCGGGGCGGGTTTCCGGTACCGAACTGCACAACCCGGACTTCGCGGCCCTGGCCCGCGCCTATGGGCTGCATGGGGAAACGGTCACCCGCACCGAAGACTTCGTCGCCGCCTTCGAGCGCTGCCAGGCGTCCGGCAAGCCGGCGCTGATCGAAATCCAGGTCGACCCCGAAGCCCTGACCCCGCGCATGACCCTCAGCCAGATCCGCGACAAGGCCCTGCAGGCCAAGCGCTGATTCGCCTCAGGTGGGGCGCGGTCCGGCCCCACCTTTTTTCCTTCTTCGAACGAGCCAATCGACATGAACCTTGCCGATCACGACCTGCTGCGTGAAGTTTGCTACATCGACGGAAAATGGCTGGCGGCCGACAGCGGCCAGCGCATCGCCGTGACCAATCCGGCCACGGGCGAGGTGCTCGGCCATGTGCCGCGCATGGGGGCCGATGAAACCCGCCGCGCCATCGCCGCCGCCGAGCGCGCCTTGCCGGCCTGGCGCGCACTCACCGCCAAGGAGCGCGCCGCCCGGTTGCAGGCGTGGTTCCGCGAGATCCTCACCCACCAGGAAGACCTGGCGCGGATCATGACCGCCGAACAGGGCAAGCCGCTGGCCGAGTCCCGCGGCGAAATCGCCTTTGCCGCCGCCTATGTGGAGTTCTATGCCGAGGAGGGCAAGCGCCTCTATGGCGATGTCATTCCTTCGCCCAGTGCCGACCGCCGCCTGATCGTCACCAAGGAGCCGATTGGCGTGTGCGCGGCGATCACCCCGTGGAACTTCCCGGCAGCGATGATCACGCGCAAGGCAGCGCCGGCCTTGGCGGCGGGGTGCACGCTGGTGCTCAAGCCGGCCTCGCAGACGCCGTTCAGCGCGCTGGCGCTGTGCGTGCTGGCCGAGCGGGCAGGGATCCCGGCGGGTGTGCTCAGTGTGGTCACCGGCGATTCGGCGGCGATCGGCGGCGAACTGACGGCCAGCCCGATCGTGCGCAAGCTGTCGTTCACCGGCTCGACGCCGATCGGCATCCAGCTGCTGCAGCAGTCGGCGGCGACAGTGAAGAAGGTGACGATGGAGTTGGGCGGCAACGCGCCCTTCATCGTGTTCGACGACGCCGACCTCGAGAAGGCGGTAGAAGGTGCGCTGATCGCCAAGTTCCGCAACAGCGGGCAGACCTGTGTGTGTGCCAACCGTTTCTACATCCAGGATGGCATTTATGAGCGCTTCGTCGCGCGCTTTGCCGAACGGGTGCGCGAGCTGGTGGTGGGGCAGGGCGATGCGCCCGGCACCCAGGTCGGGCCGATGATCGATGGGCGTGCCGCCAGTGGTGTCGAACGGCTGGTCGGCGAGGCCGTGGAGGCGGGCGCGCGGGTGGTGGCGGGTGGGCGCAGGCATGCATTGGGCGAGGCATTTTTCGAGCCGACCTTGCTGGCCGATGTGACGCCTGACATGCGCGTGGCGCGTGAGGAGATCTTCGGGCCGGTGGCGCCGATCTTCCGCTTCGGCAGTGAAGAGGAGGTGATTGCCCAGGCCAATGCCACCGAGTTCGGCCTGGCCTGTTACCTGTATGCGCGGGATGTGGGGCGGATCTGGCGGGTGTCGGAGGCGCTGGAATACGGGATGGTCGGGGTCAATGTCGGGGTGGTGGCGACCGAGGTGGCGCCGTTTGGCGGGGTGAAGGCTTCGGGGCTGGGGCGGGAAGGGTCGCGTTACGGGATCGAGGATTACCTGGAGATCAAGTATGTGTGCCTCGGGCTCTGAGGTATTCCTGAACCCCTGAGGTTTTCTGCACTGGCCTCTTCGCGGGTGAACCCGCTCCCACAGGTACAGCACATGCCCAGGCATGTGCGATCCCTACTCCCACAGGTGTCGGCACAAGCCCAGGCAATGTGCGATCCCTGTGGGAGCGGGTTTACCCGCGAAGAGGCCGGTGCAGGATAGCGCTCAACCTTTGGCGTCGAGCAACCGCTGATACCGCGAAAGGCTTTCTTCAAGGTGCTTGCGCAGCGCCGTGCGCGCGCTGTTCACATCGCCCATGCTGATCGCCGACAGGATCGCCCCATGCTCGCGACCGATCTTCTTGATGTGCGCCTGGCGGTTCTTGCCGGTCACCTGGCCATGCTTGAGGTTCAGGTCGAGGATGATGTCCGGCCCCAGCGCTTCGAGCAGCTGGGTGAAGTGCGGGTTGTTGGTGGCGCGGGCAATGGCCAGGTGGAACTCGAAATCGGCGCGGGCTTCTTCTTCCTGGCTGGCGCCATCGAGCGAGTTGAAGCGGTCGAACGCCTCGGTGATCGCTGCCATGCTGGCCGGGCTGCGGCGTTCGGCGGCGCGGGCCACCGACTCGGTCTCGATCCCCAGGCGCAACTCGAGGATCTGCGCCGCGGCACGCACGTCGTCGACCACGCTGTCGATGGCGAAGCCGATGCGCTTGACGTCCTGCTCGACCACGAACACGCCCACGCCCTGGCGCGCGATCAGGCGCCCGCCCAGGCGCAGCGATGCCACTGCCTCGCGGACCACCGGGCGGCTGACATTGAACTCCTTGCACAGCTCCTGCTCGGACGGCAGCTTGTCGCCCGGGCCGTAGGTGCCGTTGTCGATCCGGCCGGACAGCTCCTGGATCACGGTTTCCGCCAGATTGGCGCGGCGCGTGCCTAACGACGCATTCATAGAGGTGTTGCTCCTGAAACTGATTGGCTCATCACGGTTGTTCTCCGGCAGGTGGCGCGCAGCCCGAAAGCCCATGCGGCGGGATCCGTAGCCAACCAGCGGTGATGTTGTCGGCATATGTTATCAAACATCTTACCAGCTGGCAGGGCGAGCCCTTTTTGCCGCTGGCGAGCGGGTCGCTTGGCAGATCAATTTTTTACCCACTCCTTCAGCATACACCCATTGACAGTTGCCTGCTGACTGTTATCTTACAAGTGCGACGGCGTTCGTGCCAATTCGCAGGCGGTAAGCACAGTGTTTCGAGGTTCGTCCAACTACGACTGGGAGCTGAGCATGTATAAGAACAACGGGGGGCGTGCAGCCCTCGCCACCGCAGTAACCTTGCTGATGGCCATGGGGACGGCGCAGGCAGCGGACAGTGAAGTGGTCCGGATCGGCTTCGCCGGGCCCTTGACCGGGCCTTCGGCACACCAGGGACAGGACGTCGAGCATGGCATCCAGATTGCCGTGGAGGAGGCCAACCAGCAGCAGTTGAAAATTGGCGACAAGGTGGCCGAATTCAAGCTGGTGTCCGAGGACGATGTGGCCGACCCACGCA
Source organism: Pseudomonas sp. NPDC089401 (assembly GCF_044749485.1). Classification (NCBI taxonomy): domain Bacteria; kingdom Pseudomonadati; phylum Pseudomonadota; class Gammaproteobacteria; order Pseudomonadales; family Pseudomonadaceae; genus Pseudomonas; species Pseudomonas sp. NPDC089401. The sequence continues at coordinate 440,789 of NZ_JBIVIA010000003.1, read as the reverse complement.
CCGGCACCGCCGTGGCGCAACGGCTGGTGGACTCGAAGGTGGCGGTGGTGATCGGCCACTACAACTCCGGCACCAGCATCCCCGCATCGAAGATCTACGCCGCCGCCGGCATCCCGCAGATCTCGCCCTCGGCCACCAACCCCACGCTGACCCAGCAGGGCATCCCTTCGGTGTTCCGTACCGTCAACGATGACGCCACCCTGGGCCGCTACGCCGGCAACTACCTGGTCAACCAGCTCAAGGCCCAGCGCATCGCCATCTTCGACGACCGTACCGCCTACGGCCAGGGCCTGGCCGACGAGGTGACCAAGGCGGTCAAGGCCGCCGGCGGCAACGTGGTGGTGCGCGAGTACACCAACGACAAGTCCACCGACTTCAACGCCATCCTCACCACCGCCAAGGCGCAGAAGGCCGATGCGGTGTTCTTCGCCGCCCTCGACTACCAGGCCGCGCCCATGGCCAAGCAGATGAAGAACCTGGGCCTGAAGGCGCGCTTCATGAACATCGGCAACCTGCCCAACGATTCGTTCAGGCAGATGGCCGGCAGCGCCGCAGAAGGGGTGTATGCCTGGAACTACGGCACGCCGCTGCAGGAAATGCCCAAGGGCGCGGCCTTCGAGCAGAAGCTCAAGGCCAAGTTCGGCGTGGGCGTGGTGCAGTCTTCGCCGGCCGCCTACGACGCCACCTGGGCGGCGATCAACGCCATGGTCAAGGCCGGCTCCGACGACCCCAAGGTCTACCTGCCGGTGCTCAAGCAACAAAGCTATGACGGCGTCACCGGCACCATCGCCTTCGACGACAAGGGCAACCTGAAGAACCCGGCCGCCACCGTATTCCAGTATGCCGACGGCGGCTGGAAGACCCTGTCGATCGAGCGCGACTGAGTTTTACCCCATAACAAGCGGGCGCACGCCTGCCACATAACAAGAAGACTTTTCCCACCTGCCAGGCCTGTCGGCGTGCGGCGCTGTGCCGCTGTGCGCCGACGACAACGCAGTTTCGAGGATTCAGCGCGTGGACGGTAATTTCGATATCTTGTTGCAACAGGTCCTCAACGGCCTGGTGCTGGGCAGCATCTATGCCCTGGTAGCCCTGGGCTACACCATGGTCTACGGCATCATCGGCCTGATCAACTTCGCCCATGGCGAGGTGGTGATGGTCGGCGCGATGGTGACCATTTCGGTACTCACGATGCTCGCCGGCGCAGGCTTCGCTCCGGGCATCCTCACCTTGCTGCTGGCGATCATGGCGGCGGCGGTGGTGTGCATGCTGCTGGCCCAGGGCATGGAAAAGTACGCCTACCGGCCCTTGCGCAAGGCGCCGCGGCTGACCCCGCTGATCCTCGCCATCGGCATCTCGATCGCCCTGCAGAACCTGGCGATGATGATCTGGGGGCGCGGCTACAAGACCTTCCCGGAAGTGGTCGAGGTGCAGCCGGTGGAGGTGTTCGGCGCGACCCTGACCAATGTGCAGCTGTCGATCATGCTGATTGCCGTGGTGATCATGCTCGGCCTCTGGCTGCTGGTCGACAAGACCCGGCTGGGCAAGGCCATGCGCGCCACCGCGCAGAACCAGGAAGTGGCCGGGCTGATGGGCATCAACATCAACCGGGTAATCAGTGCCACCTTCCTCATCGGCGCCAGCCTGGGGGCGATCGCCGGGGTGATGCGCGCCATCAACTACGGCCAGGCCGACGCCTACATGGGCTTGCTGCTGGGCCTGAAGGCGTTCTCGGCGGCGGTGCTCGGCGGCATCGGCAACCTGTTCGGGGCCATGGCCGGCGGTTTGCTGCTGGGGCTGATCGAATCGCTGGCGGCGGGCTACACCGGGCAGTTGACCGGGGGCTTCCTTGGTGCCAACTACCAGGACATCTTCGCCTTTGCCGTGCTGATCCTGGTGTTGTTGTTCCGCCCCAACGGCCTGCTTGGCGAACGCCAGGCCGACCGGGCGTGAGGAGCTGGCCATGAAAAACCTCAAGAGCCAATACCTGTTGCTGATCCTCGGCTTCATCGCCTTGCCGTTCCTGGTCGAGGCCATCCCCATGCTTGGCCCGACCTGGGTGCGCATCCTCGGCTTCGCCATGCTCTACGTGCTGCTGGCGCTGGGCCTGAACATCGTCATCGGCTATGCCGGGCTGCTCGACATGGGCTACATCGGCTTCTACGCCATCGGCGCCTACCTGTATGCGCTGCTCGCTTCGCCGCACCTGCAACTGGCCGGCCTGCTGGACAACGTGCTCGACTGGCCGGTGTGGCTGATCATCCCGCTGGCGGCAGTGGCAGCGGCCATCTGCGGGGTGCTGATCGGCGCGCCGGTGCTCAAGTTGCGCGGCGACTACCTGGCCATCGTCACCCTGGGTTTCGGCGAGATCATCCGCATCTTCATGAACAACCTGGACCAGCCGGTAAACCTCACCAACGGCCCCCAGGGCATCAGCAACATCGCGCCGCTGCACATGGACTTCGCAGCCTGGTCCCACGCACCGGGGGCGGGTGCGACGCCGGTCTTATCGCTGCAGCAAAGCTGGAGCCTGTTCGGCCTCGAGGTGTCGCCGGTGATCAGCTACTACCTGTTCTTCCTGGCCATCGTCATCCTCTGCATCGTGCTGTCCAAACGCCTGGAAGTCTCGCGTATCGGCCGCGCCTGGATGGCCCTGCGCGAGGACGAAGTGGCCGCCGAGGCCATGGGCCTGAACAAGCGCAACCTGAAGCTGCTGGCGTTTGCCATGGGCGCTACCTTTGGCGGCGTGTCCGGCGTGCTGTTCTCCAGCTACCAGGGCTTCGTCAGCCCCGAATCGTTCACCCTGATGGAGTCGATCATGGTCCTGGCCATGGTGGTGCTCGGCGGCATGGGCTCGATCCGTGGCGTGGTGCTGGGGGCGTTGATCCTGTCGGTGATGCCTGAGCTGTTCCGCGACCTGGTCAACTGGGTGCAGCCCTGGGTGATGGACCATGTCACCTTCATCAGCCGCGACATCCTGCGCAACGTGCTGGATGCCTCGACCCTGCGCATGCTGGTGTTCGGCCTGGCCCTGATTCTGGTGATGCGCTTTCGCCCCGAAGGCCTGTGGCCGTCCGACCGCCGCCGTGCCGAGCTGCACGAGGGCGACCCCGAACCGCAGCCACTGCCAGCTGCGCTCAGCACAGCCGTGCAAGCGCCTGCCAGCGAAGCCTCCTTCGAACTCCCGATCAAACAGGCGGACAAGGCATGAGCGACGTACTGCTTGAACTGCACCAGGTGAGCAAGTTCTTCGGTGGCCTGCAGGCCCTGCATGGCATCGACCTGAGCATCCGCCGTGGCGAGATCCGCGGCCTGCTGGGGCCCAACGGCGCCGGCAAGACCACCCTGTTCAACGTGCTCACCGGGCTCTACCAGGCCGAACAGGGGCGGGTGGTGTTCGATGGCAAGCCGCTGCGCATCAGCAAGCCGCACAAGGTGGCGGAGGCCGGGATATCCCGTACCTTCCAGAACATCCGCCTGTTCCACAACATGACCGCCCTGGAGAACGTCATGATCGGCCGCCACGTGCGCACCCGCAGCGGGGTGTTCGGCGCCATCCTGCGCACGTCGGCCTGTGTCCGTGAAGAGCGCGAGATCCGCGAGGCGGCGCGGCACTGGCTGAACTACGTGGGCATCGCCCATCTGGCCGGTGAGCTGGCCAGGAACCTCTCCTACGGCGACCAGCGCCGCCTGGAGATCGCCCGCGCCCTGGCCACCGAGCCTCGGCTGATCGCCCTCGACGAACCGGCGGCGGGCATGAACGCTTCGGAAACCGAAGGCCTGCGCCGGTTGATGTGCAAGATGCAGGCGGACGGCAAGACCGTGCTGCTGATCGAGCATGACGTGAAGCTGGTGATGGGGCTGTGCGACCACGTCACGGTGCTGGAATACGGCCGCAAGATTGCCGACGGCCTGCCGGTCGACGTGCAGAAGGATCCCAAGGTCATCGAGGCGTACCTCGGTGCGGAGGCAGTGGCATGAGCAATATTCTCGAAGTGAGCGACCTCAAGGTCGCGTACGGGGCGATCCAGGCCATAAAGGGCATCGACCTCAGGGTCGGCCAGGGTGAAATGGTCGCGCTGATCGGCGCCAACGGCGCGGGCAAGACCACCACCCTGAAGACCCTGGCCGGCCTGCTGACGCCGAGTGCCGGGCAAATCACCTTCGACGGCAAGGCCCACGCGGCGATCAAGGGCCATGACCTGATCCGCGCCGGCCTGGCGCTGGTGCCGGAAGGGCGGGGCATCTTCCCCAAGCTGACCGTGCACGAAAACCTGGAGATGGGCGCGTTTTCCCGGCGCGACGGCAAGGATGCGATCGCCGCCGACATCGAACGCATGTACACCACCTTCCCGCGCCTGAAGGAGCGTGCCTACCAGTTGGCCGGCACCATGTCCGGTGGCGAGCAGCAGATGCTGGCGATCTCCCGCGCGCTGATGGGCCGGCCCAAGCTGTTGTTGCTCGACGAGCCGTCCATGGGCCTGGCGCCGATCATCGTGCAGAAGATCTTCGAGACCATCCACGAGGTGGTGAAGAGCGGCGTGACCCTGCTGCTGGTGGAGCAGAACGCCCGCCTGGCCTTGCAGACCTGCGACCGCGCCTATGTGATCGATGGCGGGCGGATAAGCCTGGAAGGCTGTGCCAAGGCCTTGCTGCACGATGACCAGGTGCGCAAGGCCTACCTCGGCGAATGAACCATGCCCCGGTCTACCGGCCGGGGGCTTTTGCTCAGAACAATGACAAGAAGACCTGCACAGGCTTCACCGGCCCCTTCGCGGCTGGAGCCGCTCCTACAGGGGAGTGCAAAACCCTGTGGGAGCGGGTTCACCCGCGAAGAGGCCAGCACAGGCAGATGAAGCCTGGCCAGGTCTCCCGAAGGCTCAATGATGTCGCTGCAACCCAACTCAAACGCTGCACTGCACCACGGCCTGACCTCCCGTCAGGTCTCGATGATCTCCATCGCCGGCATCATCGGCGCCGGGCTGTTCATCGGCTCGTCCAAGGCCATCGCTTCGGCCGGTCCGGCCATCCTCATTTCCTACGCCTTGACCGGCCTGCTGGTGCTGCTGGTGATGCGCATGCTCGGCGAAATGGCGGTGGCCAACCCGAACAGCGGCTCCTTTTCCACCTATGCCGGCGAGGCCATCGGGCCCTGGGCCGGGTTCACCATCGGCTGGCTGTACTGGTGGTTCTGGGTGCTGATCATTCCGGTCGAGGCCATCGCCGGCGCCGATATCCTGCATGCGTGGTTTCCGGGCGTGCCGTCCTGGCTGTTCGCCTTCCTGATCATGGCGCTGCTGGCCTGCAGCAACCTGGTCAGCGTGAAGAACTTCGGCGAGTTCGAGTTCTGGTTCGCGCTGGTCAAGGTGCTGGCCATTGCCGCCTTCATCGCCGTGGGCGGGATGGCGGTGTCTGGTGTCTGGCCGCTGGCGAACGTCTCGGGGGTCGGCCAGCTGTGGGCCAACGGTGGCTTCGTGCCCAATGGCTGGGGCGCGGTGCTGGGCGGGGTGCTGATTACCATCTTCTGCTTCTTCGGTGCCGAGGTGGTCACCATTGCGGCTGGCGAAACGGCCAACCCGCAAGCGAAGATCCGCCGTGCCACCAACCTGGTGGTGTACCGCATCGCGATTTTCTACCTGCTGTCGATCTTTCTGGTGGTGGCGCTGGTGCCTTGGAACGACCCGGCGCTGAAGACCGTGGGCTCGTTCCAGCGCGTGCTGGAAATACTCCATGTACCGGGCGCCAAGCTGTTGGTGGACCTGGTGGTGCTGGTGGCCGTCACCAGTTGCATGAACTCCGGGCTGTACACGGCTTCGCGCATGCTCTATTCCCTGGGCGCACGGGGTGAGGCGCTGCCGGTTACCCGGCGCGTGTCGGCCAGCGGTGTGCCGGTGGCGGCGGTACTGCTGTCGACCTTGGCAGGCTTTGCCGGGTGCCTGGTCAATTATGTGTTCCCAGGCAAGGTGTTCAGCTTCCTGCTGTCGACCACGGGGTCGATCGCCTTGCTGGTGTACCTGGTGATCGCCGTTTCCCAGTTGCGCATGCGCGCACGCGCCGAGCGTGAAGGCACCGAGTTGGCGTTCAAGATGTGGCTGTTCCCGTGGCTGACCTGGGCGGTCATCGGCGCCATCCTGCTGGTGCTGGGCCACATGCTGTTCAGTGATGCCTACCGTTACGAGGCGTTGATGACGGCGGGGGTCACCGGGTTCATCCTGCTGGTGTGCGTGACCCGGCGCCGCCTGGGGCTGCTGCACGCCCCTAGCTATGCGGAGCGGGCTTGACCTGCGGCGTGCCGGCATATTGCGGTTTGAGGTGCCCCTGCTCGTCGAGCAGGTAGGCATCCATCACCTCGCGCACCACCGGGCCTGCCACGCGGCCACCGGCCTCGCCGTTCTCGATCATCACCGCCACCACCACGCTGGGGTGGTCGGCCGGGGCGAAACCGACGAACAGGGCATTGTCGCGATGGCGTTCGAGGGTCTTGTTGCGGTTGTAGCGCTCACCCTGCTTGATCGCCACCACCTGGGCCGTGCCGCTCTTGCCGGCGATCCGGTACTGGGATCCGGCTGCCGAGGCGCGGGCGATGCCGCGCGGGTCGTGCATGACCATCTGCATGCCCACGTTGACCTGGTCCCAGGCGTGCTTGTCGTGCAGCACGATGTCCGGCATCGGGTTCGGGTCCACCGGGGTTTCGCCACCGACGGTCATCGCCAGGTGCGGGCGGTGCCACACGCCCTTGCTGGCCAGCAGGCTGGTGGCCTGGGCCAGCTGCAGCGGGGTGACCTGCATGTAGCCCTGGCCGATGCCGAGGATCAGCGTCTCGCCGGGGAACCAGGCCTGGCGCCGGGTGGCGCGCTTCCAGGCTTGTGACGGCATCAGCCCGGGGGCTTCCTCGAACATGTCCAGCGAGACCTTCTGGCCCAGGCCGAACTCGGCCATGTAGTCGTGCAGGCGGTCGATGCCGAGCTTGTGCGCCAGGTCGTAGAAGTAGGTGTCGTTGGAACGCATGATGGCGGTGTACATGTCCACCCAGCCGTCACCGCTGTGGTTCCAGTTGCGGTACTTGTGGTCGTAGTTGGGCAGCTCGTAGTAGCCGGGGTCGAACACCCGGCTGCCGGGGGTGATCACGCCGCTGTCGAGGCCGGCGATGGCGACTTCCGGCTTGACCGTCGAGCCCGGCGCGTACAGCCCGCGCAGCACGCGGTTGAACAGCGGCCGGTCGATCGAGTCGCGCAGGGCGGCGTACTGCTTGAAGCTGATGCCCTTGACGAACAGGTTGGGGTCGAAGCTCGGGTTGCTGACCATGGCCAGCACGTCGCCGTTGGCCGGGTCCAGCACCACCACCGCGCCGCGGCGGTCGCCCAGGGCCTTTTCCGCGGCCACCTGCAGGTGCGAGTCGAGGCTGAGGATGATGTCCTTGCCGGGGATCGGGGCCTTGTGGTTGAGCACGCGCATGACCCGGCCCTGGGCGTTGGTCTCGACCTCTTCGTAGCCGACGTGGCCGTGCAGCTGGGCCTCGTAGAAGTGCTCGATGCCGGTCTTGCCGATCGACTGGGTGCCGCGGTACTCGGTGCTGTCGAGGGTCTTGGCTTCCTTTTCGTTGATGCGGCCGACGTAGCCGACCGAATGGGCGAAGTGCTCGGCCAGGGGGTATTCACGGATGAACTGCGGCTCCACGTCCAGGCCCGGCAGGCGGAACTGGTTGACCGCGATCAGGGCGATCTGCTCCTCGGTCAGGCCGACCATCAGGGTCACCGGCTCGAACGGCTTGCGGCCACGGCGCAGGTCCTTGTCGAACTGCTTGCGGTCGTCTTCGCCGAGGCCAAGGATCTGCGCCAGGCTGTCGAGCACCTCCGCCGAATTGCCGGCGCGCTCGCGGGTCATGGTCAGGTCGAAGCTGGGCTTGTTGTCGGCCAGCACCACGCCATTGCGGTCGTAGATCAGCCCGCGCTCGGGGGCGATCGGCAGGATGTGCACGCGGTTGTTTTCCGAGACCGCGGTCTGCTGGTCGTGCTGCAGTACCTGCAGCACGTAGAGCCGGCCCACCAGCACGGCACACAGGCTGAACACCAGGGCGGCGCAGGCCAGCAGCCGGCGGTTGACCAGGAGTTTTTCCTTTTCGTGGTCCTTGAGGGGGATTGGCTGTGGCATGGTGGCTCTGTGTCGGAGCGGGCTTGTCCCGCGAGCGAATGGGCCGCCTAGCGGCCCCAGGGCCGGCGATGCTACGCAACCCCGCCCCGGGCCTCAAGGCAAGGGCGGCCCAGGCACAGGGCTGGATCGGGTGTGTACCCCAGCAGCAGGGCGCTCACAGCCAACATGAAGTTTTGTTCATGTTGCTCCGCGAACACCCGCTGCCGGGCGTGCTCAGTCGCCGCTGACCAACTGGCAAGCCAGCTGGTTGTGGCGCTCCAGCACCCGCGGCAGGTCGACAGTGGTGATGCGGCCATCCTGCACCACCACGCGGCCGTTGATGACGCTGGTGTCGACGTGGGTCGGGGTGCAGAACACCAGGGCCGCCAGCGGGTCATGCAGGGCACCGGCGTAGGCCACGTGGCCCAGGTCGAAGGCGACGAAGTCGGCGACCATGCCCGGCACCAGGGCGCCGATGTCGTTGCGGTTGAGCACCTTGGCGCCACCCAGGGTGGCGATTTCCAGGGCTTCGCGGGCGGTCATCGCATCCGGGCCGAAGCCCACGCGCTGCAGCAGCAGGGCCTGGCGCACTTCGCCGATCATGCTGGCGCCGTCGTTGGAGGCCGAGCCGTCGACGCCCAGGCCCACCGGCACGCCGTGGTCGCGCATCTTGCGGATCGGCGCGATGCCCGAGGCCAGGCGCATGTTCGAGCACGGGCAATGGGCGACGCCGGTGCCGGTGCGGGCGAACAGCTCGATGCCGTGCTGGTCGAGTTGCACGCAGTGGGCGTGCCACACGTCATGGCCGACCCAGCCAAGGTCTTCGGCGTATTCGGCCGGAGTCATGCCGAACTTCTCGCGGCTGTAGGCGATGTCGTTGACGTTCTCCGCCAGGTGGGTGTGCAGCGACACGCCGTACTGGCGCGCCAGCACCGCGGCTTCGCGCATCAGGTCGCGGCTCACCGAGAACGGCGAGCAGGGCGCCACCACCACCCGCAGCATCGAGCCGTGGCTGGCGTCGTGGTAGTCCTCGATCAGGCGCTGGGATTCCTTGAGGATGTCGCTTTCCTTTTCCACCACCGAGTCCGGCGGCAGGCCACCCTGGCTCTGGCCCACGCTCATGCTGCCGCGCGCGGCGTGGAAACGCATGCCGATCTCGCTGGCGGCGTGGATGCTGTCGTCGAGCTTGCAGCCGTTGGGGTAGATGTACAGGTGGTCGCTGGAGGTGGTGCAACCGGAGAGGATCAGTTCGGCCATGGCCGTCTGGGTCGACACCGCGATCATTTCCGGGGTCAGCCGCGCCCAGATCGGGTACAGGTTGGTCAGCCAGTTGAACAGCTCGCCGTCCTGGGCCGCCGGCACCACGCGGGTGAGGCTCTGGTACATGTGGTGGTGGGTGTTGACCAGGCCGGGAATGACTACCTTGCCGCGCATGTCGAGCACCACGTCGGCGTGGCCGGGCAGGGTGTCGCTGGGGCCGACCTGTTTGATCAGGTTGTCTTCGATGTACAGGCCGCCGTTCTTTATTTCACGGCGTTGGCCGTCCATGGTGACCAGCAGTGCGGCGTTCTTGACCAGCAAGGTCTTGGGGGCGTGTTGCAGAGGAGCTTGTTGCATGGCTTGAGCCTGGCGCAATACGCAACGACGGTTGCCGGTGTCGTAGGCGCCCAGGGCATGTAAGCAAAGTTTGCATTTTTTGTATACATCAAAATGACCGGGGCCCGCAGGCCCCGAATCGGTTCAGCCCGCTTGCAGCGGGGCCTTGGCGCCGGCCTTGCGCATCACCAGCACGCCCCAGGCCAGGCCCAGCACGGCGGCGATCACCGAGCCCGACAGCACCCCAAGCTTGGCCGCGCCCAGCGAGGCGGGGTCGCTGTAGGCGAGGTTGGCAATGAAGATCGACATGGTGAAGCCGATGCCGGCCAGCAGGCCGATCAGCGTGATGCCGCGCCAGTCGACCTGGGCCGGCAGGCTGCACCAACCCAGGCGCACCATCAGCCAGCTGACGCCGATGATGCCGATCGGCTTGCCCGCCACCAACGCCACGGCCACAGCGGTCATCACCCAGTGCGGCCCCTCGGCGGACAGGTCGATGCCCGACAGGCCGACACCGGCATTGGCCAGGGCGAACAGCGGCATGATCGCGTAGGCCACCCACGGGTGCAGGGCACCGCCCACGCGGGTTACCGGGGCGACCAGTTCACGCTGGGCCAGGCGCAGGCGTTTCAGCGGGTCGATCAGGTCGCCGGTGTCCGCCTTGGGTGCCTTGGCCCGGCCCAGCAGATCGTCGGTGAAGCGGTGGATCGCATCCAGCGGGCGCTCGCCCAGAGGCATGGCGACCACCGGCGTCATCAGGCCGAGCACCACGCCGGCCAGGGTCGGGTGGGCACCGGTCATCAGCATGCCGACCCAGGTGATGGCGCCGGGAATCACATAGGCCCAGGCCGAACCGATGCCGATCTTCTGCAGCCCGATCACCAGCAGCAGGCCGATGGCGGCCACGCCGAAGCCACTGTAGTCGAGGCCGCCGGAATAGAAGATGGCGATGATCAGCACGGCGATGATGTCGTCGATGATTGCCAGCGCCAGCAGGAACACGCGGATATTGGACGGGATCGACTTGCCCAGCAGCGCCAGCACGCCGACGGCGAAGGCGATGTCGGTGGCGGTGGGCACGGCCCAGCCCTGCTGCTCGGCCGGGGCATGGCCAAAGGCCAGGTAGAGCAGCGCGGGGACTGCCACCCCGCCAACGGCCGCCGCCATGGGCAAGGTCGCCTGGCGCAGGCTGGCCAGGGCGCCTTCGTGGATTTCGCGGCGGATTTCCATGCCCACGACCAGGAAGAAGATGGTCATCAGGCCGTCGTTGATCCAGAAGTGCAGGGATTGCGCATAGCTGAACGAGCCGATGGCGAAGCCCACCGGGGTGTGCCAGAGGGCGTCGTAGCTGGCGGCCGCAGGCGAGTTGGCCCAGATCAGCGCGGCGATGGCGGTGATCAGCAGGACGATGCCGCTGACGGCCTCGATGTGCAGGAAACGCTCGAAATTGGCGAATGCGCGTTGGGCCAGACGCTGGGCACGCGTCAAGGAGGTTTTTTGCATGGGCGCAAGGACTCCCGCATGGCGGCCCGACCAGCGTTGTTCTTTAACCTGCCTCACTGCACGTTGCAGCTAGCACCCGGCGGGGAGTTTAGCGGGTGGGGGCGGTTAGGCCAAGGGTGGCTGGTAATCGCCGCCCTGGAGCAGGCTGCAAACCAACGCGAATTTAGCATAAAACAAGTATTTCCTAGGCTAGAAATGGTAATGCTAGGCTTCATTGCCTGCTATACCGCAGAAGGGCGCGGATCAGCCCTCGCTTGTTCTGGCTGATTACACTGTTTGAAGTCGCCACATAAGGAATGCTGCGGATGGTCTGGGTGTTTTCGGGTCGTGCTGCCAAGTTGGCAGGTCGCTGCCGGGCGGGCAGGGTGTGCATCGGGCGTCCAGGGAGGGCGCTGCCATGAACACGCCCGGACGTGGCATTTCCCTGCAATGGCTGATCGCTCTGGCGATCATGCTGGGCATGCTGCTGCTCGGCGCCGGCCTGGCCTGGCAGGGCTACCGCGGCATCAGCCAGACCCTGGTGGCAGCTGCCGGCGATGCCGCGCAGCAGGTGGGCAAGACCATCGACGAGCGCGCCCGCCGCCTGGTCGGCCCGGCCCAGAGCAGCATTCGCCTGCTGGCCTTCAACCCGGCCGCCCGCACCTTGGAGCAGCGCCTGGCGCAGTTGCCGCAACTGGTCGAGAACCTCAACGGCAACAAGATGCTCAGCGCTGCCTACGTCGGTTACCCCAATGGCGAATTCCTGCTGGTGCGGCGCCTGAGCGACCCGGCATTGCTGCAGCGTTTTGCCGCGCCAGCCAATACCCGCTTCCTGGTGCAGACCGTGACCCTGGGTGAGGATGGAGCGATGCGCGGCGAGTGGCGCTTCTACGACCGCGCCCTGGCCCTGCTCCAGGCCCAGCCCAAGCCGGACTACCGCTACGACCCGCGCCAGCGCCCCTGGTTCGTCGACGCCGCCCAGCGCCCCGGCACCGTGCTGACCCGCCCCTATGTGTTCTTCACCACCCGCGAGATCGGCCTGACCATGGCCCAGCGCAGTGTCGACGGCGCCGCAGTGATCGGCCTCGACGTTTCGGTCGACGACCTGGCCAGCGAGACCCGCGACCTGCGCATGACCGCCGGCACCGAGATCGCCGTGGTCGATGACCAGGGCCGTGTGGTGGCCTACCCCGACCTGCAGCGGGTGGTCGTCCATGAGGGCAACCACGTGCGCCTGTCCAGCGTCGCCGAACTGGGCATCCCCGGCCTGCAGCACATCTACGCCGAACAGCCCCAGAGCACCCGGCCGTTGCTGTTCCAGGCGGCGGACCAGGCCTGGTACGGCATGCGCGTGCCGCTGACGACCCTGGCCGGGCAGAAGCTGCAGGTGTTGATTGCAGTGCCGGCCCACGAGTTGCTGGCCGGGGCGCGCAAGGTGCTGTTCGACCAGTTGCTTTGGACGGCGGCGCTGATGGCCGTGCTCCTGCTGCTGGGCGGGCTGATCGGGCGGCGTATCGGCCGCCCGCTGCACCTGTTGGCCGAGCAGGTGCGCGGCCTGGCCGACTTCGATTTCAGCCGCCAGGTGGGCGTGGCATCGCGGGTTTCCGAAGTGCGCGAGCTGAGCCACGTGCTCAGGCGCATGGCCGGCACCATCCGCAGCTTCCAGGCCATCACCCTGACCCTGAGCCGCGAAACCCAGCTCGAACGCATGCTCGACGGCGTGCTCCGCCACCTGGTGGATGCCGCTGGCGTCGGCGGCGGCGCGGTGTACCTCTACGAGGCCGAGCACCAGCAGCTGCGCCTGGCCGCCGCATGCCGGGGCGAGGGCTACCCGGCCGCGTTGGCCGTGCGTGAAAGCGACCTCGACGCGCTGGCGGCCATTGTCACCCAGGCCCTCGAACTGCACGGGCGCAGCCTCGCCGTGGTGCTCGATGACCGCAGCCATGAGCGGCTCGGCATTCTCGTCCTGCAGTTGCGCGGCGAACAGGCCGGCAATGCCGTGAGCGAGCCGTTCCGGCGCTTCGTCGAGGAGCTTTCTGGTGCCGCCGCCGTGGCCATCGAGACCCGCCAGCTGGTCGAAGCCCAGCAGCGCCTGCTGGACGGCATGATCAAGCTGCTGGCCGATGCCATCGACGCCAAGAGCCCCTACACCGGCGGGCACTGCGAGCGCGTGCCGCAACTGGCGCAGATGCTGCTGGACAAGGCCGTGCAGGCCGACAGCGGCCCGTTCGCCGGCTTCTCCATGAGCGAGGCCGAGCGCTACGAATTCCGCATCGCCGCCTGGCTGCACGATTGCGGCAAGATCACCAGCCCGGAATACGTGGTGGACAAGGCGACCAAGCTGGAAACCCTGTACAACCGCATCCACGAAGTACGTATGCGTTTCGAGGTGCTCTGGCGCGATGCCGAGCTGGCCTATTGGCAGGGGCTGGCAGCGGGCGAGCAGCAAGCGGTGCTGCAACGCACGCTGGAGCAGGCCAGAGCGCAGTTGCAGGAAGAATTTGCCTTCGTCGCCAAGGCCAATATCGGCGGCGAGTTCATGGAAGAGGCCGACATCGAACGTTTGCAGCGCATCGGTGAGCGCCGCTGGCAGCGCCATTTCGACAACCGCCTGGGCATTTCCCGGGACGAGGCCCAGCGCTTCGCCGGGCAGTTGCCGCCGCCGTTGCCGGTGGCCGAAGCGCTGCTGGCCGATCGCCCCGAGCACCGCGTGCCCTGGGGGCCGCGCAAGCCGCCGGTGGCCAAGGACGACCCGCGCAACACCTGGGGCTTCGACATGCGCCTGCCGGCCCACGCCAGCAACCACGGCGAGCTGTACAACCTGGCGATCCGCCGGGGCACACTGAACGATGAAGAGCGCTTCAAGATCAACGAACACATCGTCCAGACCTTGATCATGCTCACCGCGCTGCCATTCCCGCGCCAGCTGCGGCGGGTGCCGGACATCGCCGGCAACCACCACGAGAAGATGGACGGCAGTGGCTACCCGCGCCGGCTGCGCATGGGCGAGCTGAGCGTTGCCGAGCGGGTGATGGCGATTGCCGACATCTTCGAGGCACTGACCGCCGCCGACCGGCCGTACAAGCCGGCCAAGACCCTGTCCGAGTCGGTGAAGATCCTGGTGTTCATGGCCCGCGACCAGCATGTCGACCGGCAACTGCTGAAGCTGTTCCTGGCCAGCGGCGTGTACCGCGAGTATGCGCAACGCTTCCTGCGGCCCGAGCAGATCGACGAGGTGGATGTGGGGTACTGGCTGGCGCAGCTCGAAGAGGTCTCGGCTACCACGCCAGGATAGCCGCGAGTTCCACCGCGCACAGCGCAGTGACGCACAGCGCCAGCCACAGGTTGACGCTGATGCTGGAGGCGACGGTCTCGGCTTGCAGGCCCGTTACATGGCGCAGGTAACGCCGCCTCAGGCGCAGCCAGGCCAGGCCTGCGGCCAGCAGGCAGAGCACCGCCGGAGCCACGGCGAGCCAACGGTGGTGCGGCACCCAGCGCAGGAAGAAACAGCTGCACACCACCATTGCCATGATCGTCCGGCGCCAGGCCAGCAGCGTGCGTTCCGGCTGCAAGCCGTCATCGGCGGTGGCTTCAGGCATGGAAGAATACCGCGTAGGCGAACACCACCATCACCAGCGACACGCCGATCGACAGCGCCGGGGCGATCAGCGGGAACGGCAGCGGGCGCTTCTGGCGCATTGCCCGTTCCACACTGAGCCAGCGGACGAAGGCCGGCAGGCTCAGCAGCAGCGCCAGGCAGATCAGCGACACCGCCAGCAGGCGTCGGGTGCCGGCGCTGAAGATCTCGGCGGTGAACATGTCCACGGCGATGCCGCTGGCCAGCAGCGCCAGGGCGGTGCGGATCCAGGCCAGGAAGGTGCGCTCGTTGGCGAGGGTGAAACGCGGGTCCGGCTCCTGGCCATCGGCGAGGAACTTGTTGGCCAGCCAGCCGCGCGACGGCTCGGAGTTCTTGTTCAAAGGCGCTGGTCCTCCTTGGGTAAAGGTCGGTGGTGCCCCAGTTTTATGCGCAAGCCCGGCCAATGTCCACGCCTGGATGCGTTGTCCCTCTATTCGTATGCCGTTACGCCGCTGATATGCCGCCCGGCGACATAGCCGAAGGTCAGCGCCGGGCCCAGGTTGATGCCGCCGGACGGGTACCAGCCGCCGAACACGCTGGCCATGTCGGTGCCGGCCGCGTACAGGCCGCCGATCGGCTGGCCGGCGGCGTCGAGCACACGGGCGTGGCCGTCGGTGCGCAGGCCGGCGAAGGTGCCGAAGCAGCCGGGCTGCACCTTCACCGCGTAGAACGGGGCCTGTTCGAGCGGCGCGACGCAGGGGTTGGGCCCAGTGTGTCGAGGGTCACCCTGCTTGCGATTGAAGGGCGTCGAGCCGCGGCCGAAAGCCGGGTCCTGGCCATGCCGAGCATGGGCATTGAAGTCGGCCACCGTGGCGCTGAGCCCGGCCGGGTCGATGCCGCACTGCGCCGCGAGCTGTTCGAGGGTGGCCGCGCGCTTGAGGTAGCCGCTGCGCACATGCGGCCCCACCGGCAGCGGCGCCGGGCGCGCATGGCCGAGGCCGTAGCGGCGCTGGAAGCGGTGGTCGCAGATCAGCCACGAGCACGCTTGCTGGTCTTGCGGGACCGCCGCGAGCATGGCCGAGACATAGTCGTAGTAGCCGTGCGCCTCGTTGACGAAGCGCTTGCCGTCGGCCAGCACACCGATGATGCCTGGCTTGCCGCGCTCGATGATGTGCGGGAAGTGGCCGATGCTGCCGTCGCGGTGCGCAACTTTCGACACGGGCGCCCAGGCCACGGGCGATTTGAGGTCGGTGGCCACCACGCCACCTGCGGCTTCGCCCAGCCTCAAGCCATCGCCCGAACAGCCGGGTGGCGGCAGGGCGAGGAGCTCGCTGGCGTGCCGTGGGACGAGTTGCTGGCGGCGGGCGCTGTCGTGGGGGAAACCACCCGCCGCCAGCACCACGGCCCTGGCGCGGATCGAGCGCATGCCCTGGGCGCCGTCGACCACGGCCCCCAGCACCTTGCCGTCCTCCATCAGCAGGCGCCTGGCCGGGGTCGACTCCAGCAGTTGCACGCCCAGGTCCTCGGCCGATTTCGCCAGCCGCGCCACCAGCGCCACGCCGTTGACCAGGTGCATCGCCCGGCCATGACGGGCCAGGTGGTAGAGGTGGCGGCCAAAGCGCTTGCACACATGCAGCAGGGCACGCGGCGAGCGAGTCATGTCGAGGAAGGCGGCCAGGTCGCTGCCGGCCATGATCGGCATGCCCATGAACGAGGTTTCGCGCATCGTCCGGCGCAGACGCGGCAGCAGCGCGCCGACTGCGCGGGCGTCATAGGGGGCGGCGATCAGCTGATGGCCGCCAAGGGCGGCGCCGGGCGTGTCGCCGTGCATGTCGGGGATGCCGTTGCCCTCGGCGAACTGCAAGGCGGTGTGGTTTTCGAAGAACGCGACCATGTGCGGGCAGGCCTCGAGAAAGGCGTCGACCCGTTCGGCGTCATACTGCTCGCCCAGTTCATGGCGCAGGTAGGTGCGCGGTTGCTCGATGTCCTCATGGATACCGGCGCGCCGTGCCAGCGGGTTGCGCGGCGCCCAGGCCCAGCCGCCGGACCAGGCGGTGGCGCCGCCGAATACATCGTCCTTTTCCACCAGGATGACCTTCTGCCCATGCCAGGCGGCGGTGACGGCTGCGGCCAGCCCGGCCGCACCGGAGCCGATGACCAGTACATCGCAATCGGTTGGTTGGGGCATTGCGGCATCTCCTGCATTATTATTGGAACAAGATTCCATATTCTTTGGGTGGAGCAGTCGGTCGCGCAAGCTGATCGGCCAAGTTGTGGTCGATAATCGGACATTTCCGTGTCGCTACAATCCGGCAGCTATCGACCTCATGGAATCATCTTCTAGAATTCGCCAATTTTTCAGGGACTCATCTCATGGCTGGTAGTCAGATCGAACGCGCCTTCAGTCTTGTGGAAAGCCTCACCGGCGAACCACATGGCCTGCCGCTGCAAACCCTCGCCGAGCGCCTGGACATCCCCAAAAGCGCCACCCACCGCATGCTCACCGAGCTGGTGCGCCTGGGCTACGTGCGCCAGAACCGCGACAACGGTCGCTACCAGCTGTCGGCCAAGCTGGTGGCCCTGGGCTTTCGCTACCTCTCCAGCAGTGGCGCCGACATCATCCAGCCGATCCTCGACCGCCTGGCCCAGGACAGCGGCGAACTGGTGCGCCTGGGGGTGATCGACGGCGGCCGCCAGACCTGGATCGCCAAGTCCCAGGGTGCCCGCTCCGGGCTGCGCTACGACCCGGACATGGGCCGCGATGCGCCGCTGTTCTACACCGCCTCCGGGCATGCCTGGCTGGCCAGCCACGACGACGAGCAGGCGTTGCAGATGGTGTTGCGCCAGGGCATCGCCGACCCCGCGCAGTTCGGCCCCAATGCACCACGCTCCACCGATGAACTGCTCGCCTACCTGCAACGCGCCCGCGAGCGCGGCTATGCCTGGGTCGAGCAGACCTCGGCCATCGGCACCTCGGCCTTGGCGGCCGTGGTGCGCCGCCCGCAGAGCGACGAGGTGATTGGCGTGCTGAGCATCGCCGGGCCCAGCGCCCGCCTGGCGCAAACCCGCCTGGATGAGCTGGCGCCGCTGTTGCTGGCGGCGGCGCAGGAGCTGTCGGCAGCCAGCCTGGCCAGCGAACTGTTCGCCTGATGCGCATTTGCGGGCGATAAACGCACAGTCTGTTGCCAGAGGTGTTCTGAAAAGCTGAACTTGGTTCTACATTGCTCAAGGTCGATTCTGGAATTTGTTTCCATAATCGCGCCAACAACAATGACAAGAGGACAGCGCGTTGAACTCACCCCTGCGAATCGCCCTGATCGGCGCCGGTATCATGGGCCGCCAGCATTATCAGCACCTGCGTCGTCTGGCCCAGGCGCAACTGTGCGCCGTGGCCGACCCAGGCCCCCAGGCCGAGGCGTTTGCCGCCGAATGCGGCGTGGCCTGTTTCGCCGATCACCGACAGATGCTCGAACAGGCCCGGCCGGATGCGGTGATCGTCGCCAACCCCAACAACCTGCACGTCGCCACGGCGCTGGATTGTGTCGAGGCCGGCGTGCCGGTGCTGGTGGAAAAACCGGTGGGGGTGCACCTGGATGAAGTCCGCGCCTTGGTCGACGCCTCGCGCCGTCGCGGCGTGCCGGTGCTGGTCGGCCACCACCGGCGGCACAACCCGCTGATCGCCAAGGCGCACCAGGTGATCAGCGAAGGCAAGCTCGGCCGGCTGATCAACGTCACCGCGCTGTGGCAGTTGCAGAAGCCCGACAGCTACTTCGAGACGCCCTGGCGTCGCGAACCGGGTGCGGGCTTCCTGCTGACCAACCTGATTCACGACCTCGACCTGCTGCGTCACCTGTGCGGCGAGGTGGTGCAGGTGCAGGCCTTCACCCGCAACGACGTGCGCGGCTTCGCCAACGAAGACAGCGCGGCGGTGCTGCTGCAATTCGCCAACGGCGCCCTCGGCAGCCTGACCGGCTCCGACGCGGTGGCGGCGCCCTGGAGCTGGGAGCTGGATTCCGGCGAAAGCCCGGTCTACCCGCGCCAGGACGGCCAGCCGTGCTACCTGCTGGCCGGCACCCAGGGCGCGTTGAGCATCCCCCAACTCAAGCGCTGGCACTACGAACAGCCCGGCTCCGGCTGGCACACGCCGTTGCTGCAGAACGACGAAACCATAGCGGCAGGCGAGGCCCTGACCTTGCAGTTGCAGCACTTCATCCGCGTTGTCCGCGGTGAAGAAGCGCCACTGATCGACGCCGCCGACGGCGGCCGCACCCTGGCCCTGATCGAAGCGATCCGCCAGGCCGCCGAAAGCGGCCGGGCCTGTGCGCCCGAGCCCATCGCCTGACTCCACTCGCCCTGGACAACGACATGACTGAACGAATCTTTTCCCTGGCTGCACTCACCGTCCTCGAACTTTCCCCACCCGAGATGGTGGAAGCCGCAGCTCGCGCCGGCTACAGCCACGTCGGCCTGCGCCTGGTACCCGCCACCGAGCAGGAACAGCACTTCCCACTGGTAGCCGACCCCAGCCTGCGCCGCCAGACCCAGGCACGCCTGCGCGACACCGGTATCCAGGTACTGGACCTGGAAATCCTGCGCCTGAAACCGGACACCAACGTAGCCGATTTCGAGCCCATCCTCGCGATCGGTGCCGAGCTGGGCGGCACCGAGCTGCTGGTAGCCGGCAACGACCCGATCGAGGCGCGCCTCACCGAGCGTTTCGCCGAACTGTGTGACCTGGCCGCCGGCTACGGCATTCACCCGCACCTGGAGTTCATGCCCTGGACCGACGTGCGCGACCTGCGCCAGGCCATGCGGGTGGTGACCAACGCCGACCGCGCGAACGGTTGCGTGCTGGTGGATGCCTTCCATTTCAACCGCTCGCGCTCGTCGCTGGACGACCTGGCGCAATGGCCGGCGCAACGCATGCGCTATGCCCAGCTGTGCGATGTCGCCGGGCCGGTGCCGAGTGATATGGACGAGATCCTGCGCCAGGCGCGCAACGAGCGGCGCTTCCCGGGGGAGGGGGATGCCGACCTAGTGGGCTTGTTGGGAGGGTTACCGGCAACGGTGCCGCTGAGCCTGGAGATCCCCACGCGGCAGTTGATGGAGCAGGGCATCAGCGGTGAGCAGCGGGCGCGGATGGCGCTGGAAAAAGCCCGGGCGGTGCTCGAAGCGGTGGGCTGAAAATGTACTTTGTGGGAGCGGGCTCGCCCTGCGAACACCGGCGAAGCCGGTGCCATGCACCCTGTTGCCTGCTTCGCGCTGGTTCGGCCCCCCGGTGAACTCGCTTCCACAATATGTTGCTGAATCAACGAGCCCATGTAGGCATTCCCGTGCTTGTGGATGTATGGAAGTGCTATGGCGCTGTCTTTGACTCCTGATCCATGTCGGCCGGCCACTCCACCTTGGGCGCAAGGCGCAGGGCGAATTCACACCAGAGGACGTCGTTGTGGTCTTTCGGTGGGCCGGGTGGTGGTAGTGCGCAGGGGCCCTCTTGCATGTAAGTGCAGACATAGGCCCAGGCGTGTTCGTCGGCGCCCATGAACGTCAGGTTGAAACGATCGAGTACATTGTTTGTGCCGGGTTTTACGATTGAAAGCATGACGCCCCATTTAAATATGGACCCGGCATGCTGCCACCAGCGTTCGGCGCGGACTTGGCTCCAGTCGTAAGACACCGGGACGATTCGCCAATTCCCAAATGGGTTCCACCACTGGCTCTGAAAATTATAAGCATAAATTTTTTGTCGGGCGCGGTTGAATCGTATCGGTTCGTCCCTAGGCGAGGCTGTATCGATACGGAAGCAAGAGGCCGTTATAAGGACCCCTACCAGTAATATGCCTGTGCCCACCAAAGTGAACCATGGCATGCCGATTCTAATGCTCTCAATAATCAGCCATGGCGTCCACAAGGTCGCGGCTCCTGTAATTAATGAAATGAATGACATTATGCCACGTGCTCGCAATTGGCTTCGCGGGACTTCCAGGTATATGTCGTCTTGATGGTTGGGGTTTTGTTTGCCAAGACTTGTTGCAATCAGAGGGGGCGTGAGTGGGTGCGGCAAATCTTCCCTCCAACCCGCGCAGGGTGGATTCAATAGTGGCGAGCTCATGGCTTCCTCGCATATCTTAACTTGTCTTCACGGGTGGTGAGCTGCGCGTATCCGATCTCGTCATCGGCGTCTGGCCAATAAATAAGCGTTAGCTCGATGGCACTGATCTCATGGTCGTCGAATAAAGGAATAGAACCGTTAATTTTAAGGGCGTCGTCGTGTGATTTTACAGTTGGAGGCTCGTGTACATCCCTCTGCAAAATGGCATTTGTTTTTGCGTTAACGATAAGTGGTGAGGCGGAGTCGGAATTGCTCGCTGAAATTAAAGTGACTGGGCCGTGGCCATTCGAGGAAGGGGTGAAAACTATCAATGTCCATTTGTATCGCGAACGTTTGGGATCGAAGCCAGGTAGCACGATGTTGTAGTCTAGCGTGAAGCCAGAAGGGACTTCTGCGCCGGTGTGGATGATTGAGCCAATGGGTGATGTGGCTCGAATAATATTTGAATTCTGAAGTTTAATATTTATTTTTGCGCTGGCGTTAACGCCTATGGCTGCTGCATTTAGTGCTCCAATCGCTGCGTCGATGTGATCTTCCGTAATCCAATGACGGCGGTCGACAGGAAGGCCCCATCTGCTTTGGCGAGCCCATAACTCAAGGAGAGTTGACTCCATTTTTTTCGCCAAGGTAGCGAAACCGTATGCTAATAAGCCCAGTCCGATAGCAATCCCCAGTGATCCCAGAAAAGCGCCAGTGAAAAATGCAGCATATCCTGCGAACCCGAAGGTCAAGAAGCTCAGTACGCTGGCAAAATTATAAGCGGACGCAGATTTTGAGTCTCCTTGTTGTGAAGACCGCTGCCCGGCGTTTAGGTATTGCTTGGCATCCATCGCAAATGCTAGGGACGCTATTACGCCTCCATATTTTGCGAATTTTGGTCCTAATGACGCGGTTGCAGTTACGCTAGACAGTCCTGTCGGGGGCCGTAAAAACTGAGCGGCCAATCCCGCACTTTCAATACCGGCGCCGAGTGCACTCAGCGAGGACGATCCTATGGCAGCCCACACTTCAGGATCCTGATTAGCGACTTTGAGAGAAGTCTCGTAGTTGCGCGCCAAGCTATCCTGATTGAGCCAGAGACTCCCCAAGGCCAGCAGCAGCTTCGACCCATGCACCCCTGCATTTGGACTGTGCAGGCCACGAAACGCCTCACTGGCCAGCGTCCGTGCTGACGCTGCGCTGATCTTGAAACTGTCGGCAGCGAACCCTGCACTGGTTCGCAAGATATCCGCGCCGATGCTGGCGCTGCGCAGCATGTCACCAACACCCCCGGCTGCAGTAGCGCGCAGCTGCTCCAGGCGCGCATGCAGGTTCTCGGCACTGTCCAGCGTCCAGATCATCACGTCGATCATCCGGTTGCGATTGCCTGGCGCCGCGATATGAATCGCCCCACTGAGGACCATGGCCCTGACCTTGCGTGCAGCCGGCTTGCGGAACTGCTCGTCGAGCTTGCTGAGGTAGACATTGGTACGTTGCTGCAACGGTTCGTTGAGCAGGCTCATGTACTCACCCAAGGTGAGCGAGAGCCTGATCTGGGTGACCGGTTGCCCGGCGAAGAGCAGGAGCGAGGCGATATGCACATGGCCGATCAGTGCCCTGGCCTGCCTGGAAATGTGCTGGCCGAGGGCGTTGCCTGCGCCGGCGGTGGCGGCGAGTAACTGGCCGATGGCGTCCTGCAGCGGTTGGATCATCATCCTTTCGCCTTCCGGACTGGCGATGATCCCCTTGATCGAATCATGCAGCTTGTTGAGATCATCGCCGGTGAGGCCGTGCACGATCTGTGGCATCAGGTCCTCATGCCTGGCCATCAGCGCCTGGTACAGCAGGCTGTCGGGGGCCTCGAGCAATTGCTGCCAGAGCTTCTGGGTAGCCCCGAGCGCTGCGTCTTCATGGGCCGGCAATTCGGTGGGGCCGCCCGCGAGGCAGGCCGACATCATGGATATGAAATATTCGGCGGACAGGCGACTGGTGGCGCTGTAGTCAAGGTGGCCAATACGCTGAAACGCCCGCTGGGCGTAAAAGTGGGTATACAGCGCACCGACCTTATCGACCATCGACTGCCAGTATTTCAGTTCGCGGTCATAAGCCGCTTGAAACGCTGCGCGGGCACCCTCGTCATAACGCTCTTCCAGGCGCTCCCGTGCCTCCTCTTGCTTGTTTTTGATGGCACGGGGGGCTTGGGCTTCGATGTCTATCGGCGGCAGGTAGACCTTGGCGCTGATCGGGCTGTCATTCCACTTGTCGACGTGCCTGGCCTGCTGCTCGGTCTCTTCCACGGCTTTTACCGCTGCCCTGGCATCGTTCAGTTCGCGAATTCCCAGCAAGGCCTGTGAGGTGAACAATTCGAAGTGACGCTGGGGCTCGGCGCGCCATCCCTGCATGTCGCGGAACCAGCTGGTGCGCTGGGCATTGGCCTCCATGACCAGGCCGACCGGGTCGGGTACGGTCAGGGCCAGCACGCCGTTTGGAAGCTGCTCTTTCTGGATGGTGGTGCGTACATGGGTATGGGTGGCAAACAACCGATGCATGCGCTGATAGTAGCCATGGCAGCTGGTGAACTTGCCAGTGGAGTAGGTGGCGTATTCGAGCACTTCACCCAGGCCCAGCTCGGCATCGGTCATGGCGATGCCGACACTGGCCGGGTCGTTGCGAGCGGTGTTCAGGTCGAGTTCGACAAAACGGTCGAGGTATTGCGGTTCTCCTCTGACAATGCTGTCCCGGTAATTGTCCAGCACGTCACGCGGCCAAGGGTCATTGGCGAAGGCGATCCAGGCCTTGCTGAACAGCTGGGTATCGATGTTGATGAAGGAAGCGAGGACATCGTGGTCCTTGGTTTCGCAGTGTTTGTTCAGCGGCCATCCGGGTGCCAGCGGCATCTGTGACACCGGGAAGCGGCGCAGGGCACCTTCGGGCGTGACCTGATAGGCGTGCCAGATTTCCTGGTCGAGCAGCACGTAGACATAACCCTGGCGCAGGACGCGCAGTTGATTCATGCGCAGCGGCGTGTAGGTGATTTCGCTGTCGCGGGCGACGAGGTAGGTTTTCGTATCCTGAGGGTGCGGGGCATAGGCTTCACGCAACAGCAGGATGGGCAGCCCGGAACGTTCGCAGGCATTGCAGGTGCCATACGGGTTGGGGATTTCTTCCTGCATGGCGATGCTGATGGCTTTGCTGATACCCATGAATGGCTCCTTGCGAGTGGCGGCGTGAGCAGACGATCTGCCTCCGTGCGGAGTCGTCGGTGCTCGCGCCTGACACTAGCGAGGAATCAATTCATGGGGGAGTTGCACGATTCCCAAATGGTTGTAGGAAAAGTAGACGCAGTGGTATTTCAAGCCTTGCGCCCCTGGGAAAACAGGCGAAAAAAAGGGCCCGTCCAAGGGCCCCATCGAGGTAAAGGGTGAAATGCGCGCTTACTATTCTTCAAGCTTGCGCGGTGCCATGAAGTACAACCAAATCAGCGCCAGGAAGTACATGGCCGGAATCATGGTGAACAGCACGGCGTAATTATTGTTGGTCGCGGTCAGCACGCTGCCGACGATCTGCGTCATGAACATGCCGCCCACCGCCGCGCACATGCTGGCGAAGCCGAACACGGTGCTGATCAGGTGCTTGGGCGTGTAGTCCATCACCAGCGCCCAGATGTTCGCGGTCCAGGCCTGGTGTGCGCCGACCGCCACGGCGATGGCCAGCACCGCGACCCACAGGCCGCTGGCGTGGGCGGCGAAGATGACGCTGACCATGGTGCAGGCGAAGATCAGCATCGACACCAGGCGCGCGGTGGTGGCGCGCATGCCACGGCCGATCAGCCACGACGAGAGGATGCCGCCACCGATGCTGCCGAAGTCGGCGGTCAGCCAGATCAGCATCAGCGGAATGCCCATCTGGGTCACGCTGATGCCCAGGTTGTACTGCTGGTTGAGAAACGGCGGCAGCCAGTACAGGTAGAACCAGAACACCGGGGCGGTGATCGCGAAGGCCACGGTGAAGGCCCAGGTGCCGCGCATGCCGAGGATGCGGCTGAACGGCAGGCGCGCCACTTCCGGTTCGGCTTCCTGCTGGATGTAGTCCAGTTCGCTCTGGCGGACCGAGGGATGATCCTCCGGGTTGAAATACTTCAGGGCCCAGAACACCAGCCACACCAGGCCCAGGCAGCCCATGGCGATGAACGCGGCCTGCCAGCCCCAGGCGGCGAGGATCAGCGGCAGCAGCGCCGGGGTGAGCATGGCGCCGACATTGGTGCCGGCATTGAACAGGCCGTTGGCGATCGCGCGTTCACCGGCTGGGAACCACAGGCGCACGGTCTTCACGCAGGCCGGGTAGTTGGCCGCCTCGGTCAGGCCGAGGATGAAGCGGCAGACCATGAAGCCGGCGGCCGAGGTGGCCAGGCCGTGGGCACCGGTGGCCAGGCTCCAGAGCAGGACGGCGATGAAGAAGGCGCGCTTGACGCCGATCCTGTCGATCAGCCGGCCCTGCAGCAGGAAGCCGACGGCGTAGCCGACCTGGAACCAGAAATTGATGTTGGCGTAGTCCATCGACGTCCAGTGCATGGCCTCTGCCAGCACCGGTTGCATGATGCCGAGTGCGGCACGGTCGATGTAGTTCAGGGTGGTGGCGAAGAACACCAGGGCGAGCATGCCCCAGCGGGTCTTGCCGACGGCGAAGGCGCCGCGGATCTTGTCGCCGATGCCGCCCGAGGGCAGCCGCGGGACGGCGGTGTTGAGCTTGGAGTGGTTCATATCCTGGTCGTTTCTTGAAATTGTAATGAACGGCGGTTTCTCGAACGTGACCTGGCCCCAGGCAGGGCATACACGCAAGGCCGGTGCATGGTGGGCAGTGAATCGACGACCGTCAATTCAAAGGTTTGGCAAATGTTCGGTTATCGAACGTAAGTCACCTGCTATTGGCCGGCCAGCGCCTTGCCGGCCAGGTAGCCGAAGGTCATGCCCGGCCCCAGGGTGATGCCTCCACTAGGATAGTGCCCGCCCATGATGCTGTGCATGTCGTTGCCGACGGCGAACAGGCCGGGTATCGGCTGCCCGGCGTGATCGAGCACGCGGGCCGAGGCATCGGTGTGCAGGCCGGCGAAGGTGCCCAGGCTGCCCGGCAGTAGTTTAACCGCGTGGAAGGGGCCTTTGAGCAGCGGGCGCAGCGAAGGATTGGGGGCCTGCAGCGGGTCGCCCTGGGCCCGGTTGTAGGCCGATGCGCCGCGCTGGAATAGCGGGTCCTGGCCCATGGCCGCCTGCTGGTTGAAGCCGGCGACGGTGCGCTGCAGCTGCAGCGGGTCGATGCCGCAGCGCTGCGCCAGTTGCTCCAGGGTGCGTGCACTGAACAGGTAGCCGCGCCGCTGATAGAAGCCGGTGGGGAATGGGAAGGGTTTCGCCCAGCCGATGCCGTAACGGCGCTGCGCGGTGTGGTCGCAGACCAGCCAGGCTTCGTGCGGCTCGCCCGTGGGCGTGGCGGCGAACAGCGCGTTCATGAAGTCGTGGTAGCAGTCGGCCTCGTTGACGAAGCGCTTTCCATCGCGCCGCACGGCGATGAAGCCGGGTTTGGCGCGGTCGATCAGGTGCGGGAAATGGCCGATGCTGCCGTCGGCGCGTGGCACTTGCGAGACCGGTGCCCAGGCCCCGGCATGCGCCAGCTGCGCACCGATATGGCCGCCGGCCTGCTCACCCAGGCGCAGGCCGTCGCCGTTGTTTTCCGCCGGCGCGGCAGAATGATGCCCAGAGCCATCGGGCGCATGGGGTATCAGTTCTGCGATGCGCTGACGGTCATGGGCGAAGCCACCGCAGGCCAGCACCACGCCGCGCCGCGCGTGGATTCGCTGGCCGTTGGCGAACTGCGCACCGGCGATGCGCCCGGCGCCGAGCAGGGCGGTGGCCGGCAGGTCGGTGAAAAACGTCACGTCGAGGTCCAGGGCGCTGCGCAGCAGGCGGGCGACCAGGGCGTTGCCGTTGACCAGTTGCAGGCCGCGGCGCTGCAACAGCAGGTCGCGGCCATGGCGCAGCAGGCGTTTGCCGACGTGCAGGGCGGCCTTGGGCGAGCGGCGGGCATTGAAGAAGGCCGCCATGTCGGCGCCCCCGGCGATACCCATGCCGCCCAGGCTGACGATGTCCAGCGGCGGACGCAGCCTGTGGAGCCAAGGGCCGAGCCTGCGTCCGTCGAACGGCAGTGCGCACAGCGAACGGCCGCCGCGTGCGCTGCCATCGCCCTCGCGCATGTCCGGCAGGTGGCTGCCGGACTGGAACTGCACGGCAGTGTGTTGCTGGAAGAACGCCACCATCTCCGGGCCATGGCGCAGGAACGCACGCTGGCGCGGGTCCAGTGCGGCGACCTGGGTCTGGGCGCGCAGGTAGCGTTCCGGCGCATCGTCGGCTTCCACCCGGCCTTCGGCGATGGCCAGCGGGTTGCGCGGGATCCACAGCCAGCCCCCCGACCAGGCACTGGTCCCGCCAAGTTGCCCGGCCTTTTCCGCGACGATCACTTTCAGGCCGTGATGCGCGGCGGTCACGGCGGTCGCCAGGCCCGAGGCGCCTGAGCCGATCACCAGGACATCACATTCGAGTGGTTGCATGGTGCACTCCTTTCAAAACTGACGCGGCCCCTGTGGGAGCGGGTTCACCCGCGAACACCGGCAAAGCCGGTGCCATATGCCCAGTTGGATTCTTCGCGGGTAAACCCGCTCCCACACTGATTTATTGCAGGGGGGAGAAGGCCGTGGGGCGCAGCAGCCGCGAGTGCAGTTGCAGCACCGCGCCGAGCTCGCGGTTACGCCGCGAAAACGCCGTCCAGCGCGGGTCGGCCGCCATCGCCGCGCGGCGCTGCATGCGGTCGTCGAGGCTGGCGTAGGCCCACAGGTGTACCACCTGGTTGACCTCGCCGATTTCCTGGGTGAAAAAGCCCACCAGGTTGCCCAGGTGCTCGCTTTGCACCTCCAGGGCATGGCTCTGGTACAGCGCCAGCCAGTCGGCCATCTTCAGCGGGTCGAGGGTGTAGGTTCGCAGTTCGTAGTACATGCGCGGTTCTCCGTTTGCAGGCCAGTGGCGATATGGCTGGCGGCGAGCCAGCCGAAGGTGAGGGCGGGGCCCAGGGTGATGCCGGGGCCGGGGTAGGTGCCGTTCATCAGCGAGTTCATGTCGTTGCCCACGGCATACAGCCCAGGGATCGCGGCGCCGCTGCGGTCCAGCACGTTGGCGCGGGCGTTGGTGACCAGGCCGCGTGCCGAGCCGAGGTCGCCGGTGTGCAGGCGGATGGCGTAGAACGGCGCCTGGGCCAGCGGGGCGAGGCACGGGTTGGGCTGGTGCTGCGGGTCGCCCATGTAGCGGTTGTAGCTGTTGCCTCCTTTGCCGAACTCGCGGTCCAGGCCGTCGCGGGCATCGGCGTTGAAGCGTGCCTGGGTCTGTTGCAGGGCGTTCGGGTCGACGCCGATGGCCTGGGCCAGGGCCGCTATGCTGTCGGCCCGGTGCAGGTAGCCCGCATCGATCAGCGCCGAGTTGTCCACCGGCTTCGGCCGGGCCAGGCCCAGGCCGTAGCGGTTCATGGCCTCGGCATCGCAGAGCAGCCAGCATTCGCCGATGCCCTGGGCGAACATGGTCTGCACGAAGTGGTGGTAGGAGTTGGACTCGTTGACGAAGCGCCGCCCGTTCGGGGCAATGGCGATCACGCCGGGTTTGGCGCGGTCGGTGACCAGGTGCGGGAAGCGTTCGACTCGGCCATCTGCATGGCGCACTTGCGACACCGGCGCCCAGAAGAAGTTGGCCGCCAGGCCTTCACCCTGGGCTGCCGCCACGGCTTCGCCGAGGCGTAGGGCCGCACCATCGTTACTGGCAGGTGACATGCTCAAGTGTGGCGCGTCGCTGCTGGGACGGTAAGCGGCGGCCAGTGCCCCGGCGGCGAAGCCCCCCATGGCACAGACCACGCCCCCGCGCGCCTGTATCCGCTCAAGCCGGCCCTCACGCTGGATGAGCACGCCTGTGACCCTGCCATCTTCGACGAGCAACTCCTGCGCCTCGCTGCGCAACCACAGCTCGGTGCCATGGGCAAAGGCGCTGCAGGCCAGGCGGGCGATCAGCGCGTTGCCGGTGGTCAGGCGCGTGCCGCGCGGGTGGCGCAGGCGGTCCAGGGCGTAGCGCGCCATCAGCTTCAGGCAATGCCACAGCGAGGCCGGCGAGCGGCGCAGGTTGAGGAAGTGCTGGATGTCCACACGGTTGACCATCATGCCACCGAACAGCAGCATGCCCGGCGGCGGCATCGTCAGGTCCTTGAAGCGCGCACCCAGGCGACGCCCATCGTACTCGACCATCTCCAGCGCCCGGCCGAACTCGGTGGCGCCGGGTTGTTCGGGGTAGTAGTCCGGCGAGTGCGGGCGCAGGCCATAGCGCAGTTCGGTGTGCTGTTCGAGCCAGCGCAGCGCCTGGTGACCCTGTTCGATGAAGGCGTCCACCAGGGCCGAGTCGCAACCGGCGCCGATCACCGCCTTCAGGTAGCTGCGCATGGCTTCGGGGGAGTCCTTGGCACCCGCGGCACGGGCCTGGTCGGTGCCGTACAGCCAGACCGCGCCGCCAGAGATCGCCGAGGTACCGCCGAAGGTCTCGGCCTTTTCCACGACCAGCACCTTCAGCCCACGGCAGGCCGCCGTGGCCGCTGCGGCAAAGCCGCCGGCGCCGCTGCCGAGGACGATCAGGTCGTAATGCTGTTGTGGCTGTTCGAATGCGCCCATGGCCTCAGATCTCCAGTGGCGTGACGCCCATGAAGGCGCCGAGGTGACCCAGTTGGGCGAACGCCATCTGCGCGCCGGTCTGGATCGGGCAGCCGCGCTCGCGGGCCTTTTCCAGCAGCGGGGTGACTTCCGGCGAAGTGACCACATCGGCCACCAGCGTGGTCGGGCGCAAGGTTTCCAGCAACGCTGCTGGCAATGGCAGCTCGGTACTGTTGCCCATACCCACGGGCGAGGCATTGACCACCAGGTCGAAGTCTTCCAGCGATGAATATCGGGTCGCGATTTCCAGCTCGGGGAATCGATTGCCCAGTACTTCGCCAAGGGCGCCGACGCGGGCGACGCTGGGGTCGCTCAAGGTGATCTGAGCCAGGCCCGCTTCTGCCAGCGCATAGGCGATAGCGCTGCCGACCCCGCCACAGCCCACCACCAGCGCGCTGTTGCCCGCTGCCTGGAAGCCATGCTGCTGTGCGGCGCCGAGAAACCCCGCGCCATCGACGTTGTCGCCCAGCAGGCGGCCATCACCCTGGCGACGGATCACGTTGACCGAGCCCAAGGCCGCTGCCCGCTCGCTGAGCCCGTCCAGCTGCGAGGCCAAGGCCTGCTTGTAGGGCACCGTGACCACGCAGCCGCGCAGGTTGTGCCAGCCGCGCAGGGTGTCGGTGAAGGTGCCCAGTGCCATGGCCTGCAGGTCGATGGGCAGCATCGCCAGGTCGTGGCCATGGTTGGCGAACCAGGTATTGAAGTTTTCAGGTGACTTCACCTGGGCGATGGGGGAACCGACGATGGCGACCAGTTCAGTTGAGCCTCGGATCATGCTGACCTCCGTTCTTGCTTGTTGTTGTGGAGGCCAGCTTGGAATGAGAAGGCGTAGGGAACAATGCGCTTATCGAGGCTTTGATGCGATAATCGCAACCATATGCCGTTTATCGCATTAAATGCCGTTTTGCGAGCCCACACCATGACCCAGCCTGAGATCCATCCGCGAGACCTGATTGCCGGCCTGCAGAAGGGCCTGGCGCTGATGCAGTTGTTCAACGCCGAGCAGCCGCGCCTGAGCGTGCCCCAGGCGGCCAGGCTGTCGGGCCTGACGCCCAGCGCCGCGCGGCGCTTCCTGCTGACCTTGGTGCACGAAGGCTTTGCCGACACCGACAACCGCCAGTACTGGCTGACGCCCAAGGCCCTGCGCATCGGTCAGGCCTATGTGGATTCGGCGCAACTGCCGCGCATGTTGCGGCCGATCGTCGAGCAGGTGGCGCGCCAGACCCAGGAGCATGTGTCGGTGGGCACCCGCGATGGCGACGAGATCATTCACCTGGTGCGCAGCCGCTACAGCCATGTCACGTCGCTGTCGATCCGGCCGGGGTCGCGGGTGCCGATGTATTGCACGGCGAGTGGGCGGCTCTGGCTGGCGTGGCTGGAGGAGGGCGCGCGCGAGGCGTACCTGGCGCGCAATCCGCTGCGCGGGCTGACGCCTTACACGCAGACCGACAGGGTGCTGCTGGAGGAAGAATTGCAGCGGGTGAGGGCCCAGGGCTTCTGCATCGTCGATCAGGAATACGAGATCGGCATGCGTGTACTGGGTGTGCCGCTGCTCGACCGCAGCGGCCAGTTGAAGGCGACCCTGACCATCACCACCCATGCGTCGCGGTTGAGCGTCGACGAACTGCGCCTGCGTTACCTGGCGACGTTGTACGAAGCGCAGGCGTTGCTCAAGCCGGTGCTGGACTGAGGCTGACTTGCTGCATCAGGCATGCACGGCCCATTGTAGGAGCGGCCTTGTGTCGCGAAAGGGCTGCGAAGCAGCCCCGGCAATCTTGGAGGGGAGGCTGAAATCGTGGGGCTGCTTCGCAGCCCTTTCGCGACACAAGGCCGCTCCTACAGGGGCACCCCCTGGTCTTTGATCATTGCAAATTAACGGTGCGGGAAGTTATGGGTTTATAACTTACCCCGGCATGCAATCTGTGTCGGAAGAGTGCGCAATCGGTTTGTCCGCACTGTTGTAAAGTGTCAGCGTATATGCCTGGCCAAGGCTACTTTCCACCAAGGTATAGCGCGTGCCGACCTTGAAGTCCTTATAGGTCACATCGACCCGGCAAGTACTGCCATTACTGTCCCCGTCACCCTCCACGAACAGTGTCGCCCCCAGCGTATGCTGCCCCTTCGGCACCTCGAAATAGCGCCCGTCCTCCAGCCGCTTGCCATCCAGGGTCTCGGCCATCAGCGTGCTCGTCGGCTCTTCGCGCAAACTCACCCAGGCCTCGTCCGGGCTGGCTTTCGGCATGGGCCCGGCACAGCCGCCAAGTGCCCCCAATGCCCCCAGCACGGGTAGCAACAGTGCCCATTTAGTACCTTTCCTGATGCCCATGAACGACCCTCTGACAGTAGCTGCGAATGATTCGTAAAGGATGGCCAGCAACCCCCTTCGCTGCAAATGAATACGCCCCGCAGCTTCCCTTAATTTACTTTAATGGAGGTTTAACCGACAGCTTGGAAAGTCCATGGAAGACTGCGCCCCGTTCAACTTTCAGGGGCACAACATGCTCGCGCTGGTCAAAACGGCACTGCACAAACCCTACACGTTCCTGGTGCTGGCGATCGTGATTTGCATCGTCGGTCCATTGGCGGCCTTGCGCACGCCAAGTGATGTTTTCCCCGATATCGGCATACCGGTCATTGCCGTGGTCTGGCAATACACAGGGCTGGCGCCGGATGCCATGTCGGGTCGGGTCGTCTACACCTACGAACGGGCCTTGAGCACCACGGTCAACGACATCGAACACATCGAGTCGCAATCCTTGCCGGGCATGGGCATCGTCAAGATCTTCTTCCAGCCCAGCGTCGATATCCGCACTGCCAACGCCCAGGTCACCGCCGTTTCGCAGACCGTGCTCAAGCAGATGCCGGCCGGCATCACGCCGCCGCTGATCCTCAACTACAGCGCCTCCACCGTGCCGATCCTGCAAATGGCGTTTTCCAGCCCGACGCTGTCCGAGGCGCGTATCCGCGACCTGGTGCAGAACAGCATCCGCCTGCCGCTGACCTCGGTGCCCGGCCTGTCGATGCCGACCCCCATGGGCGGCAAGCAGCGCCAGATCACCCTCGACCTAGACCCCCAGGCCCTGGCCGCCAAGGGCCTGTCGGCCCAGGACGTGGCCAGTGCGCTGGCCGCGCAGAACCAGATCATCCCGGTGGGCACGGCGAAGATCGGCCACAACGAGTTCACCGTGCTGCTGAACAACAGCCCCAGCGCCATCGATGAACTCAACGACCTGCCGGTCAAGGTCGTCGACGGCGCGCAGATCACCATGGGCCAGGTGGCCCATGTGCGTGACGGTGCGCCGCCACAGACCAACATCGTGCGCGTCGATGGCCGCCGCGCGGTGCTGATGCCGGCACTGAAGAACGGCAACAATTCGACCCTGTCGATCGTCGACGGCATCCGCAGCATGCTACCGCGCATCGACGAGACCCTGCCACCAGAGCTCAAGACCTCGCTGCTCGGCGACGCCTCGACGGTGGTCAAGGAATCCGTCGGCAGCGTCGCCCGCGAAGGCATCATCGCGGCCTTGCTGACCAGCGCCATGATCCTGCTGTTCCTCGGCAGCTGGCGCTCGACACTGATCATCGCCGCCTCGATCCCGCTGGCGGTGCTGTCGGCGATCGCCTTGCTGGCGGTCAGCGGGCAGACCCTCAACGTGATGACCCTTGGCGGCCTGGCGCTGGCCGTGGGCATCCTGGTCGACGACGCGACGGTGACCATCGAAAACATCAACTGGCACCTCGAACAAGGCAAGACGGTCAGAACGGCGATCCTCGATGGCGCCAGGCAGATCGTCGGCCCCGCGTTCGTGGCGCTGTTGTGCATCTGCGTTGTATTTGTTCCGATGTTCATGCTCCAGGGCATCGCCGGATACCTGTTCCGGCCCATGGCGTTGGCAGTGATGTTCGCCATGGGGAGCTCTTTTATTCTGTCGCGTACTCTGGTGCCGACCCTGGCCATGTTCCTGCTCAAGCCGCACCGGGTGGAGCAGGGCGAGGGGCGGCACCCGGAGGACGCCTACCTCAACCACCACGAAGGCGACAAGTCGACCAACCCGCTGGTGCGCCTGCAGGCCGGTTTCGAGGCCGGTTTCTCGCGGCTGCGCGACGCTTACCAGGGCCTGCTGGAACTGGCCCTGGCCAACCGCAAGCGCTTCCTGGCGGGCTTTCTCGCCTGCGTGCTGGCCAGCTTCGCGCTGCTGCCGACCCTGGGCGAAGACTTCTTTCCCGAGACCGACGCCGGGGCCATGGCCCTGCATGTGCGCCTGCCGCTGGGCACGCGCATCGAGGAAAGCGCAGCGGCCTTCGACCGCATCGAAAGCCGTATCCGCGAAGTGCTGCCGGCCGATGAAGTGGCGTCGATCATCGACAACATCGGCCTGCCCATCAGTGGCATCGACATGGCCTACAACACCAGCGGCACGGTCGGCCCGCAGGATGGCGACATCCAGGTCTCGCTCAAGCCCGGCCACGGCCCGACCGCCGATTACGTGAAGCGCCTGCGCGAGGTGCTGCCGGACAGCTTCCCCGGCACCACCTTCGCCTTCCTGCCGGCGGACATCAGCAGCCAGATCCTCAACTTCGGCTCGCCGGCGCCGCTGGACGTGAAGGTCTCCGGCCCCAATGACGCGGCCAACCGCGCCTATGCCGCCGAGCTGATGCGCCGCCTGCAGCACATCCCCGGCATCGCCGACCTGCGTTTGCAGCAGTCGGAAAGCTACCCGTCGTTGCAGGTCGATGTCGACCGCAAACGTGCCGCCGAACTGGGCATCACCGAGCGTGACGTCACCGTCAGCCTCGGCGCCTCGCTGGCCGGCACCTCGCAGACCGCGCCGACCTACTGGCTGAACCCGGCAAACGGCGTGTCCTATTCGGTGGTCGGCTCAACGCCGCAATACCGCATGAGCAGCATCGCCCAGCTGCAGGCGCTGCCGATCACCGGCAGCAACGGCCGCACCACCGTGCTCGGCGGCATCGCCAGCCTGGCGCGCACCGACAGCGCCGACGTGGTCAGCCACTACAACATCACCCCGACCCTGGACCTGTACGCCAACGTCCAGGGCCGTGACCTGGGCGGTATCGCGGCGGATATCCAGCACGTCATCGACGATACCGCGCACCTGCGGCCCAAGGGCGCGACCGTCAGCCTGCATGGCCAGATCACCGCGCTGCACGAAGCGTTCCACGGCCTGGGCCTCGGCCTGCTGGGCGCGGTAGTGCTGATCTACCTGCTGATCGTGGTCAACTTCCAGTCCTGGATCGACCCGTTCGTGATCATCACCGCGCTGCCCGCCGCGCTGGCCGGCATCGTCTGGATGCTGTTCGTCACCGGCACCACGCTGTCGGTGCCGGCGCTCACCGGGGCGATCCTGTGCATGGGCGTGGCCACCGCCAACTCGGTGCTGGTGGTGAGCTTCTGCCGCGAGCGCCTGGCTGCCCATGGCGATGCCATGAAGGCCGCCCTGGAGGCCGGTTTCACCCGTTTCCGGCCGGTGCTGATGACCGCCCTGGCGATGATCATCGGCATGCTGCCGCTGGCCCTGTCGCAAGAGCAGAATGCACCCCTGGGCCGTGCGGTGATCGGCGGCCTGATCGTCGCCACCTGCGCCACCTTGTTGTTCGTCCCCGTCGTGTTCAGCCTGGCCCACCGCCGCTCAACCCCTCACGCTGTCGTTGGAGAAAACCTGCATGCCTAGCCGTTCCGTAGCTGATCGTCGGCGCCTGATGCTCATGGCGGGCGCCGGCCTGGGCCTGGCGGCCCTGGTCGTTGCGCTGGGAGTGTATGCCCGCCGGCACCAGGCCGCTGCCGTGCAGGCCTGGACTGAAAGCCGGGCGACCCCGGCCGTGGTGACCTTCACCCCGTCGATGAATGCCGCTGGCGAAACCCTGAGCCTGCCTGCGCACCTGCAGGCCTGGAACATGGCCCGGGTCAACGCCCGGGTCAGCGGTTACCTGAAAAGCTGGCAGGCCGACATCGGCACCCCGGTCCAGGCCGGCCAGCCGTTGGCGGAGATCGACAGCCCCGAACTCGACCAGCAACTGGCCCAGGCCAAGGCCACCCTGGCCCAGCACCGAGCCAGCGCGTCGCTGGCGCAAGGCACCGCCGCGCGCTGGCAGCACCTGTTCGCCAGCCATTCGGTGTCGCGCCAGGAGGTCGATGAAAAGGTCGCTGCGGCTGCCGTGGCGAGTGCCGATGCCGAGGCGGCGCAAGCCGACTATGCGCGGCTCGAAGATCTGGCCGCGTACAAGATCATTCGCGCGCCGTTCAGCGGCACCATCACCGCCCGCCACGCGCAGATCGGCCAGTTGATCAAGGCCGACAGCGCCGGCGCCACCTCGCTGTTCGACATCGCCGATACCCGCCGCCTGCGCCTCTATGTGCCGGTGCCGCAGAACTACGCCAGCCAGATCCTGCCGGGCATGCAGGTGCAACTATCGGTGCCGGAGCGCCCCGGCCAGCATTACATGGCGGCCTTGATGGGCACCTCGACCGCGGTCGACCAGGGCTCGGGCACGCTGCTCGCCCAGTACGCGGTGGAGAACACCAGCGGCGCCTTGCTGCCAGGCGACTACGCCAGCGCCCGCATCACCGTGCGCAGCGCTGCCGCGGCGGTAAGCATCCCCTCCAGCGCGCTGATCTTCCGCGCCCAGGGGCCGCAGGTGGCGGTGCTCGACCCCCAGAGCCGCGTGCACCTGCGCAGCATCCATATCGCCCAGGACCTGGGCAGCACGCTGACCGTCGACCGCGGTCTGGGCCTGAAGGACCAGGTGGTGGACAACCCGCCCGACGCCCTGCGCGACAACGACGCGGTGCGCAGCGTGACCCCGGGAGGTGCCCATGCGCCCTCGGTCTAAGCGCGCCGGGTTGGCGCTGTGCCTGGTACTGCAAGGCTGCTCGCTGGCACCGCATTACCAGGCGCCCGCAGTGGACTTGCCGGCCCATTACGGCGAGCGGGTAGGCGACTGGCGGATCGTCGACGCGAAAGTGCGGCTGCCTGCGCAGTGGTGGACGCTGTTTGCCGACAAGCGCCTCGACGCGTTGCAGGCGCGGCTGTTGGCGTCCAACCCGAACCTCGCTGCCGCAGTCGCGCACAACGACGCGGCGACGGCCTATGCCCAAGGCCTGCACGGCGGGCTGTGGCCGCAGGCCAGCGCCAGTGCCACGCCGCTGCGCCAGCGCCAGTCGGACCGCCGGCCCTTGCGCGGCGATACCCAGCCCTCGATCTACAACAGCGACACCGCTGGGTTGAGTTTGAATTTCGACCTCGACCTGTGGGGCAAGCTGCGCAACCAGGTGGCGGCCGGCGATGCCACGGCGCAGGCTTCGGCGGATGATCTGGCCGGCGCGCGGCTGAGCCTGCAACGGCAGCTGGCGCTGCTGTATGTGCGTGCCCGTGGGCTGGATGCCCAGCGGCAACTGCTCGACAGCGCGGTTCACGACCGTGCCCAGCTGCTGGCGCTGATCCAGCAACGCTACAGGGGCAACATCGCCTCCGAGCTGGACCTGGACCGGGCGGCGGCCAGGTTGTCGGAAGCCAAGGCGGCGGTGGACGACGTGGTTGCCCAGCGCAGCTTGGCCCAGCATGCAATGGCCGAGCTGGTGGGCGCGTTGCCCGGCGATTTCGCCTTGGCACCGGACCCTGCACCGGTCACTGCCCCAGCGGTGCCGACCGACCTGCCCGGCAAGCTGCTGTTGCAGCGCCCGGACGTGGCCGCCGCCGAACGCCGGGTGTTTGCCGCCAACGCCAGTATCGGCGTGGCGCGGGCCGCCTGGTATCCGGACTTCAGCCTGAGCGCGATGTTCGGCGGGCAGACCCAGGGCGCCGGCAATCTGCTGGCGGCGGCCAACCGCTACTGGGCGATTGGCCCGGTGCTGCAGTTGCCGCTGTTCGACGGTGGGCGGCGCTCGGCGGATGAGCGCCGGGCCAGGGCCGAGCTCGAGGCGGCGGCGGCGGAGTACCATGGCAAGGTGCTGCTGGCCGTGCGCGAGGTCGAGGACAACCTGGCGCAGGTGCGTGAACTGGCGCAGCAAGCGGGTGATGTGGGGCAGGCGGCGCAGGCGGCGGGGAGAGCGGAGCAGATTGCCCTTGAGAGTTACCGGCAAGGGGCGGTGAGCTTGCTGGATGTGCTGACGGCGCAGATCGATGCGTTGCAGGAGAAACAGAAGTTGCAGGAGCTGCAGACCCGGCAGCTGGAGGCGCGGATCGGGTTGATGGTGGCGCTGGGGGGCGGGTGGGGGAGTGGCACCTGAGTTTTTCTGGTTGCCAGTGCCGGCCTCTTCGCGGGTGAACCCGCTCCCACACATTTGAAGGCTGTGATTACCCTGTGGGAGCGGCTTTAGCCGCGAAGAAGCCGGGCCTGGACCGATTACTTCAGGTTCAGAAGTCAGCCCTCAAGGTCACGGTGTAGTTGCGCGGTTCCCCGAACTGGTTACTGGCATTCAACCAGCCAATGGACGAGTAGTATTTCTTGTCGAACAGGTTGTTGCCATTGAGCGCAACGCTGAAGTTGCGGTTGATCTGGTAGGCCAGCCGCGCATTCCAGATGGCATAGCCGGCCTGCTCGATATCGCCCACGCCGCCGGTGCCGCCGAAGTTGGTGTTGTAGTTGCGGCTCTGGATATTGGCCCCTGCGCCCACGGTCCATTGATGCAGGTCGCCCGGCAGGTTGTAGTCGCCCCAGAAGCGCAGCAGGTGGCGCGGGGTGTAGCTGTTGAAGGTGGCGCCGGAGGCCGAGGTGCCGTCACCCGGGTCGTTGAGGAATTTGGTCGAGGTGTAGGTGTAGCCGGCGAACAGTTGCAGGCCGCGCAACACCTCGCCGCTGATCTCGGCATCGAAGCCTTCGGCGCGCACCTTGCCGCCGGCCACGTAGCAGTTGTCCTCGCCGTTCTGCCCGCACACCGAGTTGTAGTCGTACTGGGCGCGGTTCTCCTGGTCGACGCGGAACACCGCGAAGCTGGTGTTGACCCGGCCCTCCATCAATTCGCCCTTCAGGCCAATCTCGTAGTTGGTGCCTTCGATGGGCTTGAGCGCGGCGCTGTCTTCGGTCAGTTCGGTCTGCGGCTTGAAGATGTCGGCATAGCTGACGTAGGCCGACCATTGATCGTTCAACGCGTAGATCAGGCCACCGTAGGGCGTGACTTCGCCGGTTTCCTTCGAGTGGGCCGGGGTGGGCGAGGTGGTGGTGAAACGCTGCAGTTCGTAGTCGTATTGATAGTTGCTGACTCGCGCGCCGAGCACCAGGGTCAATGGATCGGCGAGCTTGTAGCGCACCACGCTGTACAGGCCGCTCTGGCGGATCTTGCCCTTGGAAGTGCCGGCGTAGGTGGTGCCGAGCATTTCATCCAGGGTCGGCTCACGGGGCGACACCGGGTTGTAGATGTTCATCGGCCCGAGGTTGAGCAGGCCGCCTTGCAGGTCGTCGGTGCGCAGGTCGCTGGCGTTGGCGCCGACCACCAGTTCGTGCTCCCGCTCGAAGGCGCGCCATTTGCCGGTGAGGTTGATGTCGGCGCCCTTGTTGATGTTCTCGAAGTCGTACAGGTAGGCGCGCGACTGCATGCCGTCCCCCGTCGCCGCGTCGACCGCGCCACGGCCAAAGCTGTAGAGGATGTCATTGGTTTCGCGGATGTAGCTGCCGGAGGCTTTCAGGCGCCAGTCTTCGTTGAAGTCGTGGGTGATGTCGGCGAAGTAGGTGGTCTGCTTGTTGTTCCACTTGTTCCAGTCGGCACCGGTGAAGACCGAACGGCTGACATTCACGCCGCTGCCATCCTTGTTGCGCGGCAGGCCGCTGAAGTAGGGTACCGAATGCAGGTCTTCGACACTGGCGCCGGCGGCGAGGGTGGTGGCATCGCCGAGGTCGTATTCGAGGATGCCATAGAGCACGTTCTTGCGGCTTTCGGCCGTGTCGTAGAAGTAGTCGCGGTCCTCGTGGCCGGCCACCAGGCGCCCGCGCAGCTTGCCATCGGCGCTCAAGGGGCCGCTGGCATCGATCGTCTGTCGGTAGGTGTCCCAGGAGCCGGCGCTGGCGGTGATCGACAGCGACGGCTCAGCTTTTGGGCGCTTGCGCACCAGGTTGATTGCAGCGCCTGGGTTGCCGCTGCCTTGCAGCAGGCCGTTGGCGCCGCGCAGCACTTCGACGCGGTCGTACAGCAGGGTGTCGGAGGTGAAGCTGCTGCCGATGGCGTAGTAACGGCGGTCGAGGGGCACGCCGTCGTACTGGATGGTCTCCACCTCGAAACCGCGCGAGTAGATGTACTTGCCGCCGGACGGGCTCTGGTAGGTGGTGACGCCGGTGGTGCGCTCCAGCACCTGGTCCAGGGTGTCGAGGCGCTGGTCGTCCATGGCCTTGCGGGTGACCACGCTGACCGACTGCGGGATGTCCTTCAGGCGCTGGCTGCCCTTGCCGATGGTGACGGTGTTGCTGGTGTAGCTGCCCGAGCCTTCGGTGGTGGCAGAGTCCTGCAGGCCGGTGATGTTCAGTGGCTCCAGGTTCAGGGCATCGCCGCTGTCCGGTTGCAGCTCCAGGCCATAGACGTCGTTGCCGCGGCGTACGGCGCGCAGGCCACTGCCGGCCAGCAGCTGGCGCAAGCCGTCGTCGATGCCGTAGCGCCCTTGCAGGCCTGAGCTGGACCGGCCGCGGGTCAGCTCCGAGGTGTATTGCAGGGTGATCCCGCCTTCACTGGCAAAGCGCGCCAGTACCTGGGCCAGGCTGCCGGAGGCGATGCTGTAGGCCTGCGGCGCCTGAGGGCTTGAGGCCCAGGAGGAGGCGCTGGCGAAGTGCAGGGCGATGGCCAGTGCCAGCGCGGTTTTTGGAGCCCTTGAAGTGCGGCGGATCATGGAAAGATTGTCCTTGTATGTGGCAGTTCCACAGGTAAGGACTGACGAGTCTGGAAATCGGGCCAACTCTTTTTCAACGTGCTGTCACGGTGACCCAGTAGCGGGTGCGATAGTCGACATTCACCGGCAGCGTCGCGGGCAGTGCTGCGAGGATCGCGTCGGTGTTGTTCAGTTGGAAGGTGCCGCTGATGCGCAGGTGCGCGGCTTGTGGCTGGCAGCGCAACCAGCCCGGGCGATAGCGGCCGAGCTCGCGGAGGAAGTGGTTCAACGGCATCTCGTCCACCACCAGTTGGCCATGGGTCCACAGGCTGTCCTGCTCGCGCGCGACGCCCACAGGCCCTTGGCCCAGGCCGTCGAAGGTCAGCTGCTGGCCGGCCTCGACGAGGTGCGCCGGGCCATGTTCAGGCAGCACCCGTACTGCGCCTTGAAGCACACTCAGCTGCGTGCTGCTCTCGTGTTGGCGGACCACGAAACGGGTACCCATAGCTTCCATCAGGCCCTGGGCACTGCTGACGCGCAGAGGTCGGTGGCGGGTGCTGTGGACATCGGGCCCGCTGTCGACGAGGATTTCGCCCCGGCGCAGCCTGATCAGGCGTTGCTGGTCATCGAACGCGATGTCGACGGCGGTGTCGGTGTTCAGGTCCAGCAGGGTGCCGTCCGCCAGGGTGAACTGGCGATGCTGGCCTACTTGCGTGGCATAGGGCGCCTGGGGCAGCAGTTGACGGTAACCCAGGTAGCCCAGCGGCGCGACGATGGCCAGGGCCAGCAGTTGCTTGATCGCCTGGCGCCGTTCGCGGTCCAGTGTGCCCATGGCCAACTGTGGCGGCAGCAGCCCCAGCTGGGTGCGCACACGCTCAGCCTTCTGCCAGGCCCGCTCATGCTCCGGTGCGGCCGCACGCCAGCTTGCGCAGGCGTCGCGTTGGGCCGGGCTGACGCTCTGGTCGAGCATCAGCATGTGCCAGTGGGCGGCCTGCCGGGCCACCTCGGGGCTGATGCGATACGCGCTGGTGGCCATCAGAAGTCGTCGTCGAACAGGATGCAGGCTTCCAGCGCATTGGCCATGTGCCGCTTGACCGTGCGCTCGCCGATGCCCAGCCGGCGTGCCACCTCGATGTAGGTCAGGCCTTCCAGCTGCACCAGCAGGAACACCGAGCGCACCACCGGCTTGAAGGTGTCGAGCAGGGCATCGAGCTGTTGCAGGGTTTCGCGCATTGCCCATTGTTCCTCGGCCGACAGCGCGAACAGCTCGGGCAGTTGCGCGAGCATCTCCAGGTAGGCCCGTTCCAGCGACTGGCGGCGGAAGTGGTCGTAGACCAGGCGCCGGCTGACCGTGGCCAGGTAGGCGCGGGGGCGTTGCAGGCTGAGCCTGGCGCCGGCCTTCTGCTGGGCCTGGAGGATGCGCAGGAAGGTGTCCTGGGCCAGGTCGGCGGCCTGCGCCGAACAGCCCAAGCGGCGGTACAGCCACTGCTTGAGCCATCCGTTGTGCTCGGCGTAGACCTGGCTCAGATCGTCGTTGATCACGGGAAACCCTCCGGGGTGAGGAAGGCACCTTAAGTGATAACGATTATCAAATCAATTTTTTCCGAGACAGCGCTGCTGTCGTTATCAGTTGCCGGGATGGTTGCTGTAAATGTTGTGAAGAAATAGCAGTTCGAAAATCACCACGAAGATGCAGAACAGGACGAAACCACGGGTGAAGACCCGCCGAGGCCGGTGGTTTCTGAAGTCTTCCACGGCGCCGAGCAGGTTGAAGATGCCGACTACCAAGTCAATGAACCACATGGGCAGCTTCCAGGCTGAGTGTGCGAAGTACGGCATTCTAGCGTCAGGTAAGCGCCCGGATCGATAGCGTTGTAAGCACCCCGGCCTTTGTCTGGCCAGGGTGCTGACATTTGCAGGTGGCAGCAGCCCGTCACCACTGGCCGGAGAAGATGCAGGTGAGGGCTTCGATGCCGCTGAACTTCCACAGGGAGTCGCTGCAACTGTTGGCGAAGGCATGGGCATTGGAGGCGGTGAGGGTCAGAGCGATGGCCGAGGCGTAGAGGATTTTTTTCATGGTCAATATCCTTTTGAGTGAGCACCCATCCTGGACTGGGTGGGTGCCAACACTCTATGCCCAGACCTGAACGCAGGCGATTAGGGCGGGTGTGCTAATGGCGATGTGACGGCCCAGACCGAGGCATGGGCTGGGTGGCGGTTTCAGGTAAGCTCCACTGACCTTATTGAAGGACTGACAAAAGGAGCGTGAACCATGCACAAGGAGATCAACGGCATCGACACCGTGGTGTTCGACCTCGGCGGCGTGCTGGTGGACTGGAACCCACGCTACCTGTTTCGCAAGCTCTTCGTGAATGACGAAGCGGCGATGGAAACCTTCCTCGCCGATGTGTGCAACTCGGCCTGGAACGAGCGCCAGGACCGCGGCCGAACCTGGGCCGAGGCGATCGAGGTGGCGATTGCCGAGCACCCCGGACATGCGCCGCACATCCGTGCGTACCGTGAGCGCTGGGTGGAAATGCTCGGCGGGGCGATGGATGACACGGTGCAGGTGCTGGACGAACTGCATGGCGCCGGCGTGCGGCTGATCGCCCTGACCAACTGGTCGGCGGAGACCTTTCCCTATGCCAGGGAGCGCTTCGAGTTCCTCAAGCGTTTCGAAGGGGTGCTGGTGTCGGGTGAGGAAAACCTGATGAAGCCCGAGCCTGAGATTTTCCAGCTGCTGTTCAGCCGCTACGGGCTGACGCCTGCTCGCACGCTGTTCATCGATGATGTGCAGAAGAATGTGGACGCGGCGATCGGGGAGGGGATGCAGGCGGTGCGGTTCAGCGATGCCGTGCAGTTGCGGCGGGCGTTGGTGAGGCATGGGTTGCCGGTTGATGGGCCGGTGGGGTGAGGTTGGAGCGTATGCCGACAGTTGTGCAGCGCCTGTGAGATCGAGCGCCGCGCGGGCGGCGCTCGATCTCACAGGCGCTGAACATGTTGTGGCAAACACCTGGCGGCCATCATGCGCTCTCAAATCTGGCCTTTCGCAGCCTTCACTCCCCGCTCGGCATCATCCATCAGCGCCTTGGCCATCGCCCCCAGGTAATGCGAGGCCCACAGCAACAGCGGCTTCTCCTCCATCAAACCGGTAATGGTCAGCTCGTTCATATAGCCCATCAATTCCGAGGCCTGCTCGCGGGCGAGCTGGCAGGGGATGCCGGGTTCAATGCGGAACAGCGGGTGGGTCTTGTTTTCACCTTGGTAGAAGGTGGTTTTGCCAACGGTGCATGGGGTGGAGTCTGTGGTCATTGGTCTATCTCCCTGGAGTTTCTCGGCTGCCTGGGCCGGCCCTTTCGCGGGCAAGCCCGCTCCCACAGGTACTGCGCATGCCTCCAGGCCTGTGGTGAACTTTGTGGGAGCGGGTTTACCCGCGAAAGGGCCGGCCCAGGCAACCCATCACTCAAGCCTCAATGCAAAGTCCGAGGCTCCGCAGGCAGTGGGGTGGGTCGGGGACGATCTTTGGCATGGTATGTGGCCTGTTCAAAGTTGGGGCCACCACCCGCTGCTGTCAAACAGAAAGGCGGCAGCTGTACGCGGGTTGACAGACCGGTGAACAGAACCAAAAGCCGGCGCACACGAGGTGCCCCACGCACAGCCGCCATAGAAGCAAAGCCATGTGGTTAGTTCAGAGCGGCCTGTCAAAGCCGGTCGCTGATGGGCAGCGACTGGCCGAGACTAGTGGGCATCCCGGAACACCACAATGGCAGGGAGTATCTTTGGGAAATGGACTACAAGAAAGGGGGCATTTCTGATTTTTATCCACCGCACCAGCCGCTTTTCAGCCTCCCCGACACACCTCGTAACCGGTACCCGTCGACGAAAACATCGGCGATTCATCCTCTTTCAGCTGATCTCAGGCGCTGCATGGCTTATCCTTGCGCCACGCAATCAACTTCCAAGCAGTGAATTGAACGATGGGTTTTGAACAACTAGCTGAATTACGTGACCGTCTGCGGGCGGAAAAAGAGCAGGTGAAGGCCGAGAGCCCGAAGCCCGCCAAGCCTGCCAAACGCAAGCCTTCGGCGCCCGCCAAGCAGCGTGAGCAGGACCCGGCAGTGGCCGCGATCTGGCCGTTGCAGAAGCATTTCCCGTTGGCCTTCCCGGTCAACCCGGCGCCCAAGGTGCCGCTCAAGGAAGGCATCTTCAAGGATGCCGAACAGCACCTTGAACTGCTCGGCATCACCAGCGAACAGCTCAAGCTGGGCATCTCCACCTGGTGCCGTGGCTCGCGCTACTGGGCCAGCATGGTCGAAGACGCCCCGCGCCTGGACCTGAACGGCCAGCCCGCCGGCATCGTCACCGCCCAACAGGCGCTGTACGCCAAGCAGCAGGCCT
This sequence comes from Pseudomonas sp. NPDC089401, assembly GCF_044749485.1. Classification (NCBI taxonomy): domain Bacteria; kingdom Pseudomonadati; phylum Pseudomonadota; class Gammaproteobacteria; order Pseudomonadales; family Pseudomonadaceae; genus Pseudomonas; species Pseudomonas sp. NPDC089401. The sequence continues at coordinate 395,922 of NZ_JBIVIA010000003.1, read as the reverse complement.
CGCGCCAGCGCAGCCAGGACCGTCGCAACCGCGCGAAGGCAAAGGCCGCTGCACCGGCGCCAGCCGCTGTCGCTGAAGTCCCAGCGGAACAAGCTGCAGACTGATACCCGTCGCATGATGCCCTGTGCGTTTCCGGCAGGGCATTACCAAGGATGAAGCACGTCAAGGATCCAGACGCATGAACGCACCCTTGCCTGTCGAGTCTCTCAGCACCGCCTACGACTTGCTCCGCGACCCGCAATGCCCGCTGCCCGGCAGCGCTCGCGGCGAGCAGTGGGCGGGCGGCTGGAGCCTGGGCCTGCCACCCGGTATCACCCCGCACCAGTGGCCGCTGAGCGAGAGCCTCGGCTACCCGCTGCGCCACGCATTTACGCTGTACCTGCCCCCTGAGTACCGCACGCAAGGCGAAGGCTACGTCGCCCTCAGCGTGTTCGTGGATGACCAGTTCGAAGAGTTGTCGTCCAGCCCCGAGATCGAGGCGTTCTTCGCCAGCGAACTGTCGGACCAGCCTCCCGGCGATGAAGCGCTGACGCCCTTTTGGCAACACCGTCGCGCGCGCCACCCGATGCAGTTCGACATGAGCGACATCCTGGGCACGCAATACGCGGCGATCTGGCTGACCCAGGCTGAGTTCGAAGGCGGCATCTGCCCTGTGCCTAGGCTGGAGGGCAACCCTCTGCTGGGGCCGGCGCCAGTCTGGCTTGACCAGAGCTATGCCGAGTACCTGCCTTACGACAAGGTCCGCAACCCGGGTAGTCCTGCCTTTGACTGGTTAGCAGGCGACGGCCCGGCAGCAGGTATCGACACCGCGTTTGCGATTCGCGCACAGGTTCGTGAAGGCGACCCGAACGTCGGTAAAACACCGGGGGAGAGCGACGAAGACTGCAAGGAGAGCGGCTACGTGCCTGCCTTCGGTGGCGAGCAGAGCGAAGCGCTCGGGCTCACTCAGTTTCATGGTCGCAATCACCTGGGGGGCACGATGTTCCCGATACAGAGTTACCCCGCGTTCGGTCCCTTGTACCTGGAGTTCGAGGAAAATTTCGGCGGGTTCAATTTCGGTGGCGGCAATGCGCAACTGGACCTGGTCAGGATGGAAATGGACTGGGCGTGCGGCTGATCCCGTCGAGCCATTTCCATCACACCTGACGCTGCCATCGGCTGCATCCTCATCAATCGTTTTCCTGGCGTTGGGTAAACCATGATCGAACTACAAGGATGTGAAGCATTTTCCGGTCTGGAATGTCGGCCTGTTGAGCCCAGTGATGCCGAGATGATCTGCTCGCATCGCCAGGAAATGTTTCTTGAGGCGGGGGGCAATCCTGAAGACCTTCGTGTCATGACCCAGCACTTTCGACCCTGGCTGGAAGAGCGGCTGGGTGACGGTCGGTATTACGGGTTCAAACTTCTCGACGGCGAACAACCAGTGGCAGCCATTGGCCTAATGAGCATCGATTGGCCTCCGCATCCCTCGCACCCGACTCTGGATAAGCGAGGCTATGTATTGAATGTGTACGTTCAGCCGGCCTATCGCCGTCGAGGCTTGGCTTCGGCCTTGATGCGGACGGCTGATACCGAGTTTGCTCGTCGGGGAATTACCTTTGCGGTCCTACATGCCACCGAGACGGGTAAACCGGTGTATGAGCAGAGCGGTTGGGCTGGGACGGCGGAAATGGCCAAGTTCATTGTTTGATAGTGGCCGCTTTCGACCCATAGCGGTCAGTCGCGACCGGCTGCTTTCGACCTGCCGATCAGACGACTGAGCTTACTCACCAATAGTCTTAGGGAGTCTGAGGAGGACGTTAGGTGTTTATAGTAGGGTGACATAATCTTTGCGCCGTGTGATAGGCTCCGACGGTCGTGTTTCACGATTCTTGATGGTTCAAGGCCACTGGGTGGCATATTCAACTAACCATCTTTGCTTGCTGAAGCCCTTACATCACTTCCTTTTAATTTCGTGCGTTAATTTATAGCTGAATGAATATTGACTGGCATGCAAAAATAACTCCGCGAAACAACATAAAAATTCAAAGATCAGAACAAGGACGAATCTAGTGAACTTCTTTGAGATTGATAAAAACACCGATTTGGATACCCTGCACCCAAAGTTCAATGACCTGTGCAAGCTTAGCTACATGGGGGCCAAGGAGGTAATCTCTGGCTGGGGGCAGGATTTTCATGACAAAGATAAGAAGGCAAAAACTGAATTCCAAACGACCTTCCATTCAACGTTCTGGGAGTTGTACCTTCATGCTGTGCTTAAGGAGTTAGGATTTGCTCAATGCACTGTGCATAGTCGGCCAGACTTCATAATTAAAGAGCCTGCCAACTTTTATATTGAAGCCGTAGTTTCTGAAATTCGTAAAGGCGGAAAGACCGAAGAGCATAGAACGATTGAGGGTGTCGAACGGAACTTATATCCTATTTCAACCCGCGAAGAATTTTCTGAGCTTATTGATGAGGCCATTGTCCGGCACTCTAGCGCCTTCTTTTCTAAGCTTAAGAAATATCGTGGATTTGAACATAAAGGCAAAAAAACCAAGGGTTACGTTGAGTGTGACTGGGTCGATCCAAACACGCCGTACATTATTGCGATTTCTTCTTATGATCAAATTTCGTATGGTCGAGAATTCACCTACTCGATGAATGCCTTGCTTTACGGTAAGTATTTCGACCCGCTGACTAAGAAATACATAAGTAAATCCTCAGTTAAAAAACCAGGAACAGATGCAGACATAAACTTGGGATTATTTACTGACGCCTCACACCAAGAAGTGTCCGCTGTGTTTTTCAGCAGCACGCTAACCCTGGGGAAGCTCGCCTCCCTCTACAAATCCAACAATCCCAGCTTTGACAGCGTTTTAAATATCAGACATGTTACTGAGCAACCTCACTTTCGTCTACATGAGGTTACTTCGGAAAACCCGGAGACTTTGCTGGACGGCCTGTATGTGTTCCACAACCCATATGCCAGCAACCCTCTTGATATAGAGCTATTTTCCCAGCTAGCTCAGTTCTCCAGTGATGCCTATGGGTGCTACCAGCAAGGAAATCATCCACTCATAGTCTCGCGATATCACACCAATCTCTTACCTCCTTTGTTAATCAACCAGTTGAAAGCAGAGACCTTCGAGAGGTTCAATCCCGAATATTGTGCGAAAGAGCTAAATAGAGTGCCAAACACCAGGAAAAAAAAGGGGGGCGTGAAGTCTCAAAAAAAGCAAGCGAGAAAAATTTCGAAAGCCTCTCGCAAACGTAATAGATAGCGGATACATCAAAAGTTGACGCGCAGGCCAAAAACGGGCTAGACCTATTTTTGAGAAATATGAGGAGCGAATTATATTCGCCCCCTTACCCCTCTACCCCCCTTAGTTGTAGGCGATTACTTTAAAGTACCACCACGCAATGCAGTGGCTGACCATTTGATTGTGAAAAGCCATCGGAAATTTGCGTGATATAAAAGCTAGAAATGGCTTGTATGGGAACACCCACTATCAAATCCTAATCAACTGATATTGTCGCTTAATACAAAGGAATAGATTAATATGCAGGAACTATCGACAAAGCAAAAGCACCTCTCATACAAGCTTGGTGCAACTTTAATTGGCTCGATTTTGTTGTTTTCAACTATTTTTTGGATGGTCGGAAAATTTGAGGGGCACGGTGTAACCAAGAACAATGAAGCTGCTGATGCTTATGAGCTGCTGTATTTTAGCGTAGTTTCGATAACGACCCTAGGCTATGGTGATTTTACACCCGTGGGTCTGTCTAGGCTCTTCGCTTCACTAGAAGCGATATTCGGCATTTTGTTCATGGGTTATTCAATTTCTCAAATTCTATCCCTGCGCCAGTCCGCCCTAGTAGAGTATTCAGTGAATTATAGCGTTCATGAGGCATACAACCAATGCATCGAATATATTGTTGACGCCAAAGAATCCATAGGAGATAAAAGACGGGAAATACAAAACAACATCATTCCGGAAAAAAATCTTATTTATATTTAACAGATCCAACCCTTTTTACTCCTCTACAAAAGCATTGCGCATTACAAATGGGTACTCCTCTCACCTTGTTAGCATAGGCAAGATTGACGAGCTTATTAAGCACGTGGAGCGCGCAGCACATCATGTTGAGGAGCTTGCGGGTTTCTCTAGAAAATATCTCAACTTGCTGCGAAGCAAAAATGTAGATTGGAAACAGGACAGAACCATTTTAATTCTTCAAACCCTGTGTGATCAGATAGATTATTTTGTCGATCAGTTTATCGAAAAAACGAGCTATGCAGAGAGACCATATAAAGGTGGCGGCATGTATAGGGACATAGTTAAATCCATAGCAAATGACATTCGGGGAATGTGCAGATAAGCTTGGAGTTACGGCGCATCTTAACCAATGCGCCATGAAATATATACAATTTTAGAATTTCAACACTTCCGCTTCGCTCGATGACCGTTTGTGGCCGAATGCTGACTTTCGCAGTCGGCAGCTAGGGGGCGGTAGCTACCGGGGATGACCGCTATCGACCCATAGCTGCGGGTTCACTACCGCCTAAGCGGTATTCATCACTCGAAGACTATGCGCATTCAGTGTCTCGCATCTAAAGGTCCGTGCTCTTTGGGGTGCAGGGCGGCAGTCGGCTTAAGGCAGATGTTCAGTAAGCTCTTGGCAAGGAAATGACAGCGTGTCCGGAGTGTGGGCCACTTTACTTTTTACCCCACTGCCACCATTTTTTTCTAATGGCCTGCACTTCATAGCCAGCAAACCACGTCGCGTAGTTCTTGGCGTCCGGGATGATCCCCTCGGGAATGCTGTCAGCCAGACGGAAACGATTGATGGACACTTTGCCTCGAACTAGCTTTTTACGCTCTTTCCGCAGTTGCACCCCTTGCTCATCCAACATTTGGCATAGCGTCATGCTGAAAAACAGCGCTTCGTCAGTGTATCTAGCCATGCTCTTCATACAGTCCATGTAGCCGGCGTGGCAGGAACCATCCTTCGGTACCCCGAAATACATATGGTGGAAATCCATACCTGGCGGGAATTGCTTGTGCAAAAACATATCTGTTAGCTCGTTGCGACTTGTCAGCGCGCGGTTCAGGCAATTCATCGATTCGACTACCTGTAATACCGCCCGCGTGGCAGGGCCTGTCAGAGTGAGGCGTTCTAGAGCAACGGTGCGCAACGCGTCGAGCGGCGGGTTTATCGGGCTGATTTTTTGCAGGCTTTGCGTCTCCGAGGCAGCGCCAGCCTTCGGATTCAAATACTCACTACGAGCGTTATCGTAGGCATCTGTCATGGGTTTTATCGCATCAATCTTTAGCGCTAGGGCAAGATTGAAGGCTTGCTGAGCCAGGAGCGTTGCTAGGTTGCAAGCCCGAATTTCCTCATTAACGGAATCGAGTCGTTTGCTCCTCTTAGCGATCCATCCAGCGGCCCAAGCCCCGAAACCCGCGCCAATCATGCCACCGATAGCAGCCGAACTCAGCGGTGAATTAACCCATTTTTCCAGCCACCCTAGGCTTGTAAGACATGAAGTCGTAGCTATAAACACGCCGTTAATCGGCTCCCAGACCGCCATCGCCCCCCCTTGATCTGACCTTACCGAATAGCCGGCGATCATAGCTGCGGTGTCTGTCAGGAACAATCCAGAGCATAACGCCGCCGTTAGCCTGTCTCATGAGTTCATCTTGCCGCTCACTCTCGACCAACCGCTTTGACCGATAGCTGTCTGCCGCGAATGACAGATTCGGGTCGATAGCGGTCACTCGCGACCGGCAGCTCTCGACCCAATGCTGCCGTTGAGCCCGACCACAATCCATTGTGGGAGCGGGTTTACCCGCGAACACCGGCACAGCCGGTGCCATCCACCGCGGCGCCTGCTTCGCGGGTAAACCCGCTCCCACAGGGTGCGCGTAGCGCTCACGATATCGTTTCATTTTCAACGGCAGCTCCGGATCGGAAGCGGTCGCTCGCGAATAACTTTAAGCGACCCAACGCAGGCAGTCGCATCCGTGTTTCAGCCCAGTAGACGGCCTACTTCTCCATCACTTCATCCAGTGCCTGCTCAAGCGTGCTGACCGTACGGTCGATATTGTGCAGTTTCTCGAGCCCAAACAGCCCAATGCGGAAAGTCTGGAAATCAGCCGGTTCGTCACATTGCAACGGCACCCCAGCAGCTATCTGCAAACCATGCTCGGCAAATTTCTTTCCGTTCTTGATGTCGGCATCATCGGTGTAGCTCACCACCACGCCCGGCGCCTGAAACCCGGCAGCAGCCACGCTTTTGATGCCCTTACCGGTCAACATGGCGCGCACACGATCACCGAGTATCTGCTGTTCCTCGCGAACCTTGTCGAAACCGTAAGCTTGCATCTCGTTCATCACGTCATTGAAGCGCGCCAGCGCATCACTGGGCATAGTCGCATGGTACGCATGCCCACCCTGTTCGTAGGCCTGCATGATCTGCAGCCACTTTTTCAGGTCACAGGCAAAGCTGCTGCTCTGCGTGTGCTCGATGCGCTCGAGGGCCAAGGCACTGAGCATCACCAGGGCGCAGCAAGGGGACGCGCTCCAGCCTTTCTGCGGTGCGCTGATCAGCAGGTCGACCGCGCACTTGTGCATGTCCACCCAAACCGTGCCGGAGGCAATGCAGTCCAGCACGAACAGGCCGCCCACCGCATGCACGGCGTCGCCGACGGCGCGCAGGTAGTCGTCGGGCAGGATGATCCCGGATGAGGTTTCAACGTGGGGGGCGAACACGATCTGCGGCTTATGCGCCGCAATCGCCGCCAGCACTTCGTCAAGCGGCGGGGGCGCGTAAGCTGCCTGGCGACCCGTTTCGACCGGCCGGGCTTTCAGCACCGTGGCGGATGCCGGGATGTTGCCCATCTCCAGAATCTGGCTCCAGCGATAACTGAACCAGCCGTTGCGGATCACCAGGCACTGCTGGCCGGTGGCGAGCTGCCGCGCAACCGCCTCCATGCCGAAGGTACCGCTGCCCGGCACAACCGCTACGGCCTGGGCGTTGTAGACCTGTTTCAGGGTCTTGGAAATGTTCCTCATCACGCCTTGGAAGGTCTGCGACATGTGATTGAGCGAGCGGTCGGTATAGACCACCGAGTACTCGACCAGCCCCTCAGGATCAATGTTGGGATATAGCTTTGACATTCGGTTACTCCTTTGGCTGAGATGTCATCGGTATGGACCCTGTCCCAAGCGTTGGCAAATGACAGATGGAGTGGAGCTGCTGTCTCTGACCGCTGCCGTGCAGACTTGGCGTTCAAGTTAGCAGATTCAGATTGTCATGCAGTGGGCGATGCTGATCGCCAGCTGGCGCTGAAAATCCACAGGCATACACATCCGAAGACCCTACTAATCCAAGGCATGAATCGTTGGCTAGGAATCAAGAACAGTATCAAGTAAGTTATCCCCTTGATGTCATATGGCCTCTATCGTGTTCCAGGTCTCAGTCAAGGAGTGGATGAAATGGGTCTGTTCAGTTCGTTAGACGAATTCTTTTTTGGCCCTCCAGGTGTTGCTGGCGGCCTTTTGGGCGATGTCGTAGATGCGATCTCTGAGAATCCGGGCAAAACCGTTGCTGTTGTCGCTGCGACCGTAGTAACCGGAGGCGCTGCGCTGGTTGCAGCTCCAGCGATTGCTGCAACAGCTGGTGCAGCAGGGCTGCTGGGTACAGCAAGCACGGGCACCGCAATCAGTACGCTTTCCGGTGCCGCATTGACTAACGCTTCGCTCGCCGCGATTGGTGGAGGGGCTGTTGCGGCAGGTGGTGGCGGCATGGCAGTCGGTACTGCCGTTGTTGCCGGCACAGGGGCAGCCGTTGGTGCCGGCGTGTCAGGCACGATTGCAGCAAAGAGCTGAATGGCACCCAAGGTCTGGTGAAGTAAGAATGCGACTTCTAATGAACCAGACCTCTAGCGAAGTGACAGTTCTCACTGGCTTGATCTGCCATTGGTATGGCGAAGAACAGAGCGAACGCATCGCCGCTGTGTCCCGGGCCATTCCTGCACTTGAGTTTCTGGCGATGGAGGCCAGGCAACAACAAGCGGTGATTCCTGACTGTCCGCTTTGCGAGGCCTGGTTATTTGGAGTTTCCCCTGTCAGTGATCTGATCACTAGCTGTGGCGCAGCGCTGCCGGATTACCTGCGCGCCCATCTGGAGCGCCTTTGGGCCGCCTGCTGTGCAATCAGGGTGCTTGAGCTGCCGTGCTTCGATAGAGGGATTTTCCAACATGAGGCCTGGCAACCAGCAAGAGAAGCAGCCAGCCAGACACTGATGGCCATGCAGTCAGAAGCAATAAAACCGCTCCTGGCCGACTTGTCCTGAGTAACGCGAGTCCTATGCCATGGGAGCGGATAGGGCGCTTGAAGATTCCCTGTCCACACGAAAGCGTGCGGTTATCGAACGCGCCAATCGCAGGCCACTGCAAATTTCATGAAGCGCCAGCGAAGAAGAACCGAGAAGCATAGCGCGCAAGGCACAGCGTCGGATGCTGGTTCAGGAGCTGAATCAACCTCTCGCTTCAAGCGCATCCTGAGCCGCCAGTCACAACCATCAGCTGAATCTCGTAATCCGCTATCAGAGCCCGTAATTGCGGGGGAATCACCTGGCCAACCAGGCGACTTCCGCGCACCGCAAAAGCGCCATGAAACAGCGCGTAATCATGCTTGCCCAGAGCGCCATTGGTGCCGTGCTCGTGTCCGTGATCGCCCCTCGGGCTAACGCGTTTTCCTACAAAATACCACTCGCCTTAAGTCGCAGATCACGCCCCTGAAACCGCTCTATCTCGGGCTTTTTAGTGTTTCAAAAAATTAACTACACATTTAGTAACATGTGCTAGGGTGGCGCCGCCTCGCAGGGGGGCACCGTGCCATCCCTGCTGGGCAGCTCTCCATTTCTTGGTACTTCCCATGCTTAGCAGACGAGAATTCTTTGTCTCCAGCGGCGCCGGCATGATGCTGCTGACCTTGGGCGCACCCACACTTCTGCCCAAGGCCCTGGCGGCCGGTGGTGCACTCGAAGTCCCGGTTGCCCCGGCCCCGTTCATCGCACTTGCAGACCAGCTCTCCGGCCAGATCGGTGTCGATCGCGAGCTGGTCAACCTGGTGCACCAGAAGCTTCAGCCGTCACTTCCCGGCCTCGACACGCTGGTCGAGCAGTTGCTGGCCACGCTGCCCGAACTGACCGCCCTGAACACCCCGGCCGAGCGCCTGCAACTGTTGGCCGGCAAAGGCCCGGACCTGAAGAACCTGTTCCTGCGCGTGAACACCGCGCTGTACCTGGGCACCGTCGAAGACGGCGAAGGGGTCCGCGAGTGCGTGGCGTTCGAAAGCGTGGCGGCCTACCAGGCCGTGTCCGATTTCGTCGAGCCCCCAAGCTACTGCACCGGAAGCCCGAACTTCTGGGTCGACCCTCCTGCCTACGCCCTGCAAAAAGATAGCGAACGCCATGCCTGATTCGAATTCCACCCCAATGTCCGCCGATGTGGTCATCATCGGCGCCGGTGCCGCGGGCGGCGCCGCTGCCGTCAAGCTGCTGCGCAAGGGCCTGTCGGTATTGATGCTCGAGGCCGGCGCACCGCTGGACCAGGGCATGCTGGTGTCCAACTACCGCAATGGCGCGTACAAGAACAACCATATGGCGCCGTACCCGATGATGCCGTGGGCGCCGCATCCGAACTTCGTCCCCCACGACAACGGCTACCTGATCCAGAAGGGCCCGGCGCCGTACACCGCGCAGTACATCCGCGGCGTCGGCGGCACCACCTGGCACTGGGCCGGCCAGGCCTGGCGACTGATCCCCAACGATTTTCGCATGCAGACCCTGTACGGCCAGTCGGTCGACTGGCCGATCAGCTACGACGAGCTCGAACCCTACTACTGCGAAGCGGAGATCGAGATGGGTGTCTCCGGCGGCGGCGCGCTGGCCGGTGACTACGGCTCGCCACGCTCGATGCCGTACCCCATGGACGTGCTGCCGCTGCCTTACGCCTTCGAGCGCCTGCGCCAGCGCTACGAGTCGGTCGGCCTGGAGCTGCTGCCTGGCCCGCAGGCGCGCAACAGCACCGCCTACGACGATCGGCCGGCCTGCTGTGGCAACAACAACTGCATGCCCATCTGCCCGATCGGCGCCCAGTACAACGGCAGCATGTCGGTGCGCCGCGCCCAGGGCCTGGGGTTGAACCTGATCAGCAACGCGGTGGTGTTCAAGCTTGAGACCGGGGAGGGCAACCGTATCGTCGCCGCCCACTACATCGACCAGAACAAGGAGGTCCACCGGGTCACCGGCAAGCACTTCCTGCTCACCGCCAACGCCATGGAAAGCGTCAAGATCCTGTTGATGTCCAAGGACGAGCGCAACCCCAACGGCGTGGCCAACGCCACCGACCAGGTCGGCCGCCGGCTGATGGACCACCCGGCCAGCGCCGTCGAATACCTGGCCGACGAGCCGCTGTACGTCGGCCGTGGCCCGATGTGCCCGGGCAGCATCAACAACACCCGCGACGGCGCCTTCCGCAGCGAGCGTTCGGCCCTGCGCATCGACGTGCACAACGACAACCCGACCCGTTACCTGACCGAGAAGTACCTGGCCCAGGGTTACTACGGCAAGGAGCTGAACGAAAAGCTCAAGCGCGACGGCGAACGTTTCGTGCTGCTCAAGTCGATGTTCGAAATGCTGCCGGACCCGGAGAACCGCATCGTCCTCAGCGAGCAGAAGGACGCCTGGGGCATCCCCAAGATGGAGATCCACTACCGCTTCCCCGAGTACGTGCACCGCGGCTACGACGCCTGCCGCGAGCACTTCGCCGACTGCGTGAGCGCCTCCGGCGGCACCGAGGTGAAGTTCTCCGAGCGCGGCCAGTACACCAACAGCCAGCACATCACCGGCACCCTGAGCATGGGCAGCGACCCGCACACCTCGGTGTGCAACAAGCTGGCCCAGGCCCACGACCACGCCAACCTGTACTTCGGCGGCACCGGCGTGATGCCGACCGCGGCGCTGGTCAACTCGACGCTGACCGGGGTGGCGCTGTCGCTGCTGGCCGCCGACAGCATCATCCAGGCTTCGGCGTGAGGGGCTGCGCATGTTGATGAAAACAGGATCGATCAAAGCCCGTGCTCGCCTGCGCGCGCTGGTCTGGAGCGGCCTGGCCGTGGCGGTCGCCGCTGGCATCGGGGTAGGCAGCGTGATCTGGCAGCAGTCGCAGATCGACATGCCGCTGGCCTCGGCCGGGCAAGACCACGCGGCCTTGGTAGAGCACGGCCGCGCCGTGGCCCTGGCCTCGGACTGCGTGGCCTGCCACACCTCCGACGCGAGCAAGCCCTACGCCGGCGGCATGGCCTTCGACACGCCGTTCGGCAAGCTGTACTCGACCAACATCACCCAGGACCCGGTCAACGGCATCGGCAGCTTCACCGACGCCGAGATCGTCGGTTCGGTGCGCAACGGCATCTCCCAGCATGGCCGACGCCTGTACCCGGCCATGCCGTACACCTCGTACACCGGCATGTCCGACGACGACGCCGTGGCGCTGGTCGCCTACCTGCGCACGATCAAACCGATCGACAGCAAGCCGCCGGAAAACACCATGGGCTTCCCGTTCAACCAGCGCTGGGCCATGGCCTTCTGGAACGTGATGAACTTCCAGGCCGGGCGCCAGGTGCCGGTGGCCGGCAAGAGCGAGCAGTGGAACCGCGGTGCCTACCTGGTGCAGAGCCTGGAACACTGCGGCGAATGCCACACCCCGCGCAACTTCATCCAGGGCCTGAGCCACCCGGACCTGGGCGGCGGCAACCTGGTCACCTGGAAGGCCTACGACATCACCGGCGGCCAGAGCGGTATCGGCAGCTGGAGCGATGACGAGCTGTTCAGCTACCTCAAGACCGGCGCCGTGCATGGCAAGGCCAACGCTGCAGGCCCCATGGCCGAAGCGGTGGAGAACAGCCTGAACCACTTGCCCGATGCCGACCTGCACGCCATGGTCGCCTACCTGCGCGACCTGCCCACCAGCGGCAAGCCGAACGGCGCCCCCGCGCGCACCGGCCAGGGCCAGGCCTACACCGGCACCACTGCGCTGCGCGCCAGCCATCCGCAGTACGACCCGAACAGCGACGCACTGGGCGGCGAAGTGATGTTCAACGCCAACTGCGCCACCTGCCATGCGGTCACCGGCCAGGGTGTGGGCGAGTACCCGCGCTTGTTCGGCAACAGCGTGCTGGGTGCAAGCGAACCGACCAACCTGGTGTCGGTGTTGTTGCGCGGCGTGCACCGCAAGGTCGATGGGCAAGAGGTGTTCATGCCCGGTTTCGCCAACCTGAGCGATGCCCAGATCGCCACCTTGGGCACCTTCCTGTTCAAGCAGTTCGGCAACTCCCAGGTGCAGGTCACCGCAGCGCAAGTCGCCGAGCTGCGCTGAGGCTCTTTACCCACGCGCCCGGCGTGCCGGGCGCCTTCATTTCATCCTCAGGAGAACCTCATGTCCGTACGATTCCTGCTGTCCGCCGTGCTCGCCCTGGGCGTTGCCGGCGCCGCCGAAGCCGCCGAACCGGTGGCGCTGCCTTCGATCAAGCAACTCGACCTGGCCGCCGCCGAGCACATTGCCCAGGCCGCTGACCAGTACGCCAGGCAACAGGGCTGGGTGGGTTCGATCGCCGTGGTCGACAACGCCGGCTACCCGATCGTGGTGCGCCGAATGGACGGTGCCACCGCCATCAGCGCCGAACTGGCCATGCGCAAGGCCAAGGCCTCGGCGCTGTTCGGCGCCCCTAGCGTGAACTTCGAGAACCGCGTGAACGACGGCCATCCGGCGCTGCTGGCGCTGGACGTGACCACCTTGGCCGGCGGCCAGCCGATCCTGGTGGACGGCAAGGTGATCGGGGCGGTAGGCGTGAGCACCCCGGTCGGTGCCCACGATGACCCGATCGCGGTGGCAGGCGCGCATGCGCTGGAGGGTGCTCACTGAGAGCAGCTGTTCTTGTAGGAGATCGCCTAGCCCTGTGGGCTGCGCTGTCGCGCAGATAACAGCATTCGCAAGCGCGCCGCCTACCCTGTGGGAGCGGGTTTACCCGCGAAGAAAGCAACGCGGTGCATGGCACCGGCTTAGCCGGTGTTCGCGGGTAAACCCGCTCCCACAGGGGGCGCGCTGGACTCTGGATGTTTGGCCAGACAGATGCTCCCACAAACTTCAAGCAATCGGCAGACAATCCTCGGCGGATGCAATGTTGAGCCTGGACGGAACGCCCTTCAGCGCCGTGGGCATCACCCAGTCAACCCTGTCCCGTTGCTGCAACCGCCGGAAGCTGGCCGAAATGGTTTCCACCAGTTCCGCATCCCTCACCGGATCCAGCCCCGGATAAGGCTTGCCATGATAATCCCCATCATGGGTCAGCACTGCCTCGATGCGCTCATCGTTCGCGTTGTAGAGGCCCTTGATCACTTGCGCTTCCCGGTCCTTGCCGGCGTTCGAGCGCAGCGCATAGTGCACCGCCAACGCCACCCCGAATGCCAGCGCCGGCGTTTCGATCCCGTGCTTGCGCGCCATGTCGATGCTGCTCAGGATCCGCTCGTTGCGCTGTAGCTTGCGCATCGGGTCTCGCCCAACCCGCGCACACGGGTCCTTGAACGAGGTCTTGCAGCGCTCGAGAAAGGCATTGGCAAAGCTGCTGACCACGTCTGCCATCTGCGGATATTCGGCATTCAACGCGGGCGCCACTTCCTGATGAATCAGGCGCTGCGCCAGCGCACTCACCCGGGCATCCCCCATCCCTTGGCCAACCCAGGTATGCCCCAGCAGGCTCGCATACCAGGCGATGATCGCGTGGGGGCCATTCCACAAGCGGTTCTTGATGATCTGGATCTGGGTGATATCGGCGACCGTCTTCACCTGGCGTAGCCGCTCCAGCAAGGGGCTGCCACGCTCCACGTACAGCGGCATGTCCGGCTCGCTGTTGAACAGGATCAGGTGCAGTTGGCTCATCGCACTGCTGGGCTGCGCAAAGGGCCTGAAATGCCCGATCAGTCGTTGGTATTCCGAGGCGGGCTTGCAGGTGAGCGTCGGCTGGTCCTCCAGGCTGTTCTGGAATATCTGCGACTTGATGCGCAACTGGCGCACCAGCGCATCGTTGCTGATCTTCGAGACGATGCGGCTGACCACGGTCTCGGCGAAGTGGGTCTTCTCCAGCACCTGCTTGCAAATGTCCGGCGCGCACAGCAACGCCAGCTGCGCCTGCACGTGCCGCTTCACGAACGCCGCACCGCCGATCTTGTTCAGCACGATCAGCAGGGTCAGCTCGCGGCCGCGGCGCTCGAAACGCCGCAGCAGCCCCTTGGCGATGACCTTGGCCTGGTGCTGGATCGCCTGCTCGGGCAGGCTCATGCCGATCACTTCGGCGGCCTGGTACATCTCGATCACCGCCTCGTCATCGTCCATGTCGATCATGCGCACGTTGTCGATGGTCTGGTCGAACGCGGTGGCGCCGTAGCGCACGCTGTAGCGGCCGAAGGCGGCGACGCTTTCCCTGAGCATGCGCGAGCGGGTGGCGGCGATGATTTCGCAGGGCCGGGTGTAGCCATCCCAATGGGACAGCACCTGGGTCAGGTAACCGCCGCCGATGGCGCCGAAGCCGTGGATGCCGACGCGAAACTGGTTCAGCGAGGCGGGAAAGGGCTCGCCGAGGGCCGGCATGCCGAGGTCGGGCACGCACTCGCTGAGGTCGGCGAGAAAACCGTGCATGCTGCGGTAGGCCCTGAGCGCGCCGGCCTTGACTTCGGGCGCGGGCGGCTTGATGTCCTCGATCAGGATCGCCTGGCCTTCGGCGCGGATCGCCGAGAGCAGGCCGTTTTCCGAGTCCTCGACCATGAAGCACTGGTCGGGCCGGCAATTGAGCGCACGGGCGGCGCTCAGGAAGATTTCCGGGTGGGGTTTGCCTTGGCTGACCTCGTCGCCGCACACGGTGATGTCGAAGTACTTGAGCACGTTGGCATTGATCAGGTACTCCTCGGCGATGGCCCGGCGGCTGGACGTGGCGACCGCCAGGGTCAGGCCCGACTTGCGCAGGCGCTCCAGCACCTCCAGCAGGCCGGCCTTGATCGGTACGCCGTGGTTGCGCACGTGCTCGAGCTCCAGCTCATCGGCGCGCTGGCGGATCTGCACATAGGGGAAGTCGTCGCCGTTGTGGGCCTTGGCGAGGGCTTCGGCCTTTTTCGCACTCAGGCCCAGGGAGCCGATCAGCGTCTGCTCGCTCAAGGCCTTGCCGAAGATTTCCAGCGAGGCCTGTTTCAGCGTCTTGAAGCGCAGGCGCTCGGTGTCGAACATCGTGCCATCCATGTCGAAGATGGCGCTGTGAATGGTCTTGCCCTGAAAAAAGATCATTGGCTGTTGCCCCTTTGTCTGCATGAAACATCCCGCCCTCAGCCGCTGCAAATGGCCAGGCAGGTGTGATGACTGCGGCGTCGGCAGTCAGGTCGGGGGCACGCGATCGACAGGGGGGCGCTCGGGGTTGACCCAGAGGTAGGGCGGGACGGCGCGGGGAGTGCAGAGGAGGGTGGCAAGCTTCGCTTTGAGGCGGGCGCCTCGTTTGACTTTGACGTCACGCCCACTGGCTGCTGCTTGTCTGGCAGGCAATGGGCGCACATAGCGATGGATACGTGTGATTCCAAGCATAAGGTGCTTATCTTCCTTTTCCGGTGACTGACGTTCCTTTTTTACCCTTGCACGTATGCACCGGCCCATGCAAGGCGCTGGCAACATTCGTTCGCTGATCGCACACAAGCGCACCAACGCCCCTCAAGCCGGCAACCGCCACTCCGATACCTGCTCACCCACCGTCGAAAAGCCGATGAGAAGGGGTGCCCACCAGGACAATGAGGAGTACTGCCCGCATGTTTGCCAACCTGAAGATCCGCACCGGAATGTTCTGGGTGCTGTTGCTGTTCAGCCTGACGCTGTTGTTCTCCACCGTCAGCGCCTGGCGGGCGGCGGTGGGCAGCGACGCGCAGATCAACGAGCTGGACCAGACCGCGCACCAGTCGGACCGCTTGAACAACGCGCTGCTGATGGCGATCCGCTCCAGCGCCAACGTGTCCTCAGGTTTCATCGAGCAGTTGGGCGGGCACGACGAGAGCTCAGGCAAGCGCATGGCGATGTCGGTCGAATTGAACGCCAACAGCCAGAAGCTGGTCGATGAGTTCGTCGCCAACACCCAGGACCCTGCGCTGCATGCAGTGGCCGCCGAGTTGCAGGCCACCTTCGCCGAGTACGCCAAGGCCGTGGCCGGGCAGCGCGAAGCCACGCGTCAGCGCTCGCTGGAGCAGTACTTCAAGGTCAACATCGATGCCGGCAACGCCATGGGCCGCTTGCAGGCGCTGCGCCAGCAACTGGTCGCCGCCTTGAGCGAACGCAGCCAGCAGATCATGAACGAGTCCGACCGCCGCCTCGAGCGCGCGCAGTACCTGAGCCTGGCGCTGCTGAGCGTGACGCTGCTGCTGGCCGCACTGTGCTGGGCCTTCATCGCCCAGCGCGTGCTGCACCCGCTGCGCGAAGCGGGCCAGCATTTCCAGCGCATCGCCGGTGGCGACCTGAGCGTGCCGGTGCGGGTGCAGCGGCGCAACGAGATCGGCCAGCTGTTCCATGAACTGCAGCGCATGCAGCAGAGCCAGCGCGATACCTTGGGCAGCATCAGCGCCTGCACCCAGCAATTGGCCGACGCGGCGACGGCATTGAACACGGTCACCGAGCAGAGCGCCAACAACCTGCGCCAGCAGGGCCAGGAGCTGGAACAGGCCGCCACCGCCGTCACCGAAATGACCACTGCCGTGGAAGAGGTCGCCCGCAATGCGGTGTCCACCTCCCAGACCACCCAGGAATCGAACCACCTGGCCGAGCAAAGCCGCCGCCAGGTCAATGAAAACATCGACGGCACCGAGGCCATGACCCGTGAGATCCAGGCCAGCAGCGCGCACCTGGAGCAGCTTGTGGGGCAGGTGCGTGACATCGGCAAGGTGCTGGAAGTGATCCGCTCGGTGTCCGAGCAGACCAACCTGCTGGCGCTCAACGCCGCCATCGAGGCCGCCCGCGCCGGCGAGGCCGGGCGCGGCTTCGCGGTGGTGGCGGACGAGGTGCGCACGCTGGCCTACCGCACCCAGGCCTCGACCCAGGAGATCGAACAGATGATCGGGCGTGTGCAGCAAGGTACCGAGGCGGCGGTCGCGTCGATGCAGACCAGCACCAGCCGGGCCCAGTCGACCCTCGATGTGACCCTGGCGTCGGGGCAGGTGCTGGAAGGCATCTACAGCGCCATCGGCGAAATCAACGAGCGCAACCTGGTGATCGCCAGCGCGGCCGAGGAGCAGGCCCAGGTGGCGCGGGAAGTGGACCGCAACCTGCTGAATATCCGTGAGCTGTCGGACCAGTCCGCGGCGGGGGCTCAGCAGACCAGTACGGCGAGCCAGGCGTTGTCGGGTTTGGTGGGGGAAATGACCGCATTGGTGGGGCGGTTCAAGGTCTGAGGCAGGTGATGGCATGGCACGGACTTCGTCCGTGTTCGCGGGCAACCCCGCTCCCACAGGTGTCGCGCAGGACCCGAGGATTGCACCATACCTGTGGGAGCGGGCTTGCCCGCGAACACGGGCGAAGCCCGTGCCATCCACCTCGGCTCAAAACACCACCGAACGCCGATGCTCCGCCGTCGCCACCACCTTGCCGCGCTTGAGCACCATCAACCGCGCCGGCAAATCGAGAATCACATCGCTGACCGCCCGCGTATCCACCAGCACCAGGTCCGCCTCCTTGCCCACTTCCAGGCCATAGCGTTTCAACCCCAAGGCCTTGGCCGGCCGTGTGGTCAGCATCGACAACACCGTCGCCTGGTCGTCCGCCCCACCCAGGTGGCAAGCCGGGATCGCCAGTTGCGCGATGTTCAGCAGATCGCCCGTGCCATACGGGGTAAACGCATTGCGAATGTTGTTGGTGGCCAGGCACACGTTCACGCCGCCATCGCGCAATGCCCGCACCGGCGTCAGGGTGCGCCGCACGTTGTGGCTGTCGCCGCGCGCGCCCAGGTGCAGGTCGGTGGCCGGCAGGCACATCACGCTGATGTC
The DNA here is from genome assembly GCF_044749485.1 of Pseudomonas sp. NPDC089401. NCBI lineage: Bacteria > Pseudomonadati > Pseudomonadota > Gammaproteobacteria > Pseudomonadales > Pseudomonadaceae > Pseudomonas > Pseudomonas sp. NPDC089401. The sequence continues at coordinate 377,810 of NZ_JBIVIA010000003.1, read as the reverse complement.
GGCTTCGCGCAGCAGCGCGATGATCCGCGCCTGCCGCTCGGGCGCGACCGCCGCCAGGCTGGTCAGGTGGCCGACGCAGACGCGGCCTTGATAACCCTCGGCGAGGGTCTTGCGGGCGACGTACTCGATGGTCATCTGCTCGGCGTCATCGGCAAAATCCTGGTGGAAGTCGATGTCCTTGCCGTAGCGCTTGGCCAGGTCGAAGACGAAGTCGATGTGTTCGAGGGGCGAGGTATCGTTGTAGGGAATGCCGCCGACCACATCGGCGCCTTTCTCCATGGCCTCGACCATCATTTCTTTCATGCCCGGCAGTTTGAGGATGCCTTCCTGGGGGAAGGCGACCACCTGGATATCGATGACGTCACGGAACCTGTCGCGCAGTTCCAGTACCACATCGAGGCCGGTGAAACCTTGCGTCGGGTCGAATTCGGCGTGGGCGCGCACATGGGTACTGCCTGACTGAACAAGCGTGCGCAGGACCTGGGTGGAACGCTCGAGGATGTCCTCGCGGGTCAGCGTCGGCTTGAGCGCGGCGGTGACCGCGATCGCCTCTTTCAAGGTGCCGGAATGGTTGGCCTTACGGTGCATGACGTTGGCTTTTTCCAGGTGCAGGTGGCCTTCGACGAAGCCCGGAATCAGCACATTGCCGTTACCCTGAATCTCCTGCTTTGCGTGCGCCTGAATCGCCACGGCGATCGCGGCGATCTTGCCGTTGTTCACGGCCACATCCACCAGCGGCTGCGCGTCGTCGATGCGTACGTTTCGAAAAATGATATCCACGGGTATTGCTCCTCACTTCGGGTCAGCCAGTTACGCCAGAGCAGAGGCTACGGAGAACAGTTCATAAGGTAAAAGTCTTATTATTTATCTGGTCTATCGGATTATCTTATGCGATGACCCGGCCAGTGCCGAGATGGAAGCCATTGCAAGTGGTGTGGCAAAATCCTTCTCCTCGCAACATTTGAAAGGATCGCACGTTGAAAAGGATGTTCTCCCCCCATTTGCTGCTCACCGGGCTGTTGTCGCTGAGCGTTGCCGTGCCAGTTTTCGCTGCTGGCACCGCCATCAAGTCCGGCTGGTATGAAGCGCTCATGCTGGCGGTCACGCCGGACCATCAGGTCGAAGGTTACTACTCCGAGGAACGGGGCGAGGGTGTCACCTTTCACTGCGCTTTCTTCCTTCAGGGCCAGGTCGCAGACGCGGCGAAGACGCCGGTCAAGACCTGGAGCAGCGAGGTATTTCCGGGCAGCGTGGCGGCGACCGCCGATGGCGTGATGCTGACGATCAAGCGCGGCACCGAACATGACGGCTGCATGAACGTGATGTTCCCGGGCATCGCCGATGGCCTGGAGCTGGGCCGCCTCGCCAGCAAACCGTGGATCGGGCTGCTGACCCTGTCGGCCGACAAGGCCTATTTGCAGAAGCGCGCCGGCGGCCAGGCGGTGAAAGGGCCTTACATCGTCAAAAACGATGTGGTGGGGGTGCTGGTGTACAAGGACGGCTGGGCGCAGGTCGAGTACATGAACACGGATGCCCGGTTCTTCAAGGGCTGGGTTCGGCAGGACCAGTTCAGCCGGCTTCAGGCACCCTGATGATGTATTTCCAGGCCGGGCCTCTTCGCGGGTGAACCCGCTCCCACAGGATGACCCCACCGGATTCAAGGCATGCGCGGTCCCTGTGGAAGCGGGTTGACCCGCGAAAGGGCCGGCCCAGGCACCCCATCACTTTGCCCCGAACAACCCCCGCACCACCTCCCGCAACCAGCGGTTCCCGCTGTCCTGGTGATACCGCGCATGCCAATGCTGCTTGACCGTGAACCCCTCCACCTGGAACGGGCAGTCATGCACCCGTAGCCCATGCATGTCGGCCAGGGTCTGCCCGATATGCCGCGGCAAGGTCGCGAGCAAATCCGTCGTTCCGACTATCATCCCCAACCCCAGAAACGCCGGCAGCTCCAGCATGATCCGCCGTTCGATCCCGGCGCGCGCCAAGCCCGCCTCCAGCAGCTTCTGCCCCGTGCCGAAACTGATCTGCACATGCCCCTCGGCGCGATAGCGCGCCAGGTTCATGCCTTTGCCAAGGCGCGGATGCTGCGGGCTGCTCAGGCACACCCAGTCCTGCTCGAACAGCACCTGCTGGTACATCCCCCCACCCAGCCACGGTACGAAGCCGATGGCCAGGTCGGCCTCGCCCGACTCCAGTGCGCGCTCGGTATTGCCGTCGATGCGCGCCGCCTCCAGGCGGATGCCCGGGGCATGGCTGCGCAGGTGGTTGAGGATGCTCGGCAGCAAGGTGATGTGGCTGGCATCGCTGACACACAGGCGAAAGCGCCGCTGCGCCGTCGCGGCGATGAACTGCGGCTCCCAGGCGCTCAGCCGGCGCAGCGATTCCAGCACCTCGCGGCACGGCCCGATCAACTGGTCGGCGCGCGGGGTAGGCGCCATGCCGCCCGGCGTGCGCACGAACAGCGGGTCGTGCAACTGCTCGCGCAGGCGCCCCAGCCAGATGCTGATGGTCGGCTGGCTCTGCCCCAGCTGCTCGGCGGCGCGGGTGACGCTGCGGCAGTGGTACAGCACGTCGAACAGTTGCAGCAGCTTGGGTTCGGGCAGGGTTTCGAGGGTATTCACTATTGCGAATCTCAATAACGCTATTGCGGTCATTGTATAGCGCAAATAACGCCCGCTGCATAAGGTGCTGGCAAACCACAGGAGGTCTGCGACGTGAAAATCTGCATTCTGGGCGCCGGAGCCCTCGGTTGTGCCATCGGCGCGGCCTTGAGCGAGGCGGGGCATGAAACCTGGCTGCTGAACCGCGGCCGCGCGCACGTCGAGGCGATGAACCTGCAGGGGCTGCGGGTGGAGGATGAACGGGGCGAGCGCCAGGTGCCGGTCAATGCGGCCATCGATGCCCAAGACGTCGGCGTGGCCGACCTGGTGGTGGTGCTGGTGAAGTCGTTCCACACCGCCGAGGCCATCGCCGGCGCCGCCGCGCTGATCGGGCCGCAGACGCTGGTGCTGTCGCTGCAGAACGGCCTGGGCCACGAGGACATCCTGGCCGAGGCGGTGGGCCGCGAGCGGGTGCTGGCCGGCAAGACCTACGTCGGCGGCGTGCTGCTGGCGCCGGGTTCGGTCCGCGCGGGCGTTGCGGGCAAGCAGACTTTCATCGGCGAACTCGACGGCCAGCTGACGCCCCGTGTGCAAGCCATCGCCAAGGCCTTCAACGATGCCGGCCTGGCCACCACGGTCAGCGACAACATCCTCGGCACCATGTGGGACAAGCTGCTGGTCAACGTCGCCACCGGCGCCCTGAGTGGCATCACCATGCTCAGCTACGGCCAGTTGTACAGCGAACCGCTGCTGGAAAGCACCGCCAAGGCCGCCGTCGCCGAAGCCATCGCCGTGGCCGAGCGCGCCGGCATCCGCCTCAGCCTGGGCAGCCCCGATGCCGTCTGGGCCCTGGCCGCCGAGGGCCTGCCGGCGAGCTTCCGTACATCGATGCTGCAGAGCCTGGAAAAGGGCTCGATCACCGAAATCGACTTCATCAACGGCTCCGTCGTGCGCTGGGGCCAGCGCCATGGCGTGGCCACGCCGGTCAACGCGACCCTGGTGGCCTGCATCAAGGGCATCGAACGCGCCATGGCCGATCACCAGAAGAGGGAAACCCCATGACCCAGCCGAAAGCCTACCTCGAACACGTGGCGTTCTGGGTGCGCGACATCCAGTGGCATATCCGCTTTTTCAGCGAGGTGTGCGGCATGAGCATGCGTGAAGTGCAGGGCGACGTCGAACAGCCGGCGCAGTACTGGACCCTCGGCGGCCTGCAGTTCATCCACCAGCCGGACTTTGCCGGGCCGGAAGGGCGCATGGCGCACCTGGGCATCATGTGCGAAGACCTCGAGGCGGCGCTGGCTGCAGCCCAGCGCTTCGGCGTCAGTGCAATGCCCCAGGGCCGCAACTGGCTGCGCCTGCCCGACGGCCTGGCGGTGGAATTCATCCAGGCCCGCCCGGCCAGATGCGTGGCCCAGGCATTGGCCATCGACCCGCGCGCTGAGGTACAGCCATGAGCGTGATTGAAAAGTACTGGGACGATGCCTGCGAAGGCGACGAGTGCATCAGCCCGACCTACACCGTGACCCGCGAACGCATCCTGGCCTACGCCGACCTCACCGGCGACCACACCCCGGTGCATGTCGACGAGGCCTACGCCAACGCCAGCCACTTCGGTTGCCTGGTTGCCCACGGTCTGTTCGGGCTGTCCATCGCCGACGGCCTGAAGACCCAGTGCGATTACCGCTTCCTGCCGGGCATGTCGCTCGGCTGGACCTGGGACTTCGTGCTGCCGATCAAGGTCAACGATGTGCTGCACGTGCGCATGCGCGTTGGCGCTATGCGCCCGAGCAATAGCCGCCCGGGCTGGGGCATCGTGGTGCTGCCATCGGAGCTGATCAACCAGCACGGCGAGGTCGTGCAGCGTGGCGAGCATCGGTTGATGGTGCCAAGGAGGGCCGTAGCATGAGCCAGGCATTGCCATTGGCAGGTCTCCGCGTCATCGATTACAGCCACTTCCTTGCCGGGCCCTATGTGGGCCGTTGCCTGGCGGCGCTTGGCGCCGAGGTGATCAAGGTCGAGCGGCCAGGCAGCGGCGATGCCGGTCGCCAGCACGCCTATACCCTGGACGATCAGCAGAGCGGGTACTTCCTGCAACTGAACATGGGCAAGCAGGGCCTCAGCGTCAACCTCAAGGACCCGCGCGGCAAGGCGTTCATGCAGCGCCTGGCCGACTCCGCCGACGTGTTCATCGAAAACTACCGGCCCGGCGCGCTGGACAAGCTCGGCCTGGGCTACGCCGAGCTGTCGGCGCGCAACCCGCGGCTGGTGTACTGCTCGATCTCTGCCTACGGCCATACCGGGCCGGATGCTCACCGCGCCGGTTTCGGGCTGGTCGCCGAAGCCAAGAGCGGGATCATGCAGATGGTCGGCGTGCCGGGCGAGGCGCCACCGTTGCTGCGCATCTCCCTGGGCGACATGTACACCGGCATTCACGCGGTGGCGGCGATCAACGCGGCGCTGCTCGGCCGAGTCAGCAGTGGCCGCGGCCAGCACATCGACATGGCCTTGTACGACACCCTGGTGTCGATGCATGAGTACGCGGTGCAGTGCTACACCCTGTCGGGCGGCACGCAGCTGCCGCAGCAGACCGGCCACGACATGCCCACCTCGACCCTGTATGGCGTGTTCCGCGCCGCCGACGGTGATCTGGTGATCGCCGCCCAGGTCGATGAAGCCTGGCAGCGCTTCGCCGCCCTGCTCGAAGCCAACGGGGGCCCGCCCGGGTTCGGCAGCGACCGCCGCTACCACAGCCTCGATGGCCGCAATGCCCATCGCGAGGCGATCCTGGCGGTGGTCCGCGACTGGGTCGGGGCCCGCCGGGTGGCCGATATCCTCGCACTGCTCGACGGCATCGACATCCCCAGCGCCAAGGTGCAGCGCATCGACGAAGTGCTGGCCGACCCGCAGATCCAGGCCCGCAACATGGTCATCGAACAGCAGCACCCGCGCTACGGCGCCTTGCGCCTGGCCAACCTGCCGTTCCGCTTTTCCGACTGCGACACCACGATCCACCAGGTGGCTCCGGACCTCGGCCAGCACAATGCCGAAATCGCCGCCGCGCTTGGCTTCAGCCCCGAAGAAATCACCGTCCTGCAGGCAGACGGTGTGCTGTTCACCCACGGAGATGCACGATGAGCGACCGCTATGCAGTGATCGGCCGGCCGATCAACCACACCAAGTCCCCGCTGATCCACGGCCTGTTCGCCCAGGCCAGCAGCCAGCAGCTGGAATACGGGGCCGTCGAGGGCTCGCTGGAAGACTTCGAAGCCCAGGTGCTGCGGTTTCGCAGTGAAGGCGGCAAGGGCATGAACATCACCGCGCCGTTCAAGCTGCGCGCCTTCGAGCTGGCCGACCGGCGCAGCGAGCGGGCGCAACTGGCACGGGCGGCCAATGCGCTGAAGTTCGAGGATGGCCGCATCGTGGCGGAAAACTTCGACGGCATCGGCCTGCTGCGCGATATCGAAGAGAACCTCGGCGAGCCCTTGCGCAACCGCCGTGTGCTGATGCTCGGGGCCGGCGGCGCGGTGCGCGGGGCATTGCTGCCGTTCTTGCAGGCGGGGCCGAGCGAGCTGGTGATCGCCAACCGCGACATGGCCAAGGCGCTGGCCCTGCGCAACGAACTCGACCACCCACGCCTGCGCATCAGCCGCTACGAGGCGCTCGAAGGCCAGGCCTTCGACATCGTGGTCAACGCCACCTCCGCCAGCCTGTCCGCCGACCTACCGCCGCTGCCGGCCGACGCACTGGGCCAGACGCGCCTGGCCTACGAGCTGGCGTATGGCAAAGGCCTCACGCCGTTCCTGCGCCTGGCCCGGGAGCAGGGCGTGGCGCGCCTGGCCGATGGCGTCGGCATGCTGGTGGAGCAGGCCGCCGAGGCGTTCGCCTGGTGGCGCGGGGTGCGGCCCGGTACCCGCGCCGTGATCGATCAACTGACGATTCCCCTGGAGTAGGCCCATGGTCGCCAAGGTGCTGATGCTGCATGGCATCAACCACAACATGTTCGGCAAGCGCGACCCGCGCCAGTACGGTACTGCGACCCTGGCCGACATCGACCGGGCGTTGCAGGCGCTGGGCGAGGAGCTGGGCGCGCAGGTCGAGAGCTTCCAGAGCAATTTCGAGGGGGCGATGTGCGAACGCATTCACCAGGCCTTCGAAGACCGGGTGGATGCCGTGCTGATCAATGCCGGGGCCTGGACCCATTACAGCTACGGCATTCGTGACGCACTGGCCATTGTCGAGGTGCCGGTGGTTGAAGTGCACATGTCGAACATCCATGCTAGGGAGCCGTTCCGCCATCACTCGGTGTTTGCCGAAGTGGTGCGCGGGCAGATCTGCGGGTTTGGCGTCGAGACCTACCTGCTGGCGCTGCGCGCGGCCATGAAGATGATCTGAGCTGTGTAACGCATCACTCTGTGGCAGCGGGGCAAGCCCGCTCCCACATGCAGACGTCCCAATTTCAGAAGGACTCGTACCCTTGGCCACCCCCGCCGTCCCCAACACCGCCCGCCAAGCCACCGGCATCGCCTTGCTGGTCGCCGTCACGTTCTTCATGGAAAACCTCGACGCCACCGTCATCGCCACGGCGTTGCCACAGATGGCCCGTGACTTCGCCGAAAACCCGGTCAGCCTGAACATCGGCATCAGCGCCTACCTGCTGGCGGTGGCGGTGTTCATCCCGCTCAGCGGCTGGGTCGCCGACCGCTTCGGCGCCCGCCAGGTGTTCGCCGGGGCCATCGGCCTGTTCACCCTGGCCTCGTGGCTGTGCGGGCTGGCACCGACCCTGGAGACCTTCGTCGCCGCGCGGGTGCTGCAAGGCATCGGCGGCGCCTTGATGGTGCCGGTCGGGCGGCTTGTGGTACTGCGCACCACCGAGAAGCAGGACCTGGTGAAGATGCTCGCGGTGATCACCTGGCCCGGGCTGGTGGCGCCGGTGCTTGGCCCACCGATCGGCGGGCTGATCGTCACCCAACTGTCCTGGCCGTGGATCTTCTACCTGAACATCCCGCTCGGCGTGCTGGCCATCGCCGCGGCCTGGTGGCTGATCCCCAACACCCGCGCCAGCGAGGCGCGGCGCTTCGACCTGCTTGGCTTCGTCTTCCTCGCGTCGGCCTGCGCCGCCTGGCTGCTGGGCCTGGAAATGCTCGGCGCGCTGGCGGGCGGCAGCCTCGGCGCAGGCGCTGCACTGGTCGCCGTGGGGGCGCTGCTGACCTGGCTGTCGATCCGCCATTGCCAGCGCCATCCGGCACCGCTGCTGCCTTTGGCGACCTTGGGCATCGCCACCTTCCGGGCCAGCATCGTCGGCGGCACGTTGTTTCGCCTGTCGATCAGCGCCTTGCCGTTCCTGGTCCCGTTGTTGCTGCAGGTCGGTTTCGGTTATTCGCCGGTGGATGCCGGGCTGCTGGTGCTGGCGATCTTCGCCGGCAACCTGGCGATGAAACCGTTCACCACCGGCCTGTTGCGCCGCCATGGTTTCCGTCGGGTGCTGCTGGTCAACGGCCTGATCGGCGTCGGCTGCATCCTCGCCTGCCTGGGCCTGCAGGCGGACATGCCCTGGTACTGGATGGCGCTGGTGCTGTTCGTCGGCGGGTTGTCGCGCTCGATGCAGTTCACCACCTACAACGCTGTCGGCTTTGCCGAAGTGCCCAAGCCACAGATGGGCGAGGCGTCGACGCTGTTCAGCATGTTCTTCCAGCTGGCGATGGCGCTCGGCGTGGCGGTGGCGGCGTTGTTGCTCAGGGTGTCGATGGCCTTGCAGGGGGACGCGGGCGGGTTGTCGGTCAGCGACTTCCATTGGGCCCTGCTCGGGGTGGCGTTGATCGCCTGCGCCGCGCTGCTCGATGCGGTACGCCTGCCACGCGATGCCGGCGAGCAGGTGCTGCGTACCTGATGCTTTACGCCTTGGCCGCGAAGCGCAGGGCCAGCGGCAGCGCCAGTGCCCAGATCGGCGCCAGCACCAGTGCGGTGTCCAGGCCTCCCAGAGGCAGCGCTACGCCGGCCAGCCTCGCGCCCGCCAGGTAAGCCGGCGGGCCGCCGAGCAGGCCCGCCAGTGCGGCGCGCCACAGCGGTTGCCCGAGCCAGGCCAGGCAGTGGCGCATGCCGCTGGCCAGGACCAGCCACAGCAGCGCCAGCCAGAGCGGCAACGGCCATTGCGCAAAGTCAAACACCCCAAGCAGGCCGAGGGCGCTGTCCAGCAGGCAGCCGGCAAGCGCCACCCACAGCAGCACGCGCAGCTCACCACGGGGGGCCAGGCGCACGTGCAGCAGCAGCCCGACCATCACCACCGGCAGCAGCCACGGCCGCTGCGCGCCCAGCACGCACAGCCACCAGCCGGCCTGCAGCCACAGCGCATTGCCCAGCAGCCAGCCACGGCGGCTCATGCTCAGGCGCCCGGCAGCGCTGCCCGGCGTGCCTGGGGCCCGGCCCAGAGCAGTTGCGCCACGCCGATGGTGCGCTCCTCGAAACCGCCCTGGCAGTAACACAGGTAGAACTCCCACAGGCGCTGGAAGGTGTCGTCGTAGCCCAGCGTGGTCAGTTCGCCGCGCGCGTGGCGCAGGTTGTCGCGCCAGTGCCGCAGGGTGCGGGCGTAGTCCTGGCCGAAGTCCTCCAGGTGCACCAGGTTCAGCGCGGTCTGGCGGCTGGCGGTGTCGAGCAGCACGCTCAGCGAGGGCAGGGCGCCGCCGGGGAAGATATAGCGCTGGATGAAGTCCACCGAGCGCCGGGCCTGGGCATAGCGCTGGTCGCGGATGGTGATGGCCTGCAGCAGCATCAGGCCGTCGTCCTTGAGCAGCGCGGCGCACTGGCGGAAGTAGGTGGGCAGGTAGCGGTGGCCGACGGCCTCGATCATCTCGATCGACACCAGCTTGTCGAAGCGGCCACGCAAGTCGCGGTAGTCCTCGTGCAGCACGGTCACGCGCTGCTCCAGGCCCAGCGCCTTGACCCGTTGCAGGGTGTGGGCGTACTGCGCGGCGGACAGGGTGGTGGTGGTGACCCGGCAGCCGAACTCGACGGCGGCATGGATGGCCAGGCTGCCCCAGCCGCTGCCGATCTCCAGCAGGTGCTCGTGGGGCTTGAGTTCGAGCTTGTGGCAGATGCGCTGCAGCTTGTTCGCCTGGGCCTGTTCCAGGGGCTGCTCGGCGCTGTCGAACTGGGCGGCGGAGTACATCATGGTCGGGTCGAGCAGCCGTTCGAACAGGGCATTGCCCAGGTCGTAGTGGGCCAGGATGTTGCGCCGGGCACCGCGTCGGTTGTTGCGGTTCAAACGGTGCAGCAGTTGCAGGGCCGGGCGCGCCAGGCGCGCGAGGCCGCCCTCCATGGCGTCGAGCACCTCGAGGTTGGCGACGAACAGCCGGGTCACCGCAGCCAGGTCCGGGCTGCGCCAGTAGCCATGGATGTAGCCTTCGCCGGCGCCGATCGAGCCATTGCCGGCGACCAGCCCCCAGGCCGCGTCGTCGAGGATTTCCACCTCGGCGTACAGCGGGCTGGCGACGTCGCCGAAGGTCCACTGCTGGCCCTCGCGGATCAACCGCAGGTGGCCGTGCTTGAGGTGGCGCAATTGCGCCAGCACCGCACGCCGGGCCAGGCTGCCAAGCAGCGGGGCAATGCCGGCCGATTTGCTAACGCTCAAGGTCGGTTCGGACATGGTCGGGTTCCTCGCGGGCGGGTTGGCCGAGCGCCAGGTCGTGTTGGCTGGCGACGTGGTCGTGGACGGGGGTGCGCTTGAGCAGCAGGCGCAGGGCTTGCCAGTAGATGCCGGTGACGGTGCGCAGGCTCATCCAGGGGAAGGCCAGGATGTGGCGCTGCACGCCGGCGCGGTCCAGCGGCCGGCGTTGCAGGGCGAGGTCGGCCTCGAACACCCTGGCACCGCCACGCCAGTTCTCCATGTGCACGTGCACGCGCTGGGCATCCACGGCAAAGCGCAGCCGGTAGTCCATGTCCAGCGGCATGAACGGTGAGACGTGGAAGGCCTTGGCCACGGCGAAGGGCCGGGCCAGGTCGCCTTGCACCGGCAGCACGTAGTGAAAGCGTTCGCGCCACGGGGTGTTGCGCACCTCCAGCAGCACGGCGCTGACCTGGCCCTGGCGGTCATGGCAGAAGTAGACGCTCACCGGGTTGAACGACAGCCCCCAGCAGCGTGGCTGGGTCAGCAGGTGCACGGCGCCTTCGGGTACCTGCCCGGTTGCCTGGCCGACCAGCAGTCGCGCGGCGTCGATCAATGGCATGCCCTGGCGGGTCAGCGCCGGCAGGTAGTCGGTCTCGCGCCAGCACAGCGGCGCCAGGCGCGAGCGACCGAGCCAGCGCGACAGGCCAAGCAGCCCGGTTTGTTCCTCCAAGTCAAAGTAGAACATGCCGATGCGGTAGCGAAACGCATGGGGTCGCGGGGTCAGCCGCCGATGGCCGACCCAGCCTTGGCACAGGCTGCTGTTCACAGGGTTTCTCCGAAGTGCTCGGCGACGCGCAGGGCGCTGAGCACGCCGTCTTCGTGAAAGCCGTTGGCCCAGTACGCGCCGCAGTAGTAGCTGTGTCGGGGGCCTTGCAGCTCGCCCTGGCGCGCCTGGGCCGCCAGGGCCGCCAGGCTGTACTGCGGATGCGCGTACTCGAAGCGGGCGAGGATCTGCGCCGGGTCCACCAGGGCGGTCTGGTTGAGGCTGACGCAGAAGGTGACCGGCGCGTCGATGCCCTGGAGGATGTTCATGTCGTAGGTCAGTGCCGCAGGGGCCTGGGCGCTGCCACCCAGGCGGTAGTTCCAGCTGGCCCAGGCCCGGCGCCGGCGCGGCAGCAGACGGGTATCGGTGTGCAGCACCACGTCGTTGCTGGCGTAGCGAATGGCGCCGAGGATCGCGCGCTCCTGCTCGCTGGGCACCGCCAGCAGCGCCAGGGCCTGGTCGCTGTGGCAGGCGAACACCACCTTGTCGAAGCGTTCGCTGCCGCCGGCCCAGGCAATCTCCACGCCTTGATCGTCGCGGCTCACCCGTTGCACCGGGCAGTTCAGGCGGATGTGCTCGGCAAAGGGCCGGCACAGTGGCGCCAGGTAACTGCGCGAGCCGCCCTCGATTACCCGCCATTGCGGGCGATGGTTGACCGACAGCAGGCCGTGGTTGCGGCAGAAGCGGACGAAGAACTGCAACGGGAAATCGAGCATGTCGGCCAGCGACATCGACCAGATCGCCGAACCCATCGGCACGATGTAATGGTCGATGAAACGCTGCCCGTAGCCCTGGCTGCGCAGGTACTGGCCCAGGGTGGTGTCGCTGCCGATGCGCTGGCTGTCGAGGTCGGCCTGCACCTGGCGGTTGAAGCGCAGCACATCGCGCAGCATGCCCCAGAAACCGCGAGACAGCAGGTTGCGGCGCTGGGCGAACAGGCTGTTGAGGTCGTGGCCGTTGTACTCGAAACCGCTGCGCGGCTCATGCACGGAAAAGCTCATCTCGGTCGGCCGCGAAGGCACCCGCAGGTGTTCGAGCAGGCGGATGAAATGGGGGTAGGTCCAGTCGTTGAAGACGATGAAACCGGTGTCCACCGCATACTGCTGGCCACGCCATTGCACGTCCACGGTATGGGTGTGGCCGCCGACCCGGTCCGCCGCCTCGAACACGGTCACCGGGTGCCGGCGGGACAGCAGGTGGGCACAGGTGAGGCCGGCGATGCCGGTGCCGAGGATGGCGATACGCATGGGCTAGTCCTGTGGTGGCCGCGCCAGGCGCTGGCCCAGCTTGAGGCGCCAGCGTGCCGGCAGCGCGCCGAGCAGGCGCAGCACCAGGGTGAAGGTGGCGGGGAAGGTGATCTCCAGCGGGCGACGTGGCAGCCGCGCGATGATGTGATTGGCCGCGCGCTCGGCGCTCCACAGTTGCGGCATGGGGAAGTCGTTGCGCCGGGTCAGCGGAGTGTCGACGAAGCCGGGGCTGACCAAGGTGACGTCGATGCCCTCGCGGACCAGGTCGATGCGCAGGGATTCGACCAGGTAGCGCAGCGCGGCTTTCGAGGCGCCGTAGGCCCCGGCACGGGGCAGCGCCAGCCAGCCGACCGAGCTGCCCATGACCACCAGGTGTGGCTGCTGGCTGCGGCGCAGCAAGGGCAGGGCGGCAGCCAGGCACTGGCTGGTGCCGAGCACATTGGTGCGGATCACCCGCTCGACCAGTGCCGGGTCGAACTGCCCTGGCTCCAGGTACTCGCAGGTGCCGGCGTTGAGGATCACCAGGTCCAGCCCGCCCCAGGCCTGTTCGATCTGCTCGGCGATGCGTGCCACTTGTTCAGGCTGGTCGACATCGCCCGTCGCCAGCAGCACCTGGCCTGGGTAGCGTGCGGCCAGCGTCGCCAGGCGCTCGGCCCGGCGCGCGCCGAGTGCCACCTGGTGGCCTTGTTCGAGCAGGCGCTGCGCCAGCTCCGCGCCGATGCCGCTGCTGGCACCGCTCAGCCAGCAGCGGCTCATGCCAGCCGGCCCTTGAGCCAGCGAATGGCCCCGCCCATGACCGGTATATGCTCGTAGAGCAAGGCGCCGGCGTCGAAGTAGTCCTGGTGGAAATGCACCCGGTTGCGCCAGCGCAAATGGCTGCAACCTTGCAGGCTGATCGGCTTGCCGCCGGCCAGGCGTGGGTGGCGGTAGTGCAGGGTCCAGCGGATGTAGCCTTGGCCCGGTTGGCATTCGTCGTGGCCGTCGAAGCTGTAGCGGACTTCGGCAACGTTGGCGTACAGCTGGGCGAAATAGGCACGCAGGGCCGGCAGCCCACTGATCTGATGCAGTGGGTCGCGGAAGATGACGTCCTCGCTGTACAAGTCGCCCAGCAGCTCGAGCTTGCTTGAATCCAGCGTGGCAAAGCGTTCGGTGAAATGTTGCAGGTAAGCGGACATGCACAATACCTGTACAAAATTCATTCAATGTACAAGGTATAGTGCAGCTATCTGGATAAATCTATACAGCAGAATTTTTTTGTACAATTTTTGCCTGGCGCTGCAGCGCATCGCGTAACTGGATCACGCCTTCGAGAGCCAGCGCCTGGGCGCAATAGCACAAGCCGATGCGTCGCCGCAGGTCCAGCTGCAACAAAGGCTCGCTGCGCACCCCCGGATGCCCGGCAGCCAGTGACTGCGGCACGATCGCCACACCCAGGCCGGCAGCAACCATTTCCAGGGCCAGCGCAAAGGTCTCTGCCTCCGCCACCGGTGCCGCGTCGTAACACGTCTGCAAACGCTGGTGGCTGGGTTGCGCAGGGCAGGTGATCCAGCCGCGCTGATCGCCAAGCAAGGGCAGCGCCAACACGAACGTCTCGCTGAGCAGCGGCAGGAACAGTTCATCCTCACAGCGCAGCTCTTCACTGGCCAGCCGCGCCGCGCCCATGCAGCCAGTCACAAGCTGCAGGCGCACCGCCGGGGCGATGCCCGCTGCCGCCAGCACCACCTGCCTCACCACGGCTGCGCCCACATCCTGCTCGACGCCGATCTGTAGCGGCTGTCGCTCTCGGTCCTGCTTGAAGCGGGCGAGCAGCCGACCCGCGTCGGCGACCATCCGCTGCGCTTCGGGATACAGCGCCCGGGCATCCTCGGTCACTTCGACGCCCCGGGCCTGACGCACGAACAGCGTGGTGCCCAGCGCTTCTTCCAGCGCCTTGATACTGCCGGACAACGCCGGTTGGCTAAGGTGTATCGAACGCGCGGCGGTGGTGATGTTGCGCGCTTCGAACACGGCGATGAAGGCGCGCAGCTGACGATAATCCATGGGTTACCCATAAGTGTTGCCGATGGCTGCCAGAAGAATATCCCATTTTTCAGGCGCTACGCCGGCTTTTAAACTTGCTGCGCATTTTACCCATAGGCATTCTGGATAACAGGACTTCAACGATGAGCACTCTGCACAAACCCCTGGTCGTGATCACTGGCGCCAGCTCCGGCATCGGCCTGGCCACCGCCAAACGGCTGTCCGCGCGCGGGCATGCACTGTTGCTGCTGTCTCGCCGCCTGGCGCCGATGGAGCAGCTGCAACTGCCGAACGCCCTGGCGCTGGCCGTCGACATCACCGACCGCGCCGCCGTGCTGGCCGCCGTCGCCGAGGCCGAGGCGCGCTTCGGCCCGGTCGACGCGATCATCAACAACGCCGGGGTGATGCTGCTGGGCAGCATCGCCAGCCAGGACCCGGACGAATGGGACCGCATGCTCGACGTCAACGTGCGCGGGCTGCTCAACGGCATCCATGCCGTGGCCGGCGGCATGGTCGCGCGCAAGCACGGCACCATCATCAACGTCAGCTCCGTGGCCGGGCGCAAGGCGTTCCCCAACCACGTGGCCTATGTCGGCACCAAGTTCGCGGTCACCGGCTTGTCGGAAAACCTGCGCGAGGAACTCGCGCCGAGCAATGTGCGGGTGATCACCATCGAGCCGGGCGCGGTGGACACCGAGCTGCTCAGCCATACCACCGATGACGGCATCAAGGCCGGTTACGACGCCTGGAAGCAAGAGATGGGCGGGGTGCTCAGTGCCGATCACATTGCCGAAGTCATCGACTTTGCCTATGGCCAGCCGCAATCGGTGTGCGTGCGTGAAATCGTCGTCTGCGCCACGCGCCAGCAGCCGTGAAGGCTCACCCCGAAGGGTGATTCTCGTGGGAGGCTGTCAGCGCCGATACTCGGCCCAGGCATCCACCCACGAACGACCGCCCTGGCGGTCGCCTGGAGCACGACGTGTACGACCTCGCTTTCTGGCAGCAAAAGGCCGCCAAGCAGACCTTCCTGAACCGCGCACTGATCGGCGGGCGCTTTGTCGCCGCCGCCAGCGGCGCCACCTTCGATTCGACCAACCCGGCCACCCGGCAGTTGCTGGCCCAGGTGGCCGCCTGCGCCGACGAGGACGTCGACCGCGCGGTGCACAGCGCCCGCCAGGCCTTCGAGCATGGCCCCTGGGCACGCATGGCGCCGGGGGAGCGCAAGCGCGTGCTGCTGCGCCTGGCCGAGCTGATCATGGCCCACCGTGAGGAACTGGCGCTGCTCGATTCGCTGAACATGGGCAAGCCGGTCATGGATGCCTACAACATCGACGTGCCCGGCTCCGCCCAGGTGTTCGCCTGGTACGGCGAGGCGCTCGACAAGCTGTACGACCAAGTGGCACCGACGGCAGCCAACGCGGTGGCCACCATCACCCGCGAAGCCTTGGGCGTGGTGGCGGCGGTGGTACCGTGGAACTTCCCGCTGGACATGGCGGCGTGGAAGCTCGCCCCGGCGCTGGCGGCTGGCAACAGCGTGGTGCTCAAGCCTGCCGAGCAGTCGCCGTTGTCGGCCCTGCGCCTGGCCGAGCTGGCCCTGCAGGCGGGCCTGCCGGAGGGCGTGCTCAACGTGGTGCCGGGCCTGGGCGAACAGGCGGGCCGTGCGTTGGGCCTGCACATGGACGTGGATTGCCTGGTGTTCACCGGTTCCACCCAGGTCGGCAAGTACTTCATGCAGTATTCGGCGCAGTCCAACCTCAAGCAGGTGTGGCTGGAATGCGGCGGCAAGAGCCCGAACCTGGTGTTCGCCGACTGCCAGGACCTGGACCTGGCGGCCAAGAAAGCGGCATTCGGCATCTTCTTCAACCAGGGCGAGGTGTGCTCGGCCAATTCGCGGCTGTACGTGCAGCGTTCGATCCATGATGAATTCGTCGAACGGCTGCAGGCCGAGGCCCGCCAGTGGCAGCCAGGCAACCCGCTGGACCCGGCCAGCCGCGCCGGCGCCATCGTCGATGGCGAGCAGGCCGGGCGCATTGCGCGGGCCATCGGGCAGGCGCGGGAGGAGGGCGCGCGGCTGGTGTGTGGCGGGCAGCGCTTGACCCTGGGCGGGTCGGACAACTTCATCGAACCGACGATTTTCACCGGCGTCGAGCCGCACATGCGCCTGGCGCGGGAGGAGGTGTTCGGGCCGGTGCTGGCGGTGAGTGCGTTCGACAGCGAGGAACAGGCCATCGCGCTGGCCAACGACAGTGTGTATGGGCTGGCGGCCTCGGTGTGGAGCGATGACCTCAACCGGGCGCACCGGGTGGCCAAGCGGTTGAAGGCGGGGACGGTGTCGGTCAATACCGTGGATGCGCTGGATGTGACGGTGCCGTTTGGCGGGGGCAGGCAATCGGGCTTCGGGCGTGACCTGTCGTTGCATTCGTTCGACAAGTACACCCAACTGAAGACCACCTGGATTCAGTTGCGTTGATGGAAACTGGGTAAACCAGTGCCGACCTCTTCGCGGGCAAGCCCGCTCCCACAGGATTGCCACAGATCTCAAGTGTGTGCAGTACCTGGACTGCCCGCGAAAAGGCCAGGCGGTTTGTATCGGTGTGTATCAGCGGGCGGCGCTGATACGTAACGGTTCAAGCCGCCGGGTCTGCTGACACAGGCCAGGTACTTTCCGGGCTTTAAATGGGCTCCATCGAGGCACAGCGCCTCGGAACGATTGAAACCCGAACCCATCGAAGCCCGGAGAGATCACCATGAACCGCAAAGCCACCATCGCCGCCTGCCTGTTCGCCGCCCTCAACGTCTGCACCTTCGCTGCCCGCGCCGAAGCCGCCGACAACGTACGCAACTACACCTATGGCACCCAGCTGGACATCAAGAAAGTGCTGGCGACCAGCCAGGACGCGGCGCCGAGCTGCGGGGTGGTCAATGCCCGCATCACCTACCTCGACTCCCACGACCAGACCCAGGTGCTGAACTACCGCACCAACGCCAGCAACTGCCTCGGCGAGAACTGATACCCACCCCCTCGGCATTCACCGACACAGGAGCATGGCCATGAACTGGTAATCCACATTCGCATCACCCCAGGCGCAGGGCTCACGGTTCGACCGTGGGGGCCTGCGCCAGTTGCGTTGCCATGCGCACCAGCTCCGCCAGCGAACGCGCCTTCATCTTGCGGGTCACCTTGCCGCGGTGGGCCTTGACGGTGATCTCGCTGATGTCCAGGTCCAGGGCGATGACCTTGTTCATGCAGCCGTCGACCACGCGCTGCATGATTTCCCGCTCGCGCGGGGTCAGCGAGGCGTAGCGGGTGCGCAGGTCGTGCAGCTGGTCTTCGCGCGCCAGGGCGCTGCGGCTCTTCTCCAGCGCGGCGCCGATGGCATCGAGCAGCACGCCATCGTCGAACGGCTTGGTCAGGAACTCCAGCGCCCCGGCCTTCATCGCCCGCACCGTGCCGGGAATGTCGCCGTAGCCGGTGATGACGATGATCGGCATGTCCGGGCGGCTGCCGGCCAGGGCGGCTTGCAGGTCGAGGCCGTTGAGGTCGGGCAGGTTGATGTCCAGCACCAGGCAGCTGGGCACCGCTTCTCGGGGCTGGGCGAGAAAGGCCTGGGCGGAGTCGAACAGCCGCGGTTGCCAGTTGGCGAAGCGGATCAGCAGCTCGAGCGACTCGCGCACGGAAATGTCGTCATCCACCACGTGCACCACGGGCGTCGCCGGGTTGGGTTGGAGGGTGCGGGCGATCATGGGTTTCGGCTCCTTGGCATCGTCGCTCAGTCGACTGGCAGGGCGGCGCTGAGTGCCTTCAGCAGCTGCGCCTCGCTGAAGGGTTTGGCCAGGCAGTCGACCACGCCCGGGCCACGCAGGCGCGGGTGCTGGCAGGCGTCGGCATTGGCGGTGATGAAGATCACCGGCAGGGTATGGCCACGCGCGCCCAGCGCCTTGACCAGCTCGGGCCCGGACATGCCGGGCATCAGTACATCGACGATCAGGCACGCCGTGCGTTCGACGCTGGGCGAGGCCAGGTACGCCTGGGCCGAGGCGAACGCCTCGACGGCGAATCCGAACTCGCGCAGCAGGTCGGGCAGCGACTCGCGGACCGATTCGTCGTCATCGACGACCGCGACCAGCAAGGGTCCTTTCATGGGGTGGGCTCCAGGGCGGCAGCGTCTGCCGCGTCACCGCCCGCGGGCAGTGGAATGCAAAAGTGGAAGGTTGCCCCCGGGCCCTCGTTGAGGGTGGCCCGGAGCTCGCCATGGTGGCGCTCGATGATCGAGCGGCTGATCGACAGGCCCATGCCCATCCCCGATGCCTTGGTGGTGTAGAACGCCTCGAACAGGCGTGCTGCGGCCTGGGCATCGAAACCGATGCCGCTGTCGCGCACCGCCAGGCGAACCCACTGTCGCTCTTCCAGGAGGGTGCTGATGCGCAGTTGCCGCGCAGTGCCGGGCACCTCGCGCAGGGCGTCGACGGCATTGACGATCAGGTTGAGGATCACCTGCTGCAACTGCACGCGATCGCCCTTGACCGCCGGCAGCCCCTTGGCGAACTGCACCTGCAGCACCACGCCGTTGCGCCGCAGTTCGCCGAGCAGCAGGGTGATGACCTCGTGCGCGGCCTCGTTCACGTCCACATCTTCGGCCAGCTCACTGTGCCTGGCGAACAGGGCGCGCAGGCGTTTAATCACATCCGCGGCGCGGTTGCCATCGCGCAGGGTGCGCCGTGCGGTTTCCATGGCGCCTTCGACGTTGGGCGGCGCGGCGCCGAGCATGCGCAGGCAGGTGCTGGCGTTGGTGACGATGCCGGCCAGCGGTTGGTTGACTTCGTGGGCGATGGAGGCGGTGAGCGCGCCCAGGCTCGCCACCCGCGCCAGGTGGGCCATTTCCAGGCGGATCCGGTCCAGCGCTTCTTCGGCCTGCTTGCGGTCTTCGATGTCGGTGTTTTCGCCGTACCAGCCCACCACCGCGCCTTCCTCGTCGTGCTGTGGCACGGCGCGGATCAGGAACCAGCGGTAGCTGCCATCGTGGCGGCGCAGGCGGGCTTCGTACTCACCCGGGGTGCCGGCCTGCATCAAGGCCATCCAGTAGTGCAGCAGGCCACCGGCATCGTCCGGGTGCAGCGAGCTCGTCCAGCCGTGCCCGGCGGATTGCTGCGCGCTCATGCCGGTGTAGTCGCACCAGCGCTGGTTGATGAAATTGACCTCGCCATTGGCGTCGGCGCTCCAGATGAATCCGGGCACGGCATTGATCAGGTGGCTGAAGTCGGGCGGGTTCGGCATGGCGGTTCTCTGAGTGTCGGGCGCCGCAGGGTGAGCATGCGCCGCCCGATCGCGTTCGACCATAGTACTTAGGTGTCGCGGCGGGCCGGGAGGCTGCGCCAGATCAGCAGCGCAGCCAGCAGCAGGCTGCCGGCATACAGGTTCAGCAGCTGCTGCGGCTGCCAATGGGCTTCGAGCAGCAGGCCGGCCACGCTGGGTGACAGGATACCGCCCAGGCGCCCGACGGCCAGCACCAGGCCGACGCCGCTGGCGCGGATCTGGGTGGCGAAGGTGCGGGGCGCCAGGGTGTAGACGGCGGCGATGGCGCCGTTGAGCAGCAGGCCGGTGCCGAAGCCGGCGGCGAGGGCGGGCGCCAGGCGCTGGCCGGCGGGCATCATCAGCGTCATCAGGGTGGCGGTGAGTACCAGCAAACCCAGCAGAAGCCGCCGCGAGCCGAGGCGCTGGGTGGCGACGCCGACCAGCACGGCGCCGAACATGCCACCGGCATTGAGCAGCATGCCAGCGCCCATGCCGTCGCGGCCCAGCAGCGTCGGGGTCCAGCTGGTGACGAAGTAGTAGCTGAACATCAGCAGGAACACGGTCGCGGCCAGCGAAACGGTCTGCAACCCTTGAGCGGGGGCGAACAGCTCCCGGTACTTGTCGCGCAGCGAGCGTTGCGTGAACCCGCTCGGGGCTTCGGCGTAGGCCCTGGATTCGTGCAGCCAGCGCAGGCCGGCCAGTGCCGCCAGCAGGGTGATGCCGCCCCCGGCGAGGAACACATGGCGCCAGCCCGGCCCTTCGTTGAGGGCCCGGGCCAACAGCCCGCCCAGCGTGGCGCCCAGGGCAAAGGCGGCCGATTGCAGGGCGATGGCCAGGTTGCGGCGCTTTGCGCTGGCGTATTCGTAAGTCAGCACGTTGGCGCCGACCAGCACCGCGCCCACGCCCAGGCCAGTCATGGCGCGCAGCATCAGCAGGGCGGTGAAACCCTGGCTGGCAAACGACAGCAGCATGCCCAGGCCACTGACGCTCAGGCCCAGCAGCAACAGCGGGCGGCGGCCGTGGCGGTCGGCCAGCGCGGCGGCGCCCAGCGAGCCGCAGGCCATGCCCACCAGGCTGGCGCTGAGCAGCAGGCCGACCTGCGCATCGCCCAGCGCCCACTGGGCGGCGACCTGGTGCACGGTGAAGGCCATGGCCATCGCGTCCATGCCGTCGATCACGTTGAACAGCATGCACAGGCCGATCACCCGCCACTGGGTGGAGGTGGTGTCGGCCAAGGGATTGCTTAGTGTTTGCCCACTCATGCGGGGTCCTTGCACGGGTTTGCGTGGAGTCTGCCCGAAAACCCAGGGCTGTGCACCGCGTCGCCTGCTTCGCGGGCTTGCCCGCGAAGAGGCCGGCACAGGCGATACCTTGGTATCGCCCGACACCTTGGTGCAATCGCCGCAGGGTGTCGCAGATGGTGTGATCGGCCAGGCCCAGCCCAAGGAGATCCGCCATGCCTGCCCCGATGTCCCGCCGCGCCAAGCTTGGCGCACTCGGCCTTGCCTTGCTCGCCAGCAGCCTGGGTGCCTGGGCCGCCGAGCCCGAGGCCATTCGCCCGTACCACATCCATGTCGACGACGCGCAGCTGGCCGACCTGCGCCAGCGCATCAACGCCACGCGCTGGCCCGACAAGGAAACCGTAGACGACGTCTCCCAAGGGGTGCAACTGGCCCAGGTACAGGCCCTGGTCAAGTACTGGGGCAGCGACTACGACTGGCGCAAGGCCGAGGCCCGGCTCAATGCCTTGCCGGAGTTCGTCACCACCATCGACGGCGTCGATATCCAGTTCATCCACGTGCGCTCGAAACACCCCAACGCCTTGCCGCTGATCCTCACCCACGGCTGGCCGGGCTCGCAGTTCGAATTCCTCAAGGCCATCGGCCCGCTGACCGACCCCACCGCCTACGGCGGCCGTGCCGAGGACGCCTTCGACGTGGTGATCCCGTCGATCCCCGGCCACGGTTTTTCCGGCAAGCCCAAGGAACTGGGCTGGGGCCCGGAACGGGTGGCCAAGGCCTGGGACGTGCTGATGCAGCGCCTGGGCTACGCCCACTACGTGTCCCAGGGCGGCGACCACGGCTCGGTGATCTCCGATGCCCTGGGCCGCCTGGCGCCCGCCGGCCTGCTCGGTATCCACCTGAACATGCCGGCCACCGTGCCGCCCGAGCTGGTGCGGCCGATCAACAGCGGCGACCCGGCCCCCGCCGGCCTGAGCGATGCCGAGCGCGGCGCCTATCGCTCGCTCAGCACCTTCTTCGGCCGCAACGCCGCCTACGGCGCGATGATGGTCACCCGGCCGCAGACCATCGGTTACTCCCTGGCCGACTCCCCGGCCGGCACCGCCGCCTGGATGTACGAGAAGTTCGCCGCCTGGACCGACAGCGACGGCCAACCCGAGCGCGTGCTCAGCCGTGACGAGATGCTCGACGACATCACCCTGTACTGGCTGACCGACAGCGGCGCGTCGTCCTCGCGCTTCTACTGGGAGAACAACAACAACAACAACTTCAGCGCCGCCGCGCAGCAGACCGACCGGATCAAGGTGCCGGTGGCCATCAGCGTGTTCCCCCACGAGATCTACCAGGCGCCGCAGAGCTGGGCGCGGCGCGCCTACCCGTCGCTGTCGTACTACC
Organism: Pseudomonas sp. NPDC089401; assembly: GCF_044749485.1. Taxonomy (NCBI): domain Bacteria; kingdom Pseudomonadati; phylum Pseudomonadota; class Gammaproteobacteria; order Pseudomonadales; family Pseudomonadaceae; genus Pseudomonas; species Pseudomonas sp. NPDC089401. Next base: position 355,583 of record NZ_JBIVIA010000003.1, on the reverse strand, counting down.
GTCAGGTCGACAAGGGCGGGCATTTCGCCGCCTGGGAGCAGCCGCAGCTGTTCAGCGAAGAACTGCGCGAAGCGTTCCGCCCCCTACGCGCGGTGGCCAAGGCCGGCGATGCCCAGGTTTCCCGATAACCCCAACCCCGGAGTTTCACGATGAACACCACGCCTTCCCGCACGCGGCGCCTGCTGGCCCTCGCGCTGCTGCCGCTGGCCGTCATGAGCGTGCTGCCCGCCCAGGCCAGTGCCGCCGCCGTTCCTGCCAGCACCCTCGAAGCGATCAAGCCCGGTAGCCACACCTCGCTGGGCGAACTGAAGCATGTCAAGGCCGGCCTGCTGGACGTGTCCTACGCCGAGCTCGGCCCGGCCGATGGCCCGGTGGTGATCCTGCTGCACGGCTGGCCGTACGACATCCACAGCTACGCCGACGTTGCTCCGGCCCTGGCACAGCAGGGCTACCGGGTGCTGGTACCGTCGGCCCGCGGTTACGGCGACACCCGCTTCCTGTCGGCCAAGACCCTGCGCAATGGCCAGCCCGCCGCGCTGGCCTCGGACCTGATCGACTTCATGGATGCCCTGCACATCAAGCAGGCGGTGCTCGGCGGCTACGACTGGGGCGCGCGCACCGCCGACATCGTCGCGGCCCTGTGGCCGGAGCGGGTCAAGGCGCTGGTGGCGGTGAGCGGCTACCTGATCGGCAGCCAGGAGGCCGGCAAGGCGCCGCTGCCGCCGGCCGCCGAACTGCAGTGGTGGTACCAGTTCTACTTCGCCACCGAGCGCGGCCGCCAGGGCTACCAGCAGAATACCCATGATTTCGCCAAGCTGATCTGGAAGCTGGCCTCGCCCCAGTGGCAGTTCGACGACGCCACCTACGACCGCAGCGCCGCGTCGTTGCAGAACCCGGACCACGTCGCTGTGTCGATCTTCAACTACCGCTGGCGCCTGGGCCTGGTCAAGGGCGAAGCCAAGTACGACGCGCTGGAGAAGAAACTCGCCGGATTCCCGTCGATCAGCGTGCCGACCATCACCCTGGAAGGCGACGCCAACGGCGCCCCGCACCCACCGGCCGAAGCCTACGCCAAGCGCTACAGCGGCAAGTACGAGTACCGCCTGGTCAGCGGCGGGGTCGGCCACAACCTGCCCCAGGAAGCCCCGCAGGCCTTCGCCCAGGCGGTGATCGACGCCGATCACCTGTGACCTCGAGGAATCAACCCATGAAACAGCTCTTTACCGCCCTGGCCGTCACCGCCAGCCTGTTCGCCGCCGGCCAGGCCCTGGCCGAGGCCGGCAAACCCACGGTCGTGCTGGTGCACGGCGCCTTCGCCGATGCATCCAGCTGGAACGGCGTCATCGGCATCCTGGAAAAGGACGGCTACCCGGTGGTGGCCGTGGCCAACCCGCTGCGCAGCGTCGCCAGTGACGGTGCTGCGGTGTCGGCCGTGATCGGCAGCATCAAGACGCCGGTAGTGCTGGTCGGCCATTCCTATGGCGGCAGCGTGATCAGCGCTGCCGCCAACGGCCACAGCAATGTCGACGCGCTGGTGTATGTCGCCGCCATCACCCCCGACACCGGCGAAACGGTGGCGGGCCTGGCCGGCAAGTTCCCCGGCAGCACCCTCGGCCCGGCCCTGGCGCCACCTGTGCCGCTGGCCGATGGCGGCAAGGACCTGTACGTGCAGCAGGCGCGCTTCCATGAGCAGTTCGCCGCCGATGTGCCGGCTGCCCAGGCCGCGGTAATGGCCGCGACCCAGCGGCCGATCACCGATGCGGCCCTGAACGAGCAGTCTGGCGAACCGGCCTGGAAGCACGTGCCGTCGTGGTACATCTACGGCGACCAGGACCGCAACATCCCGCCCCAGGCCATGGCATTCATGGCCCAGCGCGCCCACGGCAAGGCGGTGGAGGTGATCAAGGGCGGGTCCCACGTCGTGATGGTTTCCCACCCGCAAGCCGTGGCCAGGCTCATCGAGCGGGCGGCCGCAGGCGAGTCCTGAACTCAGGCGCGCTGAAGCGCCAGGTCGAGCTGGCGCAGGTCGTGGGTGTCGAAGCCCTCGCTGAACTGCGCGCGGTGGTGCTCCAGCAGTTGCCTGGCTTCGGCCAGGCGACCTTGCTGGCGCCACAGTTCGGCCAGGTCCAGGGCGCTGCGCAGGGCCCAGCTGCGTGAGCCTTGCGCGTCGCTCAGGGCGAGCGAGGCCTCCAGGGTGGCTTGTGCCAGCCTGTGGTCCTGGGGTGCCAACGCCCGTTGAATCGTCGCCTTGAGCCGCAGCAGTTCGGGCAGGGCGAAGGCATCGCCACTGCTGTGGCAGTGGCGGATGGTGTGCTCGACCTGGGCCAGTGCCTTGGCGTGCTCGCCGCTCTGTATCAAGCCTTCGGCCAGGGCGATCTCGAAGTAGCTGGTGAGCAGTTCGTAGCGCATGCCGTGCAGCCGCGCCAGGGCCTCCTCGAGCGCGGCGACGGCGTTGGCCGGGCGCCCGGCGCGGATGTCGATGGCGGCGCGAATGCCGCTCACGGCGGCGACATAGGGCGCGAAGGCGTTGGTCAGGGCGACCTGGGCGAAGGCCTGCAGGCCTTGCTCGGCGTTGTCCAGGTCGCCACTCCAGATATCGATGTGCAGCGTCCACACCAGCGCGATGCAGTAGGTCGCGGCATGGTCCAGCGCCAGGGCCTCGCGCTCCACCTGACGGGCGCCCTGGCGGGCCTGGTCGGGGTAGCCTTGCAGCCACAGCGTGCGCGCCAGGGCCAGGCCGGTGCGGTTGCGGTGGTCGAAACCGTAGTGCAGGGTGCTGCTGCGCTCGGACGGCAGGCTGTTGCGCAGCGACACTTCCAGGGTCTGCCGGGCCAGGCCTTGCTTGCCCAGCAAATGGTAGGCGATGCCGGCCAGCGAGGCGGCCACCGCCGTGGCCTCGGGCTGGCGCATGGGCTTGGCCACCTCGACCGCCTGTTCGGCCCAGTGCAGCGAGGCGGCGAAGTCGCCGATGCGCTCGTAGAAGATCTGCAGCCGGCCCAGCAGGCGCAGCTGCGACCAGCGGTCATCGAGCTGTTCGGCGATCTCCAGGGCGCGGTGCAGGGCCTGGCGGGCCGCCTCGTTGTTGCCCTGGGTGAACATCAGCACCAGCCCCAGGGCGGCCTGCAGCTCCATTTCGGTGGGCGTGCCGAAGTAGCCCAGTTGCAGCAGCTCGGTGGCCCGGGCGCACCAGGTGCGGCACTCGACCAGCAGCGCGAAATGCAGGAACAGCTGCGTGCTGGCGGCGGCCAGTGGCAGCGCCAGCCCCGGGTCGCCGTGGGGGCCGAAGCTCCACTCCAGGGCGCTGCGCACGTTGCCCAGCTGGTTGCCCAGGCGTGCCGAGGCGTTGAAGATCTGCTGCGGCGTGCCGCGCAGCTGGCCGAGCAGTTCGGTGTGGTAGGCGGCATGCCGGAAGGCCAGGGCATGGGCCTGCTGTGGGCCCCGCAGCAGCAGTTTTTCGCGGGCGTAGGCGCGGGTCATTTCCAGCAGGCGGTAGCTGGCCAGGGCATCGCTGCACTCGACCGTGACCAGGCCCTTGGCGCACAGCTGGTCCAGGCTGGCGGCCGCGTCGAGCGGGTCGAGGGCCTGGTCGGCGACGATCTGGCTGGCGGCCTGCAGCGAAAAGGGCCCGACGAACACCGCCAGGCGGTCGAACACCAGCCGTTCCTGCTCAGCCAGCAGGCCGTAGCTCCAGTCGAACATGGCGCGCAGCGTCTGGTGGCGGGGCTGTGCGGTGCGGCGCCCTGACCAGCCCAGGGAGAAACGCTCGCCGAGCAGGGTGTGGGTGGCCTGCACGCCATGGCTGGCCACGCGCATGGCGGCCAGCTCGATGGGCAGCGCCATGCCCTCCAGGCGCTGGCAGATGTCGCCGATCAGGCGGGCATCCGCCGTGCTCAGGGTCAGCCCGGTATTGCCCGACAGGGCGCGCTCGACGAACAGGCGGATGGCCGGGAAGGCCAGCAGTTCATCGAGGCCCAGGGCCTGGTGCTCGGCCGGGAACGCCAAGGGCTCCAGGCGGTGCAGGTGCTCGCCGAGGGCACGCAGGGGCTCGCGGCTGGTGGCCAGGATCGCCACGCCGGGGGCCGCCTCGCGGATCTGCTCGACCAGTGCCGAGACGGCATCGACCAGGTGTTCGCAGTTGTCGATCAGCAGCAGCAGGCGTTGCCCGCGCAGGTGGGCGAGCAGCACGAACAACGGCTGCTCGGCCTGCACCGGGATGCCCAGCGCGCCGGCGATGGCCGAGGGCACCACCCCGGCATCCTCAACCTGGGCCAGGTCGACGAAGCGCACGGCGCCGTCGCGCGCGGCCGCCAGCCGATGGCCGATTTCCACGGCCAGGCTGGTCTTGCCGACCCCGCCCGGGCCGACGATGGTGAACAGCCTGGGCTGCAGCAGGTGCTCGCAGACCTGCGCGACGTCGGCGTCGCGGCCGATCAGTTGTGCCCGCGGCGGCAGGCTGCCGACCGTGCCGAGCAGGCCGCTGCCGTTGGCCAGGGGGAGGGCCGCAGCGGCAGGCGGCTCGCCGACTGGGCGGGCGAGCGGTGCGACGAAGGCATAGCCCACGCCGACCTGGGTGTCGATGTAGCGCGCGCCATCCTCGCCATCGCCCAGGGTGCGGCGCAGGCCGGTCATGTGAAAGCGCAGGCTGCCTTCCTCGACCACCTGGTCGGGCCACACCCGTTTGAGCAGCTCACGTTTGCTGACGACGCGCCCGGGTTGTTCCAGCAGGGCCAGGAGCAGGTCGAAGGCGCGCCCGCCGATCGCCACCGGTGCACCCTCGCGGGTGAGCCTGCGCGCGCCCGGCACGACCTGGAAGGGGCCGAACGCGATGGCCGACAGGGAGGGCTCAAGTTGCTCGTCCTGGGAAGGCTCCACGGTCATCGTGCTCTCGGCGCTGGGAAGAGGGGTTGGCTGGCCATTGAACCCTGTGCCGAGCGCCACATCAAGCCATCGGCGCTCGCCGAGTCAGTGCAGCCTGGCACTGGCCTTGCGCGCTGGTGCGGGGGTGAATGCCACTTGCCGGCGGCGATGTTCGACCAGCGTCTGGCAGGCAATCTCGATCAGCCAGGCACGAAACGGCCGCTGCGGATCGTAGCCGGCGCAGCGCTGGTACACCGCCAGCCAGGCTTGCTGGACCAGTTCGTCGACGGCATCGCGCAGCAACCCGCCGGCCTGCGCCTGCCCTTGGTAGAACGCCAGCAGCAGCGGTACGACTTGCAGCGAGAGGCACTGCAGCGCACTGGCGTGGCCGTCGACGGCGGCGGCCAACAGTGCGGCAAGTTCCTCATTGCTGGCGCGATCAGCCCTGTCGATGCAGGGTTCGCGATAATCGTCAGTCATGAGCGGATTCCTTCTCGTCCTCTATCGGCTCGCCCGCGCGAACGGTGGCGAGCATCCAGCATGAGCGGCGCTGGCGGCGAGTGCCAGTTAGGGCCTGTTAGCTTCTGTTAGCCGGCAGGCATTACCCGGCTCCTCGGCCTGCGCGGGTTTCAGCGCCGGTACCAGGCACAGCATGGCCGCCAGTACGGCCACCAGCATGAAGAACCCCAGGTCGTGGTTGCCGCTGTGGTCGCGCAAGGCACCGAAGCAGATCGGCCCCAGCGCGGCCACCAGGTAGCCGACGAACAGCATGAACACGGTCCAGGCGCCGGCCTGCGCGGGGTTGTCGGCGTTGTCCAGGGGCAGGGTCATGCCCAGGGTGAAGCCCACGCCCAGGCCGCTGGCCACCAGCAGCACGTACAGCGTGGGCGCGGCGGCGGGGGCGAAGGCCATGCCGGCGACACCGGCCAGGGCGACCAGGTTCGACAGCCCCAGGGCAGCCCGGCGGTCGCTGCCGCTGCCAGGCAACACACCGGCGGCGGCACTGGCCACGGCGAACACGGCGGTGAACAGGCCGAGCAGGATGCCGGCGGGCAGGGTGGTCAGCGCACGCTCGGTGGACGCCGGGGCCAGCCAGGCGAACAGGGCATAGACCACGAACTGGCTGGCGCCGAAATGCAGCGCCACGCGCCAGGCCAGCGGGTTGCGCCAGGGCAGCCTGGCGGGCTGGCGGTTGCTGTTGGCTGCGGCGGCCGGTGCGAGGGCAAATCGCCTGGCCATCCACAGCCAGCTGATGACCGCGCTGACGCTCAGCAGGCTCCAGATGCCGGCACCTGCCCGCCAGCTCTGGGCCAGTTCGCTGATCGGCGCGGTGAACACCGCCGACAGGCTGGCGCCGACGCTCAGGCCTGCGGCATAGATACCCATGAACAATGCCGGGCGATGGGGGAAATGTGTTTTGATCCAGCCACCGATCAGCGCGCCGGCGATGGCGATGCCGATGCTCACCAGCAAGGTGCCGAGCAACAGCAGCGGCACGCTGTCGGCCACCGCCCGCAACACGCCGGCCATGCCGAGCAGCGCCAGCGCGGCGACCACGCAGCGGTCGCTGCCCAAGCGCCGGGCCAGGGCGGGCGCGAGCAGGGCCATCACGCCCATGCAGACATCGGGAATGGCCGTCAGCAAGGCCGCCTGGGTGAAGCTCAGGGCGAAGTGCCGCTGGATCTCCAGCAGGATCGGGCCTATCGACACGATGGCCGGTCGCAGGGCGAGGGAGAGCACCAGCAGGCCGACGATGGCGGCCAGTTGCTGTTTGTCGTTGGAAGCGGGAGATGCCATGGTGACGCACCGTGAGCCAGGGGATGCCAGGGATCGTAGCGCGGCATCGGAGGCGATAAATGCCAAACTGTATCGGCCAAGTGACAACCTCGAAGGACGCCCATGAACAGCCAAGCCCGCAGCGAGGACTATCGCGATTACCAGGATGTCGCGCTGCCGATGACCGCCCTGGTGCGCAATCAGCCGGCGGGGGCCTACAACACGCCCCACACCCATCGGCATGGCCAGTTGTTGTATGCCACCCAGGGTGTCATGCGCGTGGCCACGGACGATGGCCTGTGGTTCCTGCCGCCGCGGCGGGCGCTGTGGATTCCGCCAGAGGTGGTGCACGATCAGCTGATGCTCGGCGCGGTCAGCATGCGTTCGATCTATGTCCAGCCCGACATCGCAGCCCGTTTCGGCGGGCGCTGCCGTGTGCTGGAGGTGTCGACGCTGCTGCGCGAGCTGATCCTGGTGCTGGCCGGCCAGCCCATCGAGTACGTGTTCGAAGGCCGCAATGCCCATGTGGTCGCGCTGATCCTCTGCGAGCTGGAAAGCGCGCGCACCTTGCCGTTGCAGATTCCCTGGCCGAGCGACCGGCGCCTGCTGGTGATCTGCAACGCGATTCTGCAAGCGCCGGGGCATGCCCGCACCCTCGAGTACTGGGCCGACCAGGTCGGTGCCAGTGGCCGCACGCTGATCCGCCTGTTCCTCAAGGAAACCGGCATGAGCTTTCGCCACTGGGTGCAACAGGTGCGCCTGGCCAGCGCGCTGGACCGGCTCGACCAGGGCGAGGGCATCGGCGTGGTCGCCCAGGCGCTGGGGTACGCCAGCGCCAGTGCGTTCAGCAGCATGTTCCGCCGGGTGATGGGCGAGTCGCCCAGCGATTTCCTCGCGGCGCGCTGAGCGTCAGCCGTTGGCCAGGGCCTTGACCTGCTCGGCAATCGGCACGGGCAGGGTCAGCTGCGCGCACAGCCCGCCGCCTTCGCGGTTGTACAGCACCAGCGAGCCTTGCAGCGACAGCGCCAGCTGCTGGGAAATCGCCAGGCCCAGCCCGGTGCCACCGGTGTCGCGGTTGCGTGAGCTTTCCAGACGATAGAACGGCTTGAGCACGTCGGCCAGCAGCGCCTCGGGGATCCCGGGGCCACGGTCGAGAATGGCGATGGCCAGGCTGCCGGCGGCGGGCCGGTGCACGGCGATCTCGACGTCGCTGGCGTACTTCAGGGCATTGTCCACCAGGTTCACCAGCAGCCGGCGCAGGGCATGGGGACGGGCGTCGAGCACGGCGTCGCGGGGCATGTCGAGACTGACCTGCTTGCCGGTGTCGAGGTAGTCGAACACCAGGCTCTGCAAGAATGCCCGCACATCGATGCGCCGGCTCGTCTCGGTCGAGCTGTCCATGCTGCGGGCATAGGCCACGCCTTCCTGGACCAGGTGCTGCATCTCGCTGAGGTCGCTCCACAGCTTGTCCTTCTCCACCGAGTCGTCCATCAGCTCAGCGCGCAGCTTCATCCGCGTGATGGGCGTCTGCAGGTCGTGGGAAATGGCGGCCAGCAGCTGCATGCGCTCCTTCACATGGGCGGCGATGCGCGTCTGCAGGGTGTTGAAGGCCACTGCCGCGTAGGCCACTTCGACCGGGCCTGATTCGTCCAGGCGTGCGCCGCCGCCGTTGGGGTCGAGGGTGTCGACCGCCTTCGACAGGTGCGTCAACGGGCGAATGGCGGTGCGCACCGCCAGCCAGGTACAGCCCAGCAGCAGCAACAGTTGCCCGGCCAGCACCACCGGCAGCCAGGGTGACAGCGGCGAGATCTTGGGGCGCACGTCGATGGTCAGCGGGCTGCCGTCGTGCAGGCGCAGGTGCGCCTGGTAGTGCGGGCGAAAATCCACCAGCTGGGTGTAGTGCAGGTTGTACTCGCGGCCCAGTGTCGCTTCCATCGAACGTACGAATTCGGGGGGCGAAGCCATGTCCAGCGGCGTGCCGGGTTGGCCTTCGTCCAGTTGATAGCGGTAGTTGGGGTGTACGAAGCGCGGCAGCCAGGCCTTGCGCTCGTCGGCCGGCAGGCGTTCGAGCACCGCCACGGTGGTGGTCAGGTCCTGTTCCAGGTTGCCCAGCATCAGGGTCTTGGCGCTTTGGTAACGTTCGTAGAACTGCAGGCCGAACGACAGGCCGTGGGCGCTCACCAGGCTCAGCAGAAAGATCAGCGACAGCTGCGAAGCCAGCGTGCGCGGCCAGCGCAGGGCCTTCATGCCGGCTCCCCGAGGATCTGCACGGCGAAGGAGAACACGTAGCCTTCGCTGCGCACGGTCTTGACGTAGGCCGGGTCGCGGGCGTCGTCGCCCAGGCGCTGGCGCAGGCGGCTGACCAGCAGGTCGATGGAACGGTCGAACAGGTCGGCGTCGCGGCCCTGGGTCAGGTTGAGCAACTGGTCACGGCTGAGCACCCGCTGCGGGTGGTCGACGAACACCCGCAGCAGGCGATATTCGGCACCGCTCAGGGCGACCACGGTGTCGTCGCGGTCGAGCAGGTGGCGCGCGGTGGTGTCCAGCCGCCAGTCGCCGAACGCCAGCAGCCGGCCCGCTTCGCTGACCACCAGGTTGGGCGGCAGCATGCGTGTGCGGCGCAGCACCGCGTTGATCCGCGCCAGCAGCTCGCGGGCGGCGAAGGGTTTGACCAGGTAGTCGTCGGCGCCCATTTCCAGGCCGATGATGCGGTCGGTTTCTTCATTGCGGGCGGTGAGCATCAACACCGGCGTGGTCTTGTGCTTGCCGGCGCGTAGTTCGCGGCACAGCACCAGGCCGTCATCGCCGGGCATCATGATGTCGAGCACGATCAGGTCGACGCGGTTGGCTTCGAGAAAGCTGCGCATCTGCCTGCCGTCGGCCATCAGCGAGGCGCGCAGGCCGTTCTTGCGCAGGTAGTTGCCCACCAGTTCCCTGATCTCGCGGTCGTCGTCGACGATCAGGATGTGATCCATGTGTTCCATCTGCCCCACCTTCGTGCTTCCAGAGGCGCACACTTGTAGCGCTGGCGGCGGCGGGGCGCCATTACATCAAGGTGTCGGTCCGGCCTGCGCCACGCTGAAGGTGGCTGCGAGGTTGCCGTGGGTCGCCTTGGCATAGGGGCAGTTGTGCCGGGCGGCGTCGATCAGCACCTCGGCCAACTCTGGTTCGATGCCGGGCAGGGCAATGGCGAAATGCGCGCGCAGGAAAAAGCCCTGTTCGGCGTGCAGCAGCTCGACCTGGGCATCCACCGCGGCGGTGGCAGGGAAGGGGACCTTGCGGGCGTTGCAGGCATGGCGCAGGGCGCCGAGGAACGAGGCAGACCAGCACACGGCGAACAGTTGTTCAGGGTTGCTGCCATCGGCCGGCACGCCGGGGGGCGACAGGGTGACGTCAAGGCGCCCGTCATCGCTGCGCCCGACGCCATCGCGGCCACCTTTGGTGTGGGTGCGGGCGCTGTAGAGGACTTTTTCGACATTCAGCATGGGTGATTCTCGTGATCCTTGCTCTGGCCTTTAGCCTGAGGGGGCACGGGGGGGAGGGCCCGTTATCTGCTGTTAGCTGTTATTAGGGGGGATTGTGCGGGGGTTGAGGCAAATATTGTTTCCATAGGAAATCCAGAGCCTCCTGTGCATCCTCGTCATCATGCTCGGTCACTAAGAATCGCAAAACTTCAGCGATCGCCACCATTTCTTCATTTTTCAAGCCTGTAATCTCAAAGTAATCGTCATCTTTAGCATACATAAGAAGTCTAGATGGGAAGTCTAAGGTCACAACATCCCCTTCGTAGTAACTCTCGGTGGTAAGTAATAAGTATGCAGGGAGGTAGTAGTTTCTGCCTTTGGGTGACATGAATGTTAGGCAGGCAGAGCCATCTCCAGAATAGTCGGTCTGGAGCTTTTCTAATGTGATCTCCCACCAAGGCTTTCCTTTGAAGAAATCTCTGATTCTGATGGGTTCTATGTACTTCGTGTTGATTATTTCTTCTGCTGGTGGCGGAGGTTTATTTCCAAATGCACGCTCTACCTTTAGTCTGATTTCGATTTGGCTCTTGTTTAGCGTATTCTTTCCTCGCATTTTGCTGCTGCCTCCCACGCCTTGATGGATTCATTACGGTGCCCGCGATTACCGCCAGCATAACACCGGTTATTAATTGCTTCGCGCGCGTTGCCGCATTGGATATTTATTTCTTTGCGGAGAGCGGCTTCGATCGGATCTGTAGCGGCGGTGCAGCGTCTTGGTTGACCTTTACATGCCTTTTCTACTTCATCTTGCATGCGCTGCTGTTCTCCAGGCGAGCAGTTTCCTGGTGGTTTCAAATTTGCAGCAAACGGGCTAACTTTTCGGCCTGCGTCGTCAAACAAAGTCTCTTGCTCAGCGGGCGTATCTCCAGGAGCGCTGACGATAGCACCTACCGCTACGACCGCAGCCACAGTGCCTACAACAGCCCCTACGCCACATCCAACTGGCCCGCCCCATGCGCCGACTACACAGCCTGCAGCGGGATTCAGGCCAAGGGCATCAACATAGGTCAGAGGGTTACCGGCCGCATAGCCATAAACATTCAACCCACCCGCGAGTCCTATCGGGTCGACCGAGAGGAAGCGCCCCTGCTTGGGTTCATAGTAACGGTAGCGATTGTAGTGAAGCCCCGTTTCGCGGTCTTGATACTGACCTTGGAAGCGAATCGGGTTCTCTAGTCCATTGAGCCTCGCATCCTCCCTCTGTTCTTCTCGCACTTCCCCCCACGCCTTGTACTGCCCTGCCCACACAACAGCGCCTTGTCGATCCGTCAGCTCCAACGGCGTACCCAGGTGATCGCAGTGGAACCAGGCAATGGCATCGAAGTCCCGCGACTTGATCTCCGTATGCCAAAGCGGATCACTGTCAAAGTCATAATCGCGCCCGGTCCAGTCAGGCTGCTTCTGCAACCGCACCGGTCGCTGATACATCGCCTGCGCCACGGGCACGAAACTGCCAGGCTCGTAAAAGTAGTGCACGGTTCGCCCCGTGTCGCCCTCATCCCGCGCAGGCGAACTTTCCCAGGCGAGTGTTTCGCCATCCCAGCCGAACAACGTCAGGCCGCAATGCAACTTACGCTGTCGCTTGGCCCGTTGCATCTCGTTCCAGCCGGTCCCTGCTTCGGGCTTGTTCCAGTAGTGGGCGACCGAGTTTTTGTGCAGCCGTCGCCCGAGGGCGTCGTAACTGAAATCGACCGTAAGCTTGTCATCGGTGTAACTCACCAGGCGGTTGTACAGATCCCAGGTGAAATGGGCCTGCACGCCATCCCTCAAGCGACGCACAAGGTTGCCGCGTTCATCGTACTGATAGTGACTGCCGGCGTATTCGCGCAGCCGGTTGTCCATGATCTTTTGATGCCGAGCATCCTGCTCCAGTGGGCGGTTGAGTTGCCGGGTTTCGTCCAGCAGGTTGCCGGCCGGGTCGAAGGCGAAGACTTCTTCGCCCAGGCGGCTGTTGGCCTGCAGCAGGCGACCGAGTGGGTCATAGCGATAGTGCAGATTGCCTCGGCGGGTGTCCTTGATATCCGTCAGTTGTCCGACGGTGTCGTAGCCGTAATCGCGTTTCAGCAGGGTCGACTTGCCGTCGTAGCTGGCGAGCCATTGCGCTTCGGGTCGCCCCGTGGAGGTCCAGCGCTGTGTGTGCATGAGGTGGTTACCCTGATGGCGCACCACCTCGCGATGCAGGTCGTCACGCTCGTAGGCCAGCATTTCGTGCTGGTCGAGCATCATGCCCAGCAGGTGGCCGCTGCCGTAGGTCAGCCAGCTGACGCGGTGGCCGTCCGGGCGGACGGTGGCAATGCGCTGGTTCAGGGCGTCGTATTCGTGCTGCCAGATCGCAACCAACGGGTTAGTGGTGAGCAGGTAATGCTGGTGCTCGCGGGTCAGGTTGCCGGCTTCATCGTAGAACCATTGCACCTTGCTCGCCGCATTGAGCGCCTGGATCAGCTGGCCGTTGCCGTCGTAGGCAAAACGTTCGATCTGCCGCTGATCTCCCTGGCTGGCGGTGCGCTCGACCAATCGCCCCATGGCGTCGAAACGCAGGTCGATGCGGCGCTGGCCGACCTGGGTACTGGCCAGGCGACCTTTGTGCGGGTCGTAATGGTAGGTCGTGCTCAGGCCATCGAAGCCGGTTTCTTCCAGCCGACGGCCCACCGCGTCGTACACGAAGCGGGCGCGGCTGCCGTTCTGGTTGGTCATGCCGACCAGGCGGCCGCGCCGGTCCCAGTGATAGCTGACCGAGTGCTCGAGCGCGTCGATCCGTTCGGCCAATAGCCCGGCCGCGGTGTAACTCCAGGTTGTACGCCGATCCAGCCCATCGACATGGGCCAGCAACCGGCCTTCGGCATCGCGCTCGAAGCGCTCTTCGGTCTGGTCGGGGTGGGTGACCTTGGCCAGTTGGCCGGCCTTGTAGGCGTACTGGATCTGCTCGCCCAGGGCATTGGTAGCCTGGACCAGGCGACCCAGCTCGTCATAGGCCCACTGGCTGGTCTTGCCGGAACAGTCGGTGTATTCGAGCAACTGCCCGGCTGCGTTGTAGGCCAGCTTTTTCTCGTTGCCGTTGGCGTCCTTGATCGCCTTCAACAGGCCGGTGGAGGTATAGGCGAACTCGGTCTTGTTGCCCAGCGGGTCGAGCGTTTCCACCAGGTTGCCGACGTCATCGTAGTCGCGCCGCCACAGGCCGCCTTCGGCATCGAGCACCTTGATCAGCTGGTCTTTGTCGTCATAGGCGTAGTGCACCACGCTGTGGTCGGGGCGAATATGTTGCAGGCGGTTGCTGCGCGCGTCGTAGGTGTAGCGGTCCTGGCTGCCGTCGGCGTGCAGGTGGCGGATGACGTTCTTGCGGTTGTCGCGGAACAGCCATTCGGAGCGGTCGTCGGCGTGGTGGATGCGGTAGGTGTAGCCCTCGGCGTCGTAGTAATGGTGGGTCTGGGCGCCGTAGGCGTCGGTCACGGTGGTCAGGCGGATGTGCCTGTCCCACTTGAGCCGGGTTTCGAAGCTGCCGTCGTCGGCCCATTCGCGGATGGCTCTGGCCTGTGGGCCGCTGCCGTCCCATTCGAGGTTGAAGCCGCGCTCGGTGCGGTCGGTGTAGCGAGTGATCAGGTGGCGCTGGTACTGGTAGCGCTAGGCGGCGCCGTTCTCGTCCTGGGCGGCGATCAGGTCGCCCTGGTCATCGTAGTGATACCCGCACAGCTGGCGCAGCGGTTTGCCGTCGACCACCTGCCACAGGCCCTGAATGTGGCCATGGTCGTCGAGCAGGGTGCCCAGTTGCAGGTGGACCTTGTTCGGGTCGTCGTCGAAGTAGGTGTTGATGTCCGACAGCACCGGCTGGTCGTGGTGGCGGTGCTCGTAAAGCAGCATTGCGCCGGCGCCGCTGCGCAGCTTGATGTGGGTCAGGTAGAAGCGCTCGCGATGGCGGGCGTAGGTTTCCTGGCGGTCGAGGCCGCGCAGCAGCACCAGTTGTTGCTCGCCGGTACGGACCAGGGTGAGGTCCTCGATGGCGTCGTGGTGCGGCTTGCCCGTTTTCGGCAGCGGGAAATCGTGGCTGCGGCCGTCCATGTCGTGCAGCACCAGGCCCTTGCCGAGCACATCGATGCAGGTGGTGAACTCGGTGAGCCAGCGTGCGCCGAGGCTGCTGCTGTCCAGTGCGGCCAGGCGTGAGTTGTAGACCCGTGACCATTGCACGGGGAAGGGACCGGGGAGGCTGAAATCGGTGTGCTGCAGGGTCTCGCTGCCAAGGGCGAAGTCGATGCTGTTGCAGGTGCCGGTCGGTGCGCCGTTCTTGCACGGGTTGGCGGCCTGGGTGACGGGCGCCTGTTCCTTCTGGGTTTCCAGCTTGCCCTGCGCAAGCTGGTGGCGGACGCGGGTCGTGGTGCCGACCTTGACGTTGAACGTGACCACCTGCGGGTTGCGTACCCGCCATTGCTCGACGCTGCTGGCGAGGGTCTGGCGCAGGGCTTCGATCGAACTCGGGCTGCGGGCATCGCCGAGCTTGAGAATCGCGGCACCGACCTGCGGCGCCAGCAGGCGCAGCTGGGCCACCTGGGCGGTGATTTCGGCCTTGGCTGCGTCACTGAGTAACGGGCTGACGTCAGCTCGGGTCAGACCCTTGGAAGCGCTGAAGGCCGCGTTCAAGTAGTTGCCAATCGTCGTCAGCGGATCGTGGATCAGCAGGTGGCCGCTTGCGCCGCCAGACTTGGCACGCACACCGGAAGCCAGCGCCTCCATGCCGCTGGCAAGGTCGAGGATCAGCTGTTCGCCAAGAATGGCCGCGTCGTTCAGCGCAGCGTTGAGCTTGCCCGCCGACTGGCTGACGAAGTTGTCGATGCTGCCGGCGATGTCGGTATTGAGGTGCGCCGCTATCAGTTCGACCAGCGCGTCGTCGAGCAGCTGTTTGCGTTCCTGGCGCACGATGAACAGCATTGGCCGCAGGGCCATGCGCGCGGCGGCTTCGTCGGCGGGTGCAGTGATCAGGCCGATCAGGTTGATGGCGTAGTCGGCGCAGGCCGCCGGGCTCGGATTACGTGCCAGTTGCACGATATCGCCCAAGGCATCGACCAGGGCGATGATGTTGCCCGCCACGGGTAGGTTGCCGGCAACGCCCTTGAGGCGTTCGAGGGTGACAAAGCCGGCACTGGTTTCGCGCAGCCAGGCATCGAACAGGGCGGCGCCGCGGCCGGCGTCTTTGGGCTGGATTTCTGCCAGTGGGGTTACTGCAAGTCGAGGGGGATGAATGCTTGTGTTTGCTGAAGTATCCAAAAGGGCCATGAGACCTCTCAGTCGCTGCATCTGACGAATCGCTGCTTCCGCAGTGCGGGAGAAAGCAGCCGTGACTGCGCTGCAGGCGATTTCCAGCAAGCACGAAAAGGCGGAAATGGCTGCTAGCAGATGGCCGTGAAGATACGAGCGGAATTCATCAAGGTATGTAGGACGCAAGGCGACACGATGCGTAGGAAAAGTTACCAGGGCTCGACTGGCCAGGGGTCGCTATCGATACCTAGGTATGCTGTTGGACTGGTTTGGCGAGTGCTATCACTGGAGGGGTATCACGGGTTAGCCACCTTATTCAGAGAGAGAACCGACATGCTCCTGCACCGATCGACCTGGGTTGAAACCGAACGCTTCCTGCAACGCAGCCGCACCATCGTCATCCCCATCGGCTCCAACGAGCAGCACGGCCCGACCGGGCTGCTGGGCACCGACTGGATGTGCCCGGAGATCATCGCGGTCGAGGCGCAGAACAACGCCGACATCCTTGTCGCGCCGACCTTCAACATCGGCATGGCCCAGCACCACCTGGGCTTCCCCGGCACCATCACGCTCAGGCCCTCGACCTTCATTGCCGCGATCACCGACTGGATCCGCTCGCTGGCGGCCCATGGTTTCGAGAAGATCCTCTTTCTCAATGGCCATGGCGGCAACGTCGCCTCGATCGAGGCGGCGTTCTCGGAGATCTATGCCGAGGCCAGTTTCGCCCGGCGCCCGGCGGGGTTCGCGCTGAAGCTGTGCAACTGGTGGGACCTGGACGGGGTGGAGGCGCTGGCCAAGGAGCAGTTCCCCACGGGGCACGGCATCCATGCCACACCGTCGGAGATTGCCGTGACCCAGTGGGCGTACCCGGAGAGCATCAAGACCGCGGAGTATTCGCCGCAGGTCGCCAACTGGGGGCCGATTCGCGAGGCGCAGGATTTTCGTGCACGGCACCCGGATGGACGGATGGGCTCGGACCCGGCCCAGGCTTCGCCGGAGAAGGGGCGGCAGTTGGTGATGATGGCGGCGCAGGGGTTGCTCAAGGCGGTGGATGCGTTCAGCAGCGAGAGCCGACCGGGGTGATGGCTTTGTAGCGGATGGCACCGGCTTGCACGGCTCGCCCCACCCGTGCCGGTGTTCGCGGGTCTTGCACGGTCTGCGTAGGAGCGAGCGTTGCTCGCGATGGGCTGCCACGCAGCCCCGGCGTTACTGGCTGCGAAGCTGAGAACCTGGGGCCGCTGCGCGCCCCATCGCGAGCAAGGCTCGCTCCTACGGAGGGGCAGGCTGAGCGATGCATTGATAGCATGCTAAGCAGTTGTTATGGTGCACGCTTGCGTGCCAAACCAATAACAATTCATGCCTGGATGCTCCGATATGCCTGCTTGCAAGTTCCTGCTGCCCCCTGTGTCGCTTTCCACCCTGTGCCTGGCCATGCTGGCATTTGCCGGCAATGCCCACGGCCAGGCCAGCCCGCTGGAGGCGCAGGCATTTGCCGGCGCCGCCCAGGTCGAACGACAGATGATCGCCTGGCGCCGCGACATCCATCAGCATCCGGAACTCGGCGAGCAGGAAACCCGTACCGCCAAGCTGGTTGCCGATCACCTGCGCAAGCTCGGCCTGGAAGTACATACCGGTGTCGGCCGCACCGGCGTGGTCGGCATCCTCGACGGCGGCAAGCCTGGCGCCACCGTGGCCCTGCGCGCCGACATGGACGCCTTGCCGGTCAAGGAGCCGGCCGGGCTGCCGTTCGCCTCGACGGCGCGTGGTATGTACCACGGCGACGAGGTCGACGTGATGCATGCCTGCGGCCATGACACCCACACGGCCATGCTGATGGCCACGGCGCAGATCCTGGCGGGCATGCGCGAGCAGTTGCCGGGCAAGGTCATGTTCATCTTCCAGCCGGCCGAAGAGGGTTCGAGCCTGGTCAAGGGTGGCGAAGGGCGCCGCTGGGGGGCGCAGTTGATGCTGCAGGAAGGCCTGTTCGACACCCTCAAGCCCGACGCGGTGTTCGCCGTGCACGTGATGCCTGGGCCGTCGGGTCAACTGAGCTGGCGCCCGGGCGCGACCACCGCCAGCAGCGACGACCTGAGCATCACGGTCACCGGCAGGCAGGGCCATGGCGGCATGCCCTGGAACACCGTCGACCCGATCGTCACCTCGGCCCAGGTGATCACCGGCCTGCAGACGGTGGTCAGTCGCCGCGCCAACCTCACCCAGTCGCCGGCGGTGGTCACCGTGGGCATGGTGCACGGCGGCAGTGCACCGAACATCGTCCCGCAGAGCGTCGACATGCAGGGCACCATCCGCACCTATGACCCGGGCGTGCGCGCGCAGGTGGCCGAGGACGTGAAGCTGACCTCGGAGAAGATCGCCGAAAGCGCCGGGGCCACGGCCAAGGTGTCGATCGTTCCGGGGTACGACGTGACGCTCAACGATGCCGAACTGATCAGGCGGATGACGCCGACGCTGGAGCGCGCCGCCCAGGGCAAGGTGGCGACCTCGCCGCTGATTGGCGCCTCGGAGGACTTTTCGTTCTACGCTGGCAAGGTGCCGGGGCTGTTCTTCTATCTCGGCGTCACGCCAGCGGGGCAAGACCCGGCCAAGGCGGCGCCGAACCACAACCCCGGGTTCTTCGTCGACGAAAGTGCGCTGGTTGTCGGGGCGCGAGCGATGTCGGGCCTGGCGGTGGACTTCCTGGAGCAGCGGGCGGCCGCTGATCGCTGACACACTTCGGCGAGCTTGCTACCCGGCTCCGGCACAATGTGTGGCATGCTGCTCGCCGTTGCGAGTATCAGCAACGTTTGCCAAAGGTAACCCCGTCATGACCCAAGCCACCGACCAGGCCTTCTACGACCGCGCCGACGCGCATATCGACCTGGCCAACCAGCAGATCGAACAACGTGAAGACCTGGGCAAGGTCAGCGCCTCGATGACCTTCGCCGCCAGCCGTTTCAATGCCTGGATGAGTGCCCGCACGTTCAAGTCCGGGCCGGAAATGGCCGCGGCGCGGGACGAGCTCGTCAAGTACTTCTGCGAGCAGTACCGGATGATGCTGGAAGACAACCTCGACGAGCACATCGAGCACTTCGACCGTTACATGCTCGGCAAGGAAGGCTGAGGGCCCCGCCATGAGTGCCCCAGGCTTTCCTGGCCTGCCCTCGCTCAACGCGCTGCGCGTGTTCGAGGTGGTGGCGCGGCACCTGAACTTCCGCCTGGCCGCCGAAGAGCTTGGCGTCACCCAGGCGGCCGTTGCCCAGCAGATCCGCGGGCTGGAAGCCAGCCTGGGGATTCGCCTGTTCGAGCGCCTGGCCCGTGGCCTGGGCCTGACCGATGCCGGGCGCGCCTACAGCACCAGCGTGCGCAGCGCCTTGATGATGATCGACGAGGCCACCCGCCTGCTGCGCCCGGAACCGTCGCACCTGACGGTCAGCGTGACCCCGACCCTGGCCTCGAAGTGGCTGATTCCCAAGCTTGGCCACTTTGCCGACCAGCACCCGGACATCGACCTGCAGGTACTGGCCACCGACCGGCTGTCGCACTTCCACACCGACGGCGTCGACCTCGCCGTACGCCATGGCCACCCGCCCTTCGGCGCGGGCCTGAATGCCGAACTGCTGATGGAACAACGCATCGTTGCGGTAGCGAGCCCGACATTGTTGGCAGCGCAGGGCACGCCCCTGGGTTTTGCCGACTTGCAGGGATTTGTCGCGCTGCACGATGCGCACAACTTCTGGCCCCAGTTCACTGCCGCCGTATTCCCCGGGCACCCCCTGGCGACGTCGCGCAACCTGCGCTTCAACCAGACGTCGCTGGCCATCGAGGCCGCCGTGGGCGGGCAGGGCATCACCCTGGCCAGCCATGCCTTCGTCAAGGACGATATCGCCGCCGGCCGGTTGGTGCAGGTGTTCGCCCGGCACCTGCAGCTGGACAAGGCGTTCTACCTGGTCTGGCCGCGCAAGGCGCAGCAGTCGGCCGCTTTGCAGCAGGTGATCGACTGGCTCAAGGCCCAGGCAGGCGAAAGTTTATCTACTGGCTAGGCAAAGCCTGGCTACCTCCCTCGACGGCCAGTCGACTGCTAGTGTGATCTCACTTGCACACGTGTGTAGCGATCATCGAAGGAGGCAACATGTCTGTAGAAAAAGTGGCGATCATCACCGCCGGTGGCAGCGGCATGGGCGCGGCAGCGGCACGGCGTCTGGCCGCGGACGGCTTCAAGGTCGGCATCCTGTCGTCCTCGGGCAAAGGCGAGGCGCTGGCGGTGGAGCTCGGCGGCATCGGCGTGACCGGCAGCAACCAGTCGGTCGCCGACCTGCAACGGCTGGTGGACGCGGTCATCGAGAAATGGGGGCGCATCGACGTGCTGGTCAACAGCGCCGGCCATGGCCCGCGCGCACCGATTCTGGAGATCAGCGACGAGGACTGGCACAAGGGCATGGACACCTACCTGCTCAACGTCATCCGCCCGACCCGCCTGGTCACGCCCTACATGCAGCGGCAGAAGGGCGGGGTTGTGATCAATATTTCCACGGCCTGGGCCTTTGAACCGAGCGACATGTTCCCGACTTCGGCGGTGTTCCGCGCGGGCCTGGCGGCGTTCAGCAAGATCTACGCCGACACCTATGCGGCCGACAACGTGCGCATCAACAATGTGCTGCCCGGCTGGATCGACAGCCTGCCCGCCACCGAGCAACGCCGCGACAGCGTGCCGCTCAAGCGCTACGGCACCAGCGAGGAGATCGCCGCGACCATCGCCTTCCTCGCCAGTGACGGCGCGGCGTACATCACCGGGCAGAACATCAAGGTCGATGGCGGGATCACCCGCAGCATCTGACCGAAGTAGACGGCCCTCCTGCCTTGCACAATGCTGAAAGATGGCATGGCTCCTTGTGGGAGCGGGTTCACCCGCGAAGAAGACACCGCGGTGTATGGCACGGGCTTCGCCCGTATTCGCGGCGGTTCGACGCCTCGACAAGCCCGCTCCCACAGGGATTCGCGCCAGCTTTCAGAAATTGAGCAAGACAGTTGCTCCCACAGGCGCGCATCCAGGTGCTTGGTGTAGTGCTACTCCGCTGCCTCGGCCACGCCCTGGTCTTCGCCCAGGAAACCACCGCTCTGGTGCTGCCACAGCCGCGCATAGGTACCGTTCTTTTCCAGCAACTCGCTGTGGGTGCCTTGCTCGATGATGCGGCCCTCGTCCATGACGATCAGCCGGTCCATCGCCGCGATGGTCGACAGGCGGTGGGCGATGGCGATCACGGTCTTGCCCTGCATCATCTCGTCGAGGCTTTCCTGAATGGCGATTTCGACCTCCGAGTCGAGTGCGCTGGTGGCTTCGTCGAGCAGCAGGATCGGCGCGTTCTTGAGCATCACCCGGGCAATGGCGATGCGCTGGCGCTGGCCGCCGGAGAGCTTGATGCCGCGCTCGCCGACCAGGGTGTCGTAACCGCTGTGGCCCTGGCGGTCGCTCAGTTGCTGGATGAAACCATCGGCCTGCGCGTTGACCGCCGCGCGGCGGATCTGCGCATCGGTCGCGTCGGGGCGGCCGTAGGCGATGTTGTCGCGGATCGAGCGGTGCAGCAGCGAGGTGTCCTGGGTGACCATGCCGATGGCGCTGCGCAGGCTGTCCTGGGTCACCTTGGCGACATTCTGCCCGTCGATGCGGATGGCGCCGCTGTCGACGTCGTAGAAGCGCAGCAGCAGGTTGATCAGCGTCGACTTGCCTGCGCCCGAGCGGCCCACCAGCCCGACCTTCTCGCCGGGGCGGATGCTCAGGTTCAGGCCGTCGAGCACCTGGCGCTCGCCGTTGTAGTTGAAGCTGACGTTGTCGAAGGTCACCGCGCCGCCGCGGGTCTCGAGCACGCCGGCACCTGGTGCGTCCTGTACCTTGGGGCCCTGGGTCAGGGTGGCCATGCCGTCCTGCACGGTGCCGATGTTCTCGAACAGCGAGGTCATCTGCCACATGATCCAGTGCGACATGCCATTGATGCGCAGGGCCATGGCGGTGATCGCTGCCACCGCCCCGGTGCCGATGTCACCCTGGTGCCAGAGCCACAGCGCGTAGCCGCCGGCGCCCATGATCAGGGCCGCGACCAGTGCCTGGTTGACGATCTCGAACTGGCTCACCAGGCGCATCTGGCGCAAACCGGTCTGCTTGAAGTCTTCCATCGCCGCGCGGGCGAACTGGGCTTCGCGCCTGGAATGAGAGAACAGCTTGACCGTGGTGATGTTGGTGTAGGCGTCCGACACCCGCCCGGTCATCGACGAGCGTGCATGGGCCTGCTCCTGGCCGACCTTGCCCAGGCGCGGTACGAAGTACAGCATGGTCAGCCCGAACAGCACGATCCAGGCAAGGAACGGCAGCATCAGTTTCGACGCGAAGCCGCCGGCCAGGGCGATGATCGCGACGAAGTACACGCCGATCCCGGGAGCGATTTCGATCAGGGTGAACAGCACGTCGCGCACGGCCAGTGCCGTCTGCATCACCTTGGTGGTGACCCGGCCGGAGAATTCGTCGGAAAAGAACGACAGGCTCTGGCGCAGCATCAGCCGGTGGAAGTCCCAGCGCAGGCGCAGTGGCAGGTTGATCGCCAGCACCTGGTGCTGCATCAGGGTGCGCAACGCCACCAGCACCACGCTGGCCACCAGCACCAGGCCGATGCTCCACAGCACGCGGCGCTCCTCGTCTCCGACCACGCCGCCGGCTTGCCAGCCGGCGAGCAGGTCGACCACCTGGCCGAGGAACGAAAACAGCCAGGCCTCGTAGATCGACACGCCTGCGCTGAACAGCGCCAGCGCCAGGATATAGCCACGTGCGCCGCGGGTGCAGGCCCACAGGAAGCGCAGCAGGCCCATGGGCGGTGGCGGTGCCTCGTCGGGCGGGAAGGGGTCGAGCCAGCGTTCAAAGGCACGGAACATGGAGTTCTCCGAAAAAGGCAGTGACAGCGATTCTGCCATCGTTGGGCGACTGCGGGGGCATGACGTTGTGACCGTCGCTTGCCTTGGAGGTGCCGATGGCGTTGCGGTTGCAGACGCTGATGTCGTGGTCATTTACCATGGGGCGGATTTTCCTTTCCTGGAGCTTGCCCATGAGCCGTACCCATTTCCGCCAGCCTCGGGTCCAAGACGCTGAGCGTTGCTATGCCATCGAAATCGGCGCCTACGAGGGCGACGAAGCCGCCACGCTGGAAAAGATCCGCACCCGCATCGCCCAGTACCCGCAAGGTTTCCTGCTGCTCGAAGGGCCGGAAGGCATCGTCGGGTTCATCAACAGTGGCTGCGCCCACGAGGTGGTGATGTCCGATGAAGCCTTCAAGGAATTGGTCGGCCATGACCCGGCGGCGCCCAACGTGGTGATCATGTCGGTGGTGGTGGACACCGCCCACCAGGGCATGGGCTATGCCAAGCGGCTGATGAACGAGTTCATCGCACGCATGAAGGGGCAGGGCAAGCAGAGCATTCACCTGATGTGCAAGGAGCAGCATGTCGAGCTGTACCGCAGGATGGGGTATCAGTATGTGCGGCCATCGCCTTCGGAGCATGGTGGGATGGCTTGGCATGAGATGGTCATGAGTCTTTGATCTGGGCTTGGAAACCGGGCGCCGCTCGCGCGGCGCATCGCGAGCAAGGCTCGCTCCTACGGGGGGGGGGGCAGATCTTTTTACGGACTCTTTACGGCGGCGCTGGTGCTCTGACCGGATAATGACCGCGCGATGCTCAGGGATGGCATGCGTATCCACCTGTCAGTCCAGAGAAGCCATTTCGTGAGCCAGTCCGCCGTCGCCACACATCCACCCCAATCCAGTAAATCCTCCGCGGTCGGCCTGCTGGTCGCGGCCGTCGGCGTCGTCTACGGCGACATCGGCACCAGCCCGTTGTACACCCTCAAGGAAGTGTTCGCCGGGCATTACGGCGTGCAGGCCAACAGCGCCGGCGTGCTGGGCGTGCTGTCGCTGGTGCTGTGGTCGCTGCTGTGGGTGGTATCGCTCAAGTACGTGCTGTTCATCCTGCGCGCCGACAACCAGGGCGAGGGCGGGATCATGGCCTTGACCGCACTGGCGCACCGGGCTGCGGCGCCCTACAAACGCCTGAGCAGGGGGCTTGTGCTGCTGGGCCTGTTCGGCGCTGCGCTGTTCTATGGCGACAGCATGATCACCCCGGCAGTCTCGGTGCTGTCGGCGGTCGAAGGGCTGCAACTGGCCTTCGACGGTATAGACCATTGGGTCGTGCCGCTGGCGGTGGTGTTGCTGGTGGCGCTGTTCCTGATCCAGAGGCACGGTACAGCGCGCATCGGCATTCTCTTCGGGCCGATCATGGTGCTGTGGTTCGTGGTGCTCGGTGCCTTGGGCATCCATGGCATCGCCCAGCATCCCGAGGTACTGCAGGCGCTCAGCCCGGCCTGGGCGGTGAAGTTCTTCGTACTGCACCCGGGCATGGGCGTGGCCATCCTCGGCGCCGTGGTGCTGGCGCTGACCGGCGCCGAGGCGCTGTATGCCGACATGGGGCACTTCGGCCGCAAACCCATTGCCCGGGCGTGGTTTCTGCTGGTGCTGCCGGGCCTGGTGCTGAACTACTTCGGCCAGGGCGCGCTGATCCTCGGCAACCCGGAGGCGGTGCGCAACCCGTTCTACCTGCTGGCGCCCGAGTGGGCCTTGCTGCCGATGATCGGGTTGGCCACGCTGGCCACCATCATCGCCTCCCAGGCAGTGATCTCCGGGGCGTTCTCCATGACCCGCCAGGCCATCCAGCTCGGCTACGTGCCACGCATGTTCATCCAGCACACCTCCAGCGAGGAGCAGGGGCAGATCTATGTCGGCATGGTCAACTGGGCGCTGATGGTCGGCGTGCTGCTGCTGGTGATCGGCTTCGAATCGTCCGGCGCGCTGGCGGCGGCCTACGGCGTGGCCGTGACCGGCACCATGCTGATCACCACGCTGCTGGCCTCGGCGGTGGTGCTGCTGCTGTGGAAGTCGCCACGCTGGCTGGCGGTGCCGATACTGCTGGCGTTGCTGCTGGTGGACAGCCTGTACTTCGCCGCCAACGCGCCGAAAATCTTCCAGGGCGGTGCCTTCCCGGTGATTGCCGCGGTGGCGCTGTTCGTGCTGATGACCACCTGGAAGCGCGGGCGCAAGATCATCGTCGAGCGGCTGGACGAGAGTGCGCTGCCGCTGGAGCTGTTCATTGCAAGCCTGCAGGCGCAGCCGCCGCACCGGGTCAACGGCACGGCAGTGTTCCTTTCGGCGCGGCCCGAGGCGGTACCCCATGCGCTGCTGCACAACCTCTTGCACAACCAGGTGCTGCACGAGCAGGTGGTGCTGCTGACGGTGGTGTTCGAGGATGAGCCGCGGGTCAGTGCCGGCAGGCGCTTCGAGGTGGAGAGCTTTGGCGACGGGTTCTTCCGGGTGAGCCTGCACTTCGGCTTCATGGAAGAACCGGACGTGCCGCTGGCACTGAGCCGTTGTCCGCATGCCGACCTCGAGTTCGGCGCGATGCGTACCACCTACTTCCTCAGCCGCGAAACGGTCATTGCCGGCAAGCAGAAGGGCATGGCGCGCTGGCGCGAGCACCTGTTCGCATTCCTTTTGAAGAATGCCAACAGCAACCTGAAGTACTTCAAGCTGCCGTTGAACCGGGTCATCGAACTGGGCACCCAGGTCGAGATGTGAAGCGCCGGGGCGCGCGTTTTCAGATCACCCTGAAGCCATGGGTGCCGTCGCGTTCGAGTTGCGCGATCAGGCCGAATTCCCAGTCCAGGTAGCCCTGCATCGCCTCACGCGGGTTGTCCGTGCCCTCGTAGGGGCGTCGGTAGCGATCGCTGCGCGGCACGGCCAAGTGCGTTTCACCGCTTTGCAGCGGTTGCCCGGCGGCGATCCAGCCAGCGGTACCACCCTCGAGCAGGTACACCGGGGTGCGGGTCAGGGCCTGCAGGTCGCGGGCGGCGAAACGCGCCAGCAGGCTGCTGCCGCAGGTCAGCACGTAGCGTCGGGCCTCGGGCAGGTGCTCCAGGGCTTCGGCCAGCTGGGCACGGATGGCCCAGTGGGCACCGGGGATGTGGCGCTTGACGTAGTTGGCGCTGGTGGTGAAATCGAGCAGCACGGTGCCGTCTTCATCCAGCCATGTGGCCAATTGCTCGACGCTGATCTCGCTGGCGGCAGGCAAGGCCGGCAGCGGCGCCTGCCATTCGCCGGTGGCGCTGAGGTCTGCCGGCGCCACGCCGTCGAGCACCGCTACCTGCCAGCCCATCTGCGCCAGCCACGAGGCACTCATGTTGGCGCGTACGCCATCGTCGTCCACCAGCACGATGCGCGCACCGCGCACGCTGGCGACATGGTCGGTTTCCTGTACCAGTTGCCCGCCGGGTACCGAGCGACTGCCTGGCAGGTGCGCGGCGCTGTATTCCTCTGGCGTGCGCACATCGAACAGGTAGGTGGTACGCGATTCATCTGCCTGCCATTGCGCCAGCCCGTCACGGTCCAGGCGCAGCACCCCGGCGCGCTCGGCCACGGCAAGGGCCTGGCGTGCGGCATTGGCCCGGGTACCGGCGCCGACCTCGGCGAAGCGCCGCGCCTGGCCGTGGGCCAGTTGCTGGCCGGCCAGGGTCCAGCCGATGGTGCCGTTGCGCAGCGCCGCCACCGGGTTGGGGATGCCCGCGTTGACCAGCGACTGGGTGCCGATGATGCTGCGGGTGCGCCCGGCGCAGTTGACGATCACCCGGGTGGCAGGGTCCGGCGCCAGTTCGGCCACGCGCAGCACCAGTTCGGCGCCCGGCACGCTGATGCCGCCGGGGATGCTCATGGTCTGGTACTCGTCGAAGCGGCGGGCATCGAGCACCACCACGTTGGCGTGGTCATCCAGCAGCGCCTGCACCTGTTCGGCGGCCAGCGACGGCGTGTGACGCACGCTTTCCACCAGTTCGCCGAAGGCCTTGCTTGGCACGTTGACGTCGCGGAACAGCTCGCCACCGGCGGCGCGCCAGCCGGCGAGCCCGCCATCGAGCACGGCGACATCGCTGTAGCCCAGCGCCAGCAGGCGCTGCGCGGCCACGGCGGCCAGCCCCTCGCCGTCGTCGTAGACGGTGACGGCGGTGTCACGCCGGGGCACCCGGGCGAACACTTCCAGCTCTAGTTTCGACAGCGGGATGTTGGCGGCGAACAAGGGGTGGTCCTGGGCGAAAGGGTCTTCTTCGCGCACGTCGATCAGGGCCAGTTCCTCCCGGGCCAGCAGGGCGCGGCGGATGTCTTGGTAATGGCGAGTGGTGACGGAGCTCATGGGGCAGGGTTCTCTTTGGACAGGTCCCAGATGTTGGGCAGGCGGGTATTGGAGTAGCCGGAGATGAATGGCTTTTCGCTGCCGTCCACGGCGTACACCGCGCGCTTGACCGCGCCGATGTTGCCGCCGTAGACGTGAATGCTGATCGACACCTGGTCGGCGAAGGCATTGCTGACCTGATGGATGTCGCCGATGCGCGGTGACACCGCTTCCACCTGGCCCGGCACCAGGCGCACCGCCGGGCCCTGAGGCAACAGCGCACCCTGGGCATCGCGTACGAAACCCTGCGCCACCTCGGCGCCGCGCAGCATGCCGATCAGGCCCCAGACCCGGTGGTCATGCACCGGCGTCTGCTGCCCCGGCCCCCAGACGAAGCTCACCACCGAAAAGCGCTGGCGCGAGTCGCAATGCAACAGGTACTGCTGGTAGCGCTGCGGGTCGGGCTGGGCGAGGTCGTGCGGCAGCCAGTCGTCGTGGGCGACCAGCTCGGCCAGCAGAAGCTGGCCGCGGTCGAGCAGGGCCGCTTCGTCGGGCTGCTGGTCGAGCAGTGCGGCGAGGCGGTCGATGAAATGGCGCAAGCGCTCCGGGCGCAGGTTCTGGGTCATGGATCAGGCTCGGCTTTCGGGTTTGAGTAAACCCTAGCAAATCCCTTTTCTATTCTCAAAATGCAAAATATTCATAAGCTAATATGCAAATAATGCATTTACATGCGAGGCGTTCTGTTTTGAAATGGCGCCAGCCAAAGGCATGAGGTTATGCCTAATGCGCATTTCACAGTCCGACGAATAACTTTTAAATTCTAAGAAATAGAAAATTAATGCCTTAGGGCTATAACCAAACCTTGGACGAGACCGCACGCGCGGATCGCCTCACCTACCCCAGGCGGGTATCCGGAGACGAACGTGCGCTACATCAAACACCTGGCCGCCACGCTGCTGGCCACCACCTTCAGCCTTGCCGCTGCCGCCCAGACCCTGGTGGTCGGTGACCAGAGCTACAACGCCCGTGCGGTGATGGAAGCGGCCGGCGTGCTCGACGACCTGCCCTACACCCTGGAATGGAAGCAGTTCACCGCTGGCTCACCCGTGGCCGAGGCGCTCAACGTCGGCAGCCTCGACATCGGCCTGCTCGGCGACGCGCCACCGTTGTTTCTCGGCGCGCTGGGCGCCCCGATCAAGGTGATCGCGGTCAGCCGGCAGAACCTCGAGGGCGTGGCCATCCTGGCGCGCAAGGATTCGTCGATCCATAGCCTGCAGGACCTGCGTGGCAAGCGTGCGGCGATCTGGAAGGGCTCGTGGAGCCAGCAGCTGCTGTTCAGCGCCCTGGACAAGGCCGGCGTGCCCCGCGATGCACTGGAGCTGCGCTACCTCAGCGCCCTGGATGCCTCCCACGCCCTGGATGGCGGCTCGGTGGACGTGATCGCCACCTGGGAGCCTTACGTCACCCAACAGGAACGCCAGGGCGCCCGTGTGCTGGCCACCGCTGAAGGGGTGATCCCGGCACAGAGCTTCGTGGTGGCCAACAGCAAGGCCGTGGAGCAGAAGCGCGCGCAGATCGCCGATTTCCTGCAGCGCCTGAAAAAGGCCCGTGACTGGACCCTGAACGATGCGGCCAACACCGAGGCCTACGCCGATGCCTGGGCCCAGCGCACCCGTGCCGACCGCGACATCGCCCGCGCCTGGTTCGCCCGCGCACGCACCGACCTGGCGCCGCTGAACCCGCAGGTGATCGTCGATGCGCAGAAGACCGTGGACTTCTTCGCCGGGCTTGGGCTGATCAAGGCCTACCCGGCGGCAGACCTGTTCGATACCTCGTTCGGCGCAGCCTTCCAGCAGTCGGCGGTCAGCAGCAACTGAGCCAACCCTCGCTGGCCTCTTCGCGGGCAAGCCCGCTCCCACAGGTATTGCACAAGCTTTGAGAGCTGTGTGATCCCTGTGGGAGCGGGTTTACCCGCGAAAAGGCCTACACCGATTCCAAAGGATTTCCCATGAGCAAACGACAGATCAAACTCGGCGCCCTGACCATGGGCTGCGGCGGCCCCGGCCGGCACAACCTGTGGCTGGACCCCGAGCTGCCGGCCGACGCCAGCGTCAACATCGATTGGTACATCGACATCGCCCGTCAGGCCGAGGCGGCGCTGTTCGACCTGATGTTCATCGTCGACAGCCAGTTCATCACCCCCGGCTCGCCCTCGCACTACCTCAACCGCCTGGAGCCGCTGACCCTGCTTTCGGCGCTGGCGGTGAGCACCCGTCATCTCGGCCTGGTCGGCACCTTGACCACCTCCTACAACGCACCGTTCAACGTCGCCCGCCGCCTGGCTTCGCTGGACCTGATCAGCAAAGGCCGTGCAGGCTGGAACGTGGTCACCAGCGGCGATGCCGGCACCGCCGGCAACTACGGGCTGGACGAACACTACGACTACGACACCCGCTATGCCCGAGCCCAGGAGCATGTGCAGGTGGTGCAGGGCCTGTGGAATTCCTATGAGGACGATGCCTTCCCGCGCGACCGCGCCAGTGGCCGCTTCCTCGACCCGGCCAAGCTGCACGCACTGGAGCACAAGGGTGAGCACTTCTCGGTGGTCGGGCCGCTGAACATCCAGCGCTCACTCCAGGGCCAGCCGGTGATCTTCCAGGCGGGCGATTCCGAACAGGGCCGCGACCTGGGGGCCGCCACCGCCGACGTGGTGTTCACCCATGCCGCCAGCATCGAGCAGGGCCAGGCGTTCTATCGCGACATCAAGGCCCGGGCCGCGCGCCTGGGGCGTGACCCGGAGCAGTTGTTGGTGCTGCCGGGGGCGGAGATCTACGTGGGCGACAGCGACGAGCATGCCCGCGAGATCGAACGCCATTACCACCAGGCCGACCACAGCTTCGAACTGGCGCTGAAGGAGTTCGGGCGCAATTTCGGCTGGCATGATTTCAGCCAGTACGACCTGGATGCGCCGTTCCCCCAGCAGAGCCTGGAGTTCGCCCGCAGCAGTTTCTTCACCAACGCCAAGCGCATCGCCGACCAGGCCCGGGACAAGGGCTTCAGCCTGCGCCAGGCGGTCGAGTTCGGCCGCCAGTTGCGGCCGGGGGCCTTCGTTGGCTCGGCGCAGACCGTGGCGGCGAAGATGGCCGAGTGGTTCGAGGCGCGGGCGCTGGACGGGTTCAATATCTACATCGGCCACCCCGGACAGTTCCGCCGGTTTACCGAAGAGGTGGTGCCGTTGCTGCAGGAACGGGGGGTGTACCGCACGGCCTATGAGGGCAGCACCTTGCGCGAGAGCCTGGGGTTGCCGATTCCGCGTTTCAGTCGCTAGATCGTCGGGGCCGCTCTGCGGCCCCGACATTCTCAGAAGTTGTAAGTCACCCGCCCAAAGTAATACCCCCCGGTGAACCCATACGGCGAATACACCCCGTACCCCTTGACCATGGTCTTGCTGCTCGGCGCCTGGCGTTCGGGGTACACGTCGAACAGGTTGCGTGCCCCGATCGCCAGCTCCAGGTCCTTGGTCAGCTGGTAGCCCACGTCCAGGTCGGTGATCCAGCGCGCCTTGTACTCGCGGTCCAGCGAGCGGTCATTGGCCGCGTTCACCTCGCGCCATGAACCGTAGCGGGTCAGCCCCAGGTTGACCCGGTAGCGGTCCAGGCGCCAGTTGCCACCGAGAATCAGCTTGGTGTGCGGCTGCACGTCGGTGAGGAAGTTGCGCGCCTGGCGGTTCATCAACTCATAGGATGTGCCGAGGATGTTCACGCTTTGCTTATAGTCGAGGATCTCGGTGTCGTTCCAGTTGAACGCCGCCGTCCACTTCACGCTGCCGGCGCCGCCCAGGTCCTGGTCGTAGCTGCCCACCAGGTCCAGGCCCTTGGTGCGGGTGTCGGCGCCGTTGGTGAAGTACTGCCCGCCCGAGGTCGAGTCGATGCCGTTGGCCAGCAGGGTCTGGGTCACCTCCGAGCCGAGCAGGGTGCCGGTCAGGGTGATGCGGTCGCGCACGTTGATCAGGTAGGCGTCGGCGGTGAAGGCCAGGCGCTCGCTGGGCTGCCAGGCCAGCCCGAGGCTGTAGTTGGCGGACTTTTCCGGCTTCAGCGCTTCGGCGCCCAGGGCCTTGGCGGCGGCCGAGTCCACCGGCAGCACACCGTAGTTGATCGACTGGTACACGCCGTCGACCACGCCGTAGGTGGTGGAGCGGGCGCTGAACAGGCTGTTGGCCAGCGACGGGGCACGGAAGCCGTTGCTCACCGTGGCCCGCACGGCCAGTTCCGGTGTCAGCTCGTAGCGGGTGGTCAGCTTGCCGCTGCGGGTGGCGCCGATGCCGCGGTCGTAGTGCTCGTAGCGCAGGGCTGCGCCCCAGTACCACTGCGGCAGTGGGTTGAAGCCCACGTCCAGGTAGCCGGCGTAGCTGTTGCGGCTGGCGCTGCTGGCTTCGGCCGGGGAGATGCCGTTGGTGACCTGGGCGCCGGAGGCGGCGCAGTTGCCGGGGGCTGCGCAGTAGCCGCCGTCGGCCCAGCTGGCCCAGTCGCCGGCTTGCACCTGGTAGCTGTCGCGGCGCTGCTCCAGGCCCCAGGAGAAGTCCAGCGGCTTGGCCAGGCCCACGTCGAAGCTGCGGCGCAGGTCGAGGTTGCTGGTCAGTTGCGAGCTGACCCAGGTGCCGGACTCGAAATGGTCGGGCGTGGCTTCGCCCAGCGAGGGGTTCTGGTTGTTCCAGGTGCCCTGTTCGGCCTGGTTGCGCCCGTAGGTGCTGGACAGGTCCCAGTCCCAGTCGCCGACCAGCCCCCTGGCGCCGAAGGCCGCCTGGTAGTCGTACTCCTCGATGTACCAGGTGGGTGTGTAGCCGGACGGGCGCCCGTTCGGCCCGGTGGTGATGGTGTTGACGATGGTCGGCAGGCGGAAGTTCTGGCCCTGTTCGGCCTTGCGGTACGACCAGGTGCTGAACGAGTACAGGGTCAGGTCGTCCTGCAGCGGCAGCTCGGCGTTGTAGCCCAGGGTCAGCAGGTTGATCTTCGGCGTGCCGTAGCCGCCATAGGTGACCTTGCCGGCGCGGTCGAGGGCTTCGGCCTGGCTGTAGCCATTGGCGCTGGCCTTGTTGTCGTCGTTCTGGCTGCGGGCGTCGAGTGCCAGCTGGAGAATGCCATCGTGGCCGAGCTCGAAACCTTTGTTCAGGCTTTGCTGCACGGTCTGCTTCTTGCCATCGTAGCCCTGGCCCGCGGTGCTCACGGCGGTGCCGCTGGTATCGGCCTTGAGGATCACGTTGATCACCCCGGCGATGGCGTCGGAGCCATATTGGGCTGCGGCGCCGTCACGCAGCACCTCGACGTGGTCGATGGCACTGATGGGGATCAGGTCGAGGTCGCTGGGCGCGGCACCGGCGTTGATCCCGCTGATGTTCAGGGTGGCGCTGGTGTGGCGGCGCTTGCCGTTGACCAGCACCAGCACCTGGGCGGCATTGAGGCCGCGCAGGCTCGGTGCGCGGGCCATGCCGCTGGCGTCCCAGCCGGTCTTTTCCGGCAGGGTCAGCGAGGGCACGCTGGCACTGAGGGCCTCCATCAGGCCGGGCTTGCCGGTTTCCTGCAGTTGCTTGGCACTGATCACGTCGATGGGCACCGGGCTGCTGGTAACGGTGCGTTTCTCGCTGCCGCGGTTGCCGGTGACGATGACCGTGCCCAAGGCCTGGGCGGCGGGTTCCTCGGCCGGGGCTGGGGCGGTATGCAGCCCGGCGGCCAGGGCCACGCTGAAAAAGGGGGCAGTCTTGAAAGCTTGCTTCATGCACGCAGTTCCTTGTCTGGCATTGGCGGTGCGCGCTTACGGCGCCTTGGCTGCGATCGCGTCGATTTCCACCAGCGCGCCCGGCAGCGGCAGGGCCACCACCTGGATGGCCGTGCGGGTCGGGGTGCGGGGTTGCTCGGCGGTGGCGAAGAACTCGGTGTAGGCCGCTTGCAGCCCGGCGAAGTCGAGGGCGCCGCCGTTGGCCGGGTCGCCCACCAGGAACACCCGCAACTGGACGATGTCGCCCAGGTCCAGGCCCTGGCTGCGCAGCGCCGTGCGCAGTTTGTTCAGCACCGAGCGGGCCTGGGTTTCGGTGTTGCCCAGCGCGGCGATGCTGCCCTTGGCCGCCGTGGGGTCGGCCACGTCCGGCAGGGTGCCGCTGACGAAGGTCAGCTGGCTGCCGGCCGGCACCGTGACCAGTTGCGAGATGGGGAAGTTGGAGCCGGGTGGGGCGACGCGCTTGATGCCATCGGCGTGGGCGTTGAGGGTCAGCGACATGAGGGCTCCGGCAAGCAGGAGAAGGCGAGGCATGATGAAGGTTCCTTGTGGGTCAGGCGGCGGCGCCGCGGGTGGCCTGGCTGGCATGGCGGGCGATCAGGCCGACCACCCGGCGCGCGGATTCGGCGGCGCTGTTCTGCCAGATGCCGACGCCGCCGTGGGCCAGGGCGTCGCTGGCCAGCCAGGTGCGGCCCTGGGGCTGGTTGAGCAGGTCGTAGCCGGGTTGGGCAACTTCGTCGTGGACGATCCACGGCGCTTCGCTGAAGGGGATCTTCGACCAGTTCACCACCACCGGCCGGCCCAGCTTGGCGCTGTGGCCGGGGTGCAGCGATTCCACCGCCTGGCGCGAGGAGGCGATCTGCGCCTGCAGCGACTTGCCGGCGAACTGCTGGGCCACCGCACCGGTGTTGTAGGTGGCGACCAGCACGCCCTGGGCACTGTTGAGGCGGTCGCTGGGGTACCACAGGGTGCGGGCTTCGTGGTTGATGTAGCTGAGCCCGCCGTAGATCTGGAAGTCGGTTTCCCAGAAGCGCGGTGACTGCCAGGCGACCTTGTTGGCCTTGTCGCCTTCGGCGCTGGCGATGGCCTGCTGGAAGGGGGCATCGAAGTTGTTCGGCAGTTTGGCCAGCAGCGGCAGGGGCAGGGTGACGATGGCGTAGTCGGCGTGTTCGACATGCTGCTGGCCGGTCTTGCGGTCGCGCCACTTCACCTGGGCGCCAGCCTCACCGGTCTGCACCGCCAGCACTTCAGCGCCCAGGCGCACGCTGTCCTTGACCTGGCGGTAGAACGCCTTGGGGATCTGGTCCATGCCGCCTACCGGCTGGAACATGGTCGAGGAAAACTCGGGGATCTCGTCGAACACCAGCGGCAGCAGCAGGTTGCTGTCGAGCAACTGGTCCAGGGGCAGCGGCTGGCGCTGCACCGGGGTCTGGTCGCCGGCCCCGGCAAAACGGGTGTAGCCGGCGCGCACCGAACCGCGGTATTGCTGCTGGCTGTCGAGGTCGCCGTAGACCTTGAGGAACTCGAGCAAGGCCTTGCGCTGGCTGCTGCTGAGTTCGGCATCCAGGCTGTTGCGGCTGACGCTGCGCGCCAGCAGTTCGCTGAAGTGCCCACGGGTGTCGTTGACCGCCTGGCGCAGCAGCAGCGGTGGGCGTGCCAGGTCTGGCTGGGCCAGGGCGTTGCGGCTGCTGTTGACCAGCACCTGCAGCTCCACACCGAGTTCGCGGCAGTAGCCGAGGATGGTCAGGTGATGGCTGGGCAGGCGTGCGGCGCCGGCGTTGAAGAAATGGCCCTGGTCGAATTCGACGGTTTGCGAACTGCCGTCGTTGTGTTCGATGCGGTCGCCCTGACGCAAGGTCCAGACCCGGCCGCCGACCCGCTCGCGGGCCTCCAGCACGGTGACCGAGAAACCGGCCTTGCGCAGCTCGTAGGCCGATACCAGGCCGGAGATACCGGCGCCGACAATCACCACGCGCTTGCCGTTGCCGCCGTTTGCGGCCAGTTGCAGGGGTTCGAAGGTGGCGGCCAGGGCGTTCTGCCCCAGCGCGCCGAGGGCCGCCGAATAGCCGCCGATGGCGGCGAGGCGGGTGATCAGGTCTCTACGGGACAAACCCATGTCGCGTGCTCCGAAAAGGTTGGGTTCGGACGTGCGCAACGGGCAGGCGGATCGAGGGGAGGACCCGACGGCGGCTGGCACAAATCCATTTGCCTCCGCCATGTCGGGGTCGGTTTACAGAACTTAATGGACTTTCACCACGCTGTGAAAGGCTTTTTGGTTCTATGTTAAGTATGTTTATTTCTGATAATCAGAATAAAATTAAATGCGTAATACTGATTTTTAGAAATCGTAGGCCAGCTTCGTGTACCAGTACCCGCCACCTGGGTGGAACGGTGGGTTGCCATAGCCGGCCTGGTTGCCGTTGGCGTTGTAGATACCGTTCTTGTCCGGGCGCACATTGAAGATATTGGTACCGCCCAGGCTCACCGTCAGGCTGTCGAACAGCAGGTAGGACAGGTCCAGGTCGGTGATCCACTTGGCACCGAAGCTGCGGTCCTGCGCAGGGTTCTGCTGCCAGGTCTCGACCTTGCCATAGCGGGTGGCCTGCAAGGTGCTGGTGAAGTTGCCGAGCAGCCATTGCCCGCCCAGTACCCACTTGGTCTTCGGCGAGGCCGCCACCAGGTCGCCTTCGCGCCCGTGGCCCACCACCTGGATACCGGCATCGGCCAGCGCCTGCGGGGTACTGCGGGTGCCGCGCACGGTGGTCTTGTTCCAGTTGAAGCCCAGGGTCCAGCGCACATCGCCGAAGGCACCGAACTCGCTGGTGTGGTCGGCCACCAGGTCGAGCCCGCGGGTGCGGGTGTCGAAGGCGTTGGTGTAGTAGTTGATCCAGGTGGTACGGGCCAGGCCCAGGGATTCGAGGATATCGCCCACCGCGCCGGCCCCGCCGTTGCGGTCGTAGAGGTTCTCGGTGAGCAGGATGCGGTCGTCGATGTCGATCAGGTAGGCATCCAGGGTCACGCTGGTGCGGCGTGCCGGCTGCCAGGTGATGCCGAGCCCGGCATTGCGCGACTTTTCCGGGTCCAGGGTGCCACCGCCAAATGCCTGGGCGGCGGCACTGCCGGGGGCGACGGTGCGGCGCAGGGCCGGCACCACGTTGCCATTGGCGTCCAGCGCGGTGCGGTTGTCGCTGACGGTGTAGCCGGTCTGGGTCAGCGACGGCGCACGAAAGCCGCTGCCCAGCGTGCCGCGCACGGCGACGCTGTCGGTCAGCTCATAGCGCGAGTTGAGCTTGAAGCTGGCGGTGTTGCCGGAGGCGTCATCGTAGTGCTCCAGGCGTGCGGCAGCGCCCAGGTACCAGCTTGGCGTCAGGTCGAAGCCCAGGTCGACATAGGCGGCGTAGTTGTTGCGCTTCACGTCGGCTTCGTCTTCGGGGCGAATGGTCAGTGCGGCCTGGGCGCCGACAGCGGTCTGGCCGTTGGCCAGGGCGTACAGCGGGTTGGGGCTGCCGTCGTCCAGGGTCGCCGGGTAGCTGTAGGGTCCGACGCTGTAGGCGACCGGGTCGCCGGCAAAGGTCCGGAAGCGTTCCCAACGGTGCTCCAGGCCCGCCGAGACACGGGTCGGCAGCGCCAGGCCGAAGACCCCGTCGAAGGCGCGGCTGATGTCCAGGTTGTTCACCCACTGGTCGAACTGCAAGGTCGCCAGGTCGTCGAACGAGGTGGGTGAGTCGGGGCCATAGGTCGGGTTGATGGTCAGGTCGCTGGACTGCTGGTTCTTGTTGCGCCCATAGCTGGTGGACAGGTCCCAGTCCCAGTTGCCCGCTGCGCCCTTGGCGCCGAGCAGCCACTGGTAGTCGGTGTCCTTGATGTTGTTGAGCGGGAAGTAGCCGTCGGGGAACAGTTCCGGGATCGAGGCATTGCTGTTGGGCAGGCGGTAGTTGTTGTAGGCCTCGAGCTTGCGTTCGGCGTAGGTGGCAAACGAGTACAGCTTGAGGTCGTCATTGAGCGGCAGCTCGGCGTTGTAGCCAAGGTTGAAGGCGCGCAGGTCAGGGTCGCCGTTCTTCACCGCACGGTGGTCCCAGGCGGCCTGGCGGTCGTCTTCGAAGTAGGCGCGGTAGCTGGGGTCGGCCTTGTCGATCCAGTTGGCTGCGCCGCGCTTGCGCGCCTCGCCGGAGAGGTGCAGGAAACCGCCGTCACCGAGGCTGAAGCCTTGGTCGCCAGCCATCTTGAGGGTCTCGCCCTGGCCGCTGTACAGCTGGCCGTAGCTGCTTTCGTAATGGCCGCCGCTGCTGGCATTCTTGAGGATGATGTTGATCACCCCGGCCACGGCATCGGAGCCGTACTGGGCGGCGGCGCTGTCCTTGAGCACTTCGATGTGCGACACCGCGCTGACCGGGATCATGTCGATGTCGACAGCGTTGGCTCCGCTGTTGTCGGTGGAGCCGCTGGCCGGCACGGCGCTGTTGTGGCGGCGCTTGCCGTTGACCAGCACCAGGGTGTAGGCCGGGCCCAGGCTGCGGTTGCTCAAGGGGCGCACGCCGGACTGGAAGCCGGCGATGTTGGTGCCGAAGTTGAAGGAGGGCAGCAGCTTGGCGATGGCCTCCGACAGCTCGGCGCGGCCGGTGCGCAGCAGTTGCTCGCTGCTGATCACATCGATCGGCGCGGGGCTGTCGGCCACTGTGCGCTGGTTGCCGCGCACGCCGGTGGAGATCACCGTGACGGTGTCCAGGCGTGGGTCTTCAGTGGTGGGTTCGGCGCTGGCCAGGGGGGTGAGCAGGCAGGCCAGGGGCAGGGCGATGAAGGGGGATCTAGACATCATGTCCTCGAAAAGCACGCACGCGTACAGGCACCAGGCCCGGGGTGGGCTGGTGGTTGGGGTTATGGATGGGGGTTGCCTGTGCCGGCCCTTTCGCGGCTAAAGCCGCTCCCACAGAGATTGCAACAGGCCCGAGGGCTGTGGGAGCGGCTTTAGCCGCGAAGAGGGCGGTGCAGGTCAGGCGCTGCGGGTACTGCGCCCCGTTTCTTGCTGCGCGACCAAGGCGCGAATCCGCGGAATCAGCTCCTGCCCGTACTCCACGGCATCGCGCAACTGCTCGAAGCCGCGGAACAGGAAGGTACTCACCCCCAGCTCGTAGTAAGCCAGCGCCGCCTCGGCCACCTGTTCGGGCGTGCCCACCAGCGAGGTGGAGTTGCCGGCGCCACCGCCCAGGGCCGCAATCTCGGTCCACAGCCGGGTGTCATGCACCTTGCGTTGGCTGGCCAGTTGCACCAGGCGCTCGGAGCCGGCGTTGCTCTTGCCGAAATTCTTCTCGCGGCGGTTGCCCTGGCGGATGCCGATGCGCTGCTGGGCGTCGGCCAGGATCCGCTCGGCCCGTGCCCATGCCTCTTCCTCGGTGGCGCCGAGAATCGGCCGCAGCGACAGGCTGAAGCGGATGTGCTTTTCCCGCCCGTAACGGGCGGCGGCCTTGCGCACCTGGGCGATGCGTTCACGCACCTGCTCCAGGGGCTCGCCCCACATCATGTACACATCGGCGTGCTTGGCCGCGACTTCCACCGCCGCGTCCGAGGCACCGGAGAAGTACACCGGCAAGGTGTTCACCGGTTTCACCAGGGTCAGGTTGTCCTCTACCCGGTAATGCGCGCCGTGGTGGTCGAACGGTGTGGTCTGCGTCCAGGTGTTGCGCAGCACTTCCAGGTATTCGTCGGTGCGGGCGTAGCGCGCGTCCTTGTCGAGGAAGTCGCCGTCGCGTTGCAGGTCACCGCTGTCGCCGCCGGTGATCACGTTGATCGAGGCGCGGCCGTGGCTGAGCTGGTCGAGGGTAGCGAACTGGCGGGCGGCGAAGGTCGGGGCCTGGAAACCGGGGCGGTGCGCCACCAGCAGGCCGATGCGTTCGGTCAGCGCGGCCACGTAGCTGGCCAGGATCATCGAGTCCGGCGCGCTGGTGTTGACCGCCAGCAGGGCCTTGTCGAAGCCGGCGTACTCCTGGGCCTGGGCGAACGCCTTGATGAATGCAAGATCCACCAGCGGGCCGCGCGGGGCCTGGGATTCGCTGCTTTCCTGGGGGCCGATGAGGCCGATGAATTCGAGGCTCATGCAGTGGAACTCCTTTTCGAGTGAGGATGGGCGTCAGGCGACCTCGGTCTGGGCGCGGCGCAGGGTGTTGCGGTTGGTCGGGACGTTCAGGCCAAAGCTGTCGCGCAGGGTGCTGCCGGGGTACTCGCTGCGCACCAGCCCGCGTGCCTGCAGCAGAGGCACCACCAGCTCGGTGAAGTACTGCAGGCCATCGGGCAGCAGCGAGTTGATGATGAAACCGTCGGCGGCGCGGTCCTCGAACCAGTCCTGCAAGGCATTGGCGACCTGCTCGGGGGTGCCGGTGAAGTCCCGGCGTGGCCGCGAGAAGCGCAGCGCCAGCTGGCGCAGGCTCAGGCCCTCGTCGCGGGCCAGTTGCTTGAGCTGGTCGGCGGTGCCCTTGTGGC
This sequence comes from Pseudomonas sp. NPDC089401, assembly GCF_044749485.1. Lineage (NCBI taxonomy): Bacteria > Pseudomonadati > Pseudomonadota > Gammaproteobacteria > Pseudomonadales > Pseudomonadaceae > Pseudomonas > Pseudomonas sp. NPDC089401. The sequence continues at coordinate 316,692 of NZ_JBIVIA010000003.1, read as the reverse complement.
TGTTGTCGCCGAGGGTGCCAAGGTCGGGGAAGGGGGCATCCAGGTCGTGCTGGCTGAAGTCGTAGTCGTTGAACGGCCTGCCCAGGGCGACCAGGGCATCCTCGATGCTCACCAGGTCGACGGCCTGCTGGTAGCGGTGCTCCACCTCCGCTTCGTCGCGGCCGACGATGGGGCGGATACCGGGCAGGATGAACAGCTGGTCCGGGTCGCGGCCATGCTGCGCGGCGCGCTGTTTGAGGTCCTGGTAATAGGCACGGGCATCGCTGAACGACTCGGGGTTGACGAAGATCGCGTCGGCATTCTGCGCGGCGAAATTGCGCCCGTCCTCCGACACGCCGGCCTGGAAGATCAGCGGCTGGCCCTGGGGTGAGCGCTGGATGTTCAACGGGCCCTTGACCTTGAAGAACTCGCCCTGGTGGCCAAGGGTATGCAGCTTGTCCGGGGCGAAGAATTCGCCGGTGTGCTTGTCGCGGGTGAAAGCGTCGTCTTCCCACGAGTCCCACAGGCCCTGGACCACCTCGACATGCTCACGGGCGATGCGGTAGCGCACGGCGTGGGGCGGGTGCTCGGCCTTGCCGAAGTTGTCGGCGGTGCCCGACAGCCACGAAGTGACCACGTTCCAACCGGCGCGGCCGCCGCTGATCAGGTCCAGCGAGGCGAACTGGCGCGCGACCTGGAACGGCTCGGTGTAGCTGACCGTGACCGTGGCCACCAGGCCGATATGGCTGGTCACTGCCGCCAGCGCCGAGAGAATGGTCAGCGGTTCGAAGCGGTTGAGGTAATGCGGGCTGGAACGGGCGTGGATGTGCAGGCTGTCGGCGATGAAGGCGAAGTCGAACTTGGCCGCCTCGGCCAATTGCGCCTGCTGCTTGTAGAAACCGAAATTGACACTGGCATCGGCCAGCGCCTCGGGGTGGCGCCATTCGCCCCAGCCGTGGCCGACACCGTGGATCATGGCACCAAGATGGATCTGTCGTTTGCTCATGTTCAATACCTCTGGCCAGATGGGCCTCGATGGGTGATCCGCGCGGCACGACCGTGGCGCGCGGCACAACGGTCAAACCGCCACGGGCAGCACGCTGCGCGAATGCCCGGGTATCGCCTCGATCAGTGCCCGGGTGTAGGCGCTGGCCGGCTGGCCGAACACCTGCACGGCCGGCCCGTGCTCGACCACTTGCCCGCGCCGCAGCACCAGCACCTGGTCGGCCATGCTCGCCACCACGGCCAGGTCGTGGGAGACCAGCACGTAGGCCATGCCCAGCTCGCGCTGCAGCTCATCGAGCAGGGCAAGGATCTGCGCCTGCACCGACACGTCCAGGGCACTCACCGGCTCGTCGAGCAGCAGCACTTCGGGTTCCAGCGCCAGCGCCCGGGCGATCGCTACGCGCTGGCGCTGGCCGCCCGACAGCTCCCGGGGCAGGCGGTCGAGAAAATGCAGCGGCAGGTGCACCCGGGTGATCAGTTCGCGAGCCTTGCGTTCCAGTGCCTCGCCCTTGAGCAGGCCGAACGACACCAGCGGCTCGACGATGCTGTCGAACACGCTGAAGCGCGGGTCGAGCGCGGCGAACGGGTTCTGCTGCACCAGCTGGATGCGCCGGCGCAGCGGGCGGAACTGGCGCCAGTTGTAGGCGCTGACATCCTCGCCGGCGATCTCGACGTGCCCCTGGCTCGGCTGCTCCAGCCCCAGTGCAATGCGCAGCGCGGTACTTTTGCCCGAGCCCGACTCGCCGACGATGGCCAGGGTCTGCCCGGCGTGCAGCTCCAGGCTCAGGTCCTGGAGCGCGGTGAAGTGCGTGCCCTGGCCGGGCAGCGCGAAGCGTTTGCCGACCTGGTGCAGACGCAACAGTGGCGTGCCGGCCGTGACCGGGCGCGGTCGCTGGCGCGGCACGAACGCCGGTGCGGCGTTGAGCAGGGCACGGGTGTAGGGCTGCTGTGCGCCCCAGAGGATCTGCCTGGGCGAGGCCTGTTCGACGAGCTCGCCCTGTTTCATCACCAGCAGGCGGTCGGCGCGGTCGCAGGCCATGCCCAGGTCATGGGTAATGATCAGCAGCGAGATGCCGCGTTCGGCCACCAGCCGTTGCAGGTGGTCGAGGATGCGCCGCTGCACCGTCACGTCCAATGCGCTGGTGGGCTCGTCGGCGATGATCAGCCGCGGCTCGCCGGCCAGGGCAATGGCGATCAGCACCCGCTGGCGCATGCCGCCGGAGAGTTCATGGGGGTACTGGCGGGCGCGCAGCGCGGGGTCGTCGAGGCCGACCTGGGCCAGCAGGTCCAGCACGTCGGCATCGAGCCCCGGGTAACGCCGGCCGCGGGCCAGCAACAGGGCCTCGGCGATCTGCTTGCCGATCCGCAGCGTCGGGTTGAGGCTGACCATCGGGTCCTGCGGCACCAGGCCGATGGTGCGCCCGCGCAACCGGCGACGGACGCGCTCGCTGGCCTGGGCCACATCGACGCCGTCGACCCACAGCTGGCCCTGGTCGATCCGTGCGTTGCCCGGCAGCAGGCCCAGCAGGGCGTTGGCCAGGGTCGACTTGCCCGAGCCGGATTCACCGACGATGGCCAGGGTTTCGCCCTGGGCCAGGCTGAACGACAACCGGCGCACGGCCTGGGTGTGTTGCCCGCTAAAGGCGTAGCTGACGCTCAGGTCGCGAACTTCTATCAATGCAGGCTGGCTCATCGGGCGTGCTCCTCGACGCTGCGCGCCAGGTGGTTGAGGCTGAACACCACGGCCACCACGAACAGCCCCGGCAGCAGCGAGACCCAGGGTGCGGTGATCAGGAAGTGGCGGCCGTTGGCGATCAACGTGCCCCATTCCGCCGCCGGTGGCGCCGCGCCGAAGCCAAGGAAGCTCAGCCCGGCGGTGGCCAGGATGGCCGCGCCGAAGTCCAGGGTGGCGAGCACTGCCACCGGGCCCCAGGCGTTTGGCAGCACATGGCGCAGCAGCGTGCGCGCCCAACTGGCGCCACCCAGGCGGGCGGCCTCGACATAGGGCAGGGTCTTGATGCGTAACACTTCGGCACGGGTGGTGCGGGCAAAACCGGGGATGATGCCGATGCCCACGGCAACCGCTACAGGCACCGTGCCGAAGCCGATCGCGGTGACGATGGCCAGGGCCAGCAGCAGGCCGGGCAGGGCCAGCAGCACATCGATCAGGCGCATCAGCGCCGCGTCCACGCGCCCGCCGGCAAAACCGGCGAGTACGCCCAGGCCGAGGCCACCGAGCAGGGCGATGGCCACTGCCAGCAGGGCGGCCAGCACCGACAGGCGCGCGCCGTAGACCACCCGGGTATACAGGTCGCGGCCCAGCTCGTCGGTGCCGAACCAGTGCTCCAGGCCAGGGGCGCTGAGCTTGGCGGCGGGCGAGGTGGCATAGGGGTCGAAGCTGGTCAGCAGCTGTGGGGCCAATGCCGCGAACAGGGCGAACAGCACGATCAACAGCGCCAGGCTGAAGCCCGGGCGGCGCAGCAGCGGGGCCAAGGCCTGATGCGTGCGCTGCAGGCGCGTGCGCCGCTGCCAGGTGGTGGCGGGGGTGCTGTCGATCCGGGGCAGGGGGATGTCGATGGTCATTTCAGCTCACCTTGGCCGTGTGGGTGATGCGGGGGTCGAGGTAGGGGTAGAGCAGGTCGACGATCAGGTTCACCACCACGAAGGCGGCGGCCGATACCGCGACGACCGCCAGCACCACCGGGATGTCCTGGCGCAGCACGGCCTCCTGGGCCAGGCGGCCGACGCCGTTGCGCGAGAAGATGGTTTCCACCAGTACCGCGCCGGACACCGTGTTGCCGACCTGCAGGCCGACCAGGGTCAGCAGCGGCAGGGCTGCGTTACGCAAGCCGTGGCGCGCCTGCACCTGGGCCCGGCTCAGGCCTTTGGCGAGGGCGGTGGTGATGTAGGGTTCCTGCCACACGCCCTGGAAGCCGCGTTGCAGCACCTGTGCGTAAACTGCGGCGCTGGGGATCGCCAGGGTGATCGCCGGCAGCACCAGGCTGGCCAGGCCCTGGCTGCCGGTGGCCGGGAACCAGCCGAGGGCGAAGGCGAACACCTGGATCAGCAACAGGCCCATCCAGAACACCGGCACCGAGAAGCCCAGCGACGGCAGGCGCGCCAAGGCCGTTTTCAGAGGTCGCCATTGCAGGTAGGCGCTCAGGTACGCCAGGCCGACACCGGCCAGCAGCGACAGGCCGATGGCGGCGCCGGCCAGGGCCAGCGTCTGTGGCAGGCGTTCGGCCAGCAGCGCGGCGACCGGCCGGCCCAGCGACAGCGACTGCCCGAAGTCGCCGTGCAGGGCGCGCCAGAGCAAGTCGAAATACTGTTCCAACAGGCCCTTGTCCAGCCCGTAATAGGCGCGGGCCTTGGCCAGGTCCTCGGGCGACAGGCCGTCGGCTTCCATGCCCGAGGCGCTGAGCATGATCGCCAGGGTGTCGCCGGGCAGCAGGTAGAGGATGAAGTAGGTGATGGTGTAGGCACCCCACAGCACCAGCAGTGCCTGGCCAAGACGGCCGATGAGGTAGCGCTTCATGGCTGTTCGACCTGGATGTCGCTGAGCAGGGCGAAGCCTTCGGCGGTCCAGCGGAAGTCCTTGACCCGCGCGGCGGTGGCAGCCTGCCAGACGCGCTCGTACAGCGGGAATGCCGAGGCTTCGTCGACCAGCAGGTCCTGCAGCTGGCCGTAAGCCTGGGCCCGCTGCGGGTCGGCAGTGGCGGTGATGCCGCTGTCGAACAGCGCCTGGGCCTTGGCCAGGGTCTGTGGCTCGTAGGTGTTGGTGGCCACTGTCGCGCTGTTGGCCGCGCGCGGGTCGAGGATGGTCTGCAGGATGATCGGGTCGGCGCGGGTCATGTAGGTGGAGGTCAGGTCGTAGTTGCCTGACGCGTTGCCGGCCACCCATTCGGCGCGGGTCAGCACGTTGAGCTTGAGGTCGATGCCGACCTTGCGCAGTTGGTCCTGCACCAGCACGTCACCGGCGCTTTCGGCCGGGGTGAGGTTGTAGCGCAGGGTCAGGCGCTGGCCGTTCTTGTGCCGGTAGCCGTCCTCGCCCTTGTGCCAGCCGGCGGCGTCGAGCAGTTGCTCGGCACCCTTGGGGTCGTAGGCGAGCTTGCCGGCCTGGGGCTTGAAGAACGGCGTGGTGACGTCGTACACGCCGCTCACCACCGGGAACTCGGCGTTGTACACGGTATGCGCGTAGCTGCTGCGGTCGATGGCCTTCTGCAGTGCCAGGCGCACCTGGCGGTCAGCCAGCAGGCGGTCGTTGCGGGTGTTGGGGTAGAGGTTCAGCGCCGGGCCCGGCAGCGAGCGGCTCTGCAGGGTCGCACCCTTGGACTGGAACAGCTTGAGGTCGACTTCCGAGAACGGGTTGCGCGGCCACAGGATGTCGGCCTTGCCTTGCAGGAACAGGCCGTTGCGCACGCTTTCCTCGGGGATGTAGCTGATGTCCACGGCATCCAGGTGCGCCGGGCCCTGGTTGCGCACGTTGGCCGACGGCCAGGCGTAGTCGGCACGCTTGACCAGGCGGGCGCCGACTTCGGGGGTGTAGTGTTCGAGGATGAACGGGCCGGTGCCGATGATCTTGCCCAGCGAACGCTCCTGGGCGCTCAATCGGTAGCTGGCCGGTGCCAGGATGGCCAGGTTGGTGGTCGATGTGGCCTGGAGGAAGCCGGCATTGGGTTTGGCCAGGACCAGGCGCACGGTGAAGTCGTCGAGTACCTCGGCGTGGTCGTAGCCGGCGAGGTAGGTGGCGCCGAAGGTGGCCGGCAGCTGCGTGGCGAAGGCCTTGTTGCTGTCGAACGCGGTTTTCACGGCGTGGGCGTCGAAGCGCTCGCCGTTGCTGAAGGTGACGTCCTGGCGCAGGTGGAAGGTGTAGGTCAGGGCATCGGCGCTGACCTCCCAGCTTTTCGCCAGCCAGGGGATGATGCGGCCGCTGTCCGGGTCCTGGTCGGTCAACGATTCGGCGACATTGCGCAGCAGCACGCGGTGCTCCAGCCAGTAGACCTGGAAGGGGTCGACGCTGACCAGGGTGGTGTTGTCGCCCCAGAAGGCGATGTTCAGGGTCTTGCTGGCCGAGGTGTTGTCGGCCGGTGAGCAGGCGGTGAGGGCCAGGGCCAGGGAGCCGATGGCGAACAGGCGGTGCAGTGGGGGCATGGGGAGGGTCCTTCAATGAAATGGAGTTACCTGTACCGGCCTCTTCGCGGGTAAACCCGCTCCCACAGGGATTTCGCAACCCTCAGGGCCGACGCCATACCTGTGGGAGCGGGTTTACCCGTGAAGAGGCCGGTACTGACGACAGTTGCTTGCCGCTCAGTCCTGGTAATCACGCCCCTCGCGATCCAGTTGCCGGATCAACGCATCCCAATGCCGCTGGATGCCTTCCCCCTTGCCATCGGAAAAGCGCTTGGACTGCTCATGCACCTTGGCAATCGCCGCCGGCGATGCCTGCAGCAGCTGGTCATTGCCCCCGGCCTGGGCGGCCACCTGGATGTTGCAGGCACGCTCCAGGCCATGCAGTTCGCGGAACGCGTGCTCGACACTGACCCCACCGGTGAGCAGGCCATGGTTGCGCAGGATGAGGATGTTGCTGTCGCCCAGGTTGGCCACCAGCCGCTGTTGTTCGTCCAGGTCCAGGGCCACACCTTCGTAGTCGTGGTAGACCACCCGGCTGTAGTAGGCCAGGGCATGCTGGGAGATCGGCAGCAGCCCGTCGCGCTGGGCCGACACCGCCGCGCCGTCGCGGGTGTGGGTGTGCAGCACCGCCTTGAGGTCATGCCTGGCGCGGTGGATGGCGCTGTGGATCACATAGCCGGCCTGGTTGATGCCGAGCCCCAGCGGGTCGTCGATGATCGTGCCGTCGACATCGACCTTGACCAGGTTGGACGCTGTGATTTCATCGAACAGCAGGCCGAAGGCGTTGATCAGGAAATGCTCGTCCGGACCCGGCACGCGGGCCGAGAAGTGCGTGTAGATGTGGTCGGTCCAGCGGAACAGGGCGGCCAGGCGGTAGGCGGCGGCCAGCTTGACCCGCACCTCCCACTCTTCGGCGCTGACCCGGTCGCGTACATTGTGGGGCTGGGTGGTGACGGCAGGCAGTGAACTCATGGTGTGCTCTCCGGTAATCAGTAGCCGCGCGCGGTGTCGACCAGGTTGGCCAGGGGCGCCTGCTCGCGGTAGCGGTGGAAGTTGGCGATGAAGGCTTCGAGGAAGGCCGGGTAGCCGTCCTCGGAAATGGCCGAGGTGTGCGGTGACAGGAACACCCGCGGGTGGTGATACAGCGGGTGGCCGGCGGGCAGTGGTTCGGGGTCGGTGACATCCAGGCTGGCGCGGCCGATCAGGCCGCTGTCCAGGGCCTCCAGCAGGGCGTTCTGGTCGAGCAGGCCACCGCGGGCGATGTTGATCAGGTGCAGGCCGGGGCGGGCATGGGCCAGCACCTGGCGATCGACCAGGCCACGGGTGGCGGCGGTGAGCGGTGCGGCCAGGACCAGGTGATCGCTGCCGGCGAACAGCTGTTGCAGGTCCTCGGCGCGCTCTACCCCCGGCACCTCGGCGATGGCCTGGCCCGGGCGGCTCAGGGCCAGCACGCGCATGCCCAGGGCCACGGCCTTGCGCGCCAGGTTCTGGCCAATGCTGCCGAAACCGAGGATGCCCAGGGTGCGGCCACGCAGCGGTGCCAGCGGGGTCAGGCGCCACTCGGCATCCTTGACCCACAGCCCTGGCAGCTGCTTGGCGGCGGCGAACACCAGGGCCAGGGCGAATTCGGCCACTTGCTCGGCATTGGCGCCCTTGCCGCTGGTAACCGGTGCGCCGTGGAACACCCAGTCGGGGTAGAAGTCGATGCCCGAAGACACCAACTGCACCCACTTCAGGCCCCAGGGCCAGCCCGGTGGCGGGGTGTCGACGCGCTGCCCGCGCACGTTGATCGGGCGCAGGATGAACACATCGGCGGGGGCGCTGAGGGCCAACTGGCCGGGTGCGATGTCGATGACCTCATGGTCTGGCAGGTGTTCGCGCAGGTGCTGATTGGCCTGGGCATCGAGCTGGCTGGCGATGATCGAGTGGCTCATGCCCGCACCTCCACCAGCGCAGCACGGCCAACCTGGCCGAACACCACGTCGTCCTGCGGGGTGTGGATGCGGCTGCAGAGCACGTCGCGGTAGTGCCGCTCCAGCGGGTTGCGCCGGGACAGCCCAGGATTGCCGGCGGCCTCGATGGCCAGCTCGACAGCCTGGATGGCATTGGCGCTGACCAGGTGCTTGAGCTGCCCGGCATGCTGCGCGGCTACCTGCCCGGTGGCGGCGGCGTCGAGCAGGCTCTGGTTGGCGAACAGCAGGGTATCGATGCGGCCCAGCACGTCCTGGAAGCGCGCCAGGCTGGCCAGCGGCGCGCCCAGGTTGGAGGGCGTGCGCTGTTGCAGGAAGCCCACCAGCCAGTCGCGGGCGGCACGGGCCACGCCGTCGTACACCGCTGGCAGCAACACGGCCATCCACAGCAGGCTCTCGCCATCGAGTTCGGCCTTGGGCGCGCTGGCGGGGCTGACGCTGACGGCATGGTCGAGGGGGATGAGCACGTCATCGAAGCGCACTTCGTGGCTGCAGGTGGCGCGCATGCCCAGGTGGTCCCAGTCGTCGACGATGGTGATGCCTGGCGTGTCGCGGTGCACCAGGAAACCGCCGACCAGCGGGTCGGCGTCGTCGCTGCGGCCCCACACCAGGTACCAGCTCAGGCCGTGGCTGCCGGTGGAGTAGATCTTGCGCCCGCTCAGGCGCCAGCCCTCGGCCGTGCGCCGGGCCACGGTGGCGGGCAGGCCGCCGCGGGCCGGGGTGCCGAGTTCGGGTTCGACGCGCAAGGCGTTGATCAGCGCACCGTGCTGCACGGCATCGCGGGCCACGCGCTGGCGCAGGTGCTCAGGCCAGCGCGCCTCGTCCTGCAGGCGGAAATGCTGCAGGTATTGCATCACCAGGATCAGCGCGGTGGCTGGGTCGCCCTTGCCGACCGCGGCAATTACCCGGCGGGCGTCGGCGAGGTTGGCGCCGCCGCCACCGAGCGTGCGGGGGACGGTGAAGGCGAGCAGGCCGTGGCGTTGCAGCAGGTCGAAGTTGTCCTGGGGGAACTGGGCGCTGCGGTCATAGCGTTCGGCATTGGCCGCGAGGGCCTGGGTCAGCTCGGCGAGGGCGCTGTCGGAGGGGTGACTCATGGGGTTTCATCCCTGAATGACGGTGAGTTGCCTAAGACCGTATTCGTATGGATGAAGGCTGTAAAAGTCTTTTTGGTTCTATGCTAATTATTTGTTTTAAGAATTTAGTGTTTTAGGTGTTATGCGTAAATTGCATTTAGTGGTTGAGTGGTGGTGGGGCGCGGGTGTACGTCTTGGTGTTTTTGGCGCCTGGGAGATCGAGCGCCGCCCGCGCGGCGCTTCGCGGGTAAACCCGCTCCCACATTTGTTGCAACGTGGCCATGTCTGTGAGGCCATGGTTGTCAGCCTTGTTGGCATGACTGGATATTGCGGTGGGCATTGATGCCGCCCCACATGCCTCAAGACTTGCGCCAAGGCAGGCGACCATGGCCTGACAGGTTCGGCACGTTGCAACAAATGTGGGAGCGGGTTTACCCGCGAAGCGCCGCGCGGGCGGCGCTCGATCTCACAGGCGCCAAACATCTCACGACAAACCCCAGCAGCCTCAACCCATCTCAACCTCAACTCAACTCAACTCAACTCAACTCAACTCAACCCATCTCAACCCCACCCACCTCAACCCAGCAACCGATGCCCCGCCACCTCCCCAAACAGCTCCACCGGCTCCTGCAAATTGCCCAGGTAACGCGGATGGAACAGCCACAAGTCCACCTGCGGCTTGAAGTCGCTGACATTGAGCACATCCAGGGCATCGCGATGGCGGCTGGCCTGCAGCAGCGGCTCAGGCACCAGCCCCAGGCCCTGGCCGTTGGCGACCAGCCCCAGTTGCAACTCGGTGCCGAAGGTCTCCAGGTTGATCGACAGGCTCAGCCCCTGTTCGCTCAGCGCCCGTTGCAGGCCGGCACGGAAGCCGCAGCCGTCGGGGTTGAGCACCCAGCCACGGGGGTAGCAGTCCTTGAGCTTGTAACTGCGCTTGGCGGCGCTGCCTTTGGCCGCCACCACCTTCAGTGGCATGCGCGCGATCGACTGGCTGGCGATGCCTTCGGGGAAGATCTTGCCTGGCGGGAACAGCGCGGCGGCGGCATCCAGCTCGCCGTTCTCCATGCGTGCGATCAGGCTGCTGCCCCAGCCGCTGCTGACCTGGGTGCGCAATTGCGGGTAGGCTTCGCGGATCTGCGCCAGGGCATCGAGCAGCACCACGTCGCCCAGGGTCTGCGGCACGCCCAGGCGCAGGGTGCCGGAAGGTGCGCCATCGTTGGCCACCAGTTCGCGCAGCGAATCGATCTCGCGCAGGATCGCCTTGCACTGCTCGTACACCCGCAGGCCCATGGGCGTGGGTTTGAGCGGTTTGGTGTTGCGGTCGAGCAGCGTCGCGCCGAGGGCTTCCTCGAAGTTCTGCACCCGGCGGGTAATGGCCGGTTGGGTCAGTTGCAGGGCTTCGGCGGCGAGGTTGGTGGACTGGCAACGAATGACCGCGACGAAGGCGTCCATGTCATCGATTTTCATGATCGGCGCTCACAAGGTCGGACGAAAAAATAAGGCATTAGCATAATCCGACTGACGCGTAATGCCATCTGGTCGCGAGAATAAAACTAAAAATGCATATTAGGTTATTCCTAAAATCAATTTAATTTATTTGATAATTGTCGCTAGAGTGCGCCAGGCACGGGCTGCATGAGGCTGCCCGCCCAGACACCGAGGAACGTCATGTCCATCCGATCGAAGCTGCTGACGCTGGTCGCGGCGCTGCTGTTGGCCGGCCAGGCCAGCGCCGCCGAGCGCCTGACCCTGCGCATCGGCGACCAGAAGGGCAACATGCGCGCCCAGCTCGAAGCCGCCGACGCCTTGCGCGACCTGCCCTACGACATCCACTGGGCCGAATTCCCCGCGGCTGCGCCGCTGGCCGAGGCGCTCAATGCCGGGGCGATCGATGCCGGCATCATCGGCGATGCGCCGCTGCTGTTCGTGCTGGCCTCCGGGGCGCCGGTCAAGGCCATCGCCGTGGACAAGTCCGACCCCTATGGCACGGCGTTGCTGGTGCGCCCTGACGCGCCGCTGCACAGCGCGGCCGAACTGAAGGGCAAGCGCATCGCCACCGGCCGCGGTTCGATCGGCCATCACCTGGCGCTCAAGGCGCTGGACCAGGCCGGCTTGAGCGAGAAGGACGTGGAGTTCCGTTTCCTCGGGCCGGTCGACGCCAAGATCGCCCTGGCCAACGGATCGGTGGACGCCTGGTCGACCTGGGAGCCCTACACCGCGTTGGCCGAGTTGAGCGGGCAGGGCCGGGTGCTGGTCAATGGCCGTGGTCTGTCCAGCGGCAACAGCTTCCTCGCCGCCACCGACAAGGCCCTGGGCGAGTCCGCGCGGCGCGCGGCATTGCAGGACTACCTCAACCGCCTGGCCGGGGCACAGGTGTGGGCCAACCAGCACCTGGACAGCTACTCGAAAACCCTGGCGGCGATCATCGGCTTCCCCGAGGATGCCGCCCGCCTGCAGTTCGAACGCCGGCAACTGCGCTGGCAGGTGATCGACCCGCAGACCGTGGCCGAGCAGCAGGACACCGCCGATTTCTACCACGCCCATGGCTTGATGAGTCAGCGCCTCGACGTGGCACCGACCTTCGCCAGCGGCTTCAGCCTTCCCGACGTTCCGTATCAGCCGTTGGCAGACTCACGGCGATAGGCATAGGTTTCGGCAAAGCGTGACAGCATATAGGCGCTGCACGACACCGGCGGGTACTTGGCCGGGTTGCCTGGGCCGGAACAGTTGGGCAGGCAGCGGATTTCGGTGTCCGGGTGCGGCTCGGCGAAGAACGGCATCGAGTAGCGGTCCACCCCGAGCGGGCTGATCACCCGGTGCGGCGTCGAGGTGTAACGGTCGTTGCTCCAGCGCGCCATCATGTCGCCGATGTTGACCACGTAGGTGCCTTCGATGGGGGGCGCGTCGATCCACTGGCCATCACGGCTGCGCACCTGCAGGCCACCGGCGTTGTCCTGGTAGAGCAGGGTGATGCAGCCATAGTCGGTATGCGCCCCGGCGCCTTGCTGGTCGGTGCTGCTCGCGGCCTGGCGCGGCGGGTAGTGGATCATGCGCAATACGCTGATCGGGTCGGTGAAGCGCTGGTCGAAAAAGTCCTGCTCGATTTCAAGCGCCTCGGCCATGGCCCGCAGCAGGGTCAGGGAGAGCCCGTGCATGTCCTCATAGTGCTCTTGCAGCAGCGCTTCCCAGCCCTCGATGGCAGGGTGGCGGTTGGGGCCGCGCAGCGGTTTGCCCGCGAGCACCTCGGGGTGCTCGGCACTCATGTGCAACCCCATGTCGAAGGTTTCCTTGAGATCGCTCGGGCGGCTCGGGTCGAGCTGCTCGGTGGCGATGGCGCCGTAGCCACGATGGTGGGTGCTCTGGGTGATGTCGATGCGCAGCTTCTCGGCGGCCGGGCGGGCGAAGAAGTCCTCGGCGGCGGCCTTGAGCTGGGCGATGCGTGCAGGGGTGATCGGGTGATTCCTGATGTAGTAGAAGCCCCATTCTCGGCAGGCAGCGTCGATCTGCCGGGCCACGGCCTGGCGGGCGGCAGGGTCGTGCTGGTACAGCGGGGCGATGTCGATGATCGGCAGGGTGTTCATCACGGCTCCAGAATGCGGATGGGTACAATTTCTAAAGGCTGGCGCAGTCCCTGTGGGAGCGGGTTCACCCGCGAACACCGGCGAAGCCGGTGCCATCCACGGTGTTGCCTGCTTCGCGGCGGTTCGACGCCTCGATTAACCCGCTCCCACAGGGGCGGCGCTTGATCAAGAAGTCTCTATTTGGGCAGTTGCGCGGTGATGCCCTTGACGTAGTAGTTCATGCCCGCCAGTTCGGCGTTGCTGGCCACGGCCCCCTCGGCGATCTTGACGGCCCCGGCCTGGTCGAGAATCGGCCCGGTGAACGGGTGGAACGAACCGTCCTTGATGCTCGCGATGATCTGCTCGGCACCGCTTTTCACCTCCGCCGGCACCAGGTCGCTGATCGGCAGCTCGATGGTCCCCTCCGCCAGCCCGCCCCAGTATTCCTGCGACTTCCAGGTGCCGTCGATGACCGCCTGGGTGCTCTTGATGTAGTGCGGCCCCCAGTTGTTGACGATCGAGGTCAGCACTGCCTTGGGCCCGAAGTGAGCCATGTCCGAGGCGTAGCCCACGGCATAGATGCCACGGCGCTCGGCGGCCTGGATCGGCGCCGGGCTGTCGGTGTGCTGGAACAGCACGTCGACACCCTGGTCGATCAGGGCGTTGGCGGCGTCGGCTTCCTTGCCCGGGTCGAACCAGGAATTGACCCACACCACCTTGATCTCGGTGCCGGGGTTGTACTTGTCCAGCGCCAGCTGGATGGCGTTGATGTCGCGCAGCACCTCCGGGATCGGGAAGGAGGCGACGTAGCCGATCTTCTTGCTCTTGGTCATCTTCGCCGCGAGGTAGCCACCGACGTAGCGGCCCTCGTAGGACGTCGCCAGGTAGGTGGCTAGATTCTTGTCCTGCTTGTAGCCGGTGGCGTGCTCGAAGGTGACCTTGGGAAACTGCCTGGCCACTTTGGCGGTGGGGTTCATGTAGCCGAAGGAAGTGGCGAACACCAGGTCGTAGCCGCCCTTGGCCATGTTGCGGATGACCCGCTCGGCGTCGGCGCCTTCGGGCACGTTCTCGACGAAGCTGGTCTGCACCTTGTCGCCGAACTGCTTGATCAGTGCCTGGCGGCCCTGCTCGTGCTGGTAGGTCCAGCCGTGGTCGCCGACCGGGCCGATGTAGACGAAGCCGACTTTCAACGGCTCGGCGGCAAAGGCGGACAGCGCGGCGCCGAGGCCGATGGCGGCGGCAAGGGTACGTAGCAGGTTGCGGTTTTTCTTGTGCTGCATCGAGGGTTCACTCCTGTGGGTCTTGTGTCTTTTATCGAGGTAAGGCATCAGCGCCCGGCACGCCACGGCTGGCCGAGAGATACCGGGGCGTACAAGCGGGTCTTGATGGCATCGCGCGACAGCACCACCAGCACCAGGATCGTCGCCACGTAGGGCAGCATCGCCAGCAGGTTGGCCGGCACGCTCACGCCGATGCCCTGGGCCACCAGGTGCAGGATGCTGGCCAGGCCGAACAGGTAGGCGCCGAGCAGCACGCGGCGTACCCGCCAGCTGGCGAACACCACCAGGGCCAGGGCGATCCAGCCGCGCCCGGCGGTCATGTTCTCGGCCCACATCGGCGTGTAGGCCAGCGACAGGTAGGCACCGGCGAGGCCGGCCATGGCGCCGCCGAACAGCACCGCCAGGGTGCGCACGCGCAGCACCGGCAAGCCCATGGCGCTGGCGGCGTCGGGGTTCTCGCCGACGGCCTGGAGGACCAGCCCGGCGCGGCTTTTCAGCAGCAGCCAGGCGACCAGCCCGAACAGGGCGAACGACAGGTACACCAGCACATCCTGGTTGAACAGCATGTGGCCGAGGATCGGCAGGTCGGCCAGCAGCGGGATCGCCAGCGGCTCGAAGCCGGTCAGCGGCTTGCCGACCCAGGCCGTGCCGATGAACGAGGACAGGCCCACGCCGAAGATGGTCAGGGCCAGGCCGCTGGCCACCTGGTTGGCCTGGCAGCCCAGCGCCAGCAGGGCGAACAGCGCCGACAACAGCATGCCGGCCAGGCACGCCAGCAACACACCCAGCCACAGATTGCCGGTGGCATAGGCGGCGATGAAGCCGGCCACCGCGCCGAACAGCATCATGCCTTCCTGGCCGAGGTTGAGTACGCCACTCTTTTCGCACACCAGTTCGCCCAGGGCGACCAGCAGCAGCGGGGTGCCACAGCGCACCATGGCATAGAGGATGTTGCCGAGCAGATCGAGATCCATGGTCGAAGTCCCAAGGTGAAAGAGGCGTGGAGGTTCACGCACTGGCCGTTTCGGCCAGCGGCAGGCGGCGGCGCCAACGCAGGTTCAGGCGTGGCCGATAAAGGATCAGCACGTCACACGCCAGCAGGTAGAACAGCATCATTCCCTGGAACAGCCCGGTCAGGGACTGCGGCAGGTTGAGGCTCATCTGCGCGTTCTCGCCGCCCAGGTACAGCAGCGCCATCAACAGCCCGGCCGCGAGGATACCGAAGGGGTTGAGGCGCCCGAGAAAGGCCACGGTGATCGCCGCGTAGCCATAGCCCGGGGACACCTGTGGCACCAGTTGGCCGATCGGCCCGCTGACTTCACAAACCCCGGCCAGCCCTGCCAGGCCACCGCTGATCAGCAGCGCCAGCCAGACCAGGCGCTTTTCGCGAAAGCCGACGAAGCCGGCGGCGCGTGAGTCGAGGCCGAGCACCTTGACCTGAAAGCCGAGGAAGCTCTTGTGCAGCAGCACCCACACCGTTACCAGCGCCAGCAGCGCGAAGCACAGGCCGATGTGCAGGCGGCCGTCCTCGAACAGGGCGGGCAGGCGGCTGGCATCGCCGAACATCGCCGACTGCGGGAAGCTGAAGCCTTGCGGGTCCTTGAGCGGGCCGTGCACGCCATACAGCAGCAGGTTCAGGGCGATGTAGTTGAGCATGATGGTGGTGAGGATTTCGTTGGCGTTGAAGTGCGTGCGCAGCCACGCCGCCAGCGCGCCCCACAAGGCGCCGGCAACGGTGCCGGCCAGCAGCACCCAGAGCAGCGCCCAGCGGCTGTCCCAGTCGAGCAGCTGCAGCGCCATCGCGCTGCCGGCCAGGGCACCGATCAGCAACTGGCCCTCGGCGCCGATGTTCCAGATGCGTGCCTGGTAAGCCACCGCCAGGCCAAAGGCGCAGAGCAGGATCGGCAAGGCCTTGAGCAGCAGTTCGGACAGGCCGTAGAGGTCGCTGACCGGTTCGATCAACAGGGTGTGCAAGGTCAGCAGCGGGTCATGCCCCAAGGCACTGAACAGGGCCGCGCCGCTGAGCAGGGTCAGCAGGCCGGCCAGCAGTGGGGACAGCAGGCGCATGGCGCGCGACTGATGGGGGCGGGGTTCGAGCGATAGCAACATGGCAGGCTCTCGTCAGGCGGCGTCTTGGGGGAAGGCGAACTGGCCGGCCATCCAGCCGCCGACCTCCGCGGGAAGGGTCTGGGCGGTGGCCTTGAGCGGCGACAGGCGCCCGCCACAGAGGGCGCCGATGCGGTCGCTGATCTGCAACAGCTCGTCGAGGTCTTCGGAAATCACCAGGATCGCCGCGCCGGCATCGCGCAGGGCGATCAGCGCCCGGTGGATCGCCGCGGCGGCGCCGACATCCACGCCCCAGGTCGGGTGGGCGGCGACCAGCAGCCTGGGCGCCTGGAGGATCTCGCGGCCGAGGATGAACTTCTGCAGGTTGCCGCCGGACAGGCTGCGCGCCGTGGCCTGGGCGTCCGGGGCCTTGACCGCGAAGCGCTGGATGATCTGCTCGGCCAGGGCCTGGACCTTGCCGGCGCGGATCAGGCCGTGGCCGACCAGGCCTTGCTGGAAGGCGGTGAGCAGCGTGTTGTCGGCCAGGCTCATGTCCGGCACCGCGCCGTGGCCCAGGCGTTCGGCCGGGACGAAGGCCAGGCCCAGGGCACGGCGGGCGTCGGGATGGAGGTGGGCGATGGGCTGGTTGTCGAGGGTGATGCGTTCACGCTCGCTGGCGGGCAGGCGGGTTTCGCCGCTGAGCAGGGCCAGCAGCTCGTCCTGGCCATTGCCGGCGACCCCGGCGATGCCGACGATCTCGCCGCTGCGCACCTCCAGGCGCAGGTGCGCGAACGAGCTGCCGAACGGCTCGCGGTTGTGCCAGCTCAGGTCGTCCACCCGCAGCCGCGGCAGGCCGCCGAGGCGTTTCGGGTAGCTGGCCTGCAGCCCTTCGGCATCGCCGACCATCAGCCGCGCCAGCTCCAGGTCGCTGCAGCGCGCCGGCTGGCAATCGCCGGACACCCGGCCGCCGCGCAGCACCGTGGCGCTGTGGCAGAGGGCGCGCACCTCGTTGAGCTTGTGGCTGATGAACAGGATGCTGCAGCCCTCGGCGGCCAGGGTGCGCAGGGTGACGAACAGTTCATCGACCTCCTGCGGCGTCAGCACCGAGGTCGGCTCGTCGAGGATCAGCAGCTTGATGTCCTGCATCAGGCACCGGACGATCTCCACCCGCTGGCGCTCGCCGATCGACAGGCTGTGCACCAGGCGCTGCGGTTCCAGGCCCATGCCGTAGCGCTGCGAGACCTCGCGGATGCGCGGTGCCAGCTGCTGCGGCGTGCCGCCGTCGCGGCCCAGGGCCAGGGCGATGTTCTGCGCCACGGTGAGGGTCTCGAACAGCGAGAAGTGCTGGAACACCATGCCGATCCCCAGCCTGCGGGCCTGGGCCGGGTCGCGCACCTGCAGCGCCTGGCCCTCCCAGAGCAGTTGGCCGCTGTCCGGGGCGGTGACGCCGTAGATGATCTTCATCAGGGTGCTCTTGCCTGCACCGTTCTCGCCAAGCAGCGCACGGATTTCGCCGGGCGCGATGCGCAGGTCGACGCGGTCGTTGGCCAGCGTGCCCGGGTAGCGCTTGCTGATGGCGCGCAGTTCCAGGCGCAGGGGCGTGGGGGATTCGGACATGGGGCTGCTCGGGTGTGTTGAGGTTGAGCAGATGCAAAGCAAAAACATGGCCAGGTGGTCAGATTATTCTAAAAGGGCCGTGGTAAAGGGGCTGGCGCGTTATGGCTGGCGAAGAGGGCGCTGCGCGTTGCCAGGCTTTGGTGCAGGGTAGACACCAAGGTGGTGCGAGTGTCGATGGCACATCGCACTGAAACGGTGGGAGCGGGTTTACCCGCGATCAAGACACCACGGTGCATGGCACGGGCTTCGCCCGTGTTCGCGGCGGTTCGACGCCTCGACAAGCCCGCTCCCACAGGGATTCGCGCCAGCTTTTAGAAATTGAGCAAGACAGTTGCTTCCACAAGGGTTGCCGTTGGGCTCAACCCATGGCTAGTTCGTGGGCAGGAGGATCACGAAGTTCTTTTTCATGTCTTCCAGCACGGTCCATTTGCCCTTGGCACCCGGTTCGATAATGAAGGTGTCGCCAGCGGCGAGCGTGACGGGGGCGCAACCCTCGAGCTCGATGACGCAGCGTCCGCTCAGGACATGGCAGAACTCCCAGACCTTGTAGTCGATGCGCCACGCGCCGGTGCTGGCTTGCCATTCTCCGGAAATGCGACCTTGCTGTTCGTCGTGATAGTGCTTGGACGTCAGCGTATGAGGATCGCCTTCCACGACTTCTTCAAAAAAGGGCAGGTCGCGCACCGGTTGGATATCCAGTTCGCGGAACACGGTCAGTTTCTTGTTCATGGTTTTTTCTCGAGCACGTTGTGGTTCGGGCGGTGCATCAAATAGGCGTCACCGGTGACGCCCAGCATCGGGTGCGCAACGATCCGGCAGGTTTTGACGATCTTGAAACCGTGACGTTCGTAGAAGCGGCGTGCGCCGTGGTTTTCTGCATAATCGATCAGGCATAGCCCATCCAGGCCAGCGTCCTCCGCGCGCTGCTGGGCGTGGCGCAGAAACCGGGCGCCCAGCCCCTGGCTGCGCCAGGCCTCATCCAGGGCCAGGCTGGAGATGTACAAGGTATCGGGTATCTCCATGTCGGCATAAGGCGCGAGGACCGGGTCTGTCTCGGCAGGTCGGTCAGGGGTCTCGTGCAGGGCATAGCTATGCATCATGCCGATGACGCGCCCTTCGAACGTGGCCATCAGGCAGTTCTTGTAGGAAAAGTCGCCCTGTTCCCTGGCATAGCGAGAGGCACCGACACTCAGCAATGCTTCGCCAGGGGCGGCAAGCTTGCTCCAGATGTAATCGGCCATGCCCTCCGAGGTCAGTTGAAAGAAGCGCGCGATATCGTGCGCGTCCGAGGCTTCAGCGGGTCTGAAGTCGATAGGCATGTACAGTGCTCCCATGGGATCGGCGGGTTGGTTTTCAGGGATTGCGCCTTTGGCAGGGTGGCAGGGTAGGCGGTTTGAACGCTTGCCATCGTGCTGTGGGCGACCCCGCCAGCACGGCGTGCGACGCCACGCACATTCTGTGGGGAGCGGGTTCATCGAGGCGTTGAACCGCCGCGAAGCAGGCGCCGCGATGGATGGCACCGGCTTCGCCGGTGTTCGCGGGTGAACCCGCTCCCACAAGGACTGGTCTGTGAGCCGCAGTGCCTTGCTGTCGCAGCCTAGCGGCCCATCAGTGGCCCAGGTGCCCACCTTCCTTGGCAACGGCCGGGTCTGCGGAATCCCCGGCAAGGTAGACATTGACCCGCTGCATCATACCGTTGTCCTCGTGGTCGAGGATGTGGCAATGCAGCACGTACCCGCCGATGTAGCGCTCGTAGCGGGTGCGGGTGTACACCTTGTAGCCCTGCTTGACGAACAGCGTGTCTTTCCACACCCCTTTCAGGTCGACGTACTGCGGGTCGCCTTTCTCCCATTGCAGCCGTTTCTCACGCGGGTAGCTGGGGTTGGTCACGTCCAGGCAGCCGTCGTTCTTCGCCGCCTCGGCCTTGTCCTCTGCGGAATCCGCGTCGCTGATGTTCTTGCAGATGCGGCTGACCATGAACGGGTTCACGTGGATGTGGAACGGGTGGTTGATCAAGGATTTCGAACCCGGGATCTCATTGTGTGCCTCCAGTACCCATTCTTCGGCCGTGCCGAGCTTCAGGTTGCGGGCGGGCATGTCCGTGTCGCCAAAGGACTTGCCGTCGATCATGAAGGTGCTCTTGTCCTTGTCCTTGGGGTCGACGCCGATGGCAAAGGCCAGGTGCTGGCGCTGCTTCAGCAGTTCGCCATCGGCCACCGGTTGGTGCTTGACGAAGTGGCTGAAGGCAATGCTGTCCTGTTGCAGGTCGCTGACCACGGCGGCGCTGATATCCTCGGGCAAGCGCTTGGCTGCGGCCACCAGGGTCTGGCGGATGACCTCCTTGGCGTCCTGGCTGGCGTTGGCGGCACCCGCCTTGACCTCGACAAAGCCCAGCAGCTCGCTGGGCATCTGCAGGCTCTGCTTGTTGGCATTGATCGAGGCGGACGAGAGGGTTTTCTTGTCGATCACGCAGTACTGCCCGGCGCTGGGGAATACGGTGAGGAATTCGCTACGGTAGCCCGGTTGCAGCACGTTGCTCCTGATCGGCGTCAGGTGCGTCTGGGTCAGGCCATCCGCGGCGTACTGCCATTGGACCTGCGCCGCACTGGACTCGACCTTGGCGTGATCGTCCAGCCCTTCACAGTTTTCCTGGACCCACAGGGACTCGGCGCCGGGTTTGTCCGGGAAGGGAGCGGCGTCGGCCTTGACCTTGTAGAACTGCAGGTCGACGGTATCGCGGATACCGGCATGCACGACGCGCCAGCGTTCTACCTGCCCGGCCACCGCATCGTCGAAGCGCGGTTGCACCTTGCCGTTGAGGGTGGTGTAGCGATTGGACTGGTCCCAGCTGCCGGGCGACAGGTCCTCGAGGTTGTTGATCACACCGATGTCGCCTTCATCGCAGGCCCAGCCGACGACCTGCTTGTCATTGCCCTCACCGATGCTGACCGTCTTGATCTTGCCGGCCTTGTCACGGCAGGCGTACTGGATCTGCTGCAGCACCACCACCCGCTCCGGGAGCTTTTCGCCCGCTGCGGTCTTGAGAATGGTGTCGAGATCGCCGGTCTTGTCCTTCGCCGGCACGCGATTGCCTTCGATGACCAGCGCGCCGCCCATGCCACCGGACACCTGGATGGCGGTAGAGCCGTGGGTGTGCGGGTGGTACCAGAACAGGCCGGAGGGGTGATCGAGGGGCAGGTTGTACTCGTACTGGAACTTGACCCCGGGCTTGATGCTCAGCAGCACGTTGTCGCTGTTGCCCGCCGGTGAAACCCAGAGGCCATGGCTGTGCAGGTTGGTGACGTCGAGCACCGGGTTGTCGCCTTTGCAGTGCTGCGGAAATTTGGCCTGGTCGCAGACCAGCTGGTTATCGACGTTCATGCGCACGGTGTCGCCGGGGTGCACGCGAAGGGTGGGGGGAAGCAGTTCGCCGTTGTAAGTGCGCACCTGCAGGTGGTCCATTCGGCCGGACATCGCGTTGCGCACCAGGGTCTTGTCCGGGTCCGAGAAGGTAAGTTTCAGGTCGATTTCGGTCTCGTTGCCGAGTACATCCACGTAGGGTTGGCTGGTCTTGGCCGCTTGCTGTACGCCCGGCTGCGCCTGGCCCGGTGTTGCCTGGACGCGGTAATGGGTGCGTTCGCCGGTGAGTTCGACAGGGTTGCCGACCTCCGGGATGCGCGCCTCATCCAGGGCAAGGGCCAAGGCCGTTGGTGGGCTGAGCAGAGTGAGGGTCAAAGCGCCTGACATGACGCCTGCAAGACGTAGCCGGCCCGCGCGGGCCTCCTTGTTGATACTGATCATCCTGATACCTTCCATGTGAACGTGCCGGCGGCGGGATCGCGTCAGGCTCCGTCGCTGTGGAAATGTAGACCGGATGCGTAGGCTGTAAAGCCGATGGATTGCGACCTGTCTTGGCCAATCTCAAAACTTTGGCGCGCTCCCTGCAGGAGCGGCCTTGTGTCGCGAAAGGGCCGCGTAGCGGCCCCAGGATTTCAGCACCCACGCAGAGATCGCCGGGGCCGCTGTGCGGCCCTTTCGCGACACAAGGCCGCTCCTACAGGGGCGCGCAGGCTTTAGCTGGCAGACCGGATCAGATCTGGGCCTGGCCGCCGTCGACGAACAGTTCGGCGCCGTTGACGAAGCTGGCATCGCTGGAGGCCAGGAACAGCGCGGCCTTGGCGATCTCTTCAGGCTCGCCGACGCGGCCCAGGGGAATCTGCGAGGCCAGGTAGTCGAGCAGACCTTGCTGTTGCGCGGCGTCGGGGCCGGCGAGGTCGACCAGGCCAGGGGTGCGGGTGGCGCCGGGGCTGATGGTGTTGACCCGCACGTTGCGGTCTTTCAGGTCGAGGATCCAGTTGCGGGCAAAGGCTCGCACGGCGGCCTTGGACGCGGCGTACACGCTGAACGCCGCGGTGCCGGAACTGGCGGCGGTAGAGCCGGTCAGGATCACCGAGGCCTGCGGGGCCAGCAGCGGCAGTGCCTGTTGCACGGTGAACAGCGTGCCTTTGACGTTGCGGTCGAAGGTGTCGTGGTACTGCGCCTCGGTGATTTCACCCAAGGGCAGCATCGAGCCGCCACCGGCGTTGGCGAACAGCACGTCGATGCGTCCTTGTTCTGCCTTCACCCGTTGGTAGAACGCTTCCAGTTGTTCCAGCTTCGAGGAGTCCACCTGCACACCGGTGGCGTTGCCGATCTGTGCGACGGCGGCTTCCAGTTCGGCCTGGCGGCGGCCGGTGATGTAGACGGTGGCGCCTTCGCTGGCGAAGAGCTTGGCGGTGGCCAGGCCGATGCCGCTGGTGCCGCCGGTGACGATTGCGATCTTGCCTTCAAGTTTGCCGTTCATTTTGCTTCTCCGAGTGGGTTGTTTGCTGAGTGTTTTGCTGCGATGGGAGAAGCTTATCGACGAACCGTGATATTCAAAATAGAATTGCTTGCAACCTATCGTTGTAGAAATGAAATGAGCAAACTACCGGATTTCGAAGGCCTGGCCATGTTCGCCAAGGTCGCTGAAGAAGGGTCCTTCGCCGCTGCGGCGCGGGTCATGGGGGTATCGGTACCGACGGTATCGCGCGCAGTGGCCCGGCTGGAGGAGCGACTGGGCGGGCGGCTGTTCAACCGCACTTCGCGGCAGCTGTCATTGACCGAATTCGGCCACAGCATGGCCGGCAAGGCGGGCGAGATCTATCGCCAGGCCGAGGAAGTGGAAGGCGAGGCCATGGAGTTGTCGGTGCAACCGCGCGGTCAGGTGCGGTTGGCGGTGCCGATGTCGTTCGGGCTGCGCTGGGTGGCGCCGTTGCTGCCCAAGCTGATCCGACAATACCCTGAGCTGTCCATCGACCTGCACCTGTCCGATGCCTCGGTGGACCTGATCGCCGAGGGTTTCGACGCGGCGCTGCGGATTGCCGCCTTGCCCGATTCCTCCCTGGTCGCCAGGCGGCTTTGTGCCGTCACCCAATTCCTCGTCGCGTCGCCGGCTTATCTGCAACAGCATGGTCGCCCGCAACACCCGAGAGATTTGGCCAGCGTACCTTGCCTGAGCTACGCCTACCGCGCTCGTACCCAGGTGTGGCGCTTCACCGATGGGGCCGGAACGGAAGAGGACGTGGTGCCGAATGGCCCGCTGCGCGTCACCAACTCCGACGCCATGCTGCCGGTATTGCTCGAAGGCCTGGCCATCTCCGAACTGCCAGAGTTCATTGCCAGCGAGTACCTGGCTGATGGCCGCCTCGAGCGGATACTGCCTGAATGGAGCATGACCCGGGGCGGCTTGTATTTCGTGACCCCGTCGGCGCGCACGCGCCCGGCGAAGATCAGGGCGCTGTCAGACTTCTTTCATGAGCATCTTGCCGACCCGGCCTGGCGCTGGGAGGGCTAGGGCAGCGTGTGCTGGGGCAGGCGCTGTCGGTCTGGCGCCGTTCGCAACAACTCCAGGCCAGGGCAGTAAAATGTTGCCTTTGTTTCGCAGAGCGGAATATAGTTTTGCAAAACAACAAGGAGGCAGCCTGCATGTCAGCCCTAGTCGAGATCGAAATCCAGGCCAACCTGGCCTTCATCCGGGTCAGCAACCCGCCCGTCAATGCACTGAGCCACGCCGTCCGCGCCGCGTTGCTCGAAGCGTTCCGCCAGGTCGAAGCGGATGCCCGGGTGCAGGCCGTGGTGCTGTTGTGCGAAGGCCGTACCTTCATGGCCGGCGCCGATATCAAGGAGTTCGGCCTGCCCGCCCAGGCACCGGCCCTGCCGCACGTGGTCAATGCCATCGAGGCCTCTGCCAAGCCCAGCGTGGCGGTGCTGCAGGGCACGGCGCTGGGCGGTGGGCTGGAGGTCGCGATGGCGTGCCACTACCGCATCGCGCAGGCAGACGCCCGGGTCGGGCTGCCGGAGGTGAAGCTGGGCTTGTTGCCGGGGGCGGGGGGCACCCAGCGCCTGCCGCGGCTGGTCGGGGTCGCCAAGGCGCTGGACATGATCGTCGGCGGCGCGCCCATCAGTGCCCAGGACGCCTTGGCCCATGGCCTGGTCGATGCGCTGTGCGAGGGCGACCTGGCCGCTGCCGGGCAGGCCTTCGCCGAGCAGTTGCTGGCCCAGGGCAAAGGTGTGCGGCGTACCGGCGAACGCCGCGTGGCGGATGCTGAGGCGGCGGCCGGGCTGATCGAGGCCAAGCGTGTGCAGGTGCGCCAGGCAAGCCCCGCACTGTTCGCACCGCTGCGCTGCGTGGCGGCGATCGAGGCGGCAGTCGCCCTCGATTTGTCTGAGGGGCTGGCGCGCGAGCGCGATCTGTTCGGCGAATGCCTGGCATCGCCCCAGCGCGCGGCGCTGGTGCATGCCTTCTTCGCCGAACGCAAGGCGGCCAAGGTGGCTGATCTGCCCGCCGACACCGTGGCGCGGCCGGTCCGCCACGCCGCGGTCATCGGCGGCGGCACCATGGGCGTCGGCATCGCCCTGTGCTTCGCCAACGCCGGGGTGCCGGTCAGGCTGCTGGAAGTCGACATCGCGGCTCGCGACCGGG
Organism: Pseudomonas sp. NPDC089401; assembly: GCF_044749485.1. NCBI lineage: Bacteria > Pseudomonadati > Pseudomonadota > Gammaproteobacteria > Pseudomonadales > Pseudomonadaceae > Pseudomonas > Pseudomonas sp. NPDC089401. The sequence continues at coordinate 292,029 of NZ_JBIVIA010000003.1, read as the reverse complement.
CGTTGCAGCGGGCGCGGGACACCTATTGCGCCAGCGTCAAGCGCGGCAGCCTGACCGCCGAGGCGATGGAAAAGCGCCTGCGCCTGATCGAAGGCGTCATCGACTACCAGGCCCTGGCCGACGTGGACCTGGTGATCGAGGCGGTGTTCGAGGACCTGGCCGTCAAGCGGCAAGTCTTCGAGCGCCTGGACGCGGTGTGCAAACCCGGGGCGATCCTGGCGACCAATACCTCGTCGCTGAACCTCGACACCCTGGCCAGCTTCACTCGGCGCCCGCAGGACGTGGTCGGCCTGCACTTCTTCAGCCCGGCCAATGTCATGCGCCTGCTGGAAGTGGTGCGCGGCGAGCAGACTGCCTTTGAGGTGCTGGCCAGCGCTTTGGCGCTGGGCAAGACGCTGAACAAAAGCTGCGTGGTGGTGGGTGTGTGCGACGGCTTCGTCGGCAACCGCATGCTGTTCCAGTACGGCCGGGAAACCGAGTTCCTGTTGGAGGAGGGCGCCACCCCAGAACAGGTCGATGCGGCGTTGCGCGGCTTCGGCATGGCGATGGGGCCCATGGCCATGCGCGACCTTGCCGGGCTGGACATCGGCCGGGCGATCCGCCAGCGCCAGCGCAAGGCGCTCGATGCCCGCTACCCGATGCCCCGCGTGCTCGACAAGCTGTGCGACGCCGGCATGCTCGGGCAGAAGACTGGCCGGGGTTACTACCTCTACCAGGATGGCTCACGCACGCCGCAAGCCAACCCGCAGCTGCTGGCGCTGCTCGAAGAAGCCTCACGCGAACAGGGGCTGACCCGCCAGGCGCTCAGCGATGACTACATTGTCGAACGTGCCTTGCTCGCCCTGATCAACGAGGGCGCGAAGATCCTCGAGGAGGGCATCGCCCAGCGCGCCAGCGACATCGACCTCATCTACCTGCACGGCTACGGCTTCCCGGCGCACCACGGCGGGCCGATGTTCTACGCCGAGCGGCTGGGGCTGGGCCGGGTGCTCGAACGGATACAAGCATTCCAGGCCCGCTTCGGCGCCTGGTGGACGCCGGCGCCGCTGCTGGAGCGGCTGGTGGCAAGCGGTAAAACCTTCAGCGACTGGGAGGTCGCCCGATGAACGATGTCGTGATTGTTTCCACTGCCCGCACCCCGATTGGCAAAGCCTTTCGCGGCGCCTTCAACGATACCCATGGCGTGTTGCTGGCGGGCCATGCGATCCGCCACGCGGTGGCTCGCGCCGGCATCGATCCCGAGGCGATCGAGGACTGCGTGCTGGGCTGCGGCCTGCCGGAGGGCGCCACGGGCAAGAACGTCGCGCGCCTGGCGGCTTTGTCGGCCGGGCTGCCCCTGGGCGTCGGCGGCAGCACGGTCAACCGCTTCTGTGGCTCGGGCCTGCAGGCGATTGCCCAGGCCGCGCACCTGATCAAGGCCGAGGGCGTCGCCGCGATGGTCGCCGGCGGGGTCGAATCGATCAGCCTGGTGCAGCCGCTGCTGAACCAGAGCCACCTGCACGAGGCACAGCTGTACCAGGCCAGGCCCGAACTGTGGCTGCCGATGATCGACACCGCCGATATCGTCGCCCGCCGCTACGGCATCAGCCGGGAAGCCCAGGACCAGCTGGCCCTGTCGAGCCAGCAGCGCACCGCTGCCGCCCAGGCGGCTGGGCGCTTTGCCGAAGAGATCGTGCCACTGCAATCGACCCGGCTGGTCCGCCACAAGGGCAGCGACGAGGTCACCCGGGAAGTCGTGACCCTGAGCCACGACGAATGCAACCGCGCCGACACCACCCTGGCCGGGCTGGCCAGCCTGGAGCCGGTGCGCGGACCGGGCAACTGGGTCACTGCCGGCAACGCCAGCCAGCTGTCCGATGGCGCCAGCGCCAGCGTGCTGGCCGATGCGCGTTATGCCGAGCGCAACAACCTGAATGTGCTCGGCGTGTTTCGCGGCTTCGCCGTTGCCGGTTGCGAGCCGGACGAAATGGGCATCGGCCCGGTGCTGGCCGTGCCCAAGCTGCTCAAGCGCCATGGCCTGACGGTGGCCGACATCGACCTGTGGGAGCTCAACGAGGCCTTTGCCTCGCAGGTGCTCTATTGCCAGAACCGGCTGGGTATCGACCCGCAGCGGCTGAACGTCAACGGCGGCTCGATCGCCATCGGCCACCCCTATGGCATGACCGGGGCGCGCATGACCGGCCACGCCCTGCTCGAAGGCCGACGCCGTGGCGCACGCTTCGCCGTCGTGACGATGTGCATCGCCGGTGGCATGGGTGCCGCCGGCCTGTTCGAAATCGCCTGATCTGCCAACAGGACTCAGCATGAACATCAACTACAGTGCAACGCAGTTGGCTTTCCGTGACGAAGTGCGGGCGTTCCTGGCGGCGCAGCTGCCCCGGGACATCGCCACCCAGGTCAAGCAGGCCAGACGCCTGTCCAAGGCCCAGCACCAGCAGTGGCAGCGCATCCTCGCGGGCAAGGGCTGGTACGCCGCAAGCTGGCCGGTGGAACTCGGCGGCACCGGTTGGGGCGCCATCGAGAAGCACATCTTCGACGAAGAATGCGCGGCGGCGGGCGCACCGCGTCAGGTGCCGTTCGGCGTGAACATGGTCGCCCCGGTGATCATCAAGTTCGGCACCGAGGCGCAGAAGGCCCACTACCTGCCGCGTATCCTGTCCGGCCAGGACTGGTGGTGCCAGGGCTATTCCGAGCCCGGCGCAGGCTCGGACCTTGCCGGCCTCAAGACCCGCGCGGTGAAGGAGGGCGACTGCTACGTGGTCAACGGGCAGAAGACCTGGACCACCCTCGGCCAGCACGCCAACTGGATCTTCTGCCTGGTGCGCACCGACCCCGAGGCCCAGGCCCAGCGGGGCATCAGCTTCCTGCTGATCGACATGGCCTCGCCGGGCATCAGCCTGCGGCCGATCATCACCCTGGACGGTGAGCACGAGGTCAACGAGGTGTTCTTCGATAACGTGCGGGTGCCGCTCGAAAACCTGGTGGGCGTCGAGAACGAGGGCTGGACCTGCGCCAAGTACCTGCTCACCCATGAGCGCACCGGCCTGGCCGGCATCGGCGCGTCGAAAGCGGCGTTGATGCACCTGAAGGCGGTGGCGGCGAACGAGCGGCGCGCCGGTCGACCGCTGATCGAAGACCCGTTGTTCCGTGCCCAGGTCGCCAGCGTCGAGATGCAGTTGCGTGCGGTGGAAATCAGCACCCTGCGCATTTGTGCGGCCGCGGACAGCGGGATCCCGGGGGCGCAGAGCTCGATGCTGAAGATCCGCGGCACGCAGATCCGCCAGGCCATCAGCGAGCTGCTGCGCAAGGCCATCGGCCCCTGCGCGCTGCCGTTCCTGGAGGACGAGCTGAGCGGGCTGGCTGCGGCCGAGCCGCTGCACAGCGAGGCCAGCGCCGGGCTGGCCAGCCAGTATTTCAACCTGCGCAAGCTGTCGATCTTCGGCGGCTCGAACGAGATCCAGAAGAACATCATCGCCAAGATGATGCTTGAGCTTTGAGGAGCGGACCATGGACTTCACCCTGACCGAAGAACAACAGATGCTGCGTGACACGGCCGCGCGCCTGGTCCGCGACGAATACAGCTTCGAGGCCCGCGAGCGCTTTCGGCAATCGCCGCCGGGCTTCTCCAGGCCGTTCTGGAGCAAGCTCGGCGAGTTGGGCCTTACCGCCGTGCCGTTCCCCGAAACGCTGGGCGGCTTTGCTGGAAGCGGCATCGAAACCTTGCAAGTGATGACCGAGCTGGGCCGGGGCCTGTGCCTTGAGCCGTACCTGCATTCGGTGATCTATGCCGGCGGCCTGCTGGCGCAGCTCGGTACCGACGAGCAGAAAGCCCGCCTGCTGCCCGATCTTGCGGCGGCGCATGAACAGTGGGCCGTGGCCTTCGACGAGCCGCAGAGCCACTACCTGCTGGAGGATGTGCAGACGCGCGCGGTCGAGGCCGATGGCGGCTACCGCCTGAGCGGCCGCAAGGCCGTGGTGATCGGCGGGCACAGCGCCGACTGGCTGCTGGTCAGTGCCCGCACCAGCGGCCAGGATTGCGACCCGGCAGGCATCAGCCTGTTCCTGGTCGATCCGCAGGCCCAGGGTGTGCAGCGGCGCGACTATCCGTGCATCGACGGGCCGATGGCCTGCGAGCTGTGGCTGGATGAGGTTCTGGTGCCGCCTGGGCAGCTGTTGGGCGTGCCTGGCGAGGCCCTGGCCGCGATGCGCTACCACCAGGGCCGGGCGATCGCCGCCCAGTGCGGCGAAGCCTTGGGCAGCATGCAGGAGGCCTGTACGCTGACCCTCGCCTACCTCAAGCTGCGCCGCCAGTTCGGCGTGCCGATCGGCAAATTCCAGGTCCTGCAGCACTGCATGGTCGACATGCAGATCGAGCTGGAGCAGGCCACGGCCATGGCCATGCTCGCCGCCTGCGTCGCCGATGACGCCGACAGCCCCGAGCGCTCACGCAGCCTGGCCAATGCCAAGTACATCTGCGCCCGGGCCGGCCGGGTGATTGCCGAGCAGGCCATCCAGCTGCACGGCGGCATCGGCATGACCTGGGAGTACGTGCTGGCCCATCACGCCAAGCGCCTGGTGATGCTCAGCCACCAGTTCGGCGATGAGGACCACCACCTGAGGGTGTACAGCGAACTGCTCGAGGTGGCCTGACCTTGCAGGCTCAGACGCCCAGGCTTTCGATGTCGCGCGCCAGGGCTTCGAGCTGATGCGCCAGCGAGGTGCGCAGGGTCTGTTCGTCGAGCTGGTAGGAGGGGGCGCCGCAGGTCAGGGCCATGACGGTGCCGTCGGCCAGGCGCAGCGGCACCCCGGCGGCCATCACGTTGCGGTCCCAGTCGCCCACGGAGAGGCAGAAACCTTGCTGTTGGTACGCCTCGAACGACTGTTGCAGGGAGGCTTCCAGTGCTGGCCATTGCTCGTCGTACTTGGCCTGCAGGGCGCTCATCAGGTGGGCCTGTTCGGGCACCGGCAACGCCGCGAGGTAAGCCCGCCCGGCGGCGGTGGTGGCCAGCGGCAGGCGCACGCCGGCGTCCATGCGCAGGCTGACCACCTCGGCCGGGCGGCAGTTCTCGACGTAGATCATCGACAGCCGGTCACGGCAGGTCAGGCCCACCGTGGTGTTGGTGCGCCGGGCGAATTCTTCCATGTACGGCTTGGCCAGCTGGCGTACGCGCAGGTTGGACACGTAGGCATAACCCAGGGCCAGCACGCCGGAGTCGAGCTGGTACTTCTCCAGCTGCTGCGAGTAGGCCAGGTAGCCCAACTGGGTGAGGGTGTAGGTCATGCGTGAAACGGTGGCCTTGGGCAGGCCGGTCAGCCGCGAGATCTCCTGGTTGCCCAGCACCACCGAACCATGGGTGAAGGCTCGCAACACTTCCAGCCCGCGCCCGAGGGCCTCGACGAACTTGCGGTCTTTGCTGGGGAGGAGGTCGTCGTCTGGGTTCATGGGGCTTCCGGCTGGGGTTCAGGGCTGCTGCACGATACCAGATTGCCGGTTGCCCGGCAGCGTTGTGCGGGGCCGGGATTGCGAGGTAGAGAATGATTGAATAGGCTCTCTGAGTGATATCGAGTTCCGCCAGGCAAAACAATAAATCGCCAAGAGGAATAAAATGTCTGACTTCACTGCCGGCTACGTGGCCGCCGAACTGGCCCGTCGCTCCCTTGAATCGGTGCATGACCTGCTGGTCCAGGCGTGTGCCCGCCATCCCCATCGCACGGCCTTCTCCTGCGGGCCGAGCCAATTGACCTACGCCGAACTGGAGGCCAGGGCCGATGCCTTCGCTCGCTACCTGCGCCATCACGCCGGGTTGCAGCCAGGTGAGCGTCTGGCCCTGCAGCTGGGCAACTCGTTGCAGTTCGTGATCTGCGTGTTCGGAGCCTTAAAGGCCGGGCTGGTGCTGGTCAACACCAACCCCCTGTACACCGCTGCCGAAGCGCTGCACCAGTTCAACGACGCCGGCGTGCGCGCCATCGTGCTCGCCGAGCAACTGCTGCCGCGGTTGCGCACGATCCAGGCGCAGACCGCCATCGAGCAGGTCATCGTGACCTCGCCGGACGATATGGAAGCGCCCTGTTTCACACCCATCGAGCGCGGTGTCGAGCGGCTGATGACGGCCATGCGTCTGGGGCAGGCGCTGCCCCCGGTGACGGCGGCCGCAGGCCTGCATGACCTGGCGATGCTGCAGTACACCGGCGGCACCACGGGCGTGGCCAAGGGCGCCATGCTCAGCCACTACAATCTGCTGGCCAATGCCGTGCAGACCGAGCAGTTGTTCGGCCAGCCGGGTCTGATCGACCCGCTGACCGACGTGCGCATCGCGCCGCTGCCGCTGTATCACATCATGGCGTTCGCCAGTAATTGCCTGCTTTCGGTACTGATGGGCCTGCACACGGTGTTCATCCGTGACGGTCGCAACCTGGACGAAATCGTCGAGGCCATGCGGCGACATCCGTTCAGCCTGCTCAACGGTATCAACAGCCTGTTCGTCGGGCTGATGAACCATCCGGCGTTTGCCACCCTCGATTTTTCCCGGTTGAAGTGGGCCACCTCCGGTGGCGCGCCGCTCAACCTCGAAGTGGCCCGGCGCTGGGAGCAATTGACCGGCGCGCCGATCCGCGAAGGCTATGGCCTTACCGAAACCTCGCCAGTGGTTGCCACCTCCACCCGGCTCTGCCGGTTTCGCGAGGGCTACTGCGGGCAGCCGTTGATCGACACTCGGCTGCGCACGGTGGACGAGGCCGGCCAGGACACGCCGGCCGGAGAGCCCGGTGAGTTGTGGGTCAAGGGGCCGCAGGTGATGCAGGGTTACTGGCAGCGCCCGCAGGAGACCGCCCAGGTGCTGGACGCGGAGGGCTGGCTGAAGACCGGCGACATCGCGCTGCTCGACGAGCAGGGGTTGCTGCGGATCGTCGATCGCAAGAAGGACATGATCCTGGTGTCTGGCTTCAACGTTTATCCCAACGAGATCGAGGACGTGGTGATGCGCCTGCCCGGTGTCCGCGAGTGCGTGGCGGTCGGCGTGCCTCACCCGCGCAAGGGCGAGGACGTGCGGCTGTACCTGAGCGTGAAGGATCCACGGCTCGAGGCGGCGGATGTGTTGCGCCATTGCCGGGAGTTTCTGACCGGCTACAAGGTGCCGGCCAGTTTGGTGATCCTGGAGGAATTGCCCAAGAGTGCGGTGGGCAAGTTGTTGCGGCGTGAACTGCGGGCGCAGGCGTTGCGGGAGGGCGAGCCATCGTAGGAATTTTCAGCGCATCCAACTTTTCGATCCGCGAAATCGTCCCGCCCCGGCGCGAAGCAAGGGCAGGGCAGGCCGGCCTAGCGCTCCAGCAACTGCCCCACCAGCCACTGCCCGGCAGGCCCCAGCGCCTGCTGGCGCGACCAGGCCACGTCCATGGCCACCCGCCGTGGGTAGCCGGCCATCGGCAGCTCCACCAGGCCGCCGCCAAAGCGCGCCACCAGCGCTTTCGGCAGCTCGGCCCAGCCAAAACCGCGCACGGCGAATTCCAGCAAGGTCAGGTAGTCCGGTGCCGACCAGGCCTGGCCGTGGCCGTGGGGCAGGCTTGGGGCGTAGGTCTTGATGTACAGCTGGCGCTCCTTCTCCAGGTGTTCCGGCTGCAGCATCGGCAACTGCGCCAGCGGGTGCTCGCTGCTGACATACAGGCAGAATTCGGCCTGCTCCGGCAGGCGTGCCACGCTGACATCCGCCGGGTAGCGGTCCTGGGCGGCGAGGATGCCGATGTGCGCCAGGCCCTGCTGCACCAGGTCGATCACATCGGCGTCTTCGGAGGGGCCACAGCGCAGCTCGGTGTGCGGATAGCGTTCGGCGAAACGGCCCATCGCCGCGCCCTGGAAGGTCACGCTGTAGCTGTCGGACATCACCACCGACACCAGCGGCTCGACCTGCCCGGCCAGGCGCACGGCCAGAGCGTCGAGGCGGGCGCTGGCGTCGAGGATCGCCTCCACCTGCTTGAGCACCTGGCGCCCGGCCGCGTTCAGCGTGGGATGGCGGCCGGTGCGGTCGAACAGCGGGCACCCGATGTCGGCTTCGAAGTTGGCGATGGCGATGCTGATGGTCGACTGGCTCTTGCGCAGCTTGCGCGCAGCGGCGGAGAAAGAGCCGAGGGCGGCGGCCTCGACGAAGGCGACGAGGGCTTCGGGGGAGTAGCGCATGGGTATGGGCTGGATCGATGGGAGGATGGTCACAAGTATCGATCCCATCAAAGCCCCCGGCAAGCAGGGAGGAGCAACGCTTTCAGGATCAGTTCTGGGCCGCCGGTGCGGTTGGCCGCTTTCGACACGCAGCGGCCGGTCCAGGCGAGGTCGGTGACTGGAGCGCCCTTGCATCAATATTTGTAACGTAACGTCACCGCAAAATTGCGCGGATCACCATAGTACAGGCCACCGAAGTTGTTCGACGTTGGCAAGGACTGGTAATAGACCTTGTCCAGGGCGTTGTTGAGGTTGTACTGAACGCTGAACTGTTGGTTGATCTGGTAGTGGGCGTGCAGGTTGAGCAGGGCGTAGCCGCCTTGTTTGATGTCGGATCCGCTGACATCGGCGGCCGTGCGGCTCTGGGCATACACATCGCCGCCCACACGCCATTGGTCGAGGACGCCGGGCAAGCGGTAGTCTGTCGACACCTTGAGCAGGCGGCGCGGGATCTTGCGGTAGTAGTCCGAGCCCTTGTTGCTGCCAGCCACATATTCCGGATCGCTGTAGGTATACCCAGCGCTAAGGTTCCAGTTCTCCAGCGGCTCGCCTGAAATCTCCAGTTCGAAGCCGCGGTTGCGCACTTTCGCACCGGCTTCATAGCACTTGCTGGTACCCGTCACGCCACAGGTGGGCGACACCGACAGGGCCTCGGGCATGTTCGCCAGGTCGGTCTGGAAGACGGCCAGCGAGGTGTTCAAGCGACCGTTGAAATACTCACCCTTGATGCCGGTTTCGTAGTTCTCGCCCTCGATCGGGTCAAGCAAGGTATTGCCGACACCGTAGTAACTTTGGGTCTTGTAGATCTCGGTATAGCTGGCATACCAGCTGTGGTGCTTGTCCAGGTCCAGTACCAGGCCGGCATACGGCACCCACCGGCCGTTTTCCCGGTACCGATCATTGGTGTAGGGGCTGGCCACCTCGTAGTCCGACCAACTCACCCGCGTGCCGAGGATCAGGCTGAGGTCATCGGTGATGCTGAAGCGCGATGCACCGTACACGCCTCGCTCCTTGCGCGTGTAGTTGTAGTCCGAGCCAAGCGCATTGAGGATGGGGCTGGGCAGGGCGCTGTAGTCGAAGTCGGTGATGTTGATCGTGGGGTTGTTGGTCGCGCTCTTGATCACGGCTTCGAACTCGTCCTGGCGACTGTTCGCCCCGATCATCAGCTGATGCTGGCGCCCGAACAGCTGGAAGGGCCCGGTGGCGTAGAGGTCCATGGCGAACTGGGTGTCTTCGTAGTCGGCCTGGGAGACCGTCATGCGATAGTTGTCGCCCGCTACCCGGCTCGGATACGCCGAGAGAAAGTCGGCGTTCGACCAGATCGCGTTCATCGCCAGGGTCAACTTCCACTCGTTGTCGAAGTTGTGCGTGACATCGCCGAACAGCGTGTAGTTGTTGCGATCCAGGTGGGCCCACTTGCCGTTGAGGTTGGTGGAACGTGAAAGCGGGTAGAACGCGCCGTTACTGCGGGTATTCAAGCCGCCCCAGTCATAGCCGTTCTGGTTGTCTTTCTGGAGGGTGGCGCCCAGCGTCAGCACGGTGGATTCGTTCAGGTCCGCCTCGCCGACCAGATACAGCAACTGGTTGTCCCGCTCGGCGCCATCCCTGTAGCTGTTGGCGTTGTTGTAGTAGGCCACTGCGCGGCCGCGAACATTACCCGTGCCGGTCAAAGCCCCGGAAACATCCACCTGGCTACGGTAGTTGTCCCACGAACCCGCACCCAGTTCCGCGGCCAGACGAAAGTCCTGGGTCGGTCGTTTGCGAACCAGGTTGATCGCCGCCGACGGGTTGCCCGTGCCCTGCATCAGGCCGTTGGCGCCGCGTACGACTTCGACGCGGTCATAGATCGCCATGTTCGCGGTGGACATGACGTCCATCGAGTAGTTTTCCGAGATGTTGGTCGGAATCCCGTCATATTGCAGGTCGCTGATCTCGAAGCCGCGTGCGTAATAGGTGGAGCGGTCGGTGCCGATCTTGGTCAGGGTGATACCGGTCGCTGTGCGCGCGATATCGTCCAGATTCTGGATGTTCTGGTCGTCCATCTTCTTGCGGGTGATCACCGCCACCGACTGTGGTGTTTCCCGCAGGCTCAACGGGAGCTTGGTTGCCGTACTGGTCGAGCCGGTGGTGTAGGAGCCGCTGCCCTCGGTAATCGAGCCGGGTGCACTGCCGGAAATGGTGGTCGCGGCAAGGTCGAGTGCGCCTGAGACCGGTGCGATCTGCTGGAGTCGGTAGCCATCTGCGGTCGGGCTCGCTACCAGTCCCGAGCCCGACAGCGCCTGGGAGAAACCGCCGTCGATGGTGAAGCTGCCACGCACGCCGGGGCTGGTCAATCCTCGCACCTGGTGGGACTCAAAGGAAATGGGCGTGCCGCTGGCTTGGGCGTAACGCCCGAGGACTTCGCCCAGCGGGCCAGCCGCGATGTCATAGCGCTGCACGGATTGTCCGGCCAGAGCGCTCGCAGTGACTGCCAGCGGTGCCGTACACAGTGCCAGGCGCACGGCCAGGCAAAGGCCGTGCGCGGTGGAGCGGGTCAGCGCTCGAATCGGCGAGTTCATGTTTTCGATACTCCTATGGTGTTGGCCATGGGAGGACGGACCAAACTCGAAAACACGAAATGATTATTGAAACTTTTTGCGCCCCGCGTCGGGCTTCAAGGTCACCCGGGTTATCCAAGGGGTGTACTGGCTGACCTGAATCGGCAAGGTGCGTTGCAGCAGTCGCAGTGCCTGGCGTGGATCATCCAGCGGCAGCATGACCGTCACCTGCAGCCCTGCGAGGGCATCATGATCGGCCCACAGCAGGCCTGGGTAGTGGCGCGACAAGCGCGTCAGCACATCGCTCAACGGCTGATCTTCAGCCAGCAGCTGGTGCTTGTGCCAAGCCTGTTCAAGGGCGTCTGCCTGCACCTGTTCGACGTTGCCCGGGCCTTCTGCGTCCAGGCGTACGCGCTGGTTGGCCGTCAGTTTCAGTGAGTGGCCGGCACTGCTGATCGCGGTGGTCGACTCGATCATGGTCACTTGCGTCGAGTCGCCCTGCCGCTCCACCGTGAAGCGCGTACCAAGGGCCCGCACACTGCCGTGTGCCGTGACGACCAGGAACGGGCGAGGGTCCTTGGCCACGTCGACCAGCACTTCGCCACGCAGCAGCTCGACCCTTCGTTCTGCTGCATCGAAGTGCACGTTCACCGCCGAGTCCCCGTCCAGATGAATCTGGCTGTCATCGTCCAGTCGGCGATCGAGCCAATCGCCCCCTGAGGTGCTCAGGTCTGCCAGCAGATACCCTTGTTGCCAGCAGGCCGTGGTGAACCACGTCACGGGAAGCAGGGCGATCGCCAAGGCCAGGGCCTGCATCTTCCTGGCTTGAGGCGCGCGCGGTGCGTTGCGCAAGGCTTTTCCGGCAGCCTGGCGGGGGAGTTGCTGCAACGAGCTCAGGCGCCCCTGCAAGCGGGCGACCGCTGCCGCATGTTCAGGGGCGGCGCTCACCCATGCCTGGAATTGCGCGTGCGATTGCGCGTCGGCTTGGTTGTCGAGTACGACCAGCCAGTGCGCTGCCTCAAGCAGGACCGAATCGGCAGCATTGTCAGGCATCGCTCACCTCCATGACGGCGTCGCAGGCCAGCATGGCTTCAACCAGGTCGGCTTGTACCGTTCTCACCGAAATGCCGTGGTGTCGCGCGATGTGATCCTGGGGCAAGCCCTCAAGGTAACGGAGGATGAAGATTTCCCGAACCCTGGGCTTCATGCGGGACAGTGCCTGGTCGATACGTTCCAGCAGCTCGATGGCCTGCAGGATCTGTTCCGGCGAGAACGCCTGCTCGCCATGCCCGACACTGCGTTCAAGCTCTTCTCGGTAAGCCTGCTCCAGGCGCAAGCGGCGGCCGTTATCGATCAGGAGACGGCGCGCAATGGTGGCAAGGAAGGCGCGCGGTTCACGCGGGGGGTTGAATTGCCCGGAGGTGAGTACACGGTAGAACGTGTCCTGGGCGAAATCCGAGGCCTGATGCGGACATTGCAGGCGCCGCCGCAGCCACGTCACCAACCAGTTATGGTGCCCCGCGTACAGCTCGCCAATGGGGTCGGAAGAGGTAGGTCGAGGTCGGTCCATGACAACTGGCTGCAAATGAGAATTAATCTAAACTATCACTTTTGCAGTACCCTCGCCAACGCCTTGTCAACGGCGGCGGTGGGCGAGAGTAATCGCTTACGGATGATCGCTATCGACCCATAGCTGCCCTTGAAAAAGAAACGATATCGTGAGCGCTACGCGTACCCTGTGGGAGCGGGTTTACCCGCGAAGCAGGCGCCAACCGACCCGAAGCGGTCATTTGCGCTCGATCTCATAGGCGCTGAAAATTTCACAGCGAACACTGCACTGACCCCAGGCATGGACCGTCCGCTTTGGTATGGGCTCAGCGAGCCTGCTTCGTTCAGCTCAACGCCGATTTATCGCATTGCATTCTTTGACCGATATCCCAATAATTTGCGAATCATGATAATGATTGTCTTTTGATATAAGTTCTCAGGCGCTGCCTTTTACCATGTCGACCAAACCACTCGCACCTCTTGATCACCTCTATCACGAGCATCATTCCTGGCTGCGTCAGTGGTTGGGTCGGCGCTTGGGCTGCCATTCCGACGCAGCCGATCTTGCCCATGATGCCTTCCTTAGATTGTTGCTCAAGCCGGTGCAGCCCGTGTTCGACAATGCCCTTGCCGCCCGCGGTTACCTGCGCAAGGTTGCCAACGGGCTGTGCATCAATCTTTGGCAACGCCGCGAGATCGAACAAGCCTGGCTCGATACCCTGGCTGCCCAGCCAGAACGCTTTGCCGACTCCGCAGAGCATTGCGCGGCGGTGTTGCAGGCTTTGCAGGAAGTTGGGCAGATGCTGATCGGCCTGCCGAGCAAGGCGGCACAGGCCTTCGTGCTGGCTGTGGTGTGCCGGATGACTGACAAGGAAGTGGCTGCCGAACTGGGGGTGTCCGACCGCATGGTGCGCAAGTATGTGGCCAAGGCCATGCTCGCCTGCCTGAGCTTGCAGGCAGCACAGGACATGACGATGTTGTGCAGCGAGCACGGTGGCTGAGATGCGCGCTCAACCATCATTCCAGGTACTGGAACAAGCCGCCGAGTGGTATGCCGAACTGCGCTGCGGCGGCGCCGACACGGCCAGCCAGCAGGCTTGGCAACGTTGGCTCGCCGCTGACCCGATGCACCGGGTGGCCTGGCAGGCCGTACAAGGCATCAGCCAGCGTTTCGAGCCGCTGGAGCACCTGGCCGATCGCCGCAACACCGCCGAGCGCCTTATCGGTGCCCACCAGCGGGTGCGCCGGCGTGCGCTGCTACGCGGGCTTGCCGCCTTGGCCGGTGTTGGGGTGCTGTGGTCTACCTGGCGCCTGACACCATTGCCGGCCTGGCGTGCGGAACTGGCCGCCGATTACCGCACCGGCACGGGCGAACTGAAACCGGTGCGCCTGAGCGATGGCACCCAGGTGTGGCTCAACGCCCGCACGGCTTTCGATGTCGTCTTTTCCAGTACCTGCCGCCGCCTGCACCTCTTGGCCGGCGAGATCCTGGTGGACACCGCGCACGATGCCGAGCGCCCCTTTATCGTCAATACCGACCAGGGCCATATGCGGGCGCTGGGTACGCGCTTCAGCGTGTGTACCGATAGCACACAGACAAAGCTGTCAGTGTTCGCAGGCGCGGTGGAAGTGACCTTGGCGAACACCGGCACCAGCCGAGTGGTCACCGCTGGCCAACAGCAAACGTTCGATAGCCACCAGCTGGCCCCTCCAGGCACCGCCGAGCTGGCCCGGGAAGCCTGGACCGAAGGCAAGCTGGTGGCGGTAGACGTACCACTGGGCGAAGTGCTGGACGAACTGTCGCGCTACCACCACGGGTACATCTCGGTCAGCCCCGAAGTAGCACTGCTCAAGGTGTTCGGCAACCTTCCGCTGCTCGACTTCGACGGTGCCCTGGCAATGCTCGGTGAGTCACTGCCCATTCGCGTCGAACGGCGCCTGCCGTGGTGGATCACGGTAACGGCCAGTGGCGGCTGAAGAAATTTCAACCTGTGGTTCCGCTTTTCATCGCCTCGCCGGGTTAAGGGATGACAACCCACCCATTACACCCAACGGGGACAAGGATCACATGATGTTTCGTCCAGCACGCGCGCCGTTTACAGCACGCCTGAGCTTTTCTGTCTGCCTGGCCAGCATTGCGGCCACCACCTGGCTGGCCACCGCACCGCTCACCGCCCAGGCCGCCAGTCGGCAGTACGCGATTCCTGCCGGGCCATTGAGCCAGGTGCTGTCGCGCTTCGCCGCAGAGTCCGGCATCTATCTCGTGGGGTTGAGCGAACTGGCCACAGGCCGCTCCAGCCAAGGGTTGCAGGGTAGTTTCGATACCGAGAGTGGCTTTTCCATGTTGCTGTCGGGAACCGGTTTGGCCGCCGAAATGACCGGCCCAGCGCAGTACCGGCTGCACACCGTCGACAGCGCTGCCCTTGAACTCGGTGCCACTAACGTTAATGCCGCGCTGGGTACTACGGTCGAGCCGACCACCTCCTACACCACACGGGCCATTACCATAGGCAAGGGCGAGCACAGCATCAAGGAAACTCCACAGTCGGTCACGGTGATGACCCGCAAGCGCATGGATGACCAGAACCTCAACACCATCGAACAGGTGATGGAACAGACCCCCGGCATCACCGTCTCCGGCTCGCCAATGGGTGGCAAGTACTTCTACTCGCGCGGTTTCAAGATGGATGCGCCGTTCCAGTACGACGGCGTGCCGCTGGATGTCGGCGGCAGCTATGTGCAAGCAAACAGCTTCAGCAGCGACATGGCCTTCTACGAGCAGGTGGAACTGCTGCGTGGCGCCGCCGGCATGATGCAGGGCGCAGGCACCCCGGCGGGTGCGGTCAACTTCGTGCGCAAGCGCGGCCAGGCCACGCCCACGGCGACCGTGACTCTGTCCGGCGGCACCTGGGACAACTACCGCAGCCAGGTAGATGTCGGCGGCCCGCTCAATGCCGAGGGCACCCTACGGGGGCGTGTGGTGGTTGCCGAACAGAAGCGCCGATATTTCTACGATTATGGCAAGCGTGAAGACCAGCTGGCCTATGGGGCGCTGGACTATGATTTCTCCGACGACACCACTGCTGGCATTGCCATCGCCTATGAAAAGCTCAACGCCACACCCTGTTTTGGTGGCCTGCCAAGCTACAGCGACGGCTCGGACATCAAGCTCAAGCGCTCTACCTGCCTGGGCGCCAGCTGGAACCACTGGGACAGCGAACGCACCTCCGTATTTGCCGACGTGAAGCATCGCCTGAACGAAGACTGGGCCGTGCGCCTGGCAGGTGCCTACAGCCATAACCAGCAGGACATGAAGTACGCCCAAGGCGTGGGGGGCGGTTATGTTACCCCCGGTGCCACATCATCATCGATCCAGTCGATTTCCGGCCTGTTCGACTACGACTCGGTGGACTACGGCTTCGACGGCTATCTGGATGGCAAGTTTCGCGCATTTGGCCTGGAGCATGAGTTGACCGTCGGCGCCAACACCAGCTATTCGCACAGCCATGACGTATGGGCGCTGGCGTTCTTGCAGCAACGCTCCGATGTATTCAACCCTACGCACTTCATCGAACCCAGCGACGACTACATCATCAACAACAGCTACCGCGGTGGCTGGCCGTACCCGTCGCGAACCACCGTCAAGCAGCAAGGGGCCTACGCCAACCTGCGACTGAAGCTGGCCGAACCCTTGACCGTGGTACTGGGCGCGCGGGTCAGCGACTGGCACTACACCAATGACAGCCATGCCTACGGCGTGGCTCCGATCGATGAGCGCCGAGAAACCGGGCAAGTCACGCCGTTTGCCGCAGTGCTGTACGACCTGACGCCCAACCTGACGGTTTATGCCAGTTACGCCGATGTTTTCCAGCCACAGTCCTACACCGATGCCAGTGGCAAGGTGCTGGATCCGAAAACCGGCACCAACTATGAACTGGGGATCAAGGGTGAGTGGTTCGACGGCGCACTCAATGGCTCGCTGAACCTGTTCCGTGCTTACCAGGAGCATGCCGCTGTGGCTGTCACCGACAAGAGTATCTGCGCCTCCTGCTCGGTAGACGCAGGAAAGGTCCGTGCCCAGGGTATGGAAATGGAACTGACCGGTTCCCCCGTCGAGCGGCTGCAACTGACTGCGGGCTACACCTACACCGCGACAGAAACTTTGAGCAGCAACGTGCGCAACAGCAATGTGGCAGCGGTCGATGGCGACACCTACAACACGCTGGTGCCGCGACACGCGTTGCGCGCGTGGGGTGATTATGCACTGGCCGGTAATCTGAGCCGATGGAGCATCGGCGGGGGCGTGAATGCACAGAGCGATATTTCCAGGTTGTCTGGCGCGGCCAAGACCGAACAACCGGGGTATGCCATCTGGAGCGCGCGGGTGCAGTACCAGATCGACCCGCACTGGGCCGTAGCGCTCAACGGCAACAATCTTTTTGACAAGGTGTATTACGCCACCGTCGGTGATCGCAGTGGCGGCAACTATTATGGCGAGCCACGCAACTACATGGTGACATTGAAGGGCACTTTCTGACAGCGCCTGCCAACCGTCACCCGCAGCGTTGAAGGTTGAAGGGATTATCTGTAACGGGTCGAGAGCCGCCGGTCACGAGTGACCGCTATCGACCCGAAGCGGACCCTCACCTTCGCCTGTTATCGACCTCAAGCAACGCCGCGATTCAGCGCCACGGGTCATCCTCGGACAGGCAAGAGCTTTCTGATGTGCCGTCATGGCAGGCGCTTGCAGTCAATCAAGCACGAACGAACATTTAATGACCTTGCACAGCCTGATCAGGCTGCGTGCCCATGCTCGCGAGGAAAACCTCGGCATCCCGATTGGTCCGTAGGCAGACCACACGACAACCCGACGGGGCTGTCGCCACCCATCGCTTGATCGCCTCTCGAGACGAGGTTTTAGTCCGCCACATGAACCTGAAAAACTCCGGCAGGTTGGCCAGTAATTCCGGGCAGTTGTCCGGCAAGTCGGGCCGAGATCTACCGCGGTTCAGCATCGTTCTGAGGAACACGCGCCAGAATCGAAGCGGCGCCGAGCGATCAATCCATATCAACATGTCAGCGCGGGCCAGCCGGTTATGCCATGTGGCCGAATGCCCGCCTTCGAAAATCCAGCGCTCGCGGGCCTCGACCTCATGGCAAAGATGCGTCTTCTCGTCCCTGCTGCGCTCGACCCACCCTGGCTGCCAATGGATGGTGTCGATATGTACGACCGGCAAGCCTGTGCGCTCGCCAAGTTTACGTGCCAGGGTGCTTTTCCCTGACCCTGGCTGACCAATAATCATCACCCGTTGCATCGAAGCTCCCTCTCGCCATGCCTTCTGAATTCAGGGCGCGCGATTTTACGGCAATGGGCGACGCGATCAACTGCGAGGGAGGGGAAATGATGATTCATGGGGAGTGGTCACCCGAGACAGTGAAGCCTCTGTTGCGAAACTTTCCCGAGCGGTTCGATGATAGCGAACAGTGTCTGGGCTGATACCAGCTTGTCTACGTGGGACAACAATCGACCCATAGCAGACATTCCGTCACTACCTATCACCAGCAAGCGAAATGCTGACTCTGTGGGAGCGGGCTTGCCCGCGAACACCGGCACAGCCGGTGCCACCCACCGCGGTGCCTGCTTCGCGGGCAAGCCCGCTCCCACAAGATTGCTATTGGGCTCAACGGCAGCAAAGGGTCGATAGCGGTCACTCGCGACCGGCAGCTCTCGACCCATTGCGGCCATTGAACAGGGCGCAGTCGCCCTCAAACGAGATGCTATCTATGTGGGGCGGTCTGCCCCGTAAACATGGCAACGACCGTGCCAGGCAGATCCGTTTCCAGGGCCGACCTCCGCAGAGCAAGTCGGATCTTACGTTGCCTGGTACTCGGCGATCAGCTTGTCGAGGAAAATATACAGTTTTTGGTTCATCTCATCCCAGTCGTTGGCACGCAGCGCGGCTGGCTGCTGTACGAAGCGACGGTCGGTGAGCGTAAGCAGTTCAGGTTCGCAAGCCCCGATCAGCCGCTCGATGACTTCGTGGGTGAACTCCATGTGGCATTGGAATCCGTAGACCAAATTACCGTACTCGACGATCTGACGGGGGCAGCCTTCGCTCACCGCGAGAATCTTTGCGTGCACAGTAAGGCCTGGCATGTCGTTGTGCCAATGGCCGACTTCGAGGACATCGCCAAAGTGAGCGACTTTGCTGTTGGCTTTGCCTTCTGCCGTCAGGGTGATCGGATATTTCCCGATTTCCTTTTCCGGGCTGTGGCCAAACTGGGCGCCCAGCGCTTCACCGATGAGCTGCGAACCCAGGCAAATACCGACTACTGCTTTCTTTGCAGCGATGGCTTGGCCAATCAGGCGGCACTCAGCGGCGGCATCGAAGTGCGGGCACTGTTCAACGGTGGTGGCGGGGTCTTGCGGCCCACCCAGTACGACCAGTAGGTCGATGTTGTTCGCATCCCCTGGCAGAGCCTCATTGGCGTAGACGCGTGAATAGCTGGCATCGTAGCCGCGCGCCTGCACCCAGGCCTCATACGCTCCAGGGGCTTCAAACGATTCGTGAACGATGAAATGGACTTTCATGAGAGGGCTCTCGACAACGGTGGCAGGTTGAAAGAAGTGTGTGTCCGTCACCAGGACACAAATAAATAATAATGACACAGTGTGTCATTATCAAGTTTTGTGCTTACCACCGGCTGTTCTGGGTCGATTTCAGTCAGTCGTGACCGAAGGAATCGCCTTGATTTCCTGGACGCGTCCCAATCTCAAAATAGTTTTGAGTAGCCTAGGAAATCAAGGGATCCACACGCCGTATAAATCACTGAAACCACTGCTTAACGCTGTAAATCACCGCTTCGTTGCAGACGAGGGTTACTCGAGATGCTGCTTGATCGCCTGAGCGGCCTGATCCATCGCGTCTCGTACACTGGGAACCTTGGCGAGTACGTTTAAGAGGCCGTAGTCATGGATCATGCCGTTGTAGCGCACGGCAGTTACCGGCACACCAGCAGCATTCAGCTTACGGGCGTATGCTTCACCTTCATCGCGCAGCACGTCCATTTCAGCAGTCTGAACCAAAGCCGGAGGCAGGCCCTTCAACTGATGGCAAGTAGGCCTGCGGTGAGTGTGCGTGACAATTTCATGGTTCAAGTTCCTGAGCTATGGCCGGTAATCTGGTGGCGGTGATATTCGGACGGATATCGCTTTGGTGGATACCAGAGGGTTCACAGCGATCTTTTGTGTGGTATCCCCGTCCATGCAGGACTAATAAGGCGTAGGCCTTACCCAATCGCACCGACCTTGATGCCCAAGGGCTGGCCATCAGGTAGGTGTGTCGGTGCAGGTTAGTTATTGGAACAACCATTCCCCATAATGCGGTACTCCATGATGTGCCGATCGCCCTTGGAATCGTCGTAAGTCAGCTGCACAGGCACTACATCGCAGACGTTGGGTACCGGATTAGTAGCCACAACGCGTGCGATATCGAGGGTCTGAGAGTAACGATAGGGCTCGACCGTAACCTGTGCAGTCTGTGTCACCTGGTCATCGGCCATCGCAACCGAACCAAAGCAGCCTAGGAACAAAACGAGTAACAGTTTCATCGTAATCACCTGTACTGAAGGCGTTAGAAGGCCGGAGCATCCAAGTGGCGCTCGGTCGTCATAAAAGTCAGGGGTTGGCCCGGCGCCTCTAGACGCCGGGCTGAGTTACATCAGAAAGGTTTGGTAGGCAGGTATTTGCCGTCCAGGGTGATCACCGCGCGGTGGCCACCGTCAGGATCTTCGACCTTCTTGATGTCCAGCTTGAAGTTGATGGCACTGATGATGCCGTCGCCGAACTTCTCGTGGACCAGAGCTTTGAGGGTGGTGCCGTAGACCGACATCATTTCATAGAAGCGGTAGATGGTCGGATCGCTCGGGATACCGTCGAAGAAGCTGCCGCGGATGGGCATCGATTGCAGCAGGGCGACTTCATCGGCATCGAGGTCGAGTTTCTTGCCCACGACCTTGGCGGCGTCGGCAGGCAGTGGGTGCTGGCCCAGCAGGGCAGCAGTCACGAACGCTTCAGATAGGCCGGTGCCTTCAACGATCTGTGCGAAGGAGAGGTCCTTTCGGGCCTTTGCCAGAATGATAGTTTCCGTCAGTTCCTGGCGAGCGGTGCGGGTAGCTTGAGTCTGGATCATGGTGAATCTCCTGGATAGGTAAGGTGCAGTGCAGGTTCAGGTTTCAGGCAACGTGCCTGGCTTGGTGGGAGACGGCGTGGACTTCTGGGTTTTCTGCGAGGGACACGAAGGTTCCGGTGGTGCCATCAAAGGCGTCGATACGTCCGGTCTCGATGTCGTAGATCCAGCCATGCAAGGTCACGCGGCCTTCTTCAAGGGCCAGGCGAACGGATGGGTGGGTCTGGATATTTGCCAACTGCGCGATGACGTTTTCACGCACCATCGAAGCGACTTTGCTTGGCTTGTCCGCATGCTGGCGCGCTTCGTTCACCACCTTGGCCGAGTCGGCGTACCGCAACCAGCCAGCTACAGCGGGCATGTGATCAAGGCACTTGCAGGTGGCAATGGCGGTCATTGCACCGCAGTCGGAGTGGCCGCAGATCACGATATCGGCGACGTTGAGGCCAGCAACTGCGTATTCGACCGAGGCCGAAACGCCGCCTGGCTCCGGGCCATACGAAGGAACGATGTTGCCGGCGTTGCGGATGACGAACAGGTCGCCTGGCTCGCGCTGGGTGACCAGCTCAGGCACCAGTCGGCTGTCGGAGCAGGAGATGAACAGCGCCTTCGGGGCTTGCTGGTTGGCCAGGTCCCTGAACAGTTTGACGCGCTCAGGGAAGGCGTTTTTTTGGAATTTCAGAAAACCGTCGATGATCGCTTTCATGGTTGCTGTCTCAATGTTTGCTGTGTGTGAAACAAAGATTAAGCAACGTGTGGTATAAGGTAAAAGTCTCATTTATTATGAGGTGAATCAGATTATCTTATGGGTTAAGGCATGCTGGCTCGACACATCCAATATTTCCTCGCGGTTGCGGAACACCTCAGCTTCACTAAGGCCGCAGCAGCGCTGCATGTATCTCAGCCAGCCCTTTCTCAGCAGGTGAGGCAGTTGGAAGAAAGCCTTGGAGCCCAGTTGTTCGACCGCTCCGGTCGCACAACGCGCCTGACTGACGCGGGAGACGTCTATCTCCTTTATGCGCGCCGTGCGGATCAGGAATTGCGCGAAGCAAAAAGTGCCATCCACGACGTGAGCGACCTCACGCGCGGCTCACTGCGAGTGGCTGTGACGCCGACGTTTACGACCTATCTTATTGGGCCCGTGATCGAGGCATTTCACTCCCGATACCCCAAAATTACTCTCAACCTGAGAGAGCTTTCCCAGGAGCGCATAGAAGAGCTGCTTTTGGCAGGCGAACTGGACGTGGGGATCGCGTTCGATGAAGTAAACACACCAGACATCGATGCCATCCCTTTGCTTAAAGAAACCATGGCTTTAGTGGTGAGCCGCAAACACCGCCTGGCCGACAAAAAAATCATCGGCCTCCAAGGCTTGAGTGCCGAGTCTTTGGTTCTGCTCAGTGAAGAGTTCGCTACCCGCGAACAGATCGACCGTTACTGCCGAAAACATGCGATTCGTCCCAAGGTGCAGATGGAGGCCAACGCACTTGGCGCAGTGATTGAAATCGTTCGCCGGACGAATCTGGCGACCTTATTACCTGCCAAAATCACCTTGGCCCATGACGATCTGGTAGCAATCGCGCTGGAGCCGAAGCGCTTGCAACGAACCGCCGCACTCATGCGACGCAAAGACGCTTTTCTAAGCGCGGCGGTCCAGGTTTTCATTGAGGTGGCTAAAGAGGTATCTGCCGGACTTGATGAACAAGGCTACGCGTGACGGCATAGGTCGTGTTCACGAGCGATGTCAGTCAGTGCGGATCACTCGGCAGTTGTCGGGGGTTGGCGTAATGCCACGGAGTTAACGCGCTGCGGGGCGCTCATGGGGGAGAATGGAGGGGGGCGTTGAAGACGGAACTGCGAAGAGAAATTTCTGCAAAACAAGAAACCTGATCCTTTCGGCGCAAAGGATCAGGTTCGGGATTACTTACAGGCCCAGGTCGCTCAGGCTTGGGTGATCGTCAGGGCGACGACCCAGTGGCCAGAAGAACTTGCGCTCGCTCTCCTTGATCGGCATGTCGTTGATGCAGGCGAAGCGGCGGTGCATCAGACCATCAGCTTCGAATTCCCAGTTTTCGTTACCGTAGGAGCGGAACCAGTTGCCCGAATCGTCGTGCCACTCGTAGGCATATCGGACGGCGATGCGGTTGTCGGTGAAGGCCCAGAGCTCTTTGATCAGACGGTAGTCCAGCTCTTTCTTCCACTTGCGAGTCAGGAATCCCTGGGCCTCTTCGCGATTGGTTGCAAACTCGGCGCGGTTACGCCATTTGGTATCCAGCGTATAGGCCAGTGCAATCTTTTCAGGGTTGCGGGTATTCCAGCCATCTTCAGCAAGTCGGACTTTTTCAATTGCCGATTCGCGAGTGAAAGGAGGAAGTGGCGGACGAGGTTGTTCCTTGGGCATGGTGGTGCCTCCAAACTAAGTGGATATAACAATAGAGTTAGAGTTCGTAAAGCTAGGCCAGTGCAATTAGAGTCAGTTGTAGAAATGCTTTAGAATTTCAAGTAGCGGCTGATGGTGCGAAGCCGACAACCCCGTCAGTGGTAGAAGTTGAATACTTACCCTGACGGTTTTACAAAAAATTAGAACAGGTGTGGCGCTTACAGGCCCAGATCACTCAGGCTTGGGTGATCATCCGGACGACGACCCAGCGGCCAGAAGAACTTGCGCTCGCTTTCCTTGATGGGCATGTCATTGATGCAGGCGAAACGGCGGTGCATCAGGCCATCTGCTTCGAACTCCCAGTTTTCATTGCCGTAGGAGCGGAACCAATTGCCCGAATCGTCATGCCACTCGTAGGCATAGCGGACGGCAATGCGATTGTCGGTGAAGGCCCAGAGCTCTTTGATCAGACGGTAGTCCAGCTCTTTCTTCCACTTGCGAGTCAGGAAGCCCTGGGCCTCTTCGCGATTGGTTGCGAACTCGGCGCGGTTACGCCATTTGGTGTCCAGCGTATAGGCCAAGGCGATCTTTTCAGGATTACGGGTATTCCAACCATCTTCAGCGAGCCGGACCTTTTCAATCGCCGACTCGCGAGTGAAAGGAGGAAGTGGCGGACGAACGGGTTCGTTAGACATGGTGGTGCCTCCAATCTTTTGGATGATTCAGTTGTGTTGGTGTTACTGAAGTTTTAGGCGCTATTGTGCCGCGCTATGTTTAAGCAAAATCTCAGCTACTTCTCTTGCACTCTCGAGAGCGGAATAATCACCCATCACACGGGCCACGGTTATGGTGCCCTCTATGAGCACGAAGAACTGCTTGGCCAAGACCACCGGTTCGTCGACACCTAATTGGTTGGTCAGCTCCAGCGTGTAGTCGAGTAGCTTTTGCTTATGCAGCTTTGCAATCTGTCGAATAGGGTCTTCGGCGTCGCCAACTTCCCCGGCTGTGTTAATAAAAGCACATCCCCGAAAACCGTCAGACTCGAACCAGCTCTTTAGTACGTCAAAAATGCTAAGAATACGTTCTTTTGGGGCGTGAGCTTTTTCGCACTCGCTCCTGAACCACTGCATCCAGCGCACATCGCGAGCATTCAGTGCCGCTGCTGCTACGTCGTCTTTATTCGCAAAATAGCGATAAATACTTTTACGCGCTACGCCCGAGGTCTTCACTAAAAGGTCCATGCCAGTGGCGTGAATACCATTTTCGTAAATCAGCTTTTCGGCAGTAGCTAGGATTTTTTCGCGTGTTTCGGTCATTGGCTTATCCATGTAGTCAGAGTAGAACGATCGTTCTCCCTGGTCAAGCGGCTTTCGAGAATATTTTCCTGGAAGGTATGAGCAGGCTTTTCTAATGGCATGGCTCCATTCCCCAGGTACGTATGACCATTATGACAGGACTCCACCAACCCAACCCTACGGTGACGCAGACGACGAGCCGCTTATACAGTGTGAAACTTCGGGTCCGCTGCGCGCCCCATCGCGAGCTCCTACCAAGGCGGCGCCGGACTGGAGGTGTGTGCCTGATCAGCAGGGGAAGATCATGGAGCGGCTAGCCATAAACTCGCTGTAAAGAATGATTCCCATTTGCCCTGAGGGTTGCAGCGGCCTATGATCCGCGCTCTTGCTGAGTGTGGGGGCCGTGCAATGGAGTGGAAAGGCATTAACTTGCAGTGGGCATATTCCGACCTGCTGCTGGGGATTGGGCGGCACACCCAGTGCATGCAACGCGCATGTGATGTGCTGCACGATGCCTTCGTGCGCTTCGTGCTGGCGTCTCAGCGGCGGCCCATCGAGCAGCCCAATGCCTACCTGCGGCGCATCGCCCACTCGGTGCTGATCGACCATTTCCGTGAGGCGCGCCGCTATGTCGGGCTGCCCGAGGGCGAAGGCACGCTTGAGCCATTGATGACCGTCTCCGGCCAAGGCGCTGTTGCTCCGTCGGCTGAACACCTGGCAGACCTGGCCCAACGCCTGGACGCGCTGCAACGCATTCTCGATTGCCTGCCACCGCGGTGCCGAGAAGTGTTCTGGCTGGCCCGGATCGAAGGCCGGCGGCAGCCGGAAATCGCCACGCTGCTGGGGATTTCGTTGTCGGCGGTGGAGCGTCACCTGATTCGCGCAATGCTCGACCTGCGTGCGGCCCGGGCGCTGTTGTCGTGACGGATGCCCGCCACCAGGCCGCACGCTGGTTTGCCCGCCTGCTCGAATTGCCCAGTGACCACCCTGAGCGTGCCAGCTTTGCCCAATGGCTGGCGGCCGACCCACGGCACGCCGAGGAGTACCAGGCGTTCACCGACCTGTGGGAGGGTTTTGCCCATACCTCGCAGACCCAGGCGTTGGCGGGGGCGATGGAGGGCGTAAAGCGCCGCAGGTTGCTCGGTGGCAGTTTGTTTGGGCTGCTGGCGATATCGGGCTTTGGGGGCTGGTTGGCATGGTCGCGCCTGGTCGGGCGCGAGCTGCGTTACGCCACCGGTATCGCCGAGCAGTTGACGGTCGAACTGGCGGACGGCAGCCAGCTGACCCTGGACGCCGACACACGCTTGCTGGTGCGCTTTACCCGCCAGGAGCGGCACCTGGTGCTGTTGCACGGGCGGGCGATCTTCGGCGTGCAACGCGATAGCCAACGGCCGTTTCTGGTCGAGGCCGGGTTGGCCCGGGTGCGGGTATTGGGCACACGCTTTGTGGTCGAGCGCCTGCCTGAGCAGGTGCAAGTCAGCGTCGAGCACGGGCGCGTGCAGGTCGACAGTGACACCGAGCAGGCGCTGCTCGAAGCCGGTCAGGTAGTGCGCTGCAACGCCGCTGGGCAGCTCACCCGCCTGCACCGTTCGGCAGCGGCGGCATTCAGCTTCGCTGACGGCAACCTCAGCTTCGAGGACGCCAGCCTGCAGGAGGTGGCTGCGGTGCTGTCACGCTACCTGCGGCGCCCCCTGATGGTCTTCGGCCAGTCACCGCAGCGGCTATCGGCGGTAGTGCAACTGGGGGATGTCGAAACGTTCGTCCAGACCCTGCCAGCCTTGGCCAACGCCACCCTGCAAACGCGTGAAGACGCCACCTGGCTCTTGCCCCGTTAGTTTTTTTTGCAGCGGACATCAGGGAAACGTGGCGCTCCTGCGTCAGGGAGTATCTATCCCATCAACGAGAGATGCCCCATGCTGTACAACGCCTCCCGAAGCCTGGTCGTAGGCTCGGCCCTGGTTCTGAGCATTCCGGCCGTTGCCGCGAGCTTCGACTTCGACTTGCCTGCCCAGCCTCTGTCCCAGGCCCTGCGCCAGATTGGCTTGCAGGCCGGAGTGAGCCTGGCCTTCGACGAGCGAACCGTCGCTGGAAAATCCGCACCAGCGCTCAAAGGGCGCTACGACACCGAATCGGCGGTGCGCATGGTGCTGATGGGCAGTGGCCTGAGCCTGGATACCCAAGGTGCGGTGTGGCTGATCGCAGCCCCTGCCGGCGATAGCCTGGAACTGGATGCCACCACGGTGAACAGCAGTGGCCTGGGCGAAACCAGCGAAGGCAGCGGCTCGTATACGACCGGCCCCCTTCGCGGTGCGACCAAGCTGCCGTTGACCTTGAAAGAAACCCCGCAATCGGCAACGGTCATCACCCGCCAGCGCATTGACGATCAGCAGCTCAACTCGCTCAACGATGTGGTCAAGACCACCCCGGGGCTGACCGTGCAGATGCTCGGCGCCGACCGCCAGCGTTACTACGCCCGCGGGACGCTGATCGACAACCTGATGTACGACGGCGTGCCCACCACCACCGGCGGTGGCGGCTCGGACGCCGTGGACGCCGCCGACATGGCCATGTTCGACCGTGTCGAGGTGGTGCGCGGTTCCACCGGCTTGATGCAGGGCGCCGGCAACCCATCGGCGTCGATCAACATGGTCCGCAAGCAGCCCACTGCCACGCCCCAGGCCAGTGTCCAGGTGAGCGGCGGCAGCTGGGACCGCTACCGTGGTGAAGTCGACGTATCCGGCCCGTTGAACGAACAGGGGAGCCTGCGCGGGCGAATGGTGGGCGCCTATCAGGACTACCACAGCTTCCAGGACCACGCCGAGACCGAGCGGGGCCTGTTCTATGGCGTACTGGCGGCGGACCTCAGCGATGCCACCACCCTTACCGTTGGCGCCTCGCGCCAGAAAGACAACCAGAACACGACCTGGGGTGGCCTGCCGATGGCTGCGAACGGCAGTGACCTGCACCTGTCGCGGTCGACCTACCTGGGCACCGACTGGGACTTCTGGGACAAGACCAGCGAAATGGCGTTTCTCAGCCTCGAACAGCGCCTGGCCCGCGATTGGAAGCTGCAGTTCAACGTCAACAAGACCTGGAGCACCCTTGACCTTGCCGCCACCAAGGTGATCGATCCCAACCTGAACAACGTCTTCAACCTGCAACTGGCCGACGCAATGTACCACGACCGCCAGAGCAGCTACGACCTGTTCGCCAGTGGCCCGTTCCAGTTGTTCGGGCGCGAGCATCAACTGGTGGTGGGCACCAGCCGCTACCAGGAGAAGTACCTGTACAACGGTGCCAGCTACCGCATCCTGGCCAACGGCATCGACGTGAACAGCTGGGACCCGTCGAGCATTGCCAAGACGCGCTCCCCGCGCGACAGCGACCGCCAGGCGATTGATATCAACCAGAAAGGTTTGTACAGCACGGTACGCTTCAAACTGGCCGACCCGCTGACGCTGATTCTCGGTGGCCGACTGGACTGGTACGACTACTCCACCGACTACTACTGGAGCAACGGCACGCCGGGGCACGCCAGTTACAAGGTGACCCGCAACGTCACCAAATACGCAGGGCTTGTCTATGACTTGAACGAGCAGTATTCGGTGTACGCCAGCTACACCGATATCTTCAAGCCACAGAACTACCGCGCCGCTGACAGCAGCCTGATTGAACCGGTGGTGGGCAAGAACTACGAAGTAGGGCTCAAGGGGGCGTGGTTCGAGGGTTTGCTCAACGGCACCCTGGCGGTGTACCGCATGAACCAGGTCAACCGTGCCTTCCAGCTCAGCGATGCCCAATGCGGTAACACCGGAGTCGCCTGCTACGGCGCCTCGGGCAAGGTGCGCAGCCAGGGCATCGACCTTGAGCTGCAGGGCGCACTGACGCCTCGCTGGCAGGTGGGCGGGGGTTATACCTTCAACGCGGTCAAGACCGTGCGCGACAGCAACGCGGCCAACGAAGGCAAGAACTTCGATACCGACCTGCCACGCCACCTGTTCAAGCTCACCACCACCTACGCACTGCCTGGGCCAATGGAGCGGTGGCGCGTGGGTGGGACGCTCTACACCCAGAGCCGGGTTTACAACAAGGGCACGGGTTACACCATCGAACAGTCCGGCTATAGCCTGGTGGACCTGATGCTCGGCTATAACCCGACCGAGCACATGGAAACCCAGGTCAACTTCAATAACGTGTTCGACCGCCGCTACTACGCCAGCATCGGCGACAGCCCGGTACGCGGTGAAAGCATCTATGGCATGCCCAGGAACGTGATGATGAGCCTCAAGTACAGGTTCTGAAGGTGCAGGCTGCTGCGCAGCGGTAAACGTCAGAAGCTGCCGCGCACGGTCACCGTGTAGTTACGCGGGGTGCCATAGCGGCGGCCGCCCTGATCTTCGTAGTAGTAGCGGTCGAAGAGATTGTTGGCGTTGAGCTGAACGTTCCAGTGATCGTCCAACTGGTAGCGCGCGAAGGCATTCCCGACCGCATAACCACTCTGCGCATAGGTATAGGCGCCGCTCAGGTAGTACGTGTCGCTTTGCGCCGTGATGCCACCGCCCACCGTCAAACGCTCCAAGGGGCCGGCAAACTGGTAGCTGGTGTAGGCGCGCAGCAGGTGCCTGGGGGTTGAACTGTTGAAGTTCTTGCCGCTTTCGCTGATGTCCTTGACGTATACCTGATGGTTATAGGTGTAGCCGACGCTGGCCTGCCAACGCTCAAGCAGTTCACCACTGGCCTGCAGTTCGATGCCTTTGCTTTCGACTTCGCCGCCCACGGTGTAGCAGGTCGGCCGACTGGCCGAGCACTCATTCTCATCGAGCTTTTGCGCACGGTCTTTCTGACGGGTATAGAACGCTGCCAACGAAGTGGTGAGGCGGCCATCGAACAGTTCCCCCTTGATACCGGCCTCGTAGTTGTAGCCGGTGGTGGGTTTCAGCGCACCGCCCGTTGCACTTTTGTAGTTGTACTGCGGGTTGAAGATGTCGGTGTAGCTGGTGTAGAGCGTCCACTCAGGCGTCAGGTCGTACAGCACGGCAGCGTAGGGCGTGACCTGGCCATGTTCTTGTGCCGAGGTTGGCTGCCCGGCGAACACTTCGTCATAGCTGTACTCGCTCACACGGCCACCGAGGATCACATGCAGCGGCTCGGCCAGTTGCAGGTTGACGTTGCCGTAGAGGCCCTTGTTGATCGTTTCGTCATTGGCCGGTGACAGGTTGATGCGGGTGGGTTTCGGTACGTTGACATCCAGGGCGTTGAAATTGATCGGATAGCCTGTGCCATACCCTTGGGCGTAGTTTTCGCTTTCGTTGAGGTAGTTGGCGCCGATGATCACCCGGTGTTCCAGCCCGAAGGCTTCGAACGTGCCGGTGAGGTTTGCATCCAGGCCGGTTGCGCGGCTCATGCCCCCAGAGTAGTACGGGGTAAGCCGTGCGCCAGTCAGGGTCGAGGGTGCCACGGAGCCCAACACCCATACGCTGCGGTAGTTGTCCCTGATCTGAAGATGATTGATACCGATCTTGCCGTGCCAGTCTTCGTTGAAGTCATGCTTTACGTCGACGAAGAACTCGTAGGTTTCATCCCGTTCGCGTGCCCAGTCAGGCGCCAGGCCGGTGGAGCGTGACAGGTGCAGGTTGGTGCCGTTGTTCGAGCCTGGCAGGTTGCCCGCCCACACCCGTGGTTGCCACGCCCGTTGATAGCGCAGGCCGGCGGCAACCACGGTATCTTCGGCCAGGGCAAAATCCATGACGCCGTAGAAGAACGGCATTTCCGTATGGCTTCTGTCGTAGGCGTAGTCTTTGCTTTCGTACGAGAGCACGGTGCGTCCGCGCAAGCGCTTGTCATCGCTCAGCGGGCCGCTTACATCCAGCTCGGTGCGGTAGTCATTCCAGGACCCAGCCTGTGCAGCAACGTCCAGGCGGAAGTCGTCAGTGGGGCGTTTGCGCACCAGGTTGACCGTGCCACTGGGGTCGCCTGCGCCGATCAGCATGCCGGCTGCCCCGCGCAGTACCTCGACGTGGTCGTACATGGCCATGTCAGCCTGCTTGCCAGCACCGCCCTTGGCCCAGTATCCCATCGGGATGCCGTCGTACTGGTAGTTGCGAATCTCGAAACCACGCGACAGGAACACATGGTTTCCGGCGTTGGTCACCGACTTGCTGATGCCCGGTGTTTCCATCATCGCGTCGTCGACGGTCTTGATGTTCTGGTCCTGCATCTGCTGGTGCGTGATGACGGAAACGGACTGTGGAATGTCCTTGAGCCGGGTATTGCCCTTGAGCATCGAGGCGGTCCCGGTGGTGTAGGAACCCGTGCCTTCGGTAGTACCGCCAAGGCCTGTGCTCGATACCGTTGTTGCGCCGAGCTCGATTGCACTTGCCTGAACATCGACCGGTTGCAGTGTGTAGCTGCCTTCTGCATGTCGCGCCGCCTGCATGCCGGTGCCCATCAGCAAGCGTTCAAGCGCTGCGCCGGCACTGAAATGCCCGTGCACGCCAGGCGAGCGCCGGCCCCGGGCAGCTGCTGGGTCGAACGATACCGTCACCCCCACAACCCGCGAATAGTCGGCCACTGCGTCTTCCAGGGGGCTGCTGGCAATGGCGAAATCGTACTCGGCATTGGCTGCCTGCGCCCAGGCCGGGGCGGCCATGAGCACGGGTAACATCGCAGTGGTGCACAGGGCGCCGCGCAAGGTGACGCTCAGCAGGCGAGCTTTGCAAGGAGGGTACAGCATGCTGCTACGTGACATGTGGGGTCCTTCGTCGATGGCAAGTATCCGGCGTCTTTGCGCCTGTACTGGTTAAGCCGAGCGAGAAGGAAAAGCTCCAACACCTGATGCAGAAAAATGTTCAGGCAGGTTCCACCTGGGTCCAGTAGCGTGTGAATCGACGCAGCCGGATGGGCAGCATCGCGCTCAGGTTGTCCAGCACCACATCGATGTCGCCCAGCTGGAAGCTCCCCGATATCCTCAGCCCAGCCACCTGGCCATCGCAGCCCAGGTGCCCTGCGCGATACCGTGACAACTCGGCAATCACATCCGCCAGGCGCCAGTCACTGACCACCAGCAGGTTGTTGCGCCAGGCGTCTGCGCCCTTGGCCAGCGGCTCAGGCACGTCTGCGCCGTGTGCGGTGAAGTCCAACTGCTGACCGGTGTTGACCCGTACAGGCGCATTGGCTGAGCGCGGTGAGCGCCATTCGACGGCGTGTTCGAGCACAGCGACGCGCCCATGGGTTGGGTGAATGCGCACCAGGAACTGCGTGCCCAAGGCGTGCAGGTCACCAAATGCAGTGCTCACGATGAAGGGCCGGGCCAAGGGGTCAGGCGCGGTCTGAATGAACACTTCCCCTTCACGCAGCAGCACGTGTCGCAGGTTTTCGTCGAACGAAATATCCAGCGAGGTGCCGGTATTGAGGAGCAGTTGGCTGCCGTCGGCCAGCGTCACGGGCAAGCGCTCGCCCGTACCGGTCGAGTAGTCGGCCATCATCTTGCGCCATGCTTGCGTGTGCGCGCCGAGGCTGATCAAGCCGCTGCTCCCTACCAGCAGCGCCAGCACCTTCAGAACCGCACGGCGGTTGGCCTGGGCGCATTGCAGTGCGGGGCGCGCTGCGCGCGGTTCAAGCCGGCCGAATGCAGCCTGGAGCCGTTCCACCCGTGCCCAGGCCTGGGCATGACGGGGGTCATCAAGCAGCCATTGGCGATGGGCTTCGCGTATGGCCTCACTGTCATCGGCAAGGTCCACATACCACTGCGCGGCGATTTCCAGGGTTTTCAGGTCAAGTTCAGCGCTCACGCCTCAGTCCCCGATCAGCAGCAGGCAATGCGCCATGGCCCGCACGAAGTGCTTGCTGACGGTGTTGGCGGACACATTCAACTGCCGAGCGATGGCCACATGGCTCAAGCCATCGAGCTGAGCCAGCAGAAAGATCGTGCGGGTTCTTGGCTGCAGGCCATCGAGCATCCGGTCGATCTGCAGCAAGGTTTCCAGGATGCTGCTGCGTTCCTGCGCAGAAATTTCCACAGGTTCGGGCAGCGCCGCCAGGCTCTGCAGGTAGGCTTGCTCAAGCTGGCGACGGCGGAATTGGTCGATCATCAGGCTGCGTGCGATGCGGCTCAAATAGGCCTTGGGCTGTTTCAGCTCTTCGAGCTTGCGCTGGCCAAGCAAGCGCATGAAGGTGTCCTGGGCCAGGTCAGCGGCTTGTTCCCGGCAGCCGGTCTTGCGCCGCAGCCATTGCTGCAGCCAGCCGTGGTTATCGAGGTACAACTGGTGCAGTGACTGACTGGAAGACGTTTCTGGCATTGCGCGAGGCCAAGCGTGAGAGGATTTGAATAATAATCTATCTCATTAGCGTAGTGGGTGGGGAGGGCCGTCTGGAATCGCATTAATGATAAGTATTATCATGCGCGACTTTTCTTCATTTGACTTCCGGAGGCTCGTGCCATGCCCCCCGTCGACCGCCAGGCCATTGGCGACCTGTACCTGCGGCACCACAGCTGGGTGGTCAACTTGTTGCGCAACAAGCTGGGCGACCGCGAGCAGGCGCTCGACCTCGCCCAGGACACGTTCGTGCGGCTGTTGCGCAGCGAACTGCCGGCGCACCTGCGCGAGCCACGCGCGTACCTGGCAACGGTGGCGGGGCGCCTGTGCCTGCAGCATTTTCGCCGCCAGGCGCTCGAACGGGCCTACCTCGACAGCCTGGCCCGGCTCGACCCGCTGCTTCAGCCGTCGGAGGAAACCCGGCTGCTGGTGCTGGAGGCCTTGGACGCCGTGGGGCAGATTCTCGATGGGCTGGGCAAGCGGGTACGTGAGGTGTTCCTGCTGTCCCAGCTCGATGGCCTGGCCTATGCCGAGATCGCCGAACAGTTGGGGTTGACGGTGAACATGGTGCAAAAGGACATGCTCAAGGCCTACCGCCATTGCTACGCCGCGGTGTACGGCCAGTGAGCGGCGGCCCGGCGGTGCCCCCGCGCCTCGACCCGCACGTGCTGGAGCAGGCGATGCTGTGGATGGTCCGCTTGCAGTCTGGGGCGTGCAGCGCGGGCGAACACATGGCCTGTGCGCAGTGGCGCCAGCAATCCCCTGAGCATGAACTGGCCTGGCAGCGCCTGGCAGGGTTGGGCCAGGGCCTGCGAGAAGGGGCCAACGGGCTTGGCGCGGCGAATGCGCGCACGCTGTTGCACGCGCGAGCGCAGGTCACGCGCAGGGCAGTGCTCACCGGCCTTGCGGGCGCTGGTGTGATGCTGGCCGGCGGTTACAGCGTGCACCAGCGCAGCCTGTTGCCGGGGCTGTTCAGCGACCTCACCACGGCCACCGGGGAACGCCACCGCTGGCAGCTGGACGCCGGCCTTTCCCTGCAGCTCGACGCTGGCAGCGCGCTGGACAGCGACCGGGTGGCAGGCATGCGCGTGCTCACGCTCAACCGTGGGCGGGTGCTGCTGGAGGTGGAGCAGGGGGCCCAGGTCAGCCTGCGCACTGCCCAGGCCCGGGTGCTGCCAGGCGGCGCCACGCGGCTGATCGTGCATCAGCAGCCACGTTCGACCCTGGTGCAGTTACTGGAGGGCGGGGCGCTGGTGGAGTATGGCCAGGGCGCCCACAGCGAGCTGGTTGCGGGTTGGCAGCAGGCCTTCGGTGCCTCCCGCGCTGATGCGCCGGTGCCACTGGCGCTGGGCGCCGACGCCTGGACCCACGGCCAACTGGTCGCCGAGCGCATGCCGCTGGAGCAACTGCTGACGGAACTGGACCGCTACCGCAAAGGCGTGCTGCGCTGGGACCCGCGCGTTGCCGGGCTGCAATT
The DNA here is from genome assembly GCF_044749485.1 of Pseudomonas sp. NPDC089401. Classification (NCBI taxonomy): domain Bacteria; kingdom Pseudomonadati; phylum Pseudomonadota; class Gammaproteobacteria; order Pseudomonadales; family Pseudomonadaceae; genus Pseudomonas; species Pseudomonas sp. NPDC089401. Next base: position 258,079 of record NZ_JBIVIA010000003.1, on the reverse strand, counting down.
GACCGGCACATTCTCGCTCGATGAACCCGATGCCAGCCTGGACTTGCTGAGCCAGGTACTGCCTGTGCGGGTGCAGCGGGTGCTGGGGTATTGGGTGAATGTGCTGCCGGCTTGAGCCGGTGCATGAAAGGCCCAGAAGCGGCATCGAAAAAAATCGCCATCGGCGGGCAGATTTCCAATTCTCGCGCATCAAGACAGGCAAACCCCTTCTGATTCGCCCACTGTCTGCCAAGGATCGCCTCAATGCAGTCTCGTCTCACCCCGCTCGCTACCCGCCTGCGCCCGCTGGTCATCGGCCTTGCCATGGCCACCTTCCAGCTACCTGTTCAGGCCGTCTCGGCGGCTACCGAGCAAGCCGGCAGCCGCCGTTTCGACATTGCCCCCGGCAGCCTCGACAGCGCCCTGGCGCAGTTTGGCCAGCAAGCCGGGGTCATGGTGGCGGTGGACGCCAAGCTATCCAGTGGCCTGCGCAGCCCGGGCCTGCGCGGTGACCATGGCGTCGCCCAGGGCCTGTCGTTGCTGTTGGCCGGCACCGGCCTGCAGCCTGTGCAGGTGGCGCGCGACCGCTACCGGCTGATTGCACAGAGTACCGCCAGTGGTGCGCTGGAACTGGGCGCCACCAGCATCAACGCCGACGGCCTGGGTGAGACCACCGAAGGCACCGGCTCGTACACCACCGCAGTGACCAGCACTGCCACCAAGATGAACCTGTCGATGCGTGAAACCCCGCAGTCAATCAGCGTGATCACGCGCCAGCGCATGGATGACCAGCACCTCACCACCATGGCCGACGTGCTCAAGGAAACGCCTGGTGTCACCATGTCCCAGGACGGCGGCGAGCGCTTCAACATTTATTCGCGCGGCAGCGCCCTGAACACCTACCAGTTCGATGGCGTGACCACCTACCAGGAAAACCAGACCCGGACCATGCCCAGCACCTTGCTGGACATGGCGATCTACGACCGGGTCGAGGTGGTGCGTGGCGCGACCGGCCTGATGACCGGTGCTGGTGACCCCAGCGGCGTGGTCAACGTGGTGCGCAAGCGCCCGACCCGTGACTTCAAGGCCTATGTGCAAGGGGGCGTGGGCTCGTGGGACTACCGGCGCCTGGAGGCCGACGTTTCCGGCCCGCTGACCGCTACCGGCAATGTGCGCGGTCGGCTGGTGGCCGCCAAGCAGCTCAACCACACCTTCATGGACTGGTACCAGCAGGACAAGGACATCACCTACGGCGCACTGGAAACCGACCTCAGCGACAGCACCGTGTTGCGGCTCAGCATCGAGCACCAACGCTACCGCCCCACGGGTGCCCAGGGCGTGCCACTGATCTACAACGACGGTACCCCGACCGACTTCTCGCGCTCCACCAGTTCCGGCTCACGCTGGAGCGTCGACCGTATCGAAACCACCAACTACAACATCGGCATCGAGCAGCAATTGGCCGGAGACTGGCAGTTGAAGGTTGGCACCACCTACATGAACGTGGACCGCGACGTGGACGCCGCGGCTTACTACAGCCGGTCGAACTTCTCCAATATCAGCCCCGACGGCACAGCGCTGATCGACCAGAGCAAGGCCGATGTCACCCAACGTCAGCGCGCCGTCGACGCTACCCTGCAGGGCCCGTTCGAGTTGTTCGGGCGCAGCCACGAGCTGATTTTCGGCGCCAACTACCTCGATTATGTCAACCATCACCACTCCGATGAATTCGGCGATACCTCGCTCGATTTCCACAACTGGGACCATGAACTGCCCAAGCCTGACAAGGCCGGTTACAGCCCAGTGATGGACTACGATGTCAGCACCCGCCAGAGCGGCTATTTCGTTGCCAGCCGCTTCAACCTGAGCGACAGCCTGCACCTGATCCTCGGCGCCCGTGCCAGCAACTACCGCTACAACTACTTCCTGCAGGTATTGCCCAACGGCACCCCGTCCGCGTACAGCATGAAAGAGCGCGGCGTGGTCACCCCCTATGCCGGCCTGGTCTACGACCTGACGCCGGAGCAGTCGCTGTACGTCAGCTATACCGACATCTTCAAACCGCAGGATGCCCGCGATGCGAATGGCCAGGTTCTCGATCCGGTAGTAGGCAAGAACTACGAGGGCGGCTGGAAGGGTGAGTTCTATGAGGGACGCCTCAACGCCAGCGTCGCGGCCTATTTGATCAAGCGTGACAACGTGGCGGAGTTCGCCGGCTCTCGCGTGATCCCGGGCACTGCCAATCAAACCGAGGACTACTACCGCGGTGTGAGCGGCGCCGAGACCAAGGGTATCGACCTGGAACTGGGCGGTGAACTGAGCCAGGGCTGGAACGTTCAGGCTGGCTACAGCCATTCACGGACCGAGGATGCCGACGGCGCACGCCTGACTACGCAGTTGCCGATGGACACCGTGCGCCTGTGGAGCACCTACCAGCTCCCCGGCGACCTGCAGCGCCTGACCGTGGGGGGCGGGGTCAACTGGAACTCGAGCCATTCGGTGTACTTCAGCCGGTACGGTGCGCGCGTTACCCAGAAGGACTACAGCGTGGTCAACCTGATGGCGCGATATCGCTTCAACGATCACCTGTCGAGCACGGTCAACCTGAACAACCTGTTCGACGAGAAATACTATTCCGGCATTGCCGGGAGCTGGGGCCAGTATGGCGCGCCGCGTCATGTGATGATGGACGTGCGGTACGACTTCTGAGCATTTCACGGCGAACGCATCAGAACACCGCACTAACCCCAAGGCATGGACCGACCCAGAGCTGCCGTTGAGCCCGACCACCATCCATTGTGGGAGCGGGTTTACCCGCGAACACCGGCACAGCCGGTGCCATCCACCGCGGCGCCTGCTGCGCGGCGGTTCGATGCTCCGCTAAACCCGCTCCCTCAGAGTGCGCGTGGCATCCACGAAGAGGGTTCTATTTCAGCGACGGCTTGGAGCCGGATATCGCCACTCACAACCGGCAATTCACGACCAGTAGTTGGCCGCAGAGATGGGCAGAAATCGACAGCGAATTCAGGCATCAGAGATCAAGACGCAAGGTCCCCCCTGCGCACCGAGAAACGCAAACCATCAAGCTCTGGTTCATGCTTTTTTCTTCTGCGCTGAGCACGCTGTCCCGATGCACAGCCTGGCCCTCGACGATCCCGACTTCACAAGAGCCACACGTCCCTTCCTGGCACGTCGACAAGACATGGATGCCTTCGCGCGCCAGGGCCTTGAGGATACTTTCATCCTTACCGACGGCGATCCGTTGACCGGTCGATGCGAGCTCGACGTCGAACGTTTGATCATCGCCCGCGTCGTGAGCCGGTGGCTGGAAGTGTTCTACCGTCAATTTCAGCCGGAGCTCGGCACACAGCGGTTTGAGTGAATCCAGAAGCGTTTGCGGGCCACAGGCATAGACCTGCGTGCTGGCGCTCTCCCGGCCCAAGGTTTGCGCCAGGTCGAAGCGCCCGTGGCGAGCACTGAACCACAGCGTGACCTGGGTCGGATAAAGCGCCTTGAGTTCGCGAGCGTAGGCCATTTCCTCCTCGCGACGGCCGATGTAGATCAGTCGCCATGGCGCAGTTCGATAGCGCAGGGCTTCGATCATCGGCAACATCGGCGTGATGCCGATGCCTGCTGCAATCAGAAGGGAGGGCCCATCGCCGGGCATGAGCCGGAAGTTACTGCGCGGTGCGGTGATGTGCAGCGCCGCGCCAGGGTGCAAGAGTCGATGAATCTGTGATGAGCCGCCGCGGCCTGTTTGTTCCAGCTTGACGGCAATGCGCCACAGATCGGCGTCCTCGAGGCTTCCACACAAGGAGTACTGGCGGACCAGATCGGTGCCAAGCTTCAGGCTGATATGGGCACCGGCTTGCCAGGTCTGCGAGGCGCCTTGCGGGCGAGCGATGGCCAGTTCGATGACGCCCTCGGCAACTGCCCTGCGCTGGACGACTTGCGAGGGCAACCACTGCTCCAGTGGAGCCGGCACCTCGGGCAGGGGGGCGCGAGGCTTGTGCCGGTGGCTGTCGAGGACATCCCAGGCAAATGGGGCGCTTACCAGCGCGCGAACTTCACGCATGGGGAAATACTGACGCGCCTCATAAGGGATGGCGAGGCGCAATCCCGGCAGCCGCGCATGGATCACGCGCATCTCCACTTTGAGTATCAGCCGTGCCAAAGGGGCGCCCAGGCACGCATGAATGCCTTGACCGAAGCCGATGTGCTGAGAAGAAGCACCACGATCGGGTAGAAATACCTCGCCATCCGCGAAATGGCAGCGGTCACGATTCGCTGAGCCGTAGGCGAGGAACAGTTCGTCTCCGGTTTGCAGCATCTGACCGCACAACACGGTGGGTCGGGTAACCCGGCGCGGCATCCCGGTGATAGGCGCCTCATAGCGCAGCGCTTCTTCGATGGCTTGTACCCGGCTGGCGTCGTCCCGCTGCGCTGCTTCGTAGCGGCCCGGTTCCGACAGCAAGTGAGCGAGCGCCATCACGATCAGGTTGGCGGATGTTTCATGGCCAGCCAGCATGAGGCCCGGAAACAACGAAAGCATCTCGAAGTCGGTCATCGGCGCTTCGCCGCTGTCCCGCGCATTCCACACATGGCTGATCAAGTCGTCACGTCGATCATCACGCCGTTGCTCGATGATCTGCATGATGTGCTCATGCAGTTCGATCAGCGGCTGGGCTTTTTCGCTCGATGGGCCGGTAAAGAACTGCAGGGCGTTGTAGAAACGATCGGAGTGCGAAGGATCGAGGCCGATGATGTGGCTGATGACCTTGAGCGGCAGGGGGGAGGAAAAGCGTGTGCGCAAGTCCGCTTCACCCTGCGCGTGGAAATCGTCGATGAGTGCGTGGGCTTGCGCTTCTATCCACGGCTCGTAGTGGGCGAGGCGGCGCGGCATGAAAAAACTGTTGACGGCCCCGCGAAGGCGATCGTGGGTTGGGTTGTCGTGCCCGATCAGCGTGCCTCGGTCCGGGACCTTGGCATCGAGCAGTTGCTTGAGCTCGGCTGGCATCTCGGGGACGGTGGGGAGAGACGAGTAGGTTTCGGGGTCGTGAAGGACCTGCACCACGTCCTCGTACCGCGAAACGATCCACTTCTGCATCGTGGCGCTCCAGGTCAAGCCGGGTGCTTCGCGAACCGTCGCGAAGTCTTGCCAGATCATCGCGGGGTCGGAAAACGGGCATTTGTTCATCTTGTTATCTCTCCGTGAGTTGCTTGCGAGCGCTCGACAGGGCGGCGAAAACAAGAATCTATATTCTGATTCTAGAAGTGGCAACGTTGACTTGATTGGCTGTTTTGTGGACCGCAAGCCAGTGAAGCAGCACTTCTACAGCCTGGTGTCAGGCAACGTACTGCTCAGGCAACCGCGCAGGATGGCACCGGCTTCGCCGGTGTTCGCGGGTGAACCCGCTCCCACAGGTTTTTTTTACTTCTTCACGGCAGTGGCTGGCGTGCCAGGGTCAACCGGCGTGTATGGAAGTCGTACTCGAAGAGTTCGGCATAGCGGCCCCACTCGATCGCCACCTTGAGCACGCGCTCGGCTTCCTCGGCGTCCATGTATTCGGTCAGGCGGTCGAGCACGGTCTTTTCCTGCACGCCGGCTGGCTCCAGGTGGAGGCTGTCGAGGATATGACCGATCAGCGACACGCGGCCCTTGCACTGGCGTGCGAACAGGTCCTGGCGCCGCGCCTGGCGGGCGGTCACGTAGTTGCGGCCGTGGCGGGTGAGGCGGATGTCGCCCTCGACCACCTGGGCGAAGCCGAGCAGGCCGAGGGCCTCGCAGAGCGGGAACAGCACCTCGTCGGGCAGCTCGGTTTCCTCGGCCAGGTGCGGCAGGTCGGCCTCGCCGTCGAAGGGCTCGGCGGCGATCAGTTCGAGCACGCTCTCCATTCGCGCGATGCCGGCGTCGGGCAATCGGTAGCCGAGCGCCACGGTCGGTGGCGCGCCAGCGGCGGCGAGGGCTTCAGGGCCTTGGGTCATGCGTGCGTAGACTTCGTCGATCAGCGCGCGGACTTCGGCCGAGTCGGCATCGCGTGGGCGCGGCAGGTCGATGCGCAGCTCCGAGCGCACCCGGCCCGGGTCGCTGGCGAGGATGAGGATGCGGTCGGCCATCATCACCGTCTCCTCGATGTTGTGCGACACCACCAGGATGCTGCGGGTGGTGATGCGCTGTTCTTCCCAGAGTTCGAGCATGTCGTCGCGCAGGGTTTCGCCGGTGAGCACGTCGAGTGCCGAGAACGCCTCGTCCATCAGCAGCACCTCGGGGTTCATCACCAGGGCGCGGGCGATGCCCACCCGCTGGCGCATGCCGCCGGACAGCTCGCGCGGCAGGGCGCCGCCGAAGCCGGACAGGCCAATCAGCTCCAGCGCCGCGTCGGCCAGGCGCTGGCGCTCGGCCGGAATCATGCCCTGGGCTTCCAGGCCAAGCTCGACGTTCTGCTGCACGGTCAGCCAGGGGAACAAGGCGAACGACTGGAAGACCATGGCTACTCCGCTCAGCGGGCCGTGGATGGGCTGGCCGCGGTAGCTGACGCTGCCGCGGTCTGCGCCGACCAGGCCGGCGATGATCCGCAGCAGGGTCGACTTGCCCGAGCCGGAGCGGCCGAGCAGGGCAACGATCTCACGCTCGCGCAGGTGCAGGTCGACACCTTCGAGAACGGTGCGCGGGGTGCCGTCAGCGGCCTGGAAGGCCTTGCTCACGCCCTTGAGTTCGATCAGCGTCGGTTTCATGGCAGGGCCTCAGCGGCGGTTTTCGGCAAGCAGGAACAGGCGGCGCCAGAACACCCGGTTCAGCAGCATCACGTAGATGCACATCACGCCGATGCCCAGGGCGATGCGGTGGAAGTCGCCGGCATCGGTCATCTGCTTGATGTAGCTGCCCAAGCCGTCGGCCACCAGCGAGGTATCGCCCCAACTGACGTACTCGGCGACGATGCTGGCGTTCCACGAGCCGCCGCTGGCGGTGATGGCGCCGGTGACGAAGCTGGGAAACACCGCCGGCAGGTATACGCGCTTGCATTTCAGCCAGCCGCGCAGGCCGAGGTTGTCGGCGGCCAGGCGCAGCTCATAGGGGATGCTTGCGGCGCCCGCGACCACGTTGAACAGGATGTACCACTGGGTGCCGAAGACCATCAGCGGGCTCAGCCAGAGGTTCGGGTTGAGCTGGAAGTGCACCAGCCCCAGGACTACCAGCGGGAACAGCAGGTTGACCGGAAAGGCGGCAAGGAACTGCGCCAGCGCCTGGACCTTCTGCGAATAGCGCGGCCGCAGGCCGATCCAGATCGACAGTGGCACCCACAGCAGCGAGGCGAGGGCGATCAGCAGCATCACCCGGCACAGGGTGATCAGGCCCAGGCCGAGTACATGCAGGGCTTCGCCCCAGCCGACATCCTGGTGCACGAACAGCGCCAGCTCGATGAAGGCGAAGACGCAGGCCAGCACCAGGATGGCGTCCCAGGCACGTGGCCACCAGGCCGGCAGGCGCAGCCATCGGCGGCGGGGCACGCTCGCGTCCCGGCGCTGGGCGAACCAGCCTGCAGCGTGCTGCAAGCCTTTCGCCAGCCAGGCGCTGAAGGCGCTCAGCCAGCGGCTGCGGCGGCCCCAGTCGAGCAGCCAGGAGCGCTGCGCGGTGTCGCCCTGGGTGTCTTCGAAGCGGAAGCGGTCGGCCCACGCCAGCAGCGGGCGGAAGAACAGCTGGTCATACAGCAGGATGCCGGTGAGCATCGCGCCGATGGCCCAGCCGATGGCGCCCAGGTTGCGCTGGTCGATGGCCACGGCGATGTAGGAGCCGATGCCGGGCAGCTTGATGTCCTGCCCGGCCACCGAGATGGCCTCGGCGGCGACCAGGAAGAACCAGCCGCCGGACATCGACATCATCATGTTCCACAGCAGCCCGGGCATGGCGAACGGCAGCTCCAGGCGCCAGAAGCGTTGCCAGGCCGAGAGGCGGAAGATCCGCGCGGCCTCGTTCAGCTCTGCCGGCACGCTGCGCAACGACTGGTACAGGCTCAGCGCCATGTTCCACGCCTGGGAAGTGAAGATGGCGAAGATCGCCGCGCATTCCACGCCCAGCAGGTTGCCCGGGAACAGTGCGATGAAGGGGGCGATGGCAATCGCCTGGAAGCCCAGGATGGGCACCGACTGGAGCACGTCCAGCAGCGGGATCATGGCCTTTTCGGCGGCGCAGTACTTGGCCGCCAGCGCAGCGAAGAAGAAGGCGAACAGCAGCGAGAAGCCGAGTGCGGTGAACATCCGCAGCATGGTGCGCAGCAGGTAGTAGGGCAGGTTGAGCGGGTCGAGGGAGATCGGCAACGCCTCGCCGACCACGAACGGGCGGCTCATTTGCATGGCGCCGTAGGCGGCGAGCACCAGCAGGGCGAGTACCAGCGGCAGGAGGATCCAGTCCCAGCGATTGGGCGCGGCGTTGCGCAGGCCTGGCGACGGTGTGAACGGGAGGGCCATGATCAGGTCTCCATCGTCAGGGTGTGGGAAAGGCCGATGCCGGCACGTGGCAGTATGGTCCAGCAGGCTGGCAGGTCAATGGCCGCAGCGATCTGGTTCAGTTGGCGGACAGGTTCATGGCCATTGCGCTCGCAAGCCCGTGGCATGCTGCAAAGGCGGCTTGCGTGAAGAGCGCCTTTGGTGCCATAACCGGTAAGTTGCACAGTGCCTCATCTCGCCAGCCTGCCTACGGCTGACCCGTTCGAATGGGAGAAGACAATGAAGCTTTTTTACACACCCGGCGCCTGCTCACTCTCGCCACACATAGTGCTCAACGAGTTGGGCCTGGCCTACACCGCCGAAAAAGTCGACCTCAAGCAGCACAAGACGGCCAGCGGCGGGGATTTCTACGCGATCAACGCCAAGGGCTATGTGCCAGCCCTGCAACTGGATAACGGCGAAGTGCTCACCGAGGGGCCGGCCATCATCCAGTACCTTGCCGACCAGAAACCCGAAGCCAACCTGCTGCCCCCGGCAGGCTCGCTGGAGCGTGCACGGGTGCAGGAATGGCTGAACTTCATCGGCACGGAACTGCACAAGACCCTCGCTGCCTTGTTCAACCCGAACATCACCGAGGAGGCCAAGAGCAACACCGTCGAGACCTTCGGCAAACGCCTGGGCTTCGTGGAAAAGGCCCTGCAAGGCAATGATTACCTGACTGGCAAAGCGTTCAGCGTGGCCGATGCCTACCTGTTCACCATCGTCAACTGGGCACCCATGCTCAAGATCGACCTTTCACCCTGGCCAACGGTGGGCGAGTTCCAGAAACGCGTCGCCAACCGCCCGGCCGTGCAGAAAACCCTGAAGGCCGAAGGCTTGATCTGACAACATGCCCAGCGCACTCGCCCCTTCGGACGAGTGCGCTTCGGCGTCTGCGTCATGGGGTATTCAGCAGGGCACATAGCCGTGACGGGCATGGAACCTGTCCATCTCTTTTTGCAGGGGCGGGTGCTGGGTCAGCAGCCGCACGTACTCCGGCAGCCGTTTCATCCGGATGTGGATGTCTTCGCAGGTCTGCATGGAAATGTAGCCGATCTGGATCAGATAGAGCCCGCGTGAGCAGACATCAGCCGTGACTTCGCCGATACCGAAGCGGGCGAACATCTGCGCAATCGCCGCGATGCGTTGCGCATCCGCAGCCTGGATTTCGGCTGCGATGGGGGCCGACTGCAATGCCCAACTGCGCATGGCGAACTCCAGCCGGGCATCGAATATGCCCTGATCGAACCAGCAGTCGGTGACGTTGAGCACCGCTTCCTGAAGGGTGTCGGCATAGGCCCCCGCCTGCCTGACGATGCTGCCGGTGTTTTTCTCCCGCCAGCGCCCTACCAATGCCTCCAGCAACGCCTCCCGGTCCTGGAAAAACCAATAGAAGCTGGTGCGCGACTGGCCCAGCTTCTTGGCCAGCGGCAGGATCCGCACCGAATCGATACCGGACTCCAGGAACAGCTCGAACGCCCCGGCGAGCCAGGCATCGGCCGTTCCTCGAGGCGCGTTCTCAACGTCATTCTTTCTGCTTGGATGTGCCATCTGTACCTCAACTGAAGCGTGGATCCGGGCCGCGCCGTTAGCGGGAAAGTGCCGGGCAGCAGGCGCCCGCTGGCTAAAGACTGCCCAGAGCATACACCGCCCAGGTCGCAATCCCTTACGTTACAAGTATTTTTCTCCGTGAATCAGTGGCTTATATAAAACCTCAGTACACATGTGTTCTGATCGCTTGACACATGTGTCAAGCGGCATCAATCTTTGATTGTCGAGGCGCGCTGCAAACGCGCCGCGATTGATTGCCGAACAAGCGTGTGAAGACTTCCAGGACATCGATCAGCCATCTCTAATAAAAAAGAGGGTATTGCTATGCGCAGCAGTGTTAATCGGAGCTTGAACAGTAAGATCACTTCGTTTCACGAGATCCCGGTCGTCGACTTGACGACGCTGCTGGACGGCACGGATTGCCAAACGGTGGCCAGGCAAATAGGGCACATTTGCGAGCACATCGGCTTTCTCTACATCAAGAACCATGGGGTTCCGAACAGCCTGATCGAAGACGCCTACCGGTTGACCGCAGCGTTGTTCGCGTTGCCTGATGAAGAGAAGGAGAAGCTCAGCATCGTCCATCACGGCGAGGTCTTCCGTGGGTATGTTCCGATGTATACGGAAAATGCCGATCCGCTGAATACCCGAGACCGCAAGGAATGTTACGACCTGGGTAAACACTATGATGAAGTGTCACGCTTCTTCGGCCCCAACCCGATTCCGCCATCCATCGAAGGCTTTCGCGAAGTGTTCGAGCTCTATCATGAGCACATGATGCGACTGGCCCGCAAACTGATCGGTGCTATCGCGCTCAGCCTCGATCTACCGGCGGACTATTTCGAGAAGTTGCAGCAAAAACCCATCACCATTCACCGCTTGAACTACTACCCGCCACAGGACGGGCCCCTCTCGCTCGACGAACTGGGTACCGGGGCGCATACGGACTATGGTTTCCTGACCATCCTGCATCAGGACAACATCGGTGGGCTGCAGGTGCAGAACCGCGATGGCGACTGGGTCAGCGCACCGCCGGTGGACGATACCTTCGTCGTCAACATCGGCGACCTGGTGCAGACGTTGACCAATGACCGTTATCCGGCCACGTTCCACCGGGTAATCAACACCACCGGCAAGGCCCGCTACTCGATTCCGTTCTTCATCGACATGGACTACGACGCGGTAGTCGAGCCTGTGCCGACCTGCGTATCGGCAGCGAACCCGGCAAAGTATCAACCCTATACCTGCGGTAACTACAAGTACGGCAAGTTCCTGGCCACCTATACCCACTTGCAGACCGCGTAAGCGAGCCCCTGGGCCACCGAGGCCCGAAGTGTCGTGCATTTCGGGCCTTGTTCATTGCCGGGGGACGAACACGCCATCCATGAGCCGCCGCAGTTGCGCGATCCGTTCGGGTGTCCAGGGCGCTGAAAAGTTGAGTGCCATGAAATTCGAGAACGCCCCCGCTGGCGAAAAGAACGGGCCGGGGATGAAGGCGAAGGTGTCGCGGGTGGCGGTCATGGCCAACTTCATCGAGTCGAAGCCCCGCGGGCCCCTGAGCCAGCACATGTAGCCGCCGGCGGGAGCAGAGACCGCTGCCTTCCCCGCTGACATGTCCTTGAGCAGCGCGATGCCCTGGTCCATCCGCTGGATCAGCTTGCGGCAGGTTCCGCGCAGGTCACGCTCGATCTTGCGCCCTGTCAGGTACTCGGCAAGCGCTCCCTGGATCGCCGGGTGTGGCAAGTGAGTGGCGCCAAGGTGGCGGTTGGCACTCAACTGTGGCGCATGCCTTGCGGCCATGACCCAACCGATTTCGAAGGCAGACGACAGGTATGAGGTGGTGCCGCCGAACTGCACGACCCTGCCGTCGCTGTCGAACTCGCCAAGCGAGGGGCTGCGCAGCTCGCCAAACCCCAGCTCAGCGGTCATGTCGTTCTCGATGATGATTGCCTCGTGCCGCCGCGCGGCGGCCACCAGGCGCCCCAAGGTATCCCGGCTGTAGGTCACCCCGGTGGGGAAGCGGTTGCAGCCCATCAGCACGCACAGCTTCACGCCGGTGCTGTTGAGGATGTGCTCGAACTGTTCAGGGTCGATGCCCTGCTGCGGGTGCGAGTAGATCTCCAGGGCCTTGATGCCCCGGTGGCGCAGGCTTTCCAGTATCGGGTGGAACGATGGGCTTTCCACCAGCACCGGGGCGCCGCCCTGCAGCAGGCTGTCGAGGCACAGATTGAAGCTCTCCATGGCCGAGCGGGTGACGATCACCTGCTCCGGCTCGTGGTAGAGGTCCCTGCGCCCGGCCCGTTGCAGGAGGGCCGCGACCAGTGCCGGATGGCCGTCAGCCGCGTGTGGCGGGCTCGGCTGTGCCTGCAGCAACGCACGGCGCAACAGCTTGTTGAGCCCCGCGCTGTCGACACAGTCGGCCGCCGGCAAGGTGGCCGCCGAGGCCTGGGCGTAGAAGTGCGGGCGCGCGAGCGACTCGTCGAGCGCCCGCACGTTGTCAGCCGGCATGACCGGCAAGTTGCTGGCGAGGCGCTGAACGCTGGCCTTGCCCGGGCTGCACAGGTAGAAGCCGGAGCGGTCGCGGGATTGGCACAGGCCCTGGGACTCCAGCAGCTCGTAGGCGCGGTACACGGTGACGACGCTGCAGCCGGTCTCGCTGGCCAGGCGGCGCAGGGATGGCAGCTTGTCCCCCGGTGCGATCAGGCCTGCATCGATTCGTTTGCGCAGCAGCTCGGCGACCTCTCTGAAACGGCCCATGGCCTCTCCCAATCTGTACTACTTGTGATCGCGAAAATGTGTGCATTGTAGTACAGGTTGGCGGCCGCTAGAGTCCTTGCAACCTGTAACGCTGGGAGGGTCCCATGGAGCAGTTCGTCATCGTCGGTGGTGGGCCGGCCGCCCATCAGGCGGCAAGAAGCATCCTGCAAGGCAGGCCGCAAGCGCGGCTTTCGCTGGTCAGCAACGAGGCTCGGTTGCCCTATGACAGGCCTGATCTGTCCAAAGGCTTCATGGCTGGCAACGCCGCATTGCCGGCCTTGCTCGCAGGGGAGGGCCTGTACAGCGAGCCGCGCGTGGAGTGGATGGGCGGCACCTCGGTGGCTGAAATCGACCGCCGGGCAGCGCGCGTGCGGCTCGATAACGGCGTCTCGCTGGGCTATGACAAGCTGGTGATCGCCACTGGCTCGCGGATCAGGCCATTGCCTGGCGAAGTGGCCCAGGCACCAGTCCATTACCTGAGGACGTTCGAGGATGCGCGGGCACTGCGCAGCCTGCTGGTCGACCAGGCCAGGGTCGTCATCATCGGTGGCGGGTTCATCGGCCTGGAAGTGGCCGCTGCCGCTCGCCAGCGTGGCTGCCGGGTGACGGTCATCGAGGCACAAGCGCAGTTGCTGGCGCGCACGGGATGTGCGGTGCTGAGCCGTTGGGCCCGGACGCTGCATGCCGAAAACGGGGTGGATGTGCGGCTGCAGGCGAAGGTCGACGCGATCGAACCCGGCCCCTGCGGCAACACCCTGGTGCGAACCTCTGCCGGCCCCGTGCACGCCGATGTCGTGGTGGTGGGCATCGGTGTGCAGCCGAACACGGAGCTCGCTCAGGCCTGCGGCCTGGAGGTCGACGACGGGATCCTCGTCGACAGCGCCTGTACCACGCGGGACCCCACGATTTTCGCGGCCGGCGAGGTCACTCGCTACACGGTGACGCAGCTCGGTGTGCGCACCCGCTCCGAGTCCTGGACGGCCGCCGGGGAGCAGGGCAGCGTGGCCGGCCGCGCCGCCGCGGGTGATGCAGCGGCCGCCTATGGCGAGATGCCCTGGTTGTGGTCCGACCAGTACAGCAGCACCCTCCAGTGCCTGGGTATCCCGCAGTTGGCTCACAAGTACGCCTGCCTCGGTGACCCGGATGCTGACCAATGGCTGGCGCTGGGCTGGAGCCTCGATGATCGACTGGTCTGCGCCATCGGGGCCAACCGCAACCGGGACATCTCGGCGATCCGGCGCGGGATGAAGCGCAACGAGCCGCTGGCCGATATCTATGCGTCGGCCCTGGCGTCGGCGCAAAGCCTGAGTATGGAACCTGTCGTTGAACGGAGGGTTGTCTGATGGATGCTGTCTGGACCAAAGTCTGCGATGCGCAGCACGTGCAACCTGACTCGGCATTCGCCTGCGAGGTCGATGGCAGGATGATCGCCATCTACCGGGTCGAAGACCGTTACTTCGCCACCGAGAATGTCTGCCCGCATGCCTATGCGCTGTTGTCGGACGGCTGGCTGGAAGGGACCGAGATCGAATGCCCGCTGCACGGCGCGCGGTTCGATATCCAGAGCGGCGCGGTGCTCGAAGGGCCGGCCGAATGCGCCCTGAAAACCTATGCCGTGCGCGTCGAAGCGGGTGAAGTGCAGTGCATCATCCCGGCCTGAGCTGAACGTCCACCTACGAGGAAACCTTATGCATGTGATCGACGCGTTGAGAACCGATTTCTACGAGGTAGAGCTGGACGGCAAGCCGGCCGGCAGTGGCGATGTATTTGCCCAGTGGAACGCCCATGACCGTCTCGGGGTACTGATCTACGAACCGCTGGCAGCACTCGGCGCCACCCACCTGATCCAGCTGGCGTGCATGTGCTTCTATGATTCCAAGCCGGTTCGCCGCAGCGAACGCAAGGTCTATCCGGAGATGTTCGCCATCCACGTGGGGGGCTGGTGGGGAGGGCACGGCAACTTCGATTTCTGGCCACCCCGGCGCGAGGTGCAGGTGTCTGCCGACCCACTTGAGGTGCTCGGCGCCCTGAACGACTTCGGCATCACGCGCCTGGCGCTGCCGGAGCGCCCGCTGCGCGAGATCATCCACCGGCGCAAGGAAGAGGACTGCGCGCTGGACCGGCTGGTGACGGCGGTGATGTACAGCCCGAGCGGCCGGGTCGCCACGCCGGATTTCACCATCAGGAGCAACAACCGGCGCAGCGAACGGGATGTGCAGCGGATCATCCACCCGGCGCAACTTTCCGAGCAGAGCATCGCGCAGCTGGAAAAGACCGCCGTGCCGGTCAAGGAGACCGATGCCGACTTCATGCCGCGCCAGCTGGAGCTGAACGCCAACATCACCGAGGCCATGCGCGAGCAGGCCGAGCGCAATCGCGCCGCGCTCAAGGTCGAGGGGCTGATCACCGAATCGTACCGCTTCGACAGGCCTGAGGATTCGCTCAAGCGCCTGTGAATGGCCGCCTAGAAGGTAGGAGGGGCGATGACCCAGACCAGTACGGTTTCGCCTGCTCCGGGGTTCTCCCAACGATAGGGCTCGTTGTTCACGCGAAAGCTGTCGCCGGCCTTGACCTCGAAGCGGTGGTCAGCGATCCAGAGGGTCAGCTGGCCGCTGACGACGAAGCCTTCTTCCACGGTGCCGCGTGTGGTCGGTGCTTCGAACTGGGTGCCAGGTTTGATCGTGGCCAGGAACATCTCGAATTCGCCGCCGATGTCAGGCGACAGCGATTCCTCGGTCAGCCCCCCGGTGGCCGGGCCCAGGCGCCGTCTGGTACCGGCCCGGACCACCCGGCCAACCTCATCGGGGTGCTGGTCCTTGAATTTGAAGAACCACTCCATCGGCACGCCCAGCGAATAGGCGATGCGCTTCAAGTCGGAAATGGGTATCTCCGCCCGGCCCCGTTCCAGCTGGCTGATGAAACTGATGGAGCGCCCCGTGGCCGCAGCGATTTCAGCCAGGGTCTTGGCGCGCGCCTTGCGCAGCTTGCGAATCTCCTCGCCCAGTGCAACCCGGTCGTTGATCAGGTCGTCTTCCAGATCGCGCAGGGCGGCGTCCTTCTGATCGGTCGGCATCGGTACGCTCCTGGCAGGCTGATGACGGTAGCTGAAAAAATCCGATCACCATAATCCTTGGCTGAAGAAAAAACCATTGATTGTTGCAGCGGCCCCATGGCATCCCCTGCCGGGCGCCGGGAGCACCTGTTCCATTACCAATAAATCTATTTAAAACAATAATTTAATATTGGTTGTGAGTTATCGAAGTGACGCCCGGCAAAAAAATCAAAAAAATTTAGTGCAATTTTTTTTCGCTGGAGCATAATCGGCTTAGAAAAATTTTTAAGCGATTTTTTTTCGAGACCACCTGCGGCGAGGCCCTCCATGAACGGCGACAGTGCAGATACGGCAGAGGTGAGCGCGGGGCTCGGGCTTTCCGACGATCCTGTCGCCTGGGGCAACGAGATCCGCAAGTTGCGCAAGGCTCGCTGCAAGACCCTGGCCGAGCTCGCCCTGGCGACAGGCCGCTCGCCCAGCTTCTTGAGCCAGCTGGAGCGAGGCAACACGGAGATTTCGATCACCGACCTGAAGAAGCTCGCCGCGGCGCTGGGCGTGCCGCTGGGCTGGTTCTTCACGGCCGACAGCAAGCCACAGGCCGAAGTCGGGCGTGTGGTGCGGGCGGATAACCGCCGCTGCCTGGGAGGCTTTCTCGACGGGATTACCGAAGAACTGCTGTCGCCCGACATCGGTGGCATGTTCGAGATGTTCCTGAGCACCTTCGCCGTGGGCGCCACCCGCCCGCCGGCAGCCCCGCGCGATACCGAGGAAGAGGTGTATGTCATCAAGGGCCAGTTCGATATCTGGATTGGCGCTGAGCGGTTCAGCGTGGCAGCGGGCGACAGTTTCCGCATCGTTCGCGAATCTTATCGTTGGGTGAATACCGGCGACACGGAAGTGGTTGTGGTCTGGGTAATCGCCCCACCCATTTATTGAAGTCATCGCTGCACGCGTCAATGGGCAGTGCAGGTAAGTAGAACAGTGGGTCCAGTTCCAGATTGAGGAGCGAGGCTTCGTGCACCCGGAATTTGCCGGGGCTGGCAAGAGGAAGCGGTACAACAACAATAAAAACGGCGCTTGACGTTCTGCCCTGAAATAAAGCGCTGGGGTAAGTGGTGGAACAAGTGCACGCGCTTGTTCAAGAGATGTCCAGACGACGGTTTTCTTATTTCAGGAGATTCAAAGTTGGCTTCCATATCCGATAAACGCATTGACGTGACGCCGCCGCAAGTTGAACCCACCGATTCCGGTTGGTACCTGGCCTCAGGCCCCGATTTGCCACTTGACCCGCTGTACGGAAACGTCACGTGCGAGTGCCTGGTGATCGGTGCCGGCTGGATGGGGCTGCATGCCGCGCGTCGTTATGCCGAACTGAACCCCGACGCCCAGGTCCTGCTGGTGGATGCCGGGCGTATTGGCAACAACGCTTCGGGTCGCTGCATGGGCTTTGCCATCGACCTGGCCCACAACCCGCGAAAGCGTGACTTCGTCGAAGACCTCAAAGGCAACCAGGAAGAGCTGCACGTCAACCTGGAAGGCACCCGTTACCTCAAGAGCGCCGTCGAGGCGGGCGTGGACTGCGATTGGGACCCGCAAGGCAAATACCACAGCGCGGCCACTGCGGCAGGCGTCGATGACCTGGTGCAGTTTTCCAAGGCGCTCGACCTGATGGGCCAGAAGTACAGCTGGGTCGAAGCGGATGGCATGCGCGAACTGACCGGCAGCAAGCACTACATCAAGGCCCTGCATCACCCAGGCACCGTATTGCTGCAGCCTGCCAAGTATTTGAAGAACGCCGCGCGGATGCTGCCGAAGAACGTCAAGGTGCACGAAAACACCATCGTGCGCTCTGCACATTTCGGCAAGCCGCAGCATGTGTTCGAAACCCAGAACGGCGTGATCCATGCCAAGAAAGTCATCATCTGCGCCTCGGGCTATCTGAACAACTTCGGCTTCTACAAGAACAGCGCGATCCCGGTCTACACCTTCGCCAGCATGACCCGCGTGCTTACCGACAAGGAGCTGGCCAAGTGCGGTGAAGGCGCGTTCGGCCTGATCCCGGCCAATAGTTTCGGCACCACCGTCAGGCGTACCAACGACAATCGCCTGTTCTTCCGCAACGTCTATTCGTACGCGAAAAAGTACAAGACCACGGTCGAGGATGTGGCCCAGGCCAGTGTTCACCAACAAGTTTCCTTCGAACGCCGCTACCCGGAGCTCGCCTCGATGGGCTTCGTCTCCAGCTGGGGCGGCCTGCTGACCCTGTCGCAGAACGGCGGAATGATCTGGGGCGAGCTGGGCGAGAACGTCTACGGCACCGGCATCTGCAACGGCACCGGTGTGTCCCGCGGCACCGGTTTCGGCAAGGCACTGGCGGAGCTGGCGTCGGGCCTCAATTCCACAACGATTGAAATTCTCAAGCGGCGTAAAGCCCCGTCGCGGGCCTACCCGGAAATCATTACGTCGCTGGGTGTGAAGTACGTCACCGGGCGTCGATTCAAAGAAGCAGGTCAAGAAATCTAACAACAACGGAGAAGTGCAAAATGGCAAATCTGATCGGTATCAACCTTGCGATGCAAACCACCTTCAACGACCGTGGTGAAGTCGACTACAACGCATACGAAAAGCTGATCGAACAGTACATCGAAGCGGGCGTGCATGGCCTGGTACTCGGCGCCGGTAGCGGCCAGCACCCGTACCTCACCGAAGCCGAGTGCAACAAGCTCTACGAAGTGGGCATCAAGCGCATCAATGGCCGGGTCAATGTCATTTGCCAGACCTCCGCGCTCAATGTCGATGAAGTCATCCGTCGTTCTCGCCATGCAGAAAAAGCCGGCGCCGACGCGCTGATGATCCTGCCACCGTACTTCGAAGGCCCCACCGACGACGACGGCCTGTTCGAGTTCTACCGCGAGATCGATGCGGCAGTGAACATCGACATCGTCGGCTACAACATCCCGCAGTCGACCCAGATTTCGGTATCGCCGCAACTGCTGTCGCGCCTGCAGGAACTGAAGAACTTCAACTACATCAAAGACAGTGGCGGTGACTTCACCATCCATCAGCAGTACATCCAGAGCGGCGGCGGCGTGCTGAACGGCTGCGACACCATCGCCCTGTATGCCTTCCTGGCCGGCACCAAGGGCGCCATCTGGGGCGCCGCCAACTACATGCCGCGCGAAACAGTGCAACTGTTCAACTTCGTGCAGGAGAAACAATACGAAGAAGCGCTGGCGCTGTGGAACAAGATGCTGCCATCGCTGCTGCTGATCCAGACCACCAACTACATCCCGTCCGTGCTCTACGCAGCCCACCTGCGCGGTTTCGGTACCGGCAACCTGCGCAGGCCGCAGCGTGCGATCTCCGAGCAGGAAGCCACTGTGCTCAAAGCCGCGTTGCAACCGCTGCTGAACAGCTGAGGCTACAGGCTGGAAAAACCATAAAGCGGTACTTTGCAGAATCCGGAGATGGCCATGCGTGTTTTCTACAGATTGTTTGCAGTCCTTGCTTTTATAGTTTTCTCAAGCCTCGCGAATGCCGATGAAAAGGTCGTAAAGATCGGGGCGATGGTCTATGAAGATGTTCAGGCCATCTCCCTCATCAGCAAGCATTTTCTCGAGCAAGAGAATTACAAAGTTGAAGTGGTGAACTTCTCCGAACAGGGCATTGCGTACAGCGCACTGGCCCGCGGTGATGTCGACCTGCTGGTTTCGATGATCAATTACGTCGCCTACGACTATTGGACAAAGAACAAGCAGCGGCTGGAGAAAGTGTCGGTCGTCTCCCATGGCTTGCTCCAGGGGATCGCGGTGCCCGACTACATGAACATCTCGAGCATCGAGCAATTGAATACGGTCAAGGAGCAGACCGGCGGCAAAGTCATCGGTATCGAACCGGGGTCTGGGCTGATGCGCGAGATGGGCGATGCGGTGAAGGCCTACGGCCTGCAGTACGACCTGGTCGATGGCAGCACCGCTGCCATGGCTGCCCAGCTGCAGTCGGCGCTGGAACGCAAGCAACCGATCGCCGTGGCCTTGTGGAAACCGTCCTGGATGGCTGAGCGCTACAACGTGAAGTTCCTGGAAGATCCCAAGCGTGTCTTCGCCCCGCCGCAGACGTACTACTGGATCGCCAAGAAAGGCTTCTCGGCAGGCAACCCGGGCTTGCGCGAAGCGCTGGCCAGCATCTATGTGCCGATCGATGACATCACCCGCATGACCGGTGCGGTCAAGGGTGGTGCCACGATGGAACAGGCCGTGGATACCTGGTGGAAAGACAATCAGCCCCTCGCCGGAAAGTGGGCACAGATGTCGAGTAAGTGACGGAACCCGGCCTGGTGCCTGTCCGGCACCAGGCCGGTAACAAGAATAATCAACTTCCGGATAGGCCTATGAACATGATTACTCGACCCACTCATGTGGCGGCATCCCCGATTGTGGAATGCCGTGGTGTATGGAAGATTTTTGGCAACCAAAGCCCTGCAGCTGTCGATGCTGCAAAACGGTTCACCGAAGGCAAGGATGCGTTGCTCGAAAAGCACGGTTCGGTGGTGGCAGTGGCGGATGCGACGTTCTCGGTGAACGAAGGCGAAACGTTCTGCATCATCGGTTTGTCGGGCAGCGGCAAGTCGACGCTGATTCGTCACTTCAACCGGCTGATCGACCCCACCTGCGGTGAAGTACTGATCCATGGTCGGGATATCTGCAAGATGACCCCCGCCGAGTTGCGCGACCTGCGTTCACGCAAGATCGGCATGGTGTTCCAGAACGTCGCGCTGCTGCCTTATCGCACAGTCCTGCAAAACGTCGTGCTGCCCCTGGAAGTGCAGGGCATGAACAAGCAGGAGGCCTTGCGCAAGGGCCAGGATGCGCTGGACAAAGTGGGCCTGGGCAACTGGGCCGATCGTTACCCGCAGGAGCTGTCTGGCGGTATGCAGCAACGGGTGGGCATTGCCCGGGCGCTGGCCGCCGACCCTGACGTGCTGTTGATGGACGAACCGTTCAGCGCGCTCGACCCTTTGATTCGCAAGCAGTTGCAGATCGAGTTCAAGAAGCTCTCCACCGACCTGCGCAAGACCACCATTTTCATTACCCACGACATCGATGAAGCGATCCGCATCGGTGACCGCATCGCGATCATGAAAGAGGGGCGGATGATTCAGGTCGGCACGCCGGAGGAGGTGGTGCTCAACCCGGCAGACGACTACGTGTCCAGCTTCATGGAGGGCATCTCGCGGCTCAAGTTGCTCAAGGCGTACTCGATGCTCAAGCGCATCGACAACCACGACCTTGCCCGGTTCGGCGGTCGCTCGCTGGACGCGCTGGTCAGCGTAGACATCGATGCCGACCTCGAAACCTTGATCGACATTGCCGTCGGCAAGCGCGAAGAAGTGGTCGCCATCAAGGAACATGGACGAATCGTCGGAACGGTCTGCCGCGAAACCCTGCTCAGGGCGGTGCGCGGGCTTGACCTGGCATGACTCATGGCAACTGCATCGGGTTATGGGAGGAGACGTTCATGACTGCAATCATCGATACATTCGACTCGACCATCGACACATCACTGGCGTGGTTGATCGACGAAGGTGCCGGGTTCTTCAATGCCATGAGCACGGCCATGGACAGCGCCTATGCGGCAATCAACACGATGCTGATGTTTGCGCCGTGGTGGGTGGTTGTGCTGGTGGCGGCACTGATCGGCTGGCGGGTCGTGGGGCTGCTGTTCGCACTCGCAACCGTCGCCGGTTTATGGCTTTGCCAGGCGATGGGTTTGTGGACCGAAACCATGGCAACCCTGACGTTGGTGTTCAGCTCCACCTTGCTAGCCTTGCTGGTCGCTATTCCGGCGGGAATTGTGGTGGGCCTGTCGGCCAGGTGGAAGCACGGTGCCGAGTGGGTGCTGGATTTCATCCAGACGATGCCGCCCTACATCTTCCTGCTGCCGGGTATTGCCTTGCTGGGCTATGGCCCTGCCACGGCAATCTGGGCCACGTGCCTGGTAGCCATTCCACCGGCGCTGCGCCTGACGGCCCACGGGGTGTTCATGACCCCGGTGCAGTACTGCGAGCTGGGTTCGGCGGTGGGCATGAAGACGGCTTCGCAGGTGATGAAGATCCGCCTGCCGTTTGCCATCCCGTCGATTCTGGCCGGCATCAACCAGAGCCTGATGCTCAGTTTCGGCATGGTGGTGATTGCCGGCATCGCCGGGTCGGGTGGCCTGGGGCAAACCATCTACGAGGCGGTGCGCACCCTGAAGATCGACCTGGCGGTCAACGCCGGCATCGCCATCGTCATCCTGACCATTGTGCTCGACCGCATTTCGCAGGCCATGTGCACCACCGAAAAAGGAGCCGTGTGATGGATATCAGCGTATCGCCAGGCTCTGCCGTGGCGCCGTTCCTGTCTTACCTGAACAGCAACTTTCACTCCGTCTTCATGGCGATAGCGCAGTTCTTCGATGTATTCATCCGTGCCATCGTCACGCTGTTGAACCTGGCCTCGGCGCCTGTCGTCATCGCTGCCCTGTCGGTGGTGTGCGCGCTGGTCGCCGGCTGGCGCGTCGGGCTGATGACCCTCGGCGGGCTGGCCTGCTGCCTGGCGCTGGGCATGTGGCAGCCCGCGGTGAATACCCTCGCGCTGATCGCCGTGGCGGTGGCGTTCTCGCTGTCGATCGGCATCGTCCTCGGCGTGCTGCTGTCGCGCAGCGAACGCCTGAAGGCCGGCGCCCGGCCGATCCTGGACGTCATGCAGACCATGCCGCCGTGGGTGTACCTGGTACCCGCCGTGGTGCTGTTCGGGCTGGGTGCGGTTCCGGCGTTGCTGGCCACGATCATCTTCGGCATCCCGCCGATGATCCGCCTGACCATCCTGGCCATGAACCAGGTCCCCGGCAACCGCCTGGAATTGGGTGCGGCCATCGGCGCCCGGCCCCGGGAGATCTTCTGGAAGATCGAGCTGCCCTCGGCATTGCCGACCCTGTTGGTCGGGGTCAACCAATGCGTGCTGCTGTCGCTGGCGATGGTGGTGCTGGCCGGCCTGGTCGGGGCCGGGGGCCTGGGCTCGGAAGTGACACGAGGGCTCAGCCGCATGGAGTTCGGGCTTGGCGTGCGGGCCAGCCTGGCCATCGTGATTCTGGCGCTGATCATCGACCGGGTCTGCCGTGGCACGGTCCCGGCACGTTTCCTCAAGCATTGATTGGCATCCGCAGTAGCAGTCGTTCCTACACACGAAATCGGGAGTAAGCATGCGCACTCAACTTTACATCGATGGCCAATGGGCCGATCCAGTCAGCCAAGGCACCCTGGAGGTCATCAACCCGGCCACCGAGCAAGTCATCCACGCGATTCCCAGAGGCGGCGCGCAAGACATCGACCTGGCAGTGCGTGCGGCGCGCCGGGCCTTCGACCAGGATGGCTGGCCACAGACCACTGGCGCCCAGCGTGCCGCCTACCTGCGCCGTATCGCCGAACTGATCCGTGAGCGTTCCGAGGAGCTGGCCAGGCTTGAAGTGCTGGACAACGGCAAGCCCTTGCCCGAAGCCCGCTGGGACATCGGCGATGCGGCAGGTTGCTTCGATTACTACGCGGGCCTGGCCGAGCAGCTGGACAGCGACAGCAGCGCAGCGCTGGCGATTTCCGACGACCGCTTCCGCACCAAGGTGGTGAAGGAGGCCGTGGGCGTGGTGGGCGGGATCATCCCGTGGAACTACCCGCTGCTGATGGCGGCCTGGAAGGTCGCTCCGGCATTGGCCGCCGGCTGCACCATCGTGCTCAAGCCGGCCGAGAACACCTCGCTCACCGCCCTGGAACTGGCGGCGATCGCCCAGCAGGCGGAGCTGCCCGCCGGTGTCCTGAACATCGTCACCGGGCTCGGCGGCGAGGCGGGGCAGGCGCTGGTGAGCCACCCGCAGGTGGACAAGCTGGCCTTCACCGGCTCCGGCAAGATCGGCTCGCAGATCATGGCCGAGGCCGCCAAGGACATCAAACGCGTGAGCCTCGAGCTGGGCGGCAAGTCGCCATTGCTGGTATTCGACGATGCCGATATCGAGAACGCGGTCGAGTGGATCATGTTCGGCATCTTCTGGAACCAGGGCCAGGTCTGCTCGGCCACCTCCCGGGTGCTGGTGCAGGAGGGCGTGTACGACAAACTGCTCGCGCGCCTGACCGAGGAGGCCGGCAAGATCACCATCGGCGATGGGCTGGAGGAGGGCGTGCTGCTTGGCCCGCTGGTCTCCCGGCAGCAGTACGACCAGGTGAACGCTGCGGTGGCGCGTGCCCAGGAAGACGGCGCCAAGGTGGTCACCGGCGGCGCCCGTCCTGCCGCGCTCGGCAAGGGCTACTACTTCCAGCCTACCGTCCTCACCGACGTTGCCCTGGACAGCCACGCCTGGAAGGAAGAGATCTTTGGCCCGGTGGTCTGCGTGCGCCGTTTTGCCCGCGAGGAAGAGGCGGTGGCATTGGCCAACGACAGCCGCTACGGCCTGGCGGCTGCGGTAATGACCCGCGATGATGCCCGCGCAGAACGTGTGTCGAAGGCCCTGCGCGCCGGCATCGTCTGGATCAACTGCTCGCAGCCGACCTTCACCGAAGCGCCCTGGGGCGGCTACAAGCAATCCGGCATCGGTCGCGAGCTGGGCAAATGGGGCCTGGAAAACTACCTGGAAACCAAGCAGATCACGGCCTACACCAGCAACCAGCCGTGGGGCTGGTACATCAAGTAAACGCGCACGCTCGATGGCCGCCTGGCGGTCATCGAGCCCGTTTCGCAGTCTCGAGGGAGGTAGGTTTTGAACAAGACATTGGTAGTGGTCGCCCATCCTGACCTGGCCAGCTCGCGCATCAATGCCGCGTGGTCCAAGGCCCTGCAAGGGCAACCCGGGGTCACGGTGATCGACCTCTACGGGCGTTACCCCGACGGCAGGATCGACATTGCCGCCGAGCAGCAGCTGATCGAAGCCCACCAACGCATCGTCTTGCAGTTTCCGCTGCAGTGGTACAACTGCCCGGCGCTGCTCAAGCAGTGGATCGACGATGTCTTCACCGACGGCTGGGCCTACGGCACGGGCAAGGCGGTGGCCGGCAAGACGCTGAGCATCGCTGTCTCGACCTGGTCGAAAGCGGCGGATTACCAGAAGCAAGGGCGCTATGGCCGCACGCTCGAAGAGCTGACCAGCCCCTTCGAGGTACTGGCGATGCGCATCGACATGCATTACCGCGCGGCGCATTTTCTCAGCGGCATCGGTGACCTCAGCGACAGCGCACTGAGTGAAAACGCCCAGCGCTACCGGCACTACATCACGGCGTTCGACTATCAATACAGCGTTGACATGGCCTGACAACGCCTGGCCGCCGTGCACGACAATAATGGAGGGTGTGATGGAAAGCGTATCGTTCCGCCAGATGAAAGATGGCGTCAAACACGAGTATGAGCTGCTTCACCAGCTGGAGGCGAACTTCGCCACGTTGTTGCCTGACCGGATCCTCGACTGCCTGCGCGGCCTGGAGAATTCGTTGAGCGGCTACCAGATCGATCGTCTGCAACATTCCCTGCAGACCGCCACGCGGGCCGAAAACGACGGCGCCGACGAAGAAATGATCGTCGCCGCGCTGATTCATGACCTGGGCGACGAGCTGGCGCCCTACAACCATTCCCAGTACGCCGCCTCGATCATCCGGCCTTACGTGCGCGCGGAAGTCACCTGGGTCATCAACTACCACGGGTTGTTCCAGAACTTCTACTACGTGCACTTCTTCGGTGGCGATCCCAACGAACGGGATATCTACAAGGACCACCCGTATTACCAGAGCTGCGTGCACTTCTGCGAAGCGTGGGACCAGGCGTCGTTCGACCCGGACTACCCGACGCAGCCGCTGGAGCACTTCGAACCGATGGTGCGGCGCATTTTCACCCGCCCGGCGTTCGACCCCCGTTATGTGGGCGACGAGCGCATGAGTGTCGCCATCGAGCGTTCGCTCGCCTGACCCACGCGCTGATGCGAAGCCCACAAGGAGAAGACCATGGATGATCGTGCTGCAATCAGTGGAACCACACGCGTCTTTGCCATCCTCGCCGACCCCGTCGCCCAGGTGAAATCGCCGCAGGCCTTGAACCGGCTGGCCCGCGAGCGGGACGAGGACAGCGTGCTGGTGCCGTTGCATGTCGCGCCGGCGGACCTTGGGCGGGTGGTCGCCGGGCTGCGGGCCGTGCAGAGCATCGGTGGCTTCGTGGTCACCGTGCCGCACAAGACGGCGGTGGTGGAGTACTGCGACACCGTCAGCGACGCGGTGCGCCAGGTTGGGGCAGCCAACGTGGTCATCCGCAGCGCCGATGGGCGTCTGCACGGGCATAACCTCGATGGCCTGGGTTTCGTCGCCGGGCTCCGGCTGGCCGGCATCGAGCCTGAGGGCCTGTCGGTGTACCTGGCAGGGGCAGGCGGCGCGGCCTGTGCAATCGCCTTCGCCTTGGCGCAGGCGGGTGTGCGCGCCTTGACGGTGTACAACCGCACCCCGGCCAAGGCGCGCCAACTGCTGGACCGTCTGGCCGTGGCCCATCCCGGCCTGAGCATGGGTGTGGGATCGGACAACCCGAGTGAACACGACCTGGTCGTCAACGCGACCTCGCTGGGCATGCGCGAAGGCGATGCATTGCCCTGTGATGTCACCCGGCTGGAGCCTGGCCAGGTCGTTGCAGAGATCATCATGGAGCCGGCGTCGACCCCCTTGTTGCAGGCCGCGAAGCGACAAGGGTGCCAGACCCACCCAGGCGTTTCGATGATGGAAGGCCAGATAGAGTTGATCTTCCAGACGCTGCACCGTGGTGGTTGATTCACCGCGTTACCCTTTCCCGTTCGGCCTCACTCCTGACAACAATAATCGAGCGTGCCAGATGAAGATGATGATGCGTCCCACCGTTCCCTCGTGCGCCGCGCTGTGCAACAAGGCGCTGCAGGCCGCCAAGGCCGGCCTGCACGGCGCCTGGCTTGAACTGCGTGCCCTCGACGAGCATGTCGACCCTTGCCACAGCACTGGCGCCGCTTCGCGCGCGCTGCCACTCACCGCTCACGCGCACCTGGCCGTGGGCACGCTGATGATCCCGGAGACTCAACCCTGACAACGCTGGACTTGGCTTCAGGGATACCTGCTTGGCCTTGCCGCGCCTCGTCGTACTGCTTTCGGACTGCCTGGTCGATCACTGATATCCATAACAAAAGGTGTACCCATGTCCAACAACGTTTCCCTTGAGGATGTCCCCTTCAACCGTTTTCATCGGTTGCTCTCCTTGCGTTCCAGCGGTGGTTCCTTCGTCGATGGCTATGTGCTGAGCATCATCGGCATTGCCATGCCCTTCCTCGTGCCGGCATTGGCTATCGACAGCCTTTGGGAAAGCCTGATTGCGGTGTCGGCGCTCATCGGCATTTTTCTCGGTGGCTTCGTTGGCGGGTCGCTCACCGACCGCTTCGGCAGGCGAGTCATGTACTTCATCGGGCCGGTCCTGTTCACCCTGTGCTCGTTGCTGCAGCTATGGGTCGATTCCGGCCCGGGGCTGTTTGCCCTGCGTTTGCTGATCGGTATCGGCATCGGTTTCGAATACCCGGTCGCCACGGCCTTTCTGGTCGAGTTCCTGCCCAGGAAATCCCGAGGTCCCCGGCTTGCCGGGCTCAGTATCTATTTCTTTGCCGGCGCCGCAGCGGCCTACATCGTGGGCCAGGCACTGATCGAGGCGGGCGGGGCTGACGGCTGGCGCTACGCCCTGGCCAGTACTGCATTGGTCAGCGGCGTGCTTCTGCTGCTGCGCATGGGCACGCCCGAATCCCCGCGCTGGCTTATCAGCAAAGGTTTTACCGAACGGGCGGAGCGGGTCATCAAGCAGGTCTACGGCAACGGCTTCGGGCTGAAGAACCTGCCCGAGCCCCCCAAGCCTGCCAAGCTGTCGGTGCGCAGCCTGCTGCATGCCGGTTATGGCAAACGGATGTTCTTCGTCACCACGTTCTGGACCTGTTCGGTGATCCCGGTGTTCGCGGTGTATGCGTTCGCGCCCAAGGTCCTGGAGGCGCTCCACCTCGATGCGCAGTGGTCCTCCTATGGCTCGATGATCATCACCATGATGTTCGTTGTGGGGTGCCTGGTGGCGACCTGGCTGGTCAATGCGATGGGGCGCCGCAGCCTGTTGATCCACAGCCTGCTCTGGTCGGGCCTGGCACTGTTGCTGCTGGGCACCTTCTCCGAGCAGTCCTCGTGGCTGATCATCCTGCTGTTCGCCGCCTACGCCTTCCTGATCGGCGGTGCCCAGGTGCTGCAGTTCATCTACCCGAACGAAATCTTTCCCACCGAGATCCGCGCTGTCGCCGTCGGCTTCGGCACCTCGGTGTCGCGCATCGGTGCCGTGGTGGGGACCTACCTGGTGCCGGTTTCGATTCAAACGATCGGTATCGGGCACACCTTGTATTGCGCCGCCGGCATCACCTTCATCGGGCTCGTGGTGTCCTGGCTGCTGGCACCCGAGACGCGTGGTATCGAGCTGTGCAGAGCCTCGTCGCTGGCAGTTGACGCTGAACCTGCACGCCAACCTTCGGCCAGCGCACTGCGCAGGGCGACCTAGGGCTGCGAGGAACCATGATGCAAACCCGTTACGCATTGGATCTGGACGTGGCAAACGTCATTTTGCACGAGGCAAGAGACCATGCACTTGCCCAGGGTTGGCAGGTATCGATTGCCGTGGTGGATGAAAGCGGTGGCCTGCTGGCATTCGCCCGTATGGACGGTGCCAGCCTGCTCAGCGCCGAGCTTGCCCTGGGCAAGGCCAGGACGGCGGCGGTTGGCAGGCGCGAGTCGAAGGCCTTTGAACAGATGGTAGAGGAGGGGCGCTTGAGTCTTCTGGGCGTGCAGGGCCTGACCTGCCTGGAAGGCGGCTTGCCCCTGCGGCACGAGGGCCAATGCGTTGGCGCGATCGGGGTGTCCGGGGTGGCGTCGCACCAGGACACGCGGATTGCCTTGGCTGGCTTGTCGGTTCTCGGGTAGGGAGGTTTTTGCCACGGGCGCCGCTCGATCATACAAATGTACAAACAAGACCTTGGGGCTGTGCAATCCGACGATTTTCACGCACCTGGCGCCTGCTTAATCTCCTTCTCAGGCGGCGTTGGCCATTAATAATTAGAAGGAGACAACCAGTGCCTATTCAGTCAGAACATGATCCTCGCCTGAAGCGTGCGCTCAAGACTCGACACATCAGCATGCTTGCCCTCGGTGGCGTGATTGGTGCCGGCCTGTTCGTCGGCTCCAGCGCGGTCATCGCCTCGACCGGACCTGCTGCATTCATCACCTACGCCATCACCGGCCTTATCGTCGCACTGGTCATGCGCATGCTCGGCGAGATGGCCGCAGCACATCCCGCCAAAGGCTCTTTCGTCGATTACGCCCGCCTGGCATTCGGGCGCCCGGCCGGGTACATGACCGGCTGGCTGTACTGGTATTTCTGGGTCATCGTCGTGGGCTTCGAGGCCGTCGTCGGTGGGCAGATCATCAACGCCTGGCTGCCGGACATTCCGGTCTGGGCCATCGCCTTGGGGCTGATGGTCAGCATGACCTTGCTGAACATGCTGTCGGTGCACTCGTTCGGTGAGGCCGAGTACTGGTTTGCCGGGGTGAAGGTGGCTGCCATCATCGCCTTTCTGGTGCTGGCCGGGGCTTACGTGTTCCACCTGTGGCCCAACTCCACGGCCAGCTTCGACAACCTCACGGAGCATGGTGGCTTCCTGCCCCATGGCGTCGGTTCGCTGTTTACCGGCGTGGTCGTGGTGATCTTTTCCATGACCGGTGTCGAAGTGGCCACCCTGGCGGCTGCCGAATCGCAAGACCCTTCGCGCAATATCCGCAAGGCCGTGAACACCGTGATGCTGCGCATTCTGGTGTTCTTCGTTCTCGCCACCTTGTTCATCGTTATCGTCCAGCCCTGGACCGTGCAGGTTCCCGGCAAGTCGCCATTCGTCAGCACGCTCGAGCACATCGGCATTCCAGGCGCCGGCGACCTGTTGACCATGGTCATTCTGGTCGCTGTGCTGTCGGTCCTCAACGCCGGGCTCTACACCTCTTCGCGCCTGCTCCATGTGTTGGCCGCCAATGGCGAAGCGCCGCGCTGGATCGCCGGCGTGAACCGCCAAGGCGTGCCCGTTCGCGGTGTCGTCGCCTCGACGCTGGTGGGCTACGGCTGTGTGGTGATCGCTGCGCTGTGGCCGGACACGGTGTTCCAGTTCCTGATCAACTCCTCCGGCACGGTGTTCCTGTTCGTCTACCTGATGATCTGCCTGTCGCAGCTCAAGCTGCGCCGCAAATGGGTCGCCGAGGGCACCTTGAAGTTTGCCATGTGGGGCCACCCCTGGCTGCCGCTGCTGGTCACCGCATCGATCGTTGCGGTGCTGGCCAGCATGGCGTTCGACCCTGCCATGCAAGTGAGCCTGCTGCAATGCCTCATCGCAATCGCTGCCATTGCGCTCTCGTACATCGGCTTGCAGATGGCGCGAAACCGACGCCAGCGATCGCTGGGCCAGGTCCGGCCGGCTACCGACAAAATCTAGTGTCTCGCTTTACCACCCTTGTTCCAGGCATCAACGGGAAGCCCACAGCATGTCAGCCAAATCAGATTTGTCCCAGTTACCGAACCGGCCCCTGTGGTTCGAACCTGCCCAGCCGCGCAGGCGCCTGGAAGGTGACAGCCAGGCCGACGTGGTGATCGTCGGTGCCGGCTACACGGGGTTGTGGACGGCGTACTACCTGCTCAAGAGCGAGCCGAACCTGCGTGTGGTTCTGCTGGAGAAGCGCGAAGTCGGCTTCGGTGCATCGGGGCGCAACGGCGGTTGGGCATCGGCGATCTTTCCGATTTCCCTCGAGCGCGTCACGCAGATGTACTCGCACAGCGCTGCACTGCGCTTGCAGCAGGCCATGAATGAAACGGTCGATGAAATTGGTCGTGTGCTCGCCCTCGAGGGGGTCGAGGCTGACTTTGCCAAGCAGGGCTTCCTGTCCCTGGCGCGCAGTGCGCCGCAAATGGCCAGGGCGCGCGCGGCCGTGGAGGCCTCGGCACGCTTCGGCCTGCCAGCGCAGTGGCGGGTATTGGAAGAGGCCGAAGCGCAGGCTCAAGTAGGTGCTCAGGGCGCACTGGGCGGGCTCTACACCGAGCATTGCGCCTTGATCCACCCGGGCAAGCTCGTGCGTGGCCTGGCGCGTCTGGTGGAAAGCATGGGCGCGAAGATCCATGAGCAGTCGGCGGTAACGCAAATGGCGCCAGGTGTGGTGCACACCGCGCAGGGCTGCGTAAAAACACAGATCACCGTGCGCGCGACAGAGGCCTTTACCTCCCAGCAGCCAGGGCATTCGCGTTTCGTCATCCCGTTGTACTCGCTGATGCTGGCCACCGAACCGCTGCCCCGCGAACGGCTGCGCAAGCTCAACCTGGACCACCGCATGGCGTTCAACGACATGCGCCACCTGCGGGTCTATGGACAGGTCACGGCCGAAGGCCGGCTGGTCTTCGGTGGCAGGGGCGCCCCTTACAACTGGGGCTCGCGCATGACCGACCAAGCCGACCTTGTCGACAGCATCCACGCCAAGCTCCACGACACCCTGGTCGAGTTCTTCCCGGACCTCGCCGATGCGCGCATCACCCACCGTTGGGGTGGTGCATTGGGCGTGTCGCGCGACTGGTGCCCGACGGTCAGCATCGACCGCAAGAAGCGCATGGCCTGGGCCGGCAACTACGTGGGCGATGGCGTGGCCACCAGCAACCTGGCCGGGCGCATCTTGCGCAACCTGATTCTCGAGCGCGAGGGAGACCTCGACACGCTACCCCTGGTCAATCACCGCTCGCCCTCCTGGGAGCGCGAGCCACTGCGCTGGCTCGGTATCAACAGCGGGCTGGCCGCAGCCTCGCTGAGCGATATCGAAGAGCGCTTCACCCATCGTCCATCTCGCACTGCGATGCTGCTGGAAAAGCTGACCGGTGCACATTGAAGAGGAACAACCGTGACCACTTTCACGATCATCAAGTCCGCTGCGATTCAATCGTTGCCACTGAACCCCGCCGGCCAGCGCGCGGGTGCCGACCAGGGCGATCCGCAGATCGCCATCCAGACCCTGGCGCCCTCCGCGGTGGGCAACCTGGGGGTCTGGGAGTGCCAGCCAGGTGGTTGGCCAGTGATCGATCGTCCCGATACCGAGTTCACCTACATCATTTCCGGGCGTGCGTTGCTGACTGACGAGCAGAGCAAGGAAGTCGTGGAAGTCACTGGCGGTGATCTCATCATCCTGCCGCCGGGTTGGACCGGCCGCTGGGATGTGATCGAGACCGTGCGCAAGGTCTACGCCATTTATTGATTGCCCGGCGGGGCAGGCGTCCCGCGCGGATTACCCTTTTCAAGATGTGAGAGCAAAGATGACCACCACCATTACCAACTGGATCTCCGGCACCCGTGCCGATGCCACCAGCGGCCTGCAGCAGCCGGTCTACAACCCGGCTACCGCTGCGGTCACCGGCCAGGTGCAACTGTCGGCACAGAAGGACGTGGATGCTGCCGTAGCTTCGGCCAAGGCCGCCTTCCCGGCGTGGAGCAACCTGTCGCCGCTGCGTCGTTCGCGTGTGTTGAACAAGTTCCTGGCGCTGCTCAACGAGCACCGTGACGACCTGGCCCGCATGATCACTGCCGAGCACGGCAAGGTGTTCACCGATGCCCAGGGCGAGGTGATGCGCGGCATCGAAATCGTCGAGTTCGCCTGCGGCGCACCGCAGTTGCTGAAAACCGATTTCACCGACCAAGTGAGCACCAACATCGACAACTGGACCCTGCGTCAGCCGCTGGGTGTGGTGACCGGCATCACCCCGTTCAACTTCCCGGTGATGGTGCCGATGTGGATGTTCCCGGTCGCCCTCGCTACCGGCAACACTTTCGTACTCAAGCCAAGCCCGCTGGACCCGAGCCCGAGCCTGTTCATCGCCGACCTGCTGAAGCAGGCCGGGCTACCGGATGGCGTGTTCAACGTGGTGCAGGGCGACAAGGAGGCGGTCAACGCATTGATCGAACACCCGGATGTTCAAGCCGTGTCGTTCGTTGGCTCCACCCCGATCGCCAACCACATCTACGAGACCGGTGCCCGTCACGGCAAGCGCGTGCAAGCCCTCGGAGGCGCGAAGAACCACCTGGTGGTGATGCCCGATGCCGACATCGACCAGGTCGTCGACGCCCTGATCGGTGCAGCCTACGGTTCGGCCGGCGAGCGTTGCATGGCCATCAGCGTGGCCGTGTTCGTGGGCGAAGAGACGGCAGAAAAAGTCATGCCGAAGCTGATCGAGCGTACCTTGGAACTCAAGGTGCTCAACGGCACCAACCTCGAAGCCGAGATGGGTCCGATCGTCACCCGAGCTGCCCACCAACGCATAACCGGTTACATCGAGCAAGGCGTGAAAGAGGGCGCGACACTGCTGGTCGATGGCCGCGAGTTCAACGGCCAGACGGCCGGTGAGGGCTGCGCCGACGGCTTCTGGATGGGCGGCACGCTGTTCGACAAGGTCACCCCGGACATGCGCATATACAAGGAGGAAATCTTCGGCCCGGTACTGGCTTGCCTGCGGGTGAAAGACTTCGGCGAAGCGGTGGAACTGATCAACGCCCACGAATTCGGTAACGGCGTCAGCCTGTACACCCGCGATGGTCATGTCGCCCGCGAGTTCGGCCGCCGCATCCAGGTAGGCATGGTCGGCATCAACGTGCCGATCCCGGTGCCGATGGCCTGGCATGGCTTCGGCGGCTGGAAGAAGAGCCTGTTCGGCGACATGCATGCCTATGGCGAGGAAGGGGTGCGCTTCTATACCAAGCAGAAGAGCATCATGCAGCGCTGGCCCCAGGCGATTGCCAAAGGGGCCGAGTTCGCGATGCCGACCAGCCACTAAGCTGTACTGTTGGACAAGCAAACGGCCCCGCCCACGCAGCGGGGCCGTTTGTTTCGGGCGTCAGGGTGTTTCCAGCAGTGCGGCGTTTCGGCCTGCCTGAAGGGCGATCCAGAACCGGGCGATACCCTGGGTGGTGGTGGGGTTGAAGCCGGTCAGCTGTTCCACCAGCTTGATCCGGTAGACCAGGGTCTGGCGGTGAATGCCCAGGTCCAGCGCGCTGGCTTTCCAGTTACCGTCATTGTCGAGAAAGGTGGTCAAGGTGGTCAGCAGCGCTGCGCCCTGAACCCGGTCATGCTCGATAAGGGGGCCAAGGTAGCGCGCAACCAGTGCCCGCGCCTCGGCCAGGGTCTTGGGCGCCATGATCAGGCCGGTGTCGGCTTCGCCGTAGCGCAGGGTCGGCACATTCAGTTCTGCCGCCTGGGTCAGTGCCAGGCGCGCTTGGCGTGCTGCTTCCCGGTAGCCGGTCGCGGTGGTGATCGGCCCGCTGATACCTATGCGTGTGCCCGCGCCCAATCCCTCCAGCAGCGCCTGGAAAAGCATGCCATCGTCGCGGCTTATCGCCAGCAGCAAACGGCGTTCGGTCAACAACAGAGGCGTGGCGGCATACAAAGCCGGTGCATGGTGGATCTCATCGATTGACCGAGCGCCATTGCCACCCGGTTGCACGGCGAGGGCGACCAGGGTGCCTTCCAGGCCGCGACGCTCGAGCATCGGCCGGGTGAGCGCCGGTTCGATTTCGCTGTCGAGCAGGCTGCGCAACAGCGTGGAACCCTCTTCGCGCTGCTGGTCTCGATGGATCATCTGCCGTTCCAGCTCTACCCCCAGCAGGCCCACGAGCGAGCGCACCAGGATCGAATCATCCTGCGAAAGCTGTGGGCGGCGGCTGATGATCAGGTTGGTTTTGGTCCTTCCGGGAATCGGGATCCGCTCGACATGCTCTCGGGCGTGGGCATCGGCATGCTGGCTTTCGACGACCGTGGCGCCGGTCAGCGTGTCTTCGATGGCCAGGTCCACATCCAGGCTCCTGGCCAGGATCGACAACCGACCGCGCATGTCCGATTCCATTCGCAACGCTTGCGCGTAGGTCTGGAACAGTCGCTCACTGGCATTGAAGCGCGCGCGCTGCGCCTGCAGCACACTTTCGATGACGTAGTGCGAGAGCTTGACGAACTCCAGCTCGAAGTTGCCGTGGAGCAGCGGAAAGAGCAAGCGGTCAGCGGCCTCCAGCAATGCCGGTGTCAGCGTCGGGGCATCATCGCGCGGGGCGATGACCAGTGCACTTGCGTTGCTCTGAACCAGTTTTTCCAGCCACTGCACCTGGGCCTGGTCGCCATGGGGCATGCCTACGCCGGTGGTCATCACCAGGTCGCCGGGGGATACCCAGCGCCAAGGATCGGGCAGGTCGACAGTGTGTGCCCAGGTGATCATCCTGGCAGTGCCGGCTTGACCGGCCATGGCCTCGAGCTTCAACAGGTCAATGGCGATCAGGTCTTGCACGGTCAGCATCCAATACGCTCGTTTCGCAGTGTTCGGGCAGTCAGAAGGATAACCTGAAGATGTCCAGACTTCCTGAAGATGCAAAGCAATTTCGATCAGGTCATGTGTATTGATTAAATCGATAGCTGGTATGTCGCGAGTATCAGTTCCATCAACGAGAATGGTCGCCACGCTGCAACCACAACGATGGAATCTGTCATGAAAAACGTCTCTTTCACCGAACGCATGGTCCACGCCGTGGGCTACGAACTGTTTGCCGTGCTGCTGTGTGCGCCGCTGCTGTCCTGGATCATGGGCAAGTCGCTGGCCACGGCGGGCGGGCTGGCGGTCACCCTGTCGCTGATCGCGATGGCCTGGAACATGGTCTACAACACCCTGGTCGACCGCTGCGTGGCCACCCCGCGTATCCAGTGGAAGGCGCTGGCGCGGTTCATCCACGGCCTGGGCTTCGAGGCCGGCCTGGTGGTCTGGTGCCTGCCGGTGGCGGCCTGGATGCTGGAGATCTCGCTGGTGCAGGCGTTGATGGTCGAGCTGGGCTTCTTCGTGATCATCCTGCCCTACACCGTGCTGTACAACTGGGCATTCGACAAGGCCCGGCATGCCATCGTGCAACGGCGCCTGGCGGCCTGAGCCGGTGCAGACAGACGAGCAACTCGTCCCAGCCTGTGAGAGGATGTCGGCCACCCCAGCCAGGACCCCGAACGCAGCCTGATGAAGACACCGAAAAGAATCGAACCCCTGATCGAAGACGGCCTGGTCGACGAAGTGTTGCGACCCTTGATGAGCGGCAAGGAAGCCGCCGTGTACGTGGTGCGCTGTGGCGCCCAGGTGCGTTGCGCCAAGGTCTACAAGGAGGCAAACAAGCGCAGCTTCCGTCAGGCCGCCGAGTACCAGGAGGGCCGCAAGGTCCGCAACAGCCGCCAGGCCCGGGCCATGGCCAAGGGCAGCAAGTACGGCCGCAAGGAGGCCGAGGACGCCTGGCAGAACGCCGAGGTGGCGGCGCTGTTCCGCCTGGCCGGCGCCGGCGTGCGGGTACCCAAACCGTTCGACTTCCAGGACGGTGTGCTGCTGATGGAACTGGTCACCGACGCCGACGGCGACGCCGCGCCACGCCTGAACGATGTGCACCTGGAGGCCGAGGAGGCGCGCGAATACCACGCCTTCGTCATCCGCCAGATCGTGCTGATGCTCTGCGCCGGCCTGGTGCATGGTGACCTGTCCGAATTCAATGTGCTGCTGGGCCCCGACGGCCCGGTGATCATCGACCTGCCCCAGGCCGTGGATGCGGCGGGTAACAACCACGCGTTCAGCATGCTGCAGCGCGACGTGGCGAACATGGCGCATTACTTCGGGCGTTTCGCCCCGGAGCTCAAGGCCACCCGCTATGCCGATGAGATGTGGGCCTTGTACGAAGCGGGCGAACTGCGGCCCGACAGCGCGCTGAGCGGGGAATTCGAAGGCGATGACCACGTCGCCGATGTCGCCGGTGTGATGCGCGAGATCGATGCCGCGCGGCTCGACGACGCCCGCCGCCGGGCGGCACGCGATGAGGCCGAGCATGGCCCGGCCAAGGGCGAGGAGCCGACGCCACCCTGGCTGCAATGACTCAGCGCAGCGATTAAGTACCGCACCTGAGGCATCCCCCCTTGGCACTGTGGCGCGCACTTTTCTTGGTGCGCCTCACAGGCGGGGACAGGTGTATGAGGTTGTCGGTTAACGATCTGGCGCTGGCCCGCGCCGCCCTGGCAGAGAACGGCCCTGGCGCGATGTATGACCTGCTGGCGGCCAAGGGCGACCAGTACGCGGTGCTGGCCAATGGTGTGGCCCGGGGCGATTCGATCGCCGGGGTGGCGGCCATTCACTACATGAAGTCGGTCGCCGCGGACGCGGGCGTGCCGATGGGCGACGAACAGGTCGAGGTGATTCGGCGCGGCATGGCCACGGCCTACCTGTCCGCGCTTGATGCCCGGCTGGTGGACGGCACGCTGGCCGGGCCTTTGCCACAGGCCGAGGTGGCCGCGTTTCATCGGCGGGTGTTCGAAGGCAACGGCTATCCTGCCAGCGCCTGGACCTTGCATTCGGTGTTCCTGGCCATGCCGCAGGACAGCAAGGACGCCTATTGGCGGCACGTCCTGTCTGCCGCTGGCGAGCCGTTGAAGGAAGCGCAGCTGGCCTTCCAGACCCACGTCATGATGGGGCAGAACTGCGTGCTGGGGCCGCCCGAGGTACGCAGTGCCGCCCGCGAGTGGATCAACCGCGTCGAGGCCCCGGCAGGTTGGTACGACATGGCGGTGGCGGCCTTCAACAGCCTTTTCAGGCCAGCCCCGGTCACAGAGACGTTGCCGGACGGGGAGGCGCAGTCGCCGCGCTCGCCGCTCATCATCGACATCGACACCCGCCGCAGCTCCCGGCGAGAGGTGCAGGGGCTGGACGACGTCCGTGGCGATGTGGCCGCGGGCTTCGTGACCCGGCGCCTCACCCATGGCATCGCCTTTGCCGACGCGACCTTGGCCAACAGCGATTTCGTTTCGGCGCAGAAGGGCAGCCTGGCTACAGGCGGGATCCGCCCGGGGGAACTGCAGCACGACCCCAACGTGCGTCCCTCGCAATACCTCGCCGACTTCTACCGGGAGGGCACGCAGCAGGCGGACTTCAGCCTGCGCAACGCCGCCGTGCTCAATGGCCTGGCGGCCATGACCACCCTCAACACCTTTGTCGACCCTCTGCTGTTCGACCTCGGCGGGCAGGGGGTGGGCATGACTGGCCTGGAAGACCCGGTACTGTTCGACGTCGACAACAGTGGCAGCCTGCGCCGCACGGGCTGGGCAGACCGGCACACCGGCCTGCTGGTGCATGACGATGGCCAGGGGCAGGTCGCCAGCATGCGGCAGCTGTTTTCCGAGTACTACATGGGTGAGCCTGGGCAGGCACCGTTCAACGACGGCCTGGCTGCGCTGGCCAGTGTCGACAGCAATGCTGACGGGGCGATAACCGCCGACGACCCGGTCTGGGCAAGCCTGAAGCTGTGGGTCGACGGCAATCACGATGGTCGTGTCGATGGCGGTGAACTCCAGCCACCCGCGGTGCACGGCATCACCCGGATCGGCCTGCGGCAGGTGCAGCCATTGGCTGAGCGGCGCCAGGGCAACGAGGTCATCGCCCGCAGCACATTCACGGTCAATGGCGCCGAGCGCGAAGTGCTGGCCGTGCGCCTGGTGGCCGAGCGGGTCAGTCATCAGGCCGAGGCCCATCCGGCCGGTACCTTGCTCAGGACGACGAGCGGATCGACCACCCGCCGTGCCTTCATCAGCGGGGAAGGCGGCGCCACCGAACTCGACGCCGCCGCGCTGGGCGTGGACACCGTACAGGGCGCAGGCGGCGACGATACCCTCAAGGCGGCGCCAGGCGGGAGTTGGCTGGTCGGCGGCGCAGGCAGCAACACCTACCTCGGTGGCCCAGGCGACGATGTGCTGGTGATCAGCGCCAGCGACCAGCAGGCGAACCTGCAGGGTAACGGCGGGGATGACAGCGCACTGATCGTCGGCCAGCACGGCGTCAGCCTGAACATGGCCGAAGCCGGGCTGAGCATCGCCCAGGGCGGACGTGGCCGCGACATCATCGCCAGCGGCGGCCAGCGTGGGGTGTTCATCAAGGGCGGTAGCGGCGACAGCCTGTTGATCGGCGGTGGCGGCAACGATGTACTGGTTGGCGGCACCGGCCGCAACATCATCCTCGGCGGCAGCGGCAGGGCGGTCATCTATGCCGGCCCCTCTGGTGATCGTATCCGCGCGGCGGCCGGGGGGAGCATCATCCACGCCGGTGCTGGCCCGGACCGCATCACCGGCAGCGCCGCGGACGATGTGATCGAGGCCGGGCAGGGCGATGCCCTGATCGATGGCGCAGGCGGCGTCGACCTGGTGGTCCTGCATGGCAGCCACGATGAATACCTGATCCTGCGTACCGAGGACGGCTACCGGGTGACGGATCGGGTCATGGGGCGCGACGGCAGCCTGACATTGACCGACATACACAAGCTCAGCTTCAGCGACCTTGCCGCCGTCGACCTGCGGGCGCCGGCGGCCTTGCCGGTCAGCGATACCTTCACTGCGCGGCAGCAGGCCGCCTTCGCCCGGCAAGGCGCCAGCTTCGTGGTGCCTGCCGCGGCGTTGCTGGCCAACGATGCGCCCCTTGGCAGCCAGGGGCCATTGCGCATCGCTGCGGTCAGCGACGCCCACGGGGCGACGGTGAACCTGAATCAGCAGGGGGATGTGCAGGTGACGCCGCTGCTTCAGGCGGCAACGGACATCCGCTTTCGTTATGAGCTGGTCGATGCGGCGGGCAACCGCTCGATGACGGTGTCGACTGCCAGCGGCGATGCCGCCGCACCCTTGCAGGCCCAGGTCACGCTGCTGCATGGCCAGGCGCCCGGCGACCCCTTGGCAACGCGCCAATGGCA
Source organism: Pseudomonas sp. NPDC089401 (assembly GCF_044749485.1). NCBI lineage: Bacteria > Pseudomonadati > Pseudomonadota > Gammaproteobacteria > Pseudomonadales > Pseudomonadaceae > Pseudomonas > Pseudomonas sp. NPDC089401. The sequence continues at coordinate 218,370 of NZ_JBIVIA010000003.1, read as the reverse complement.
CCTCGATGCACTGGACGTGCGGCCGGTGTGGCAGGACTTCAGCGGCAAGGGCGTGCGGATCGGCCAGTTCGAACCGGGCGGCGAATTTGCCGTCGCCGCGCAAATATTCGATATCGAGCACCCGGACCTCAAGGGCAATGTCGACCCCGCTTGGTTGACCACCCAGCGCAGCGAGGGCCGCTTGCCTCAGGTGCCGTCCCAGCATGCCACCCAGGTGGCGGGCGTGATGGTCGGCATGCGCAACGACCAAGGGGGGATAGGGGTCAGCTACGAAGCGACGCTCGGCGGGCACTACCTGGCCAATCAGGGTGACGACCTGACCGGCCTGGGGCAGATGGTCAACTATGACATCGCCAACCACAGCTGGGGGTTCAAGCACGATTTCGCCGTGCACAATGTGCTGCAAGGCCGGGTAGACGACACCCTGGCCCTGGTGCTGAGCACGTCGCTGGCGGCTGCCAACGGCCGCAGCGGGCTGGGCACCGTGCTCGTGGCGGCGGGGGGCAACCAGCGTGACAAGGGGGGCAGTGCGCAAGGTTCGCTGATCAACAACTCGCGCCATGCCATCGAGGTGGCGGCAATCAATGCCCGTGCCGACCTGTCGCTGCTGCAGGTGGCCAGTGCACCGTTCTCCAACCCCGGTGCCAGCCTGCTGGTCGCCGCCCCCGGCAGCCAGGTGCTGTCGACCGGTGTCAGCCTGCGGGCCGAGCGCGGCGCGCAGGTGGGCAGTGCCTACGGCCTGACCCAGGGCACCAGCCTGGCTGCGCCGATGGTCTCCGGGGTGGTGGCGCTGATGCTGCAGGCCAACCCGCGTCTCGGTTACCGGGATGTCCAGCAGATCCTCGCGGTGTGCGCGCGCCAGGTCGATGACCGTGCTACCGCCTGGCAGGGCAACGCCGGCCGCAGCTGGAATGGCGGTGGCATGCGCGCCAGCCACGACTATGGTTTCGGCCTGGTCGATGCGCGTGCGGCGGTGCGCCTGGCCGAGTCGTGGGGCTGGCAGGCGAGCACGGCCAACGAGCGGCAGCTGAGCGCCGGCAGCGCGGCCCTGGACGAGCGGATTCTGCCGGGGCAGGTCGCGACCTTCACCTTGAACATGCCAGGCGATGTGCGGGTCGAGCATGCCGAGGTCGATTTCTACGCCGTGCTCGGTCGCCTGGGTGACCTGACCCTGGCGCTGATTTCGCCCCACGGAACACGCAGTGTCTTGCTCGAGCGCGCAGGCAAGGCGCCCGGCAGTGATGACGCGGACGCCGGCAGCCTGCGCTCGGGCTGGTTCAAGCATGGGCTGATGTCCACCCATTACCGTGGCGAAGCGTCCGCAGGTGACTGGCGGCTGGAGGTCGGCGCCGCCGCCAAGGGACTGCCGCTGACACTGCACCGCTGGACCCTGCGTCTGGTGGGCAGTTCGAGCGGTCGCGACGATGTGTACCTGTACACCGATGAATACCCCCATGCCTTGGCCCAGGACCCCCGCCGCCAGGTGCTGGACGATGCGGCCAACGGTGGCGCCGGGGGGCGCAACACCTTCAATGCAGCGGCGGTCAGCGGCAGCGTGGCGGTGGACCTGGGCAGTGGCATCGCCTTGCTCGGTGGCACCCCGCTGACGATCACCCCAGGCTCGGTGCACAACCTCATCAGCGGCGATGGCGACGATACCCTCAGTGCCGGGGCGATTGGCGCGCTGCTCGATGGCGGGCGCGGCAGCAATCTGCTCAGGGGCGGAGCGGGCACTGACCGCTACGTGATCCACCGGCGGGCGGGCGGCAGTGATGTGATCGAACAGTTCGATGGCGCCCGGGAAGTGGTCGACCTGGTCGGGTTTGCCGGTATGGGGTTCGCCGACCTGCGCCTGCGCCAGGAAGGCAGCGCGGTGCTGGCACTGCTCGGCGATGGCCAGACAGTGCGTTGGCCGGACCTGCCGCCGGAGGCGCTGGGGCCACGTCATTTCCGCTTCCTGGCCTCGGTCGACAGCGCGCCGGGATACCTGACAGGCGATCCCGAGGCAGCGCTGCAGCTACCCACCACCCATCGGGTACTGCTGGAGGGCGGCGGCAAGGGGGTGTCGCTGGAACTGGATGAGGCGGGGCAGTGGCGGGCGGCGTTGGACGGTATCCTCTATCGGCCGGCCGGCGCCGAGCCCTGCGTGTTCGTGGTGGTGCGCCAGGCGCAGGCGATGGACTACAAGAACACGGTGCGCGGTTTTCGCCATGGCCTCGACAAGATCGACCTCAGCCAGGCCGGTGTCCGCAGCTACCTGGACTTGCAGATCGACAAGGACGAGCGTTTTCACCTGAACGGCTTCGCCCAGATTCACGGCGTGTCGATCTCGACCCGGGACAAGGGGGTGAAGCTGCTCTATCTGGATGCCCTGGAAGTCGCCCAGGTCAGGCCGGGCGACTTCCTGTTTGCCCAGCCAACCTGAGCCAGTGCCGACTATTGCCTTTGATGCACTGCATAATCTCGTCATCCGGCCTTTTCACTGGCGCGCGACAGGCATAAGGTATACGCCGTTCAAAAATGCCCTGGAGCTGTCATGTCCAACCGTTTCCCTTCCGTTCGTCCACGCCGCCTGCGCCAGAACGATTCCCTGCGCACGATCTTCCAGGAAACCGAATTCCGCCTGGAAGACCTGATCCTGCCGATCTTCGTCGAGGAAGGCATCGACGACTTCGTGCCGATCAGCAGCATGCCGGGGGTCAACCGCATCCCTGAGAAGCGCCTGGCCGAGGAAATCGAGCGCTATGCCCGTGCCGGCATCAAGTCGGTGATGACCTTTGGCGTCTCGCACAACCTCGACGCCACCGGCAGCGACACCTGGAACGAAAACGGCCTGGTCGCGCGCATGGCGCGCATCTGCAAGGACAGCGTGCCGGAGATGGTGGTGATGTCCGATACCTGCTTCTGCGAATACACCAGCCACGGCCACTGCGGCGTGCTGCACGAGCATGGCGTGGACAACGACGCCACCCTGGCCAACCTGGGCAAGCAGGCGGTGATCGCCGCCGCCGCCGGTGCCGACTTCATCGCCCCGTCGGCGGCGATGGACGGCCAGGTCCAGGCCATCCGCAGCGCCCTGGACGGTGCCGGCTTCCACGACACCGCGATCATGGCCTATTCGACCAAGTTCGCCTCGTCGCTGTATGGCCCGTTCCGTGAAGCCGGCGGCACGGTGCTCAAGGGCGACCGCAAGAGCTACCAGATGAACCCGATGAACCGCCGCGAAGCGGTGCGCGAGTCGCTGCTCGACGAGCAGGAGGGGGCCGATGTGCTGATGGTCAAGCCGGCCGGCGCCTACCTCGACGTGATCGCCGACATCCGCGCCGCCTCGCGCTTGCCGCTGGCGGCCTACCAGGTGAGCGGCGAGTACGCGATGATCAAGTTCGGCGGCCTGGCTGGCGCCATCGACGAGGGCCGGGTGGTGCGTGAGAGCCTCGGCGCGATCAAGCGTGCCGGTGCCGACCTGATCCTGACCTACTTCGCCATGGACCTGGCCCGCGACGGCATCTGATGTGAGATCGAGCGCCGCTAACGCGGCGCTCAAGCTTCAAAGCGCAGCCGCCTCTTGCAGGCTCATCGACTTCGTCTCCGGTGCCAGCAGCAGCGATACCGCCAGCCCCAGCATGGTGATCGCGGTGGCCGCGAACAGCGTGTTGGCGATGCCGAACTGCTCCAGCGAAATCGGCACCAGCCAGGTGCCGATGGCCGAACTGAACGCCGCCAGCGACGCGCCCATGCCGACCGCGAAGGCGCGGATCTCGGTGGGGAACAGCTCGTTCGGGTAGACGAATTCCAGCACCTGGGCACCGCCGATGAACAGCGCGTAGGCGCCGAACAGCGTCAGCACCACCCAGCCCTGGGCATCCGGGAACAGCCCCAGGCCCAGCAATGCCAGCCCCGACCACAGGAAACTGTGGATGATGATGGTGCGCCGGCCCAAATGGTTGATCAACCAGGTGGCCACGCAGCAGCCCAGCACCAGGATCAGGGTGATGCCCATCGAGCCCAAGGCCGCCAGGTTGCCGGTCAGCTTCAGCGCCTGGAACAGCTTGGGCACGAAGGCGTACACGGCGAACAGCGGGATCACCGCGCAGGCCCAGAAGCTCACCACGAAGAAGATGCGCTTGCCGTAGCCGGCACGCAGCGCGTCGAGAAACGACATCGCCTGGCCGCTGGCGTTGTCATCAGCGATGTTGCGCAAGGAGAAGTCATCGCCATAGACCTGGCGGATGACCTGCTCGGCTTCCTGGCGGCGGCCTTTGCTCAGCAGCCAGCGCGGCGACTCCGGGGTGCCCAGGCGGGCCAGCAGCAGCAGGCCGGCGATGAGTGCCGGGCTGGCCATGACTGCCCGCCAGTGTTCGGGGCCGGCGTCGGCCAGCATGAAGTTGCCGGCGATGTAGGCCAGGGCCGCGCCGACGAACCACAGCACGGTCAGCAGCGACAGGCGGCCACCGCGGGACTTCTGCGGCAGGAACTCGGTCAGCAGGGAACCGGCTGCGGTGTACTCGATGCCCACGGCCAGGCCGCAGCTCAGGCGCAGCAGCGACAGGATCAGCGGGTCCTGGACCACCAGCATGCCCAGGGACGCCAGCAGGACGATCGCCGGGGCCACGAAGAACAGCTTCTGGCGGCCCACGCGGTCGGTCAGCCAGCCACCGAAGAAGCCGCCGGCGAACACCCCGAGCAGGGCCATGGCGGCGATCATGCCTTGCCAGACACCGCTCAGCTGCAGGGCGGCGGTCATGGGAAGGTTGGCCACGCCGATGATGCTGAGGATGTAACCGACCATCACCCAGCCCAGGCCGGTGCGCAAAGTCAGCAGTTGGTGGAAGCTGTTGATGGCAACATCGTCGATCATGACGGGTTGTGCAGTGGAACGCATGATTTTCTCTTGATTCATTGAAGGTTGCGGGCGCTGATGGCCCACGGTGTCAGACTTCCAGGCCGGCGCGGAACTGGCCCCACTTGAGCACCGAGTTCACGCCGATCGACAGAAACGGCTGTGGCGGGGTCTTGTTCGGGCCTGGCGAGGCCAGCAGGAAGTCGATGTGTTCGTTGCGCTCACCCACCAGCCAGTCGGCCAGCAGCTTGCCGGTGGCGGTGCCGCGGGTGATGCCCAGGCCGTTGCAGCACAGCGCGCCGTACACGTTCGGCGCCAGTTGGCCGAAGAAGCCTTCGTGGTTTTCCGACAGGCAGATGGCGCCGCTCCAGGAATACTCGAAGTCGACCTTGCCGAGCATCGGGAAGCGCCGCTCGAACGACTTGCGGTGGGCCGGCAGGTGGCGCTGCAGGGCGTTGGCCCGTGGCCGGCCGTCGGGGTAGAAGTTGAAGCTGTTGCGGATCAGGATGCGGTTGTCGACGGTGCGGCGCACGGTGCTGCCGAACGGGTGCGCGGGGATCACTCCCCACACCGGCTGGCCACCCAGGCGCGCCTGCTCCTCGTCAGTCAGCTGGCGGCTGAGGCTGGCATACAGGAAGGTCGGCAGCAGGCGCCCCTTGAGGAAGCCGAAGGCCGAAGCGAAGCCGTTGTTGGCCAGGATCAGCTTGTCGGTGACGATCGTGCCGCGAGGGTGGGTCAGGGTGATGCGTTCGCCCTGGTCGATCGCGGTGATCGGGGTGTTTTCATACAGGGTGACGTTGGCTGGCAGGTGGTCGGCCAGGCCCTTGACCAGTGCCGAGGGCTGCAGCAGCAGGGTGCCAGGGATGTGCAGGGCCTTCTTGTAGTACGAGGTGCCGATATGCGCCGGCAGGTCCGGCTCGTCGATCAGGGTGGCGCTGCAGCCGATCTTCTCCAGGCCGCTGCGGTAGGCCTCGAGGATGGCGATGCCCTTGGCGCCGACGGCGGCCTGGTACTTGCCGGAGTCGGACATCTGGCAGTCGATGCCGTTGCGTTCGACGATGTCGCGCAGGTAATCCTGGCCGAGGGTGTTCAGGCGCAGGACCTTGGTCGCGGTGGTGACGTCGCCGATGTAGTCCTTGGCGCCGATATCGTGGGGCACGTCGATGGCGAAACCGGCATTGCGCCCGGCCGAGCCGAAGCCGACTTCCTGGGCCTCGATCAGCACGATTTCTTCATTGGGGAAGTTCAACGCCATCTGGCGCGCTGCGGCCAAGCCGGTCAGGCCTGCGCCGACGATGGTCCAGCGCGCGTCCTTGCGGCCGGTATGGCCAGGGCGCGGCTGGCGCTTGCGGCTGGTGTGGTACCAGCCGGGACGGGCGTCATCGCCAGGCAACGAAGTGACTTTGTGCATTTTTATACTCCGGTTAACGACCTTGCACGCTGGCCTGCCGAGGCGCTGTCCCGGCCGCCTGGTGCGACATTTTGTCATTGTCTATCGGCATAATACAATTTGTCTACTATTCGCTCTTTCCCCTGTCGATTCTTCATGCTCAGAAAAAATCAGTAAGCGCTGAATTATTTAGTGTCCCGTTGTATCTGATCCCATAGAGCCATCAGCGACTGGGACACAGGCATGAAATCTCGCAAGAAAAGCGTCAAGCCAATCGGCTTGAAAGACATCACCATCGTCGACGACGCCAAGATGAAGAAGGCGATCACCGCCGCGGCCCTGGGCAACGCCATGGAATGGTTCGACTTCGGTGTGTATGGCTTCGTCGCCTACGCCCTGGGCAAGGTGTTCTTCCCCAACGCCGACCCCAGCGTGCAGATGATTGCGGCCTTGGCCACCTTCTCCGTGCCGTTCCTGATCCGCCCCTTGGGCGGGTTGTTCTTCGGTGCCCTGGGCGACAGGTTCGGGCGGCAGAAGATCCTTGCCGCGACCATCGTGATCATGTCGCTGAGCACCTTCGCCATCGGCCTGATACCGTCCTACGCCTCGATCGGCATCTGGGCGCCGATCCTGCTGTTGCTGGCGAAAATGGCCCAGGGCTTCTCGGTCGGAGGGGAGTACACCGGCGCCTCGATCTTCGTCGCCGAGTACGCGCCAGACCGCAAGCGGGGCTTTCTCGGCAGTTGGCTGGACTTCGGCTCGATCGCCGGCTTCGTGCTGGGCGCCGGTGTGGTGGTGCTGATCTCCACCCTGCTGGGCGAGGAAAAATTCCTCGAATGGGGTTGGCGCCTGCCGTTCTTCCTGGCCTTGCCGCTGGGCATCATCGGCCTGTACCTGCGCCACGCGCTGGAGGAGACGCCGGCGTTCCAGCAGCACGTCGAAAAGCTCGAACAGGGCGACCGCGACGGCCTGGCCTCAGGCCCCAAGGTGTCGTTCAAGGAAGTCGCCACCCAGCACTGGCGCAGCCTGGTGACCTGCATCGGCGTGGTGATCGCCACCAACGTCACCTACTACATGCTGCTCACCTACATGCCCAGCTACCTGTCGCACAACCTGCACTACAGCGAAGACCACGGCGTGCTGATCATCATCGCGATCATGGTCGGCATGTTGTTCGTGCAGCCACTCATCGGGCTGATGAGCGACAAGTACGGCCGTCGACCGTTCATCGTGGTGGGCAGCGTGGGGCTGTTCGCGCTGGCCATCCCGGCCTTCATGCTGATCAACAGCGGCGCGCTCGGCCTGATCTTCTCCGGCCTGCTGATCATCGCCGTGCTGCTGAACTTCTTCATCGGCGTGATGGCCTCGACCCTGCCGGCGATGTTCCCCACCCACATCCGCTACAGTGCCCTGGCCAGCGCGTTCAACATCTCGGTGCTGATCGCCGGGTTGACCCCGACCATCGCCGCCTGGCTGGTGGAAAGCAGCGGCAACCTGTACATGCCGGCGTACTACCTGATGGTGATCGCCGCAGTCGGCCTGCTCACCGGCCTGACCATGAAGGAAACCGCCAACAAGCCCCTGCGCGGCGCCGCACCGGCGGCTTCGGATATCGAGGAGGCGCGTGAGCTGTTGCAGGAGCACCACGACAACATCGAGCAGAAGATCGAAGACATCGATGCGCAGATCGCCGAGCTCGAGGCCAAGCGCAAGCTGCTGGTGCAGCAGCACCCGCGCATCGACTGAGGGGAGGGCTCAGCGAGGCATTTCGCGGGCCAGGGTGCTCTTGATGGTGCGTTCGACCACGTCGACCAGGACCATGGTCTGGTGGTCCACCTCGATGTTGAGCAGCGCGCCGGCCGGGTAATGGCTGAAGGTGGTCTGGCGCAGGGTTTCCGGGATCAGGTTGATGGTCACCACGTTGTCCTCGACATCGGCGACCGTCAGGCTGCAGCCGTTGACGCCGAGGAAACCGCGCGGGAACACGTACTTGCCCCACTCGGGCGGCATGCGAAAGCGGATGAAGGCGCCGGTTTCTTCGATCAACAGTTCGACCACTTCGGCGGTGCAGGCGATGTGGCCTGCCATCAGGTGGCCGCCGACTTCGGCGTTCATCTTCGCCGAACGTTCGATGTTGACGCCCTGGCCGGCCTTGAACAGACGCAGGTTGGTGCGTTCCAGGGTGGCGGTCATGGCATCGAACTTGACCTGGGTACCGTGGATCTCGGTGACCGACAGGCAGGTGCCTTCGACACTGACGCTGGCGCCGATCTTCAGCTCGTCGAGCAGGTCGGGAGTGAGGTCGATGGTGAACTGGTTGTGGCCCGGGTAGGTGGTCACATCTAGGAGAGGGCGGACGGCCTGGACGATGCCGGTGTACATGGGTTGCTCCTGGGCACTGAGATGGAAATCATCAGGAAACTATGCCCGTGAAGCTGTAATTGCAAGCTGCCTGTACCGGCCTCTTCGCGGGTAAACCCGCTCCCACAGGCCCCCACAGTCCTTGAAACCTGTGCAGTCCCTGTGGGAGCGGGTTTACCCGCGAAGAGGCCAGTGCAGGCGCCAATTATCTAGAACTTCATCTGCCACTGCCCGACGATGGCATGGTTGCGGCTGTTGCTGCCCAATTCCCCGCTATACCCCACGCCAATGGTCTGCCGCGCACTCAAGCCCAGGTCCAGCCCGGCCTCCACCAGCAAACTGTCGCGGTCGATGGCACTGCCCTCGACACTGAATGCATCGCCCCCGGCGATAAATGCCTGGCGCGTGCGGGTATCGACGCTGCCGTAGGTATGCCGCCAGCCCAGGGTCGCCCGTGGCGTCAGGCTCATGCCGTTGTCCAGTTGCCCCAGGTGCGCCAGGCGCACGCCAAAGGTGCTGCTGAAGTTGTCCTGGGTATCGGCATCCACCGCCAGTGCCGCATCACCCCCATGCTCGCGATAGCTGTCGCGGTGGTAGCGCTGGTAGCCCAGGTTGGCGAATGGCTCGGCGCTCAGGCGGCCGCTGCCCAGGGCATAGCCCAGTTCGACGAAGGCCTGCTGGCTGTCGGCGTCGTAATCGCCCTTGAGGCGCTCGTTGAAGCCCTCGAACGCCACCTGGCGCTTGCTGTCGCCGCCATGGCTGCTGTACGCCGCGCCCAGGCGCAGGGCCAGCGGGCCGCTCTGGTGCTGGGCATAGACACCGGCGTGCCAGCTGCGCACGTTGCCGTCCAGGCCGCTGCTGTCCAGGCGCGTGCGCGAGTAACCGCCGAGCAGGCCCAGGCGCCAGTCGCTGCCCAGCGCCCAGTCGACACCCAGCACGCCACCGCCGGTACGCTGCTCCAGCGCGCTGGCACCATGGCTGCCATCGACCTTGCCGTAACTGCCCAGGGCCTGCGCCCACACCCGCCCTTGGGCGTTCGGGTCATTGAGGTTGCGTGCCTCGCGAGGCACACCGGTGGCGGCCAGGGCAGGGCCGTCTTCGTCGTTCATGCCCACCAGCAATCCGCCCGTACTGCCCAGGCTGTGCATGGCGCCGAGCATGCTGCTGCCGACCTGGCTGGCGCCGGCCTGGGTGGCGGCGGCAAGGTTGGCGGTGTTGCTGGCGGAAAGCTGCTCGATGGCGCTGCCGGCACCGGCCGTGCTGGTGCCGAGCACGGCGTTGTACAGGTTGCTGTTGTGCCCGAGGCTGGCCAGGCTGCGCGCGGCGCCTGCGCCGTTGCCAGATTGTGCGTAATGCTCGAAGGCGACGTCGTTGCGGGTGTAGTCCAGGCCCACCGAGGTACTGTTGTAGCTCAGGGTCGGGGTCAGGAAGGCGTAGTCGCTGGTGACCAGGGCGAAGCTGCCGTTGACGGCGCCGGCGGTCAGCACGGTGTAGTGGCTCTGCCACGGGTATTCGCCCGGCGTCGGCTGCACGCGCAGGGTGGCACCGTTCAGGTTGGCGGTGCCGGTGACGCTGATCGGCGCACTGCTACCATCGGCGTTGACGCCATATTCCAGGGTCGCCCCTTGGCCGAAGTTCAGGTCGCCGTCGACCTTGGCCACGCCCAGCCCGGTGTTGGTCAGCAGCGTGCCGTTCACTTGCAGCCCACCCACCGCGCCACCGCCGGCATAGGTGGCGCCTTGCTCGACGAGCATTTCACCAAGGATGCTGCCCTGGTTGATCAAGGTGGCACCCGAGGTCACCACGCCGCCCTGGCTGAAGTCGTCGATGCTGGTCAGGGTCCAGCTGCCGCCGCTGACCTTCAAGGTCTCGAAGTTGGCGCTGTTGCCGAAGCTGCCGGTGCCGTTCAGGGTCACGCTGTCGATGCCGTCGCCGCCATCGACCAGGCCATCGAACAGGCCGCCGGTTTCCACGACCAGGGTATCGTTGCCCGCGCCCATGCTCAGGGCCAGGCCGTTGCCGCCGCTGATGGTGCCGCTGTTGATCACGGTGTCGGCGAAGTCACCGATCAGCTTGATACCGAAGCCGTTTTCGCCTTCGATCCGGCCGGCGTTGGTGATGCTGGTCGCCGCCACCCCGGAGCCTTCGGCGCCGTCGTCGACCAGAATGCCGTTGTCGACGCTGCGGATCACCCCCGTGTCGGTGTTGATCACGGTGCCGCCACCCATGGCGATGCCTTCGCTGCCGTTGGGTCGGCCGCCGCTGTCCACGCCCTTGGCGCCCAGGCCCTGAATGGTGCCGGCGTTGTACACGTAGCCGATCTTGTCGATGTCGACGCCATCGCCGTCGCCGTTGATCTTGCCGTCGGCGATGGCGCCGGTGATGGTGCCCCAGTTGTACACCGTGCCGCTGCCGTCGGAGCCGAAGCCCGAGCCGTTGCGCCCGGTGATGCTGGCCCCGGCGTAGTTGTACAGGGTGGCATCGGTCTTCAGGTCGACGCCGTGGCGGTCGGCGCTGATGGTGCCGTAGTTGTACACGGTGACGCCGGTGGACATGCCGATCTTGATGCCGTCCCATTTCTGGTCCAGGCCGTTCTTGTCCTGCGGCGCGGTGTCGGTGTAGATCAGCCCGTAGTTGGTGATGGTGGCGTTGGAGCCGGTCTTGATCGCATCGTTGCCCACCGCGTGGATGACCCCGCTGGCCTGGTTCACCAAGGTGGTGGTGAAGGCTGGGTTGTCCAGGGTTTCCAGGTCGATGGCCTGGCCTTCGACCGTCGACTCGATGGTGCCGGCGTTGACGATGCTCAGGGTGCCGCCGGCCGAGGGGTTGGTCTGGAAACGCAGGCCGTCGTTGGTGCCCTGGATCAGCGCGCCGGCCTGGTTGCTGATCACGTAGTGGCTGAGGTCTTCGCCTTCGTCCTTGGTGTCGATGCCGCGGCCGTTGGTGGAGCGGATGATGCCGGCGTTGTCGACCGTGAGGGTCGCGCCGCTGGTGTGCTTGGGCAGGATCACGCCGTCGTCGCTGCCGGCGGTGATGCTGCCGTTCGCGGTGACCTTGAGGGTGTCGGACTTCTTCAGCTCCAGGGTATCGGTGCTGGCGCTGTCGATCAGGTAGTCCTTGGCCAGGGCGGCGGGAGCGAAGGCGGCACCGGCCAGTGCGATGCACAGGGCCAGGCGGTTGGGCGTGAAATGCATTGGGCGACCATGAGTTATTGTTCAGGGCCGCCCAATATGGCCATGCGATATTACGGTTTCATTGAAAGCTCGGGGTTGTCTGTGCCGGCCTCTTCGCGGGTAAACCCGCTCCCACAGGTACTGCACAAACCTTTAAGGCTGTGGGAGTCCTGTGGGAGCGGGTTTACCCGCGAAGAGGCCGGCACAGCCTTCAGACATGCCCGCTGCTGTTGACGATCCTCAGGCACAGCGCCTCAAAAGGATCCAGGTTGACCATCAGCCGCCCATCCTCGGTCAGGTCGCCCTCGACGGTTTCATTGATCATGTCCACCACCGGCCCCGGCGTGAACCCGGTCAGCTGCAGCTCCTCGGCAATCACCTCCTGACCGAAGTTCAGCGCGCTGATCTGGATACCACGCCCGGCCGGCAGCTCGTGCACCATCACCAGCAGCCCCGTGCTGCTGACCTCGGGCACCAGCACCTGGCGGCTGGTGGCGATGCCATAGGCCTGGCGCACGGCGAGCAGCTTCTTCACCTGGCTGGCGAACGACGCAGGGTCGTCCAATTGGCTGTCGAGGCTGCCGTACAGCGCACGGGCACGGGGCATGCCACGCACCGATTGCTCTGCATCCGGCGCCAGCCCGGCCAGGTCGTAGCCGCCACGGTGGATCCAGCGCGTATCGCCATCGACCATGCGCTCGGCCACCGCCTCGGCCGGCAAGGGCAGGGCGCCGACCAGGTCCCAGCCCGACAGCGCCACCACGCCGGGCTGCATGGCGTTGTACATCACCAGCAGCAGGTGCACCTTCCTGATCAATGCGATGTCCGCCGCGCCGATCTGCTCGAGGTCGCGGATGCCCAGCGCGGCTGTGATCAGGCTGGCGGTGGTGCAGGCGATGCCGTTGGTGACGAAGCGCAGGTTGTACGGCGCATGCTCGCCGGACAGCCGTTCGTAGATTTCCTCGCGGATATGCTCGCGGAGGATCCCGCCGGGCAGGGTCTGGCCCTTGTACAGGTACATGTCATGGGCGTGCAGGGTCCAGAAGTGCACCAGCTCGACGGTCAGCTCGTCGTGGTTCTGCAGCGCGTGGATCAGCGACGCCGGGTCGATGCCGAAAGCGTGCATCTCCTTGAGCATCAGGCGCAGGAATTCGGTGTCGCCGGTCAGCAGCGCATGCTGGTAGGCCGGGCGGGTGATGAAGTCGTAGGACAGGTCGGCGCCGCCCTTGGACATCTGCGCGATGTCGTCCAGGGTCAGGTTCAGTTCCTGGAAGCTGAAGCCGCCGGCCTTGCGGATCATGCCACCGATCAGCTGGTTGCCGACGATCGACAGCGGGTGGCTCTCGGACCAGGCACTGCCGCTGGCGCGGGTTTCCACCCCGAGAAAACCGTTGGCATCCAGGCGCAGGCCGCGCGCGCCCAGGCAATCCAGGGCGTGCAGGGCGTCGCCGATGATCATCTGCTGGGCGGCGAAGCTCGGGTCGAGCCAGTTCAGCGACGGCTGGCCCTCCTTGAAGTAGTGCAGGTAGACCCAGCGCCGCGTCTTGCCGTCGACCCCGGTGATCGGTGCGGTTGCGCTCCAGTCGGTCTCCTTGACCCCGGGCTCGAAGAAGATCACCCGCTGCAACTGGCCGACGATGTAGTGGCGCAGCTTGAGTTCGTCGCACAGGGCCGGCGCCAGGTTCACCGCATCACGGCCTGGCGGCACGTCGGGCAGCAATGGCCAGTCTTCCTCGCGGATCTCGACCATGTGGTAGAGCCCGGGGTAGGCACCGTGGGCCAGTTCGGCCAGGCGGAAGTCGGCGCCCTTGCCGGTGTGCGAAGGGATCAGGTCGTCGATGGTCACGGCGTTGTGCGCGGCGGCCAGGCGGCTCATCTGCACCAGTTCCTGCTCGTTGCCGTAGAGCGGGTCGATGTCGAAGCTGATGCGGTCGAAGTTGCCGTCGATGCTGGGGGTGAACTCGCGCCCACGCACGCCGCCGGACTGCTTGATGGGGCCGGTGTGGATACCTTGCACGCCGATCTCCGACAGGCGTTTCCACAGCGCTTCATGGCCGAGGGCGGCGAGCACCGAACAGCCTTCGGGGGCGATGATCGCGTCGGGGTAGACGGTCAGCCACACCGAGGCGATCTCGGTGGCCCGGCGTGGCTGGGCTTCGGCGTAGGGGTTCTGCCACAGGCGAGGCTGGCCGGAGTACAGCCGGGCCCGTTCCTGGGAGGCCTTGAGCATGGAGCGTTCTTCGAGCCATTTGAGGTATGACGGGTCGGGTTGGGTCATTTCGCGTCCTCTTTGCGTGGCGACACCGGCCAAGGTTATGACGGTATTGGTGGCTGATCGTTCGGCTGAAGCTTGCTGGGGCCTCTTCGCGGGTAAACCCGCTCCCACAAGGATAGCGGTCCCTGTGGGAGCGGGTTTACCCGCGAAGAAGCCAACACCGATCAAGGCTTGCGAATAGGCGAGCGGGCCGCCAAGCGCAAGCTCTCCAGCAAATCCAGCACCGCCCCCTCGATATGCGGCTCATCGCGCCAGCACATGCCGATCGACCCCTCCGCCTCCAGTTCGAAATCCAGCCTGCGCAGCAGCCCGCGCCCATGGAAATGCTCGGCTACCCGCGCGGACGCCACCGACAGCATGTCGCTGTTCTGCATCAGCCACAGGTTGGCCATTAGCGACGACGATTCGATCCGGCACGGCAACGGCTTGCGCCCGGCATTGCTCAAGGCGCTGTCCAGGCGGTTGCGGATCGGTGTGGCCGGCGGCCACAGCAGCCAGTCGTACTGGTAGAGATCGTCCCAGTTCAAGCCCTTGCGTTCAGCAAGCGGGTGGTCGGGGCGGGCCACCACCTGCATCGGCTCGCGGAACAGCATCTCGCTGTGCAAGGCCTGGCTCGGCTGGTAGTTGTCGACGCGCCCGACCACCACGTCCAGCTGGCCCAGATGCAGGCGCTCGAGCAGCACGTTCATCGTGCTTTCCTGTAACGATACCTGCGCTTTCGGGTGTTTTTCCAGGAAGTACAGGATGGCATCCGGCACCAGGCTCGGCGCCGAAGCGGGCGAGGTGCCGAGGGCCACGTTGGGTGTGTTGCCTTCGCGCAGGGCATCCAGGTTGCTCTGCGCCCGTTCCATTTCGCTGAGGATGCGCCGCGCATGGTTGACCAGCAACGTGCCCTCGGCGGTCGGCCGCAGGCCGCGGGCGTGGCGCTCGAACAGCAGGGCGCCGGCGTCTTCCTCCAGCTCCTTGAGGAACTTCGACAGCCCCGGCTGGGTGGTGTAGGCCTGCCGTGCGGTGTCGCTGAGGTTGCCGGTTTCGGCCAGGGTCACCAGCAGTTGCAGGTGGCGTGGGCGCAGGCGGCGGGTCCAGTGCATGGCAAAACTCCCATCAACTTTTTCATATGGCTGCATATGAAAATATCATTTTTTTTGTATGTCGAGCGGGCGTTTAATCGATCCGACACCGGGGCGCTGCCACTGCCATCAGCCCCTTCACAGCCCACCACAGGTGACGCGATGAACAACAACGACAACATCGGTACGGCCCGCGCCGATTTCTATCAACGCATCGACAGCCAGGCGCTGTTCCCGCTATGGGAGCAACTGCACAACCTGGTGCCACCCCAGCCCACCACTCCCTGTGTGGCGGCCCTGTGGCGGTTCAGCGAAGTGCGCCCGTACCTGATGGAAGCCGGCCAACTGATCAGCGCCGAAGAAGCCGTACGCCGGGTGCTGGTGCTGGAGAACCCGGGCATCCGCAGCCAGGCCTCGATCACCCCGAGCCTGTACGCCGGCCTGCAACTGATCCTGCCCGGCGAGATCGCCCCCAGCCACCGCCACAGCCAGTCGGCCCTGCGTTTCGTGGTGGAAGGCCAGGGCGCCTACACCGCCGTGGATGGCGAGCGCACCACCATGCACCCGGGCGACTTCATCATCACCCCGTCCTGGACCTGGCATGACCACGGCAACCCGAGCGAAGCCGAAGGCGGCGAGCCGGTGATCTGGCTCGACGGCCTGGACATCCCCACCGTGCGCTTCTACGGCGCCGGTTTCGCCGAGAACTACCCCGAGGCCATGCAGCCGGTCAGCCGCCCGGAGGGCAACAGCCTGGCCCGCTACGGCGCCAACATGCTGCCGGTGCGCCACGAAGTACACGACCGCACCTCGCCGATCTTCAGCTACCCCTATGCCCGCACCCGCGAGGCCCTGGCCACCCTCGAGCGCCAGGGCGACGTGGACGCCTGGGACGGCGTCAAGCTGCGCTATGTCAACCCGGCCACCGGCGGCTGGGCGATGCCGACCATCGGCACCTGCATGCAACTGCTGCCACCCGGCTTCGTCGGCAAGACCGCACGCTGCACCGACGCCACCGTGTACTCGGTGGTCGAGGGCCGTGGCCGCGCCGTCATCGGCGGGCAGACCTTCCACTTCGAGCCCAAGGACACCTTCGTGGTGCCGAGCTGGGCCGGGTTGAGCCTGCAGGCCGACGACGCGTGCGTGCTGTTCAGCTATTCCGACCGGCCGGTGCAGGAGGCCCTCGGGCTGCTGCGCGAAAGCCGCGAACACCATTGATCCAAGGAACCCCGCCATGACTGACCTGTTCGAACCTGCCGCCATCACCCGCCTGCCCATCGCTGGCAGCGACCAGCACTTCCCGGTGCGCCGCGTGTACTGCGTGGGCCGCAACTACGCCGCCCACGCCCGCGAAATGGGCTTCGATCCAGACCGCGAACCGCCGTTCTTCTTCTGCAAGCCGGCCGATGCCGTGGTGCCGGTAGCCGAGGGCCAGACCCTGGAGCTGGCGTACCCGGCCGAAACCCGCAACTACCACTATGAAATCGAACTGGTCGCCGCCATCGGCAAAGGCGGCCGTGACATCCCGCTGGAACAGGCCAGCGAGCACGTGTTCGGCTACGCCGTAGGCTTGGACATGACCCGCCGCGACCTGCAGATGAAGATGCGCGAAATGGGCCGCCCGTGGGAGATCGGCAAGGCCTTCGATGCCTCCGCGCCAATCGCCCCGCTGCACCCGGCCAGCCAGGTTGGCCACCCGGCCCAGGCCGCCATCTGGCTGCAGGTCGAAGGCCTGGACCGCCAGCGCAGCGACATCGACAAGCTGATCTGGTCGGTGCCGGAAACCATCGCCTACCTGTCGCGCTTCTTCGCGTTGCAGCCGGGTGACCTGATCATGACCGGCACCCCCGAAGGCGTTGGCCCGGTCGAAGTCGGCGAGCTGATGGTCGGTGGCATCGACGGCCTGGGCGAGCTCCACGTGCGCGTCATCTGATTGCTTCGGGCCGGCGCGGCTGGCCCTTCCTCCCGGTTTCATGCGTGGCCCGCGCCTGTGCGCCGGCCCGGAGGTTTTTCCCATGTCTTCCACCGACAAGAACAACACCGTGGATGCACAGACCTTCATCGACAGCCAGCCGGTCAGCGCCTTGCAGTGGCGCATCCTGCTGCTGTGCTTTCTGGTCACGGCCATTGACGGCCTGGACACCGCGGCCATCGGTTTCATCGCCCCGGCCTTGCGTGAACACTGGCAGATCGGCGCCGCGCAATTGGGCCCGGTGCTGGGTGCCGCACTGATCGGGCTGATGCTTGGCGCCTTCATGGCCGGGCCCCTGGCCGACCGTTTCGGGCGCAAGCGCGTGCTGTTGCTGTCGGTGGCGTGCTTTGGCGTGTTCAGCCTGGCCGCCGCGTTTGCCCAGGACCTCCACAGCCTGGCGCTGCTGCGCCTGCTTACCGGCCTGGGGCTGGGCGGAGCGATGCCCAACGCCATTACCCTGACCTCCGAGTACTGCCCGCAACGGCGTCGCTCGCTGATGGTGACCGGTATGTTCTGCGGCTTCACACTGGGATCGGCGCTGGGTGGCGTGGTCGCCGCGCAGTTGCTGCCACTGTTCGGCTGGCGCAGCGTGCTGGCCCTGGGCGGCGTGCTGCCGCTGGTGCTGCTGCCGGTGCTGATGCTGGCACTGCCCGAGTCGGTGCGGTTCCTCGCGCGCCGTAAACCCGCTGCGGCGCGGGCCATCCTGCAACGCATCGCCGCACTGCCGGCAGGCTGCGAGGGCCTGCGTGTCGACGAGGGGGGCGAGGGCCATTCACCGGTGCGGCAGATTCTCGCCGCACCGCTGCGCCGGGGCACCCTGGCGCTGTGGCTGGCGTTCTTCATGAGCCTGCTGATCATCTATGGCATGACCAACTGGTTGCCGTTGCTGGTCAAGGATACCGGCCTGACCCTGAGCCAGGCGGCGCTGATCAGTGCGCTGTTCCAGATCGGTGGCACCCTCGGTGCGCTGTGCCTGGGTGCGGCCATGGACCGCTTCGATCCGCATGCCGTACTGGTGCTGGCCTTGCTCGCAGGCGCCGGGTGCCTGGTCGCCATCGGCCAGAGCCACGGCGACTATGCGCTGCTGGGCCTGAGCGTGGCCGGCATGGGTTTTTGCATCAGCGGCTCGCAGGTCGGGGCCAACGCCCTGGCCGCCGCGTTCTACCCCACCAGCAGCCGCGCCACCGGAGTCAGCTGGGCGCACGGGGTAGGGCGCATCGGCTCGGTGTGCGGCACCTTCGGCGGTGCGTTGCTGGTGGATGCCGGGCTGTCGTTCGAGGCGCTGTTCGGCGTGCTCATGCTGCCGGCCGTGCTGGCCGCCGTGGCGATCTTCTTCAAGGGCGTGCGGCCGGCCACCGTGCTGCGCGCCAACCCCCACATCACGCTCTGACCGAGCAGGACCCACGCCATGCAGCTTTACAGTTTCTTCAACAGTTCCACCTCCTACCGGGTGCGCATTGCCCTGGCACTCAAGGGCCTGGAGGCGGGCTACCACGGCGTCAACCTGCGTGCCGGCGAACAGCGCCAGGCCGCGCACCGTGAACTCAGCCCGATTGGCGGCGTGCCGGTGCTGGTGCGCGATGATGGCGCCAGCCTGACCCAGTCGCTGGCCATCATCGACTACCTCGACGGGCAGTACCCGCAGGCGCCACTGCTGCCCCGCGAGCCGCTGCAACGTGCGCGGGTGCTGGAAGTCGCGCAGTTGATCGCCTGCGATATCCACCCGCTGAACAACGTGCGGGTGCTCGGCTACCTGCAACGCGTGCTGGAAGTCGGCCCCGAGGAAAAGGGCCGCTGGTACGCGCACTGGGTCGCCGAGGGCCTTGCCGCGCTCGAAGCCCTGCTGCAACGCCACGGCAGCGGCCCGTATTGCTTCGGCGACGAGCCGACCTTGGCCGACTGCTGCCTGGTGCCCCAGGTGGCCAACGCCGAACGCATGGGCTGCGAGCTGAGCGCCTACCCACGGGTCATGGCGGTGTACGACCACTGCCAGGCGCAAGCGGCCTTCCAGCGCGCCGCCCCCGGCCGCCAAGCCGATTTCATTCAATAAGAATCGCAGGCCCCGAGCCTGCACGGAGACCCGAACCATGACTGCCAGACAACAAAAAATCATCATCGTCGGCGGCGGCATCGGCGGCCTTGCCGCCGCCCAGGCCCTGACCGCCCAGGGCATCCAGGTACTGCTGCTGGAGCAGGCCGACCACATCGGTGAGATCGGCGCCGGCATCCAGCTCGGCCCCAACGCCTACGCGGCGCTGGATGCCCTGGGTGTTGGCGATGCGGCGCGCAACCGCTCGGTGTTCACCGACCACCTGATCATGATGGACGCCATCGACGCCCACGAAGTCGGGCGCATCGAAGTCGGCGAGCACTTCCGCCAGCGGTTCGGCAACCCCTATGGAGTGATCCACCGCGCCGACATCCACCTGTCGATTCTCGAGGCCGTGCAGCAGAACCCGCTGATCCGCTTCCAGACCTCCACGCACATTGCCGGCATGGCCATGGACGACCACGGCGTGACCTTGACCGACAGCAACGGCAACCGTTACCAGGCTGACGCGGTGATCGGCTGTGATGGCGTCAAGTCGGTGGTGCGCGAACGAATGGTCGGCGACCCGGCGCGGGTCACCGGGCATGTGGTGTACCGCGCCGTGGTGGATGTCGAGAACATGCCCGCAGACCTGCGCGTCAACGCGCCGATGCTGTGGGCCGGCCCGCGCTGCCACCTGGTGCATTACCCACTGCGCGGCGGCCAGCAGTACAACCTGGTGGTGACCTTCCACAGCCGCAACGAAGAGCAGTGGGGCGTCACCGATGGCAGCAAGGACGAGGTGCTGTCGTACTTCGAGGGTATCCATGAACGCCCGCGGCAGATGCTCGACCGGCCGACTTCATGGCGCCGCTGGGCCACGGCCGACCGCGACCCGGTGGAACGTTGGGGGGAGGGCCGTGCGACCTTGCTGGGTGATGCTGCGCACCCGATGACCCAGTACCTGGCCCAGGGCGCCTGCATGGCGCTGGAGGATGCGGTGGTGCTGGGGCAGGCGGTGAAGGCCTGCGAACATGACCTGCAGGCGGCGTTCCGCCTGTACGAGTCGATCCGCATTCCGCGCACGGCGCGGGTGCTGTGGTCGGCGCGGGAGATGGGGCGGTTGTATCACGCCAAGGGCGTCGAGCGGCTGGTGCGTAACCAGCTATGGGAAGGGCGTTCGCAGGCGCAGTTCCAGGATGCCGTGCAGTGGCTGTATGGCTGGAACGTCGATACCTGCCTGAAACGCTGATTTCAGGCCCGGCCCTTTCGCGGGTAAACCCGCTCCCACAGGTATTGCACACACCTTGAGGACAGTGGAATACCTGTGGGAGCGGGTTTACCCGCGAAGAGGCCGAACCTGCTTACTGGGTCTGGCGGGTCGCCTGCCAGCACAACAGCGATCCGACCGTCACCAGCAACGCCCCCTGCCAGAACTGCCACCCCAGTTGCGCCCCCAGCCAGGCCGCCGCAAACGCCGACGACAGTACCGGCGCCGAGTACGAAGCCGTCGCCAGCAAGGTGAGGTTGCCGCGCAAGATCCCGATATTCCACAGCGCATACCCACCCGCCATGCCCACAGCCGCCGCCGTCAGCTCGAGGCCGTGACGCAGGGAGAAGGGCGGCAGCGTCTCGCTGCTGATCCAGTACTTCACCCACAACACCGCCGCCGTCAGCAGGAAGAACAGCACCACATGGCTCTGCCCGTTGGCATACCGGCGGGTGACGTTGCAGTACAGGGCAAAGGTGATCGCACAGGCCGCCGCCAGGCTGTAGCTCAGCGGGTTGGAGGCGA
Source organism: Pseudomonas sp. NPDC089401 (assembly GCF_044749485.1). Taxonomy (NCBI): domain Bacteria; kingdom Pseudomonadati; phylum Pseudomonadota; class Gammaproteobacteria; order Pseudomonadales; family Pseudomonadaceae; genus Pseudomonas; species Pseudomonas sp. NPDC089401. Next base: position 197,465 of record NZ_JBIVIA010000003.1, on the reverse strand, counting down.
CGTTGGCGGCGATGCTGTCCAGCGACAGCCCGTCGCTGCTCACCACCCACAGGATCCCCAGTAGCGCGACCAGCGTCCCCGGCACGATGAGCCAGCGCGCCGGCTGGCGGTTCATGAAGATCGCCAGCAGTACCGTCAGGCTTGGCCACAGGTAGTTGACCACCCCCAGCTGGATGGCCTGGGTGCGGCTGACGGCAAAACCCAGGGCCAGGCACAGGCAGATTTCGTAAGCGACGAACAGTGTGGAACCGGTGATCAGGTAGAAGCGCGAAGCATGGCGCAGGCGCGGGCGGCCGAGCAGCAGCACCAGCAGGGTGGCGCCGAAGCTGTAGATCAACGCAGCGCCGCCGATCGGCCCGAAGTACTCGCTGACGCTGCGGATCAGGCCGCTGGCCGTGCTCCACAGAAGGATCGCCGCCAGGCCGCAGGCGGTGGCGGCAGGGCCGCTGGTGATGCGCATTGCAGGTCCTCGGTTGGAAAAAAGCCGGTGAGTCTAACACCGAGCCTTGTAGGAGCGGCCTTGTGTCGCGAAAGGGGTGCGAAGCGCCCCCAGGATTTCAGCTTCGCAGCATGGGCTGTCGGGGCCGCTCTGCGGCCCTTTCGCGACACAAGGCCGCTCCTACGAGAGCGGCGCAAGGCTCGAAGTTCAGCGCCGGGCGGAAAGCTGCTGGGGGGCCAGGAAGGCATCGCGGAAATAGTCGCGCAGCGCCTGCATCGCCGGGCTGAACGTGCGTTCGCGGTGCCAGGCCAGGCCGACGCTCATCGGCGTCACCGGGTCGCTGATGGTCACCGTCTCGATGCGCTTGCCCTCCAGCGACCAAGGCCGGTGCACCAGGTCGGAAAGGATCGCCACGCCACTGCCATTGGCGACCATGCTGCGCACCGCTTCCACCGAACTGGTGCGCACCCGCACGTCTGGCCGCTCGCCGGCCTGTTCCCAGTAGCGCATGGCGCTTTGTTCGGCCTCGTCCACGGTCAGCAGGATGTACGGCTCCCGGGCGACATCGGCCAGGCTCACCGCCGAGTGCTCGCACAGCGGGTGATGGCCGGGCAGCCACAGCCGGCGCTCGGAGTTGAACAGGGTTTGCGAAACGATGTCCGGGTGGGTCAGGTTGGCGGTGAGCACCACGGCCATGTCGAAGCGTCCCTCCAGCAGGCCCTGCTCGATGGCGCTGCGCTCCTGCTCGTGCACTTCCAGAGTCACGTCCGGGTGCCAGTGTTCCAGGCGCTGCAGATGGTGCGGCAGGAAGTAGCCGATCACCGTATAGCTGGCCGCCAGGCGCAGCAGGCCGCTGGCGCGCACGTCGGGCAGCGGGCTGTTGAGGGCATCGTCGACGCTGCGCTGGATCACATAGGCGCGGTTGAGAAAGTGCCGCCCGGCGTCGGTCAGGCTCATGCCCTGGGCCGAGCGCTGGAACAGCAGCACGCCGAGCATCGCCTCCAGTTCCTTGATCGCGGTGGTCACCGCCGACTGGGAAATGTTCAGGTGGATCGCCGCCTGGGAGATCTGGCCGATCTCGGCAGTGGCGACGAAGTAGCGGACCTGGCGCAGGGTCAGTGACACGGCATGGCTCCATGGGCATCTGTTTTTTCGAAGACACCCTATCTGTTTATAGATCTTCCCAAGGGGTAGCGAAGAATCTAACGTGGCTTGCATGCAGTCACAAGCCAGGAGAACAACGATGCGGGCAGTGGATTTCAACTCTGACATGGGCGAAGGCTTCGGCCCCTGGACCATCGGCGACGGGGTCGACGACGAACTGATGAAGTACATCAGCTCGGCCAACATCGCCACCGGCTTCCATGCCGGCGACCCCGGCACCATGCGCCGCACCGTGGCGCGGGCCAAGGTGCTGGGCGTCGGTGTCGGTGCCCACCCGGGCTTTCGTGACCTGGTCGGCTTTGGCCGCCGGCACATCAATGCCCCGGCCCAGGAACTGGTCGACGATATCCTCTATCAGCTGGGGGCACTGCGCGAGATCGCCCGCGCCCAGGGCGTGACCCTGCAGCACATCAAACCCCATGGCGCGCTCTACATGCACCTGGCCCGCGACGAAGAGGCCGCACGCCTGCTGGTGGAAAACCTGCAGGTGATCGAGCCGCAGTTGCTGCTGTACTGCATGCCCGGCTCGGTGATCTGCCGTATCGCCCAGGACCTCGGCCAGCCGGTCGTGCGCGAGTTCTACGCCGACCGCGAGTACGATCTGAGCGGGTCCATCGTGTTCACCCGGAATGTGCGCGGCTACGAGCCGCAGCGGGTGGCCGAGCGCGTCCTGCGCGCCTGCCAGGAGGGTGTGGTGCGCACGGTGGAAGGGCAGGACCTGGCGATCGAGTTCGATTCCATCTGCCTGCACAGCGATACCCCGGGCGCGCTCGACCTGGTCGAAGCCACCCGCGCGGCGCTGGACGGCGCCGGCATCGAAGTGCGCGCGCCGCGCTGAGTTTCAACGGCCGGCGGCGCACAGACGCCGCTGCCACCCGATGTTGTTTTTGCCTGCCTTTCGATAACGATTCCAAGAAAAGGAGCAGACATGGCCGAGCCGCTCGCCACTCCCCCGATCCGCTACAGCTTCGGTGCCGACGAGCACCTGTTCGCCGAGGTCAGCGACAGCATGTCGCTGGAGGCCTTCTTCAAGGGCATGGCCGTGACCCGCGCGGTCGAGCGCCTGGCACTGGACGGGGTGCTCGACATCTGCCTGGCCAACGCCTCGTTCCAGGTGCGTTTCGACCCCGACCGCATCGCCCCAGAAGCGCTGCTCGAAGCCGTGCGCGGCGCCGAGGCCGAGGCGGTGGCCGCACGTTCCCTGAGCACACGGATCATCGAGATCCCGGTGCTGTACAACGACCCCTGGACCCATGAAACCCTGATGCGCTTTCGCGACCGCCACCAGGACCCGAGCAGCACCGACCTGGAATACGCCGCGCGCATCAATGGCCTGGCCGATGTCGAGGCGTTCATTGCCGCGCATAGCGGCGCGCCGTGGTTCGTGTCGATGGTCGGCTTCGTCGCCGGCCTGCCGTTCATGTTCCAGATGGTCGAGCGCGAGCGCCAGTTGCAGGTGCCCAAGTACCTGCGCCCGCGCACCGATACCCCCAAGCTGACCCTTGGCCACGGCGGCTGCTTCGGCTGCATCTATTCGGTACGTGGGGCCGGGGGTTACCAGATGTTCGGCGTCACCCCGGCACCGATCTATGACCCGCAGCAGACCCTGGCCTACCTCAAGGAGCACATGGTGTTCTTCCGCCCCGGTGACATCGTGCAGTTCAAGCCCATCGACCGCCAGGCCTACGACCAGGCGGTGGCGGACGTCGAGGACGGGCGCTTCGACCTGCGCATCCGCCCGGTGGAGTTCTCCCTGGATGCCTTTCTCGCCGACCCGGTCGGTTACCCCGGAACGCTGCAGGAGGCGCTGGCATGATCAAGGTCATCAAGCCTGGCCTGGCCACCTCGGTGCAGGACCTCGGCCGCGAAGGCTACTACCACCTGGGCATCCCGCCATCCGGCGCACTCGACCAGTATGCGCTGCGCGCCGCCAACCAGCTGGTCGGCAACCCGCCGGGAACGGCGGGCCTGGAGTGCACGCTGGTGGGGCCGGAGCTGGAGTTCCAGCACGATGCGCTGGTGGCCGTGTGCGGCGCGCAGATGCCGGTGTTGGTCGATGGCCGCGAGCAGCGCCCGGATACCGCCTTCGCGGTGCGTGCCGGCCAGCTGCTGCGTTTTGGCTTCCCCACGGCAGGGGCGAGGGCGTACCTGGCGGTGGCGGGTGGCATCGATGTGCCCGAGGTGCTCGGCAGCCGTTCGACCTATGCGCTGGGTGCCCTTGGCGGGTTGCAGGGGCGCAAGCTGGTGGCGGGGGATGTGCTGGCGGTGGGTGTACCGAGCGGGAGTACCCGTGTCGGGGCCAGCCTGCCGATGGCCTTGCGTCAATCGTTGGGGGGCGAGGTGGTGTTGCGGGTGGTGCCGGGGTTGTACTTCCACCGGTTGACCGAGCGCGCCGCGAAAAGCTTCTTCACCGATGCCTGGACCGTGGGCTCCGAGGCCGACCGTATTGGCTACCGCTACAAGGGCGGCAGCGCGCTGAGCTTCCAGCCGCGTGAACAGCCGTTTGGTGCCGGGTCGGACCCGTCGAACATCGTCGACAGCTGTTACCCGATCGGCTCGATCCAGGTGCCGGCGGGGCTGGAGCCGATCATCCTGCACCGGGATGCGGTGTCGGGTGGGGGGTATGCCATGATAGGCACGGTGATCAGCGCCGACCTCGACCTGATCGGGCAGATGCAGCCGAACCAGCAGGCGCGGTTCCTCGCGGTGAGCTTGGAAGAGGCGTTGCAGGCGCGGCGGTCGTACAAGAAGAAGCTGGGCTTTCTGGGCCGGGTGTTTGGCTGATTGATCTATAGCCTGTACCGGCCTCTTCGCGGGTGAACCCGCTCCCACAGGTTTGCGCAATCCCTGTAGGAGCGGGTTCACCCGCGAACACCGGCACAGCCGGTGCCATCCACTGCGGTAATCAGAAACTGTACTTGGCCGTCAGCATCAGGTTACGCGGCGTTCCCCACGAATCCCCCGCATAGCTCACCGAGTTGGCTACGGCCGAGTAGTACTTGCGATCGAACACATTGTTGGCATTGAGCTGCAAGTCCAGGTTCTGGTTGACCTGGTAACCCGCCATCAGGTCGGTCACCGCATACGACCCCTGGATCAACCGGTACTCGCTGCCATCGGCAACGGTGAAGTCGTTGTAGATACGGCTCTGCCAGGAAATGTTGCCGCCCACCCGCAGTTTCTCCAGCGGCCCCTGGAAGCGGTAGGTGGTGGTCAGCTTGAACAAGTGTTCCGGGGTGTCGGTGTCGAAGCGCTGGTTGACGTTGCCCGGGTTGGCGGCATCCTTGAGGGTGTGGACGCGGGAATAGGTGTAGCCGCCACCGACCTGCCAGTTCGGCGTCAGTGCGCCTTGCAGCTCGATGTCGACACCCTGGCTGCGCACTTCGCCCGAGGCCACGTAGCAGTTGGTCGGGTCGCTGCAGCCGCTCAGGTCGGTCTGCGAGACGCCACGGTTTTCCTGGTCGATACGGAACAGCGCGACGCTGGCGTTCAGCGCACCGTCGAAGTAGGCGCCCTTGATCCCGACCTCGTAGTTCTTGCCCTCGACCGGTTTGAGCGGGCTGCCGGACGCATCCTTGTAGCTCTGCGGGTTGAAGATGTCGCTGTAGCTGACGTAGACCGAGTGGTGCTCGTCCAGGTCGTAGATCAGGCCCGCGTAGCGGGTGACGTTGCGGGTCACTTTGTAGTCGGCGCTGCTGCTTTCCTTGTCGTCGTAGTCGTACCAGTCCAGGCGCCCGCCGAGGATCAGCTTCAGCGGGTCTGCCAGGCTCAGGCGGGTGGTCAGGTAGACCCCGTTCTGGGTGGTCACTGTGCGGCTGTTGCCGGTGTGCACGAAGTCCGGCTTGCCGGCGTTGAGCGGCCAGTTGGTGTCGTACGGGCTGTAGTTGCGGGTGTCCATGTCGTAGATGCGCTTGCTGGCGCCCACCACCAGTTCGTGGCTGCGGCCGAGCAGCTCGAACGGGCCGCTGGCGAAGGCGTCCAGGCCGACCTGGTTTTCCTGGTGTTTCGACTGGTAGGCCGTGCGCGAGATCGGCGCCTGCAACCCGGCCCAGCGCGACTGGTACGACCCGGTGAAGGTCGCCTGCTGCTCGGAATAGTTGGCGTTGACCTGCAGCTTCCAGTCGTTGGCCAGGCGCTGGCGCACCTCGGCGAACACGGTGTTGATCTCCTGGTCCTTGTTTTCCCAGTCGCTGCCTGGGTTGTAGGAGCGCGAGAAGCCCATGTGGTGGCCGTCGAGGGCGGTGGGCATGGCACCCCAGAAGTAGTTGGTCTTGTCCTTCTGATGCGAGAAGCCAAGGGTCAGGGTGGTGTCTTCGGACAGGTCGGCTTCGGTGATGCCGTAGAACAGGTCGTGCTGCTCTTCCACGTCATCGATGAAGCTGTTGGCATCGCGGTACGAGGCCACCACCCGACCGCGCAGGGTGCCGCTGTCGTTCAGCGGGCTGGAGGCGTCGATTTCGCCACGGTAGTTGTCCCAGCTGCCGACGGCGCCGGTCAGGGTGACCTTCTGCTCGGCCAGCGGCCGCTTGCGTACCAGGTTGATCGCTGCCGACGGGTTGCCGGCACCGGTGACCAGGCCGGTGGCGCCGCGCACCACCTCGACCCGGTCGAACATCGCCAGGTTTGGCTGGGCACCGACCGTGACACCGCTGTAGCCGGTGGGAATACCGTCGTACATCAGGTTGTCGATGTCGAAACCGCGGGCGGTGTAGGCCTGGCGGCCGGGGCCGTTGGAGTAGTCGAGGAACAGGCCAGGGGTGGCCTTGACCACATCGTTGATGCTGGTCATGGCCTGGTCGTCCATGCGCTGGCGGGTGATCACGGTCACCGCCTGGGGCGTTTCGCGCAAGGTCAGCGGCAGCTTGGTGGCGGTGGACATGGAGCCGGTGGTGTATGAGCCTGAACCTTCAGTTGTAGTCCCCAGCTGATTCGAGCTGATTTCCGTGGCGCCCAGCTCCAGGGTGGCGGGCTTGTCCTGTTGCGATTTATCGCTGTCGTCGGCCAGGGCCGGGGCGGTGATAGCCATGAAGACAGCGAGGGCGAGCAGGTTACGGGCGGGGAGGGGGCGCATGGGCGCGAGGCACGACGGCATGAAGGGCGAGTTCCTGTGCATTGCTAACGTAAGTAAACATGAGAACGATTAGCAATTAGTTTGTCAGGATTTGTCGTCCGTTTACAATGAGGCCTGTAAGATTTTTTACATTTTTTTCACAAATGCCCGGCGGAGGAGTTTGTTGAAAACCGTCCGTGCCTCTTCGCGGGTAAACCCGCTCCCACAGGGATTGCACAGGCCTTGAATCCTATGGAGTCCCTGTGGGAGCCACAGGAATTGCACAGTCCTTGAATCCTGTGAAGTACTTGTGGGAGCGGGTTTACCCGCGAAGAGGCCCGGTCAGGCGACATCATGGTTTGGGATGTGTAATCCGTTTGCCCAGCAACTCACCCACTTCCAGCGCCTGCCCATCGCGCTGCTTGCCCTGGCGCGCCAACCCCTCCAGTTGAGGAATCAGCATCCCTTCCGGCAGATGCCGCCAGAACCGCCCCGGCATGTGCAGGCGCAGGGCGTCCGGATTGAGCCGCGCCGGGTTGAAGGTATGGCGGTAATAGGTACGCCACAGCTCGGCTCCGGGGTCATCGGCATTGCGTGCCCATTGCCGCCAATCGTCCGGGCATTGGCGTCGATAATCCAAGACTTCACCGTCGAAGCGAATGCCGTCCCGTGGCGTGGCGATCAACCAGCGCTGGCGCCCCAGGCGGTCGGCGAAGTGCCCGCTGGCGCTGTGCAGGATGTCGTGGGCCGGTTCGTGATAGGCCACCAGGTCCAGCTGCAGGTGCTCGGCCAATGCCTCTGGCAACGGCACGAAGCGCACGAAGGCATGCAGGTGATGCGCCTCCCGGCTGACCTGCTTGATGCGCCGTTGCAGTTCGCTGCCCAGGCGGTCGCCGGCCAGCATCGCCGTGCGATCGCCATGGGCCACGCGCCAGAGCACTTCGTAGAGCAGGTTCCAACGCTGCTCGCCGCGGTAGCGTGCGGCTTGCTCGAGTTGGCCGAGCAACGCCGCCGGCACCTTGGCGCGAAACGGGCCGGGCCCTTCAGGCAGCGGTGTCGGCTGCGCCAGCAAGTCGTCGATCGGGCCTTGCGCCCAGGTCACCTCGGCCGGGTCGATACCATGGCCGAGCAGGGTGCGGGCCTGCTCGCGCCAGGTGCCGAACAGGTCGTCGCAGTCCAGCGCGATCATCCCCACAACCCCATCTGCACCGGCGCCTGGGGCTCGCGCAGGCGGGCCCGCAGCAGGCCGCTGCGCAGCTCGCCGTCTGCCGGGTGGTAGTCGCTGGTGACGATGAACGGCCGGGCCTTGTCCAGCACGCAGCGCAGCTGGATCAGGTCGTCGTAGCGCACCCGCCGTTCGCGGCGCAGCGCCACCAGGCGCTGCACGCTGCGCAGGCCGATGCCGGGAATGCGCGCCAGCAGTGCGGGCTCGGCGCGATTGACGTCCAGCGGGAACACCTCGCGGTTGGCCAGCGCCCAGGCCAGCTTGGGGTCGATATCCAGGGCCAGGTTGCCACTCTGCCCGAGCAGTTCACCGGCCTTGTAGCCATAGCCGCGCAGGAGGAAATCGGCCTGGTACAGGCGGTGCTCGCGCAGCAGCGGCGGGGCGGCCAGGGGCACGCTGCCGGGGCTGTCGGGGATCGGGCTGAAGGCCGAGTAGTACACGCGTTTGAGGCCGTAGCCCTGGTACAGCGACTCGGCGTTGCGCAGCAGGGTACTGTCGTCGGTGGCGTCGGCGCCGACGATCACCTGTGTGCTCTGCCCGGCAGGCGTGAAGCGTGGCGCCCTGGGCTCATCGGCCACCGCCAGCTGCCCCTGGTGGATCACGCCCATGGCCTGGCGGATGGTGTGGGCGTGCTTTTCCGGGGCCAGGCGCTTGAGGCTGGCGTCGGTGGGCAGTTCGATGTTGACGCTCAGGCGGTCGGCCAGGCGCCCGGCTTCCTCGATCAGCAGCGGGTCGGCGTCGGGGATGGTCTTGAGGTGGATGTAGCCGCGGAAGTTGTGTTCCTCGCGCAGCAGGCGCGCGACGCGGATCAGTTGTTCCATGGTGTAGTCGGCCGAGCGGATGATCCCGGAGCTCAGGAACAGCCCGCTGATGCAGTTGCGCCGGTAGAAATCCAGGGTCAGGCGCACCACTTCCTCGGGGCTGAAACGCGCCCGCGGCACGTTGCTGGAGCGGCGGTTGACGCAGTACTGACAGTCATACAGGCAGAAGTTGGTCAGCAGGACCTTGAGCAGCGACACGCAGCGCCCGTCCGGGGTGTAGCTGTGGCAGATGCCCATGCCATCGGTGGCGCCCAGGCCGTCGCTGCCGCGCGAGCTGCGCTTTGGCGCGCCGCTGCTGGCACAGGAGGCGTCGTACTTGGCGGCGTCGGCGAGAATGCCGAGTTTGGCGATGAGTTGCATGGGGATGTCTCGACGTGCTGGTTATTCATACAGTATTTTGAGATTGACCGCATTGCAAGTGCTGCAACTGATACCCGACGAAATCCCTCGGCTAAGCTAGTAGCGAACGATACGCAGCGCTACGCACGGGAGAGATCATGAACATGACGCTCAAGTCCAAGCTGGCCCTGGCCGGCGTGACCCTGGCCTGGGGCCTGCTAAGCGCCCAAGCGGCGGAAGACAGGAAGGTCGATGTGCTATTGGTGGGCGGCGGCATCATGAGTTCGACCCTGGCGGTCTGGCTCAACGAACTGGAGCCAGGCTGGTCGATGCAGATGGTCGAGCGCCTGGACAAGGTCGCCGAGGAAAGCTCCAACGGCTGGAACAACGCCGGCACCGGCCACTCGGCCCTGGCCGAACTCAACTACACCCCGGAAAAGGACGGCAAGATCGACATCAGCAAGGCGGTGGAGATCAACGAGTCGTTCCAGGTCACCCGGCAGTTCCTCGCCTGGCAGGTGAAGCAGGGCGTGCTGAAGAACCCCCGGTCGTTCATCAACACCACGCCGCACATGAGTTTCGTCTGGGGCGACGACAACATCAGGTTCCTGAAGAGGCGCTATGAGGCATTGCAGGCCAGCCCGCTGTTCAAGCCCATGCAGTACTCCGAGGACCCGGCGCAGATCGCCAAGTGGGTGCCGTTGATGATGGAAGGCCGCGACCCCAACCAGAAGCTGGCCGTGACCTGGACGCCGATCGGCACCGACGTCAACTTCGGCGAGATCACCCGCCAGTACGTAGGCTACCTGCAGACCCGGCCGAACTTCGACCTCGAACTGTCCAGCGAAGTCGAGGCCATCAGCCGCAACCCGGACGGCTCCTGGCACGTCGAGTACAAGAACCTCAAGGATGGCGGCAAGCACGCCACCGATGCCAAGTTCCTGTTCATCGGTGCTGGCGGTGCGGCGTTGCCGCTGCTGCAGAAATCCGGCATCGACGAGGCCAAGGACTACGCCGGCTTCCCGGTGGGCGGTTCGTTCCTGGTCACCGACAACCCGGCCATCGCCCAGCGCCACATGGCCAAGGCCTACGGCATCGCCGCCACCGGCGCGCCGCCGATGTCGGTGCCGCACCTGGACACCCGCGTGCTCGATGGCAAGCGCATGATCCTGTTCGGGCCGTTCGCCACCTTCTCCACCAAATTCCTCAAGCAGGGCTCGCTGCTCGACCTGTTCGCCAGCGTCAGCCTGCACAACAGCTGGCCGATGGTGCGCGTGGGCGTGCGCGAGTTCGACCTGGTGCAGTACCTGATCGGTCAGGTGCTGCAGTCGGACGACGACCGTTTCGAGGCGCTGCGCACCTACTTCCCTGCGGCGAAGAAGGAAGACTGGCGGCTGTGGCAGGCCGGCCAGCGGGTGCAGATCATCAAGAAGGATGACAGCCAGGGCGGCGTGCTCAAGCTCGGCACCGAGATCGTGACCTCGAAGGACGGCAGCATCGCCGGCCTGCTCGGTGCCTCGCCAGGCGCCTCCACCGCACCGCCGATCATGCTCGACCTGCTGAACAAGGTGTTCAAGGCCAAGGTCGCCACTCCTGAGTGGCAGGCGAAGATCAAGCAGATCGTGCCGTCCTATGGCATCCGCCTGAACGACCATCCGGACCAGGTGCAGAAGGAGTGGGCCTACACCAACGAAGTGCTGCAGTTGGCCCCGCCTTCCAGCGCGCCTGCGCCCTAGGGGGCTGACTGCGGCTGCGGGCAGTCCGCTGGCCTGTCGTCTGGGCAGGAGGGCATTGCGCAGGGTGTGCCATTTTGCCGATCTAGACTTACAGATGGCTCGCTGCTGCCTGCTACGTGGCGAGCCGATTCCATTCAACCGACCACCGCCTCCCTGGAGCGGATGTCCCTCGCTGGCGATGGCCTTCTTGCAGAGGAGGGCTGGTCATGGACGAGGCAAGGCTTCACGAATTCATGGGCAAGCTGGTGGGTGACATGGGCGCTGCGGCGACCCTGGCCAACGTGATCCTGGGCGATGAACTGGGGTTGTACCGGGCCATGGCCGACAGCCAGCCGATCACCCCGGAGGCGCTGGCGGCGAAGACCGCTTGCCACCCACGACTGGTGCGCGAGTGGCTCAACGCCCAGGCCGCGTCGGGCTACATGGTGCATGACCACGGCACGTTCACCCTGCCCGAGGCCCAGGCCATGACCCTGGCACTGGAAGAGTCGCCTGTGTACATGGCCGGCGGCGCGGCGGTGATTGCGGCACTGTTCCACGACAAGGACAAGCTCAAGGCGGCCATGCGTGGCGATGGCGGGCTGGCCTGGGGCGACCATCACCCGTGCATGTTCAGCGGCACCGAGCGGTTCTTCCGGCCTGGCTACCGCACCTTCCTGGTGGCCGACTGGCTGCCGGCGCTCGAGGGCGTGGTCGCCAAGTTGCAGGCCGGGGCCAAGGTGGCGGATGTCGGCTGCGGGCATGGTGCCTCGACCCTGGTCATGGCCCAGGCGTTTCCAGCGTCGAGTTTCTCCGGTTACGACTACCATGCACCGTCCATCACTACTGCCAGCGAGCGTGCGCGCGAGGCCGGGCTGGAGGGGCGGGTGAGCTTCCAGCAGGCGTCGGCCAAGGACTATCCGGGGCATGACCATGACCTGGTGTGCTTCTTCGATTGCCTGCACGACATGGGCGACCCGGTGGGCGCGGCCAGGCATGCGTACCGGGCGTTGAAGGAGGATGGCACGGTGATGCTGGTGGAGCCCTATGCCGAGGATTCGCTGGACGGCAACCTGACGCCGGTGGGGCGGTTGTTCTATGCGGCTTCGACGTTCATCTGCACGCCCAATTCGCTGTCCCAGGAGGTTGGGTTGGGGTTGGGAGCGCAGGCGGGGGAGGCGCGGTTGCGGGCGGTGTTCGAGGAGGCGGGCTTCCGCCAGTTCAGGCGGGCAGCGCAGACACCGTTCAACCTGATTCTGGAGGCTCGGAAGTAAGGTGCTTTTCCAGGCCAGGCCTCTTCGCGGGTAAACCCGCTCCCACAGGATCACCGCAGGCTCGAAGTCAGTGCAATACCTGTGGGAGCGGGTTTACCCGCGAAGAGGTCAGGCCTGGAAAAGCAGAAGGGGCGCCAGATTGGCGCCCCTTCCGTTTACCGCTTAGGCTTCAGCGTCCCAAGGACGATCACCTTTTTCATCTTTCACGCGGGTCGGCAGGCCCATCACGTCCAGCGCCTTGAGGAACGGCTCGGCCGGCAGCTCCTCGACGTTGACCATGCGCTTGGCATCCCACTCGCCACGGGCGACCAGCAGTGCTGCAGCCACCGGCGGCACGCCAGCGGTGTAGGAGATGCCCTGGCTGTCGGTCTCGGCGTAGGCTTCTTCGTGGTCAGCCACGTTGTAGATGAACACTTCGCGCGGCTGGCCATCCTTGGTGCCCTTGACCAGGTCACCGATGCAGGTCTTGCCGGTGTAGCCCGGGGCCAGCGAAGCCGGATCAGGCAGCACGGCCTTGACCACCTTCAGCGGTACCACTTCCAGGCCTTCGGCGGTCTTCACCGGCTGCTCGCTGAGCAGGCCCAGGTTCTTCAGCACGGTGAACACGTTGATGTAGTGCTCGCCGAAGCTCATCCAGAAACGCACGTTCGGCACGTTCAGGTTCTTCGAGATCGAGTGCACTTCGTCGTGACCGGTCAGGTACAGGTTCTGCGAACCTACCACTGGCAAGTCGTCGGTGCGCTTGACCTCGAACATGGTGTTGCTGGTCCACTGGCTGTTCTGCCAGCTCCAGACTTGGCCGGTGAACTCGCGGAAGTTGATTTCCGGGTCGAAGTTGGTGGCGAAGTACTTGCCGTGCGACCCGGCATTGACGTCGAGGATGTCGATCGAATCAATGCTGTCGAAATATTGCTGCTGCGCAAGTTTTGCGTAGCTGTTCACCACACCCGGGTCGAAACCGACGCCGAGAATGGCGGTAATGTTCTTTTGTTGGCACTCTTCGAGGTGTTTCCACTCGTAGTTGCCGTACCACGGCGGGGTCTCGCAGATCTTGCCCGGCTCTTCGTGGATGGCGGTGTCCAGGTAGGCGACACCGGTATCGATGCAGGCACGCAGCACCGACATGTTGAGGAAGGCGGAACCGACGTTGATGACGATCTGCGATTCGGTCTCGCGGATCAGCGCCTTGGTCGCCTCGACATCGAGGGCGTTGAGCGAGAAGGCCTGGATGTCGGCGGGTACCTTGAGGCTACCCTTGGCCTTGACGCTGTCGATGATGGCCTGGCATTTGGAGATGTTCCGTGACGCGATAGCGATACGACCCAGTTCGTCGTTATGCTGCGCGCACTTGTGGGCCACCACCTTGGCGACACCTCCTGCACCAATGATAAGAACGTTCTTCTTCAATTTACCTTTCGCTCCTTACTTTGAAAGCCTGTCTTACGACAGGCTGGAAACGTAGTCTTCGAAACCGAAATCGCGGACCACCTCGACGCTGCCGTCGAGTTGCTTGACCACGATGGACGGCATCTTCAGACCGTTGAACCAGTTTTTCTTGACCATGGTGTAACCCGCGGTGTCGATGAACGACAGGCGATCGCCAATGGCCAGGGGACGCTCGAATTGGTACTCGCCGAAGATGTCACCGGCCAGGCACGACTTGCCGCAGACCATGTAGGTGTGCTCGCCGTCGTTGGGGGCCATCTTGGCGTTGAGGCGGTAGATCAGCAGGTCGAGCAGGTGCGCTTCGATCGAGCTGTCGACCACGGCCAGGTGCTTGCCGTTGTACAGGGTGTCGAGCACGGTCACTTCCAGCGAGGCGCTGTTGGTGATCGCCGCTTCGCCCGGCTCCAGGTAGACCTGCACGCCGTACTTCTCGGAGAAGGCTTTCAGGCGCGCGCAGAAGGCGTCCAGCGCATAGCCTTCGCCGGTGAAGTGGATGCCGCCACCGAGGCTGACCCACTGGACCTTGTGCAGCAGGTGGCCGAAGCGCTCCTCGATGTGCGTGAGCATCTGGTCGAACAGGCTGAAGTCGCCGTTCTCGCAGTTGTTGTGGAACATGAAGCCGGAGATCTGCTCGATCACCTGTTCGATCTTGGCCGGGTCCCACTCGCCCAGGCGGCTGAACGGGCGGGCCGGGTCGGCCAGCAGGTAGTCGGAGCTGCTCACCTGCGGGTTGACGCGCAGGCCACGGACCTTGCCTTCGGACTGTTCGGCAAAGCGCTGCAGCTGGCCGATCGAGTTGAAGATGATCTTGTCGCAGTTCTCGAGCATTTCCTCGATTTCGTCATCGGCCCAGGCCACGCTGTAGGCATGGGTCTCGCCGGCGAACTTCTGGCGACCGAGCTTGAGCTCGAACAGCGAGGACGAGGTGGTGCCGTCCATGTACTGCTGCATCAGGTCGAACACCGACCAGGTGGCGAAGCACTTGAGGGCGAGCAGCGCCTTGGCACCGGAGTTCTCGCGCACGTAGGCGATCTTCTCCATGTTGCTCAGCAGCTTGGTTTTGTCGATGAGGTAGTACGGCGTCTTGATCATTTAAAGGCCCCCGGCCAGGCCGGCCAAAAAAAAGACACGCATTGTGCCTTCACTTGCTGCAGATCGAAAGGGCCGCAGGTGAATTGTTTCGGCACTGGCAGGTTCAGTAGTACAGGGGGAAGGGAACAGACTGATGACAGTCTGACCAATGGTGACGGTAGGCTTGCACGCCGCTTGGGCGGCGCATCGCGAGCAAGGCTCGCTCCTACGGGATTCGTAAATGCCCGGTAGGAGCGAGCCTTGCTCGCGATGGGGCCATCAGCCCAGGGCTGGTGTGCGCGGCGGGATCATGCGGCGCGAGCCGGTCGCCTCGAAGGCGGCGGCGAAGCTCAGCAGCGCATTGTCGCTGTAGGCCTTGCCGGCAAAAGTCAGCCCCACCGGCATGCCGATATCGGCCATCACGCCCATCGGCACGGTCACGGTCGGTACGCCCAGGTGACGGATGGCCAGGTTGCCGTTGGCCACCCAGATACCGTTGCTCCAGGCGATATCGGCCGAGGCCGGGTTGACGTCGGCGTCGGCCGGGCCCACGTCGGCCACGGTCGGGAACAGCACCGCGTCCAGGCCCTGGGCGTCCATCCAGTCTTCCAGGTCGAGCTTGCGGGTCTGCTCCAGGCCGCGCAGGCCGTCGGGCAGGGTCTCGATCTGGTCCCAGGTCTTCAGGCCGCGCTTGGCCATGTTGACGTACTCGTCCATGCCGGCGGCCAGGTCATCCTCACGGTTGGGCAGGGTGCCCGGGTCGTGGGGGAAGATCTGCGGGCCGTCGACATCGGCCAGGCGATTGAGCTTGGGGTCGTCGTTGGCGCGCAGGAAATCATCGAAGCCCCAGCCGGACAGTTCCCACAGTTCGTCATGCAGGAATGCCTGGCTGACGATGCCGCGGTTGTACACCGTCGGTGCGCCCGGGCGGTCGCCTTCGCAGTTGGACACCAGCGGGAAGTCCACTTCCAGCACTTCGGCGCCGGCCGCTTCCAGGGCCTGGCGCGCCTGCTTCCACAGCTCGATGACGCTGGCACGGGTGTTGATGCGCTGCCCGGTCGGGCCGCCAATGCCAGGTTTCTCGGAGGTGCCCGCCTGGTCGTCGGCATTGATGTACATGCGCGGTACGCCGAAACGCTTGCCCTTGACGGCGCTGGCGTCGACTGCGAGGTCAAGGTAGGAGGCCGGGCGCACGCTGGAAGCGGCCGGGATCGGTACCCAAGGCTGCAGGCGCCACAGGTCGCCACGCGTGTCCGCGTCGTCGGCGACCACCACGTCGAGAATCTCCAGCAGGTCGGCCATGGTCCGGGCGTAAGGCACCACCACGTCCATGGTCGGGGTCAGCGGCCAGTTGCCACGTACCGAAATCACCCCACGCGACGGGGTGTAGGCGCACAGGCCATTGTTGGAGGCCGGGCCACGGCCGCTCGACCAGGTTTCCTCGGCCAGGCCGAAGGCGCTGAAGCTGGCCGCGGTGGCGCTGCCGGCACCGTTGGACGAGCCGGAGGCGAAGGGCGCGGTCAGGTAGGCGGGGTTGTACGGGCTCTCGGCGCGGCCATAGACGCCACGCTGCATGCCACCATTGGCCATCGGCGGCATGTTGGTCTTGCCCAGGCACACGGCACCGGCGGCGCGCAGGCGCTCGATGGTGAAGGCGTCGCGCTGGGCGACCAGGTCCTTGAAGGCCGGGCTGCCGGAGGCGGCAGTCAGGCCCTTGACCAGGTAGCTGTCCTTGGCGGTGTAGGGGATGCCATCCAGCGGGCTCAGGGTCTGGCCCTGGGCGCGACGGGCGTCGGAAGCTTCGGCTTCCTTGAGCGCTTCGGGGTTGCGCACCACCACGGCGTTCAGAGCGGTGGCGGTGTCGGCTCCATCGTAGGCGTCGATGCGTGCCAGGTAGGCCTTGACCAGCTCGACCGCCGTCGTGCGGCCCGCTTCGAGCGCGTCGCGCAGCTCGGCAATGGAAACCTCGGTTACCTCGATCATGCTTTCACCAAAAAATGTGCAGGTGGGGGCTAGTGCGAGGAGTGTACAAGAAGGGATCAGGGGTGGGAGGTTTGCGCAGGAGAAATGGTTTTTTGCAGTGCGGCATTGTCGGGGCCGCAGCGCGGCCCCTTTGCACTCAGTCCAGATCCGCCGCCGAATGCCGTTCAGGCAACTGGCTGGCCTCATCGCCCCAGGTCCGGTTGACCCGGGTGCCACGCTGCACCGCCGGCCGCAGGGCGATCTCCTCGGCCCAGCGCAACACCTGTGGATACTCTTCCACCGCCAGGAACTCCGCCGCGCCATACAGGTTGCCGCGTACCAGCTGGCCATACCACGGCCACACGGCGATATCGGCAATGCTGTACTCATTGCCACCGAGGTAGCGGCTGATCGCCAGGCGCCGCTCCAGCACATCCAGCTGGCGCTTGGCTTCCATGGTGAAGCGGTTGATGGCGTACTCGATCTTTTCCGGCGCATACACGTAGAAGTGGCCGAAGCCGCCGCCCAGATACGGCGCCGAGCCCATCTGCCAGAACAGCCAGTTGAGGGTCTCGGTGCGCGCGGCCGGGGCCTTGGGCAGGAAGGCGCCGAACTTTTCCGCCAGGTGCAGCAGGATCGAACCCGACTCGAACACCCGCACCGGTGGCTCGACGCTGCGGTCGAGCAGGGCGGGGATCTTCGAGTTGGGGTTGACCTCGACGAAGCCGCTGGAGAACTGGTCGCCATCACCGATGCGGATCAGCCAGGCGTCGTACTCGGCGCCGCTGTGGCCAAGGGCGAGCAGTTCCTCCAGCAGGATGGTGACCTTGACGCCGTTGGGCGTGGCCAGGGAGTACAGCTGCAAGGGGTGCTTGCCGACCGGCAGGTCCCGCTCATGGGTCGGCCCGGCGATCGGCCGGTTGATGCTGGCGAACTGGCCGCCGGACGCGGCATCGTTGCGCCAGACCTTGGGCGGGACGTAAGAGGGCTTGCTCATGCAGGAATCTCCTTGGAAGACGCGAAAACCGTCACGTAAAGACGTGGACCTGCATCTATGCCACGGGTTCGCGCAAAAGCGCAATTGCATTGGCCGCAGGCGCCAGTTGCATGGCGCAGGCTGCGCGCTAGAGCGGCCACAGTTGCGCGGAGATCAGGCGGTCATAGGACAGGCTGCAACGTGTGCCGGACACGGTGCGGTAGTGCACGCGCCTGTCGAGTGCATCGATCCGCGAGGCGGTGCCGTGCACCAGGCACAGGTTGCTGCGCGCAAGCGCTTGCTGCAGCTCGGCCTGGGGCGTCAGCAGCGTCACCTGGGCATCCCTGCCAGACTGCAACTGCAATTGGCGAATAGCGCTCAGGGCGCTCCATGGGCCGGCGACGCCGGCGCCAATGATCAGGATATTGTTCATCGTTGTGCTCCTGGGAAAGTCAGTAAGACAAGGTAGACCCTAATTGCAGGCAACGATGTTACGGGGCCAGTCGGCAGCTCTTTTGCGCCCAGGCCCCAGCTCCTGGGCGTCAGTGCGCTTCTGGCACGATCATGCTGGCCGGCGCTTCGGCGGCCCGCCGGCGCGCCACGCAGTAGTACAGCACGCTCGGCACCAGCAGCCCGATCAGCCACGACACATCCACGCCACCAAGATGCGCGACCATGGGCCCGGTGTACAGCTTGGTATCGATGAACGGCATCTGCACCAGCACCCCCAGGGTGTAGACGCTGATGCCCGGCCAGTTCCAGCGGCCGTAGCGGCCATTGGGGTCGGCCAGGGCGGGGATGTCGTAGCGTTCCTGGGTGATGAAGTAGTAGTCCACCAGATTGACGGCGCTCCACGGCACGAAGAAGGTCAGCAGGAACAGGATGAACGACTTGAATGCGCTGAGGAACGAATGCTGGCCGAGCAGGGCCACCAGGGTGGCGGCGCCGACGATGGCCAGCACGAATACCAGGCGCTGCACGCGGCTGATCGCCAGGTGGCCACGAAAGCCGCTGATGATGGTGGCGATGCACATGAAGCTGCCATAGGAGTTCAGCGTCGAGATGGTCACCTTGCCGAACGCGATGCTGAAGAACAGCAGCGCGGCGGTGGTGCCGGCGCCACCGAGGCCGACAATGTACGCCACCTCATGCCCGGAGAACTGCCCGC
Organism: Pseudomonas sp. NPDC089401; assembly: GCF_044749485.1. NCBI lineage: Bacteria > Pseudomonadati > Pseudomonadota > Gammaproteobacteria > Pseudomonadales > Pseudomonadaceae > Pseudomonas > Pseudomonas sp. NPDC089401. The sequence continues at coordinate 178,815 of NZ_JBIVIA010000003.1, read as the reverse complement.
CGGCAATGGCTGCGGCGAACACGCCAAGGACCATCGAGGCCTGGGCGCCGATCACCGAGCCCAGGCCTGCGGCGAGGAAGGTTTTCACCGGCGAGGTGCTGCTCGGCAGGTAGCGCGAGTAGTCCGCCACGTAAGGGCCGAAGGCGATCTGCCAGGACGCGGCCAGCGACACCGCGAGCAGGAAGGTAGCCCAGCTGAAATGGCGGTTCTCCAGGAGCTGGCCGATGTCGGCGAGCAGCAGGATGCGGCTGAACAGGTAGACGAAGGCAATGATGCCGAGCACGCTGGCGACCCGGCCGATCCAGTGGATCACCCGGTAGCCGGCGAGGGTGGCGAGCACGATCACCGAGGCGAAGATCAATATGCCGGTGCTGTCGCTGACACTGAGCAGTTGGCCGATGGCCTGCCCGGACAGCACCGTGCCGGTGGCGGTGAAGCCCATGTACATCAGGCATACCAGCACCATCGGAATGGCCGCGCCGTAGACGCCGAACTGCACCCGGCTGGAAATCATCTGCGGCAAGCCCAGGCGCGGGCCCTGGGCCGCATGCAGGGCCATCACCGCGCCGCCGATCAGCTGGCCGACCAGCAGGCCGATCAGCGACCAGAACACGTCGCCGCCCAGCACCACGGCCAGGGCACCGGTGACGATGGCGGTAATCTGCAGGTTGGCGCCGAGCCACAGGGTGAATTGGCTGTACAGCCTGCCATGGCGTTCGGCTTCGGGAATGTAGTCGATGGAACGCCGTTCGAGCACGGATTTGCGAGACATTGAGGGGCTCCACTTCATTGTTTTTGTGCGGGAGAAAAGGCCACTGCCGGTGCGCCGGGCGAGTGACTTCCATCCGATATGAGCATGTCTATACAAGTAAGGTCAAGTGAAGTGTGTGGGCCGTAACAGCCCAGCTGTTGCGTAAGGGTTGGTGGCAACTGTGCTGGTCCATGTGCGGAAAATGGCCTTATGCTGTTACGAAATATGTCTAGAACGCCTGAAGAAGGATGGTGCAATGCCGCTCAAGGACCTGCTGATCGCCCTGGTGGTGATCGTCGCCTGGGGAGTCAATTTCGTGGTCATCAAGGTCGGCCTCGATGGCCTGCCGCCGATGCTGCTCGGAGCATTGCGCTTTTTGCTGGTGGCGTTCCCGGCCATCCTCCTGGTCAAGCGGCCAAAGCTGCCATGGCGCTGGCTGATCGCCTATGGCGCGACGATCTCGCTCGGGCAGTTCGCCTTCCTTTTCCAGGCCATGTACAGCGGCATGCCGCCGGGGCTGGCATCGCTGGTGCTGCAATCGCAGGCGTTCTTCACCTTGGGCTTCGCCGCACTGTTCCTGGGTGAACGGCTGCGCATGGCCAGCGTGCTTGGCCTGGCGGTGGCGGCCAGCGGCCTGGCGTTGATCGGCAGCGAGGACAGCGGCCACGTGCCGCTGGTGGCGTTGCTGCTGACCCTGTGCGGCGGGGCCATGTGGGGCATGGGCAACATCATCACCCGCCGTTTCGGCTCGGTGGACCTGGTGGCGCTGGTGATCTGGGGCGGGCTGATTCCACCACTGCCGTTCCTGGCCCTGTCGTGGTGGCTGGAAGGGCCGGAGCGGATCGGCCATGCGCTGGCCAACATCAGCTGGAGTTCGGTACTGGCGCTGGCCTACCTGGCGTTCGTCGCCACCATGGTTGGCTACAGCCTGTGGAGCAAGCTGTTGTCGCGCCACCCGGCCGGCAAGGTGGCGCCGTTCTCGCTGCTGGTACCGGTGATCGGCTTGAGCTCGTCGGCGTGGCTGCTGGGGGAGCGGTTGACGGCGGTGCAGGGCTGGGGCGCGTTGCTGGTGATGCTCGGCTTGCTGGTCAATGTATTCGGGCCGAAACTGGGGCGGCGCCTGCGGGCGGCCAGCGCACACTAGGTTGCCGCGAAGCGGCTGGCGCATTTGGTAGACTTGGCCTTTTGGCCAGGCCAAGGAGCTCCCCATGATCATCTCCACCACCAGCCAGCTCGAAGGCCGCCCGATCGCCGAATACCTCGGCGTGGTCAGCTCCGAATCGGTGCAGGGCATCAACTTCGTGCGCGATTTCTTCGCACGTTTTCGCGATTTCTTCGGCGGCCGTTCGCAGACCCTGGAAAGCGCCCTGCGCGAAGCCCGCGAGCAGGCCACCGAGGAACTCAAGGCACGGGCACGGCAGTTGCAAGCCGATGCAGTGGTTGGCGTCGACTTCGAGATCAGCATGCCTTCGGTACAGGGCGGCATGGTCGTGGTGTTCGCCACTGGTACTGCCGTGAGGCTGAAATAAGCCAGTTGCCATTGGTCGGGCGCGTAAGGTTCGTCCGGGCAGTCCGCAACTGACCGACTAGTCTCACTGCTTCGGGTCGCGTTTCCAGGTGGGGCTTTTCTTGCCGACGCGGCTGCCACTGAAGGGAGACAGGGCATGAGCGAGTCCTTTTTCGAAGACATGAACGATGCGTTCCCCATCAACAGCCAGGTGCGCTGCGGTCAGGCGGATCTGCGCCTGGGGTTCGCCCACATGACCCTGGACGAGTCGGAGCAGCTCAAGCCGGCTCACCAGCAACGCAGCAAGAGGGGGCGCTTCACGCTGCGGGTACCTGCCCGGAAGTGATCCGGCGAAAAAGTCAACCTGCTCACACAACCCCGCCGAACGGCGGGGTTTTTGTTGGTATTGCTTGATCCTGCTCATGGTAATGGCGGGTTGCGCTCGCCGAGCCGCCTCAGCTGTGGTCTGCTGGCGCGGCATTCGAGGAACGGGAGATTTCCATGCGAGTCAGGGACGAGATCTATTGGCAGTGGGCCGATCTGCAGCTGCACTGCCGCTGCCATGAAGAAGCGCTGAGTGATGGCACTTCCCTCGATGTACAGGTGCGCCTGTCACGGCTGGGGGCGACGCAGCTGTTTCTCGGGTTGTACGGGCGGGACGGGCGGGCGTTGCTGGAAGAGTACTATCCGACACGCCCCGGGGAGACCATGACCCGCGCGCTGGTGTGGGGTGTCGACCGTGCCCGGGCACTGGCCACCGGTGCCATGCCCATGCCACGGCAGCAGCGGCGGGCATGAAAAAGCCCGGCCTATTCGGGCCGGGCTCCAGAAGGGTGTCGCCCGTCAGTTGAGCGGTTCGATCACCTTGACTGCCTGCCGCTCACGGGCGGCGGGCCATTCTTGTTGCAGGGTCTGCAGCACGCGGCCGACGAACTCGGTGTCGGCGGCGGCCTTCTTGCCGACGTAGCCCTGGCCACGGCGGTAGACCTTGAAGCGGGCGCGCATGCTGGGCAGGTGCGCTTCGAATTCATCTTCGACCGTGTTCGGCGGCAGGCGGTCGAGGCGTACCTCGCCGGTCTGGCTGACCCACAGCAGGTGGTCGTCAAGGCTGTCCTTGCGTCCAGCGAACAGCTGAGCCAATTGGTCGATCGTCGGTTTGTCGTTCAAGTTCATCATAAAGCCCCCATCACCTATTTGTTGTTGATTGTCACAGTTGGCGCCACAGGTTGTAGCGCACTACCAAGGCTGCTACAGCAGCATCGCAACAGGGGCTTTCTCACGCTGCCTTTTGGACAGATTCCCTCTCCACGGACGGTTTGCGTTACCGCGCAAGCCGTCTGGAACACCCTTGCCACCGCTCCCGATCAGGGAGACGGCCTCATCATGCACAAGCGCGCAGAACGGCGTCAACCGTTTTGTAGTGAATATTTTTATGCACTACATCTTGTCGGACAATCCTTCCTGAACTACTCCCGGTGGCCCAGCTGGGAGAGAATCTCGTAGGCCGCACGCACCCGCGCTTCGTTGGGGTAGTTGCGGTTGGCGAGCAGCACGATGGCCTTGCCCTCGGACGGGATGAACGCGGCGTAGGCGCCGAAACCGTTGGTGGAGCCGGTCTTGTTGTACCAGGCTGCGGGCAGGGCGGGCAGCGCCGGGTTCAGGCGCCGAGTGGCCTGGGGTTCGCGGATGAGCCGCGGGCTGTTGCCGTCCACCAGGGTGTCCAGGCTGGCGGGGTAGGGGTAGCGTTCCCAGCCCAGGCCCTGAGTCATGGTACCGACCTGGAAATAGCCGGCCTGGGTGATGGCCGTGGCTTTGCGCAGGGCGGGCGAAAGCTCCGCAGGCTGCATGTTCAGGCGCACGAAACGCAGCAGGTCGCTGGCGCTGGTCTTGATGCCGTAGGCTTCGTCCGCATAGGGTCCGGGGCCGACGCGTACCGGCTGGTTCTGTGCGTCATAGCCTTGGGCGTACAGGCCTTGCTCGGTTTTCGGCACTTGCAGGTAGGTATGTTTCAGGCCCATCCGTGGCAACAGCTGGTTGTTCATGATGTCGGCAAAGGGCTGCTGCTGTGCCCTTGCTGCCAGGTCGCCGAACAGGCCCAGGCTCGCGTTGGAGTAGCAGCGCCGGGTACCGTGTTCGCTGCGTGGCTTCCAGGCGCTGAAGAATGCCAGTACCTGCTCCGGGCTTTGTACGTCATCCGGCAACTGCAACGGCAGGCAGTCGGCGCTGTAGGCGCCGAACTCCAGCACGCTGAGCTTGCCCAGGGGAGCGCCAGCCAGTGCTGGTTGGTAGCGCTGGGCGGGGGCTTCGAGGTCCAGCTTGCCTTCTGCGCTGGCCAGGGCGGCCAAGGTCGCGGTGTAGGTCTTGCTCAGCGAGCCGATTTCGAACAGCGTGTCGGGGCTTACCGGTTGGCCGTCGGCCTTGCTAGCCACGCCATAGCTGAAGTAGTACGCCTGGCGATTGGCGTAGACGGCAACGGCCATGCCGGCGATGTCCTGCTGCTTCATCAAGGGCCGGATGACGTCGTCCACCCGGGCTTGCAGCGGCTCGGTGGCGTACGCCGGGGCGACAGCCATGGCGAGCAGCAAGGGGGCGAGGCGGGCGTAAGGCATGCAGAGGTCCTTTTCAGGCAGGTGTCCGTTGGGCGATACCGATGGGGCTACCGGCGTTAGCGGGAAAAAACGCTAGACCTTATCGTGTGCCCCTGCACAACGACAAGATGGAAACTGTTATGAAGTATTTGCGCATGTTGTTCGACAATTTCACCCTGTGCCTGCTCGGGACGGTGGCGATCGCCTCCGTGCTGCCTTGCTCGGGCGACGGCGCGGTGTATTTCGGCTGGCTGACCAACCTGGCCATCGGCCTGCTGTTCTTCCTGCACGGCGCCAAGCTGTCGCGTGAGGCGATCGTTGCCGGCGCCGGCCACTGGCGCCTGCACCTGCTGGTGTTTTCATGCACCTTCGTGATGTTCCCGTTGCTGGGCCTGGCATTCAAGCCACTGTTCGTGCCGCTGGTGGGCAACGACCTGTACCTGGGCGTGCTGTACCTGTGTGCCTTGCCCGCCACCGTGCAGTCGGCCATCGCCTTCACTTCGCTGGCCCGCGGCAATGTGCCGGCAGCCATCTGCAGCGCCGCGGCGTCCAGCCTGATCGGTATCTTCCTGACGCCGTTGCTGGTGGTGATGCTGCTGGGTGCCAGCGGCGATACCGGTTCGGGGCTCGATGCGGTGCTGAAGATTACCCTGCAACTGCTGGTGCCGTTCGTGGCCGGGCAGATCGCGCGGCGCTGGATCGGCGCCTGGGTGAAGAAGAACGCCCGCTGGCTGAAGATGACGGACCAGGGCTCGATCCTGCTGGTGGTGTACACCGCCTTCAGCGAGGCAGTGGTGACCGGCCTGTGGCACACGGTTTCGCCGCAGCACCTGGCGGGCCTTTTCGCCGTGTGCGGGATCCTGCTGGCGGTGGTGCTGCTGGCTACGCGTGTGCTGGGCAAGGTACTGGGCTTCAGCCTGGAAGACCGCATCACCATTCTGTTCGCCGGCTCGAAGAAGAGCCTGGCCACTGGCGTGCCAATGGCGCAGGTGCTGTTCGTCGGTAGCGGGATTGGCGCGATGATCCTGCCGCTGATGCTGTTCCACCAGATCCAGCTGATGGTCTGCGCGGTGCTGGCGCAGCGGTATGCCGCGCGTGAGCAGGTGGGTGAGCGGGCGACCGCGTCTTCCTGATGCGTTGATGATGTCTTTGCCGGCCTCTTCGCGGGTAAACCCGCTCCTACAAAAACTGCGATAGCCCTGTAGGAGCGGGTTTACCCGCGAAGAGGCCGACGGGGGTCAACGAGCCTGCCCGGCACTGCGCTCACGCAAAGCCTTCGCCACCTGCGCTTCGATTTCGTAGGCCGGCCCCTCCAGCTCCTCGTAGTTGCGCGTATAGCGCCGGGCGAATTCCTCCACCCCCAGCTGCTGGTACTGCTGCACATGCTTGAGCTCGTGGGCCCACAGCGCCACATTGTCCTCGGCATCGCTGGCCCGGCGGAAAATCACCGTATCGATCAGCGTCACCGCATTTACGTCCGGGTTCTGCAGCAGGGCATTGGCCGCGCTGATCTGCTTTTCGTCGCCGACCCGGTAGCGCGCGGCATCGAGCACGGCGAAGTCGTACCAAGGCTCCAGTTGCGCGCGGATATGCAAGGGGATCGGCTCGCTGCCACTGGCGGCGGCTTCGTCGCGGGCCTGGCGCAGGGCGTAGGCCAGGCTGCCGGAGGCCACGGTCTCGACATCCTTGAGGATCTGCCCGGCCTGGCCAGGGTCGATCGGCGCGCAGAAACAGCCCATCAGGCAGACCTGGTACTGCCCCGGCGGGCAAGCCTGTTCGGCCATCGCCGGTGCGGCCAGCAGCAGCCCGAGCAAGAGATCAACCCGCCTCATTCAACGCCCTTTCGACAAACCCTTTGCTGGCATCCAGCAGTTGCCCTTGAACATCCTCGCTGGCCAGCATGCGCCCGACCACCAGTGCGCCCACGCACTGGCTGATCAGCACCCAGGCCAACGCTGGGTCTTCAAGCGTTTCGCTCCATGCGCCATGCAGCGCCACCAGCCATTGCTCGGCCTCTTCACGCACCGGTCGCTCGGCACGGGCGATCTCCACGCCCAGTGGCGGCAGCGGGCAGCCGCCTTCGGCGTTGTGCAGGTGCGCCAGGCTCAGGTACTGCTGCAGGCAGCGGCCCAGGCGCTCGCGGCTGGCACCCTGGTGAGCCAGGCGGGCCAGCGGGCTGTTGCAGAGCTCCTGGCGCACCACCTCGGTGAACAGGTCGTCCTTGGACGGAAAATGGTTATAGAAGGCGCCGCCGGTCAGGCCGATGGCCTTCATCAACCCGGCCACGCCAGTGCTGGAAAACCCGCCGCGCTTGGCCAGCGCGCCGCTGCTGGCCAGCAGCTTTTCGCGGGTCTGCTGCTTGTGTTCGGTGGAATAGCGCACGGGCAACCTCTACGCACTGGCTTGACGATGGGGGCGATCTTAACATAGCGTTCGTTTACTAAACGATCATTCATCAATGGAGGCAGGCATGGCAGAACAACAAAAAGTGGTGCTGGTGATCGGTGCCGGCGATGCGACCGGTGGCGAGATCACCAAGCGCTTCGCCCGCGAGGGCTACATCGCCTGCGTTACCCGGCGCCAGGTGGAAAAACTGCAGCCGCTGGTCGACGAGATCCGCGCCGCCGGTGGTCAGGCCCACGGCTTTGGCTCGGATGCACGCAAGGAGGAGGACGTTGCCGCACTGATTGAAACCATCGAACGCGATATCGGCCCGATCGAAGCCTTTGTCTTCAATATCGGCGCCAATGTGCCTTGCAGCATCCTTGAAGAAACCCCACGCAAGTACTTCAAGATCTGGGAGATGGCCTGCTTCGCCGGTTTTCTCACCGCCCAGGCCGTGGCGCGCCGCATGGTCACCCGTGAACGTGGCACGATCCTCTTCACCGGCGCCACCGCAGGTACCCGTGGCGCGGCCGGTTTCGCCGCCTTCGCCGGTGCCAAGCACGGCTTGCGTGCCCTGGCCCAGAGCATGGCGCGCGAGCTTGGGCCGAGGAACATCCATGTCGCCCATGTGGTGGTGGACGGCGCCATCGATACGGCGTTCATCCGCGACAGCTTCCCCGAGCGCTATGCCCTGAAAGACCAGGACGGCATCCTCGACCCGGCGCACATCGCCGACAGCTATTGGTTCCTGCATGCCCAGCCGCGCGATGCCTGGACCTTCGAACTCGACCTGCGCCCGTGGATCGAGCGCTGGTAGGCCCTGACTGACCAAGGAGCGTGACCCATGAGCAAGACCGTTGAGTTCTACTTCGACCTGGGCAGCCCGGCCAGTTACCTGGCCTGGACCCAGTTGCCCGCCTTGTGCGCCCGGCATGGCGCCAACCTGGTGTACCGGCCGATGCTGCTCGGCGGGGTGTTCCAGGCCACTGGCAACGCTTCGCCGGCGATGATCCCGGCCAAGGGCCGCTACATGTCCATCGACCTTGGGCGCTTCGCCGCGCGATATGGCGTGCCGTTCGGGCTACCGCCGGGGTTCCCCATCAACACCCTGCACCTGATGCGCGGGTTGATGGGCGTGCAGATGCGCTCACCCGAGCGTTTCGAGGCGCTGCTGGCGGCACTGTTCAACGGGTTGTGGGCGCAGCGGCGCAACCTGGGCGAGCCTGAAAGATTGCACCAGACCCTCCACCAGGCGGGGTTCGACCCGGAGGCCTTGCAAGCCCTGGCGGCGGACGGCGAGGTGAAGGCCGAGCTCAAGCGGGTGACCGAGGAGGCCGTGGCGCGTGGGGTATTCGGTGCGCCAACCTGCTTTGTCGGCGCCGAGATGTTCTTTGGCCAGGACCGCCTGGACTTCGTCGAAGCGGCGCTTGGCTGACGAATACGGGGTTGGCCTCACTGCGGATGAGGCCAGCCCGGCTCAGAAGTTCGCCGGGGTGTTGGCGCTGATGATTTCAGCTTCGTCGGGGCCGATGTTCTTGAAGCTGTGGGGCAGGGTGGTGGGGATGTAGTAGCCATCGCCCGAGCTGAGAATGCTCACCTGGCCATCGACCCACAGTTCGACGGTGCCCCGGGTGACCAGGCCGCATTCCTCGCCTTCGGCATGCACGATCGGCTCGCCCGAGTCGGCGCCCGGCGCATACAGTTCGCGCAGCATGCGCATCTGCCGGGCCTCGACACTGGCGCCGACCAGCAGCATGCGCAGGCCGTTGCGGCCCAGGTCCGGCTGCTCGCCGGCGCGGAACACGAAGCGCTCTTCCCGTACCGGCTCGTCGAAGCTGAAGAACTCCGCCAGGGTCATGGGGATCCCTTCGAGCAGTTTTTTCAGGGAACTGACCGAGGGGCTGACGCGGTTCTGTTCGATCTGCGAGATCGTCGAGTTGGTCAGGCCGCTGCGGCGGGCCAGCTCCCGCTGGGAAAGGTTGTTGCGTTCACGCACCAGTTTGAGTCGTGTCCCCGTGTCCATAGCCGCCTTGTAATCAGAGGTGTTAAAAATAATGGGCGAGGCATTAAAACACACTCTGCACGCTTGCGCGCTGTGCTTCTCAGGCCGCTTGCGCGCGTGGCATCGGCCACAGCCCGACCAGCAACAGCAGCAGGGCGACCGCCAGGAACGGCAGGCGTGGATCGACGGCGTACACCAGCGTGCCGGCGAGCGGGCCGATCACCGCGCCCATGCCCTGGGCGGCGCCGACCGAGCCTGCCGTGGCGCCCTGTTCGCCGGCCTGCATGGCGTTGGCCGCCAGCGCCGAGAAGGCCGGGAAGACGAAGCCCATGCCGGCGGCCGCGACGAAGTAGCAGCCCCACAGCCACGGCGCGCTGTCGGCCAGGGCGCCACAGGCGAAGCCCAGCGCCGAGACGCTGGCACCGACGCGGATCATCTTCAGCGGTGGCCATTGCAGCTGGCGCAGCAGCACCTGGGCCAGGATCAGCGCCACGCCCACCGTGGTCAGGGCGACGCCGGCAGCCTGGGCCGCCTCGGCAGGCCCGAGCCCGAGGCGGTCGAGGGCGAAGAAACCGACCACGATCTGCGACACCGTGACGCTGAGCATGGCACTGAACGCGACCAGCAGCGGCCGACGCAGGCGCGGGTCGCCGAGGCGCACCGGGCTGGGCGCGTGGTTGTGGGCCAGGGGCTGTGGCTTGAGCTTGAACAGCAGTACCAGGAAGGCGCAGGCCGGCAGCAGCGACATCACGTGAAACGGCAGGCTCAGGCTGTGCCGCGCCAGCAGCGCCGCCAGCGCCGGCCCCAGCACCAGGCCGACGGCGTTGGCCGCGCCCAGCGAGGCCATGGCCTGGGCCCGTCGCTGGGGTTCGACATGGTCGGCGATCAGGGCGTTGCAGCCCACCGGGATGGCGGCGTAGAACGCGCCGATGCAACCGCGCGCGAGCATCAGGCCGACGAACGCCAGGGTCGCCCCCGGCAGCCAGCGCAGGGCGCCTTCGACGAACAGGCACAGCAGCCAATAGGCCAGGGTGAAGCCGGCGCTGCCGAGCAGCAGCACCCGGCGCCGGCCCAGGCGGTCTGCGGCGCGTCCCCAGGGCCGGGCCAGCAGCACCCAGACCACGCCAGCCACGGTCACCGCCGCGCCAGCTTGCCAGGTAGCCATGCCGAGCAGGCGGGCGATCGGGCCGATCAGGGCGACGAAGGCCATCATCGACATGGTGCAGGCCATGTTGGCCAGCAGCAGTGGACGTAGATCCAGGGTGCTGGCGGGGGTGAGCAGGGCAGGGTCCTTTGCGACATTCATGGGCAGTCCAGGGCAGTTCGATACGATGGGGCTTGAGATTAATGAGAACCCTTATCGTTTGTCGAGCCCGCCCTGGTCTTCATCGATCATTCGCTACGGCGCAGGGGGCCAGGCCACATGCTGCGCAACACGCCATCACGGCGCACCAGCGCGTGCATCAGCGCCGCGCCCAGGTGCACCAGTACCGTCGCGAACAGCAGGTAGCCGGCCCAGCCGTGGGCCTCGCGCAACACGGCATACAGTTGCAGGTTGTGCGGGGCGATCGCTGGCAGTTGCAGTGGCCGCGGGTAGCCGCCGGCCGAGAGCATGGCCCAGCCCAGCAGCGGCATGGCCAGCATCAGGCCGTACAGCACCAGGTGCGAGGCGCCGGCGGCAAAGCGCTGAAACGCTGGCAGGTCGCGCGGCAGCGGCGGGTGCGGCAGGCTCAGGCGCAGGCCGATGCGCACCAGCACCAGGGCCAGCAGCGCCAGGCCGGTGGCCTTGTGCAGTTCGACCAGCAGCGGGTGACGCGGCGACAGGTCGCCGACCATGCTCACGCCGATGAACAGCATGGCGAGGATCAGCATCGCCATCAGCCAGTGGATCAGCCGGGCCAGGGGGTGGAAGGCTTCGGGTTTCATGGTTGCGCTCCTGTGCTCAGCGACTCGTGGCTGCGGCGGTTGAAGGACACCGAGTAGGCGGCCGAGCGGGCGGCGAGGATCGGGTCGGCGGACGGTTCGATGCCGTGGGGCAGGATCAGCGGGTCGAAGTTGAGGTCGCGGCAGGCGCCTTGTTCGGGGCCGTCGACCTGTTCGATGAACAGGGTCCCGGCATCCACGCTGCGCCGCTCGGCAGGCCAGGGCCGGGCCGGGTCGTCCACCGCGTCGCCGGCGTCGGCCAGCACCAGGCGCAAGGTCCAGCGCAGCGGGCCCTGGGCCAGGCGCTGCGCCAGGTCGTGCTGGAGGAACTGCTTGTCGTCGACCTGGCCGGGCAGGGCGCTGAACGGCGTCTGTGGCTCCAGTTGCCAGCGTACCGGGTGGGCGTCGCCGTTGGCGTCGATCAGGCGGAAGGCATTGATGCTGTGGTACTGGGTGCTGGCAAAGCTGTCGCTGGGCTTGTAGCCCGCCGCCCATTGGCGGAACGCGGCGCTTTCCGGGTGGGCGGCGAAGAAGGCTTGCAGTTTCGCCGGGTCCGGTTTGCCGGTGGCCGGGTCCGGTGCGCCGGCCAGCACCTGGTCATAGAAGCCTTGCGGGTTGCTCACCGCGAGCACCGGCGGGTTGTTCATGCCGGTGCGCCAGACCTGGCCGTCGTCGGTGCTCAACTGGATCGCCAGGCTGCGCACCGGCACGCTGGTGTCTGGGGCGAACGGGTTGGCGCCACCGATGGCGAAGCGGCCGATCACCGGCACCCGGGCCTGGCTGAAGGCGCGCGCGGTGCTCAGGCTGGCGGCCTGGCCGCTGGGTTGGAAGTAGCCGCTGACGCACAGGCCCTTGGCGTGGTTCTTGCGGTACCCCGGGTGATGGCCAGCCTGGGCTTCGAAGGTGTCGATGATGCGTTGCGGGGTCAGTTGCGGCTCGCCGAGCCAGCCGGCGGCGTAGGCGAAACCTGCGCCCAGGGCCAGCATCACGGCGCCGATGCCGGCCAGGCGCAGGGCCTTGGCGGGGCCTTGCAAGGGTGGGGTCATGATCATCGTCCGGTTCAGTGAAGGTGCCAGTACGACGCAGCAGGGAAAAACTTATTCCCGGGGCGGGAATAAATTTTGTTGCCGGGCGTCTGCCCCCTACACTGACAAACCCGAGACCGGTAACTGGCCATGCAAGACCTGGACGAACAGCAGTGGCGCGAACTGCTGCAACGCCTGCGCCGCTTTGCCCTGTGGCTGACCCGCGACAGCGGCAGCGCCGACGACCTGGTCCAGGCCACCGTCGAGCGCGCCTTGAGCCGCCGTGGCCAGCAGCGTGAGGCCGAAGCCTTGCGTGCCTGGTTGTTCACCATCCTCTACCGGCTGTTTCTCGACGGCAAGCGCCGCGAGCGCCTGCATGCCCGCTGGTTGTCATGGTTTGGCCGTGACGCTGTGCAGCATGAAGCCGTGGGCGACAATCTCGAGGATATCGTCCTGGCCCAGGCGGATTTGCAGGCTTTCGCCCAGCTGTCCACCGAACAGCGCGCCCTGCTGTTGCTGGTGAGCGTCGAAGGGCTGAGCTACAAGGAGGCCGCCGAGGCCCTGAACATTCCCATCGGCACCGTGATGTCGCGGCTTTCACGGGCGCGCACCGCCCTGCGCCAACTGACCGAGGGCAACCCCCAGCCCCCGGCCTTGCGGAGACTGAAATGACACGCCTGATCCCCAGCGAGCAAGAACTGCATGCCTATGTCGACGAGCGCCTGACACCGCAGCGGCGCGCCGAGGTGCAGGCATGGCTGGCAGCCAACCCCCTGGAAGCGGCGCGGGTCGAGGCCTGGCGCAATGATGCCCGGCGCCTGCGTGCGGCCCTGGCAGGGTTTGCCGAGCAGCCGGGCGTGGCGTCGCTCGACCTGCGCCAGTTGCAGCGCCAGGTGCGTCAGCGCCGCCAGCGGCGCCTGGCCTCGGCGGCGGTGCTGCTGTTGGCGTTGGGTGTGGGCGGGCTGGGCGGCTGGCAGGCGCGGCAGGTGACCCTGGCCAGCAACGACCTGCCCATGGCCGACGCCGTGCAGGCCCATCGGCTGTTCGCCGGCAGCCAGGCGCTGGATATCCAGGCCAGCGACCCGGCGCAGCTGCGCGATTGGCTGGGGCGGCATTTCAACCGTGTGGGGCAATTGCCGGACCTGGCGGGTTACGGCTTCCAGCCGGTGGGCGCGCGCCTGCTCAGCAACGAACAGGGGCCGGCGGCATTGCTGGTGTTCCAGGACCGTGACGGGCAGCGCATCAGCCTGTTCCTGCGCTCGCCGGGGGAACGCTATGAGCGCATGCCCCAGGGGCAGCGGGTGGATGGGCAGTTGGAGGCACGCTACTGGTCGCATGGGGCGTACAACTTTGCCCTGGTCAGTGCGGCGGACGACGTGCGCGGGGCCGGGGTGGGCGAGGCGTTGCGGCTGGGGCTCTGATAGCGACGCGTCCTGTAGGAGCGGCCTTGTGTCGCGAACGGGCTGCAGAGCAGCCCCGGCAATATTTGCGGTGAAACTGAAATCGAGGGGCTGCTTTGCAGCCCGTTCGCGACACAAGGCCGCTCCTACAAAGGCCGGCAGGGTTTTGGAGGTCAGCTCAATTCGAGCCAGATCGGCGCATGGTCCGAAGGTTTTTCCATCCCGCGCAGTTCATAGTCCACGCCGGCTGCCTTGATCCGCGGCAGCAGTGCCTGGGATGCCATGATCAAGTCGATGCGCAGCCCGCGCTTGGGCTCGTCCTCGAAACCGCGGCTGCGGTAGTCGAACCAGCTGAACCGATCGGCCACTTCCGGGTGCAGGTGGCGGAAGCTGTCCACCAGGCCCCAGCCCTTGAGCCGCTCCATCCACTCGCGCTCCTCGGGCAGGAAGCTGCACTTGCCGGTCTTCAGCCAGCGCTTGGCGTTGTCCGGGCCGATGCCGATGTCGCAGTCCTGGGGCGAGATGTTCATGTCGCCCATCAGCAGCACCGGCTGGTCGTTCTTGAACTGCCCTTCGAGCAGCGCCTGCAGGTCACTGTAGAAGCGCTGCTTGGCCGGGAACTTGGTCGGGTGGTCGCGGCTTTCGCCCTGGGGGAAATAGCCGTTCATGATGGTGATCGGGGTGCCGTCGGCATCGGCGAAGGTGCCCCAGATGAAGCGGCGCTGGGCGTCTTCCTCATCGCTGGCGAAACCCTTGTGCAGGCTCAGCGGCGCCTGGCGCGAGAGCAGGGCGACGCCGTAGTGGCCCTTCTGCCCGTGATAGTGCACGTGGTAGCCCAGGGCCTGGACATCGGCGAGGGGGAACTGATCGTCGCTGACCTTGGTTTCCTGCAGGCCGATCACGTCCGGCTGGTGCTTTTCGATCAGCGCCGCCAGCTGGTGCGGGCGGGCCCGCAGGCCGTTGATGTTGAAACAGACGATCTTCATGGAAAGATGATCCTGGTAAAAGGCCGGATGCTAGCCGACATCGGCCGTGATCACCAGCGTGGCGGCCAGGGTGATGCACTGCTAATGTGCAATGCGACGAGGTGAACGATGCGCAGTGGGACACCTCCAAGGCATGTATGCCCTTTCCAGGAGGTCTGCCCGCAATGCCCGACGCCACTGCCGCCCAGGCTCGCATCTGCACGCTCGACGACGGTTACAGCCGTGAGGCCCGTTCGCTGCTCTACAACGCCTACCGTCATGACCCCACCTTTGCCTATATCTTCGAAGCCCAGCGCCCCGGCTACGAACGTCGCCTGCGGGTGATGGTGCGCGAATGGGTACGCCAGCACTTCTACCTGCAGTTGCCTGCGGTCGGCTTGCTGCTGGAGGACCGGCTGATCGCGCTGGCACTGATCGTACCGCCGCAGCGTCGGCTCGGCGTCGCCGACAGCTGGGCCTGGCGCCTGCGCATGCTGCTCGGTACCGGTCAGCGCTGCACCCGGCGCTACCTGGAGTACCAGGCCGCGCTGGTCGGCTGCCTGCCGCCCGGCCAGGTGCACATGCTGCCGTTGCTGGGGGTACATCCACAGTTTCGCGGTCAGCACTACGGCGAACAATTGTTACAGGCTGTGCACGACTGGTGCGCGGAGGATCCCAACACCCAAGGCGTGGTGCTGGACTCAGGAAACGCGCATTACCTGGCGTTTTACCAGCGTCAGGGCTACCTAGAAATTGGCGAGGTGGCCGTAGGGCCAATCCGAGAGAGGGTGTTCTTTCATCCCAATCCGCTTTCCTCAACGACTTCTTTTGCCTGATGAGGCCTGCCAGGCACCTGTCTTGAGCGCCTGGCTCTGGTAGCATGCGCCGCATGACGTATTCAGGAAGACTCAACTGGGGCCTGGTTTTCTGGGCGGCCAGTTTCGCAGCATGGGGCCAGAGCGAGTTGCTGGTGCAGGTCAAGCCGACCAACAGCGCGCTCAAGGCCAATGTCGAAGGCTATATCGGCACTTTGGGTGACCGTGATGAGGACGCGCTGCTGCGCTTCAGTCGCGGGGCAGAGGAGCAGGCGCGCAAGGCCGCGCAGGCACTTGGCTACTATCAGGCGCAGATCGAGACTGAGGTCAAGCCGCCCGCCAAGGCCGATCAATCCCCCAGGCTCATCATCAAGATTGCCCCCGGTGAGCCGGTGCGCTTGCGTAACGTGACCGTGCGCATCGAAGGGCCGGCCAGTGAAATGAAGGCATTCCGGGTGCCCGACAGCAAGGCCCTGCGCCCGGGCGAACAGCTCAATCACGGCCTGTACGAGGACGCCAAGCGGCTGATCCAGAACCAGGCCTCGCGCTATGGGTTCTTCAGCGGGCGTTTCAGCCGTCAGCGCCTGGCGGTCGACCCGCAGGCGGGGGTGGCCGACATCGAACTGGTGTACCAGAGCGGCCCGCGCTATCGCCTGGGCAAGGTCGAGTTCAGTGGCGACACCCCGCTGGACCAGGACCTGCTGCAACGCATGGTCTCCTTCACCCCTGGCACACCCTATGATTCCGAGCTGATTGCCGAGCTCAACAACGACCTGCAGTCCAGCGGCTACTTCGAAGGCGTGCGGGTCGACGCCGCCCCCACTGCCGCGGTGGGTGAGGACATCCCGGTCGCGGTTCGCCTCGACAGCCGCAAGCCCCGCACCATGGGCCTGGGCCTGGGCTTCTCGACCGACGTCGGCCCGCGTGGCAAGGCCAACTGGACCCGCCACTGGGTCAACCCGCAGGGCCACAGTTATGGCTGGGAAACCGAAATCTCGGCGCCGAGGCAGAACGTCGGGCTGTGGTACGACGTCCCGCTGGACCCACCACTGACCGACAAGCTGCGTTTCGCCGGCGGCTACCAGAACGAGGAGCTGGCCGGTACCGACACGCTCAGCAAGCTGCTGACCGTCGGCCCCGAATGGCACAGCAAGCTGCCCAGCGGCTGGCAGCGGGTGATCTCGCTCAAGTACCAGCGCGAAGAATACCGCCTGGGCGACGATTCGGGCCTGAGCAACCTGCTGATGCCGGGTATCAGCTTCAGCTACCTGCGCAGTGACAATCGCATCGACCCGCACAACGGCTACCGCCTGCAGTTCGATACCCAGGTGGCCAAGGAGGGGCTGGTGTCGGACACCAACCTGTTGCACGCCAACGTGCTGCTCAAGGGCCTCACTACCCTGGGCCACAACCACCGATTCCTCGGCCGGGTGCAGTTCGGTGGCAGCGCCACCAACGGCTACAAGAACAACATCCCGCCGTCGCTGCGCTTCTTCGCCGGTGGCGACCAGAGCGTGCGTGGCTACGACTACCAGACGCTGTCGCCGAAAAACAGCGACGGTGACCGCATCGGCGGGCGCTACCTGGTGGCCGGCAGTGTCGAGTACCAGTACTCGCTGGCTGATAAATGGCGGGTGGCGACCTTCGTCGACCAAGGCAATTCGTTCAACAACCTGGAACTGCCCAGCCTCAAGACCGGGGTCGGTTTCGGTGTTCGTTGGGTGTCGCCGGTCGGGCCGCTGCGCCTGGACCTGGCCAAGGCGCTCGATGACGAGGGCGGTATCCGCCTGCACTTCTCCATGGGGCCTGAGCTTTGAAGCGTGTGTTGATGCGTGTGTCGATGGGGGTTCTGCTGGCCCTGCTGGCGAGTGTGCTGCTGCTGTTCATGGCGCTGGGTGTGCTGTTGGGGACCGAGGGCGGCAGCCGCTGGGCGCTCGGCCAAGTGCCTGGGCTGACGGTCGATGACTTCCGCGGGCGCCTGGCGGGCAGTTGGCAGGCCAGCCGCCTGAGCTGGCTGGATGGCGGCAATCGGATCGAGGTGCAAGCCCCGCTGCTGAACTGGTCGCCAGCGTGCCTGCTGAAGGCCACGCTGTGCATCGACCAGTTGAAGGCCCAGCGTGTCGACATGGCCTTCGCGCCGAGCGAGCAGGGCACCGAGAGTGGCCCGCTGCAACTGCCGGCATTGCATCTGCCGCTGGCCATCGAGGTGGGCGAGGTCCAGGTGGGCCAGGTGCGCCTGGACGGCAGCGATCTGCTCGGCGACTTGCACCTGGCGGCGCACTGGACAGCAGGCGGGCTGCGCATCGACAGCCTGCAGTTGCAGCGCGACGACTTGCGGGTCGATGTGCAGGGCGAGGTGAAACCCGAGGGTGACTGGCCCTTGCAACTACAGGGGCAGGTGCAACTGCCCGCCGTGGAGGGCAAGGCCTGGCAGCTGGCGCTGAGCGCCAGGGGCGAACTGCAGAAGACCCTTGTCCTGGACGCGACCAGCAGCGGTTACCTCGATGCCCGCCTGACCGGTGAACTGCAGGCCCTGGCCGAGCACCTGCCTGCCAGGCTGCAGGTTCGCGCCGATGCCTTCAAACCGACGGCATCGCTGCCGGACACCTTGCAGTTCAATCAGCTCAAGCTGGATGCCCAGGGCGACCTGCTCAAGGGCTATCGGCTTTCCGGCAGCGCCAGCCTGCCGGCCGAAAAGGCGCCCGTGGCCCTGGCCCTGACCGGCAAGGTCGATGCCAAGGGCGCGAAACTGGATGCACTGGACCTCACGGCCAGCGATACCCAGCGGGTCAAGCTGCAGGCCAGTGCCGACTGGCAGCAGGGCCTGAGCGCCGATGCCCAGCTCGACTGGCTGGATTTCCCCTGGATGCGCCTGTACCCGCTGGAGGCGCCACCTGAAGTCACCCTCAAACGCTTCAACGCCCAGGTGCAGTACCGTGATGGCAAGTACCAGGGGCAGTTCAACGGCGACCTCGACGGCCCGGCCGGTGCCTTTACCCTGGCCAGCCCGTTCGAGGGTGACCTGGGCCAGGTGCGTCTGCCGCAGCTTGCATTGAGCGCTGGCCAAGGCAAGGCGACTGGCGATGTCGCCGTGCGTTTCGCCGATACCCTGGCCTGGGATGTCGACCTGCAGTTGTCGGCACTCGACCCGGCCTACTGGCTTGCCGAGTTGCCGGGTAGCTTGGCTGGCCCTTTGCGCAGCAAGGGCGAGCTGAAAGGCGAACAGCTCAGCCTCGATGCCCAGCTCGACCTCAAGGGCCGCCTGCGCGGCCAGCCAGCGGTGCTCAAGGTCCAGGCGCAAGGCGCCGGGCAGGCCTGGACGCTTGGCGCCTTGGCCGTGCAACTGGGTGACAACCGCATCAACGGCAGTGGCAGCCTGCAACAGCGCCTGGCCGGGCGCATCGACCTCGACCTGCCTCGCCTGGGGCAGCTGTGGCCTCGGTTGCAGGGGCAGGTCAAGGGCCGTCTGGACGTCAGCGGCACCTTGAACGCCCCGCAAGGCAGCCTGACCCTGCTGGGGCAGCAATTGGCCCAGGCGGAAAATCGCCTGCAACGCCTCGACCTGGAGGCGCGTCTGGACAATGCCCAGCGCGCCGCCATCGACCTCAAGGCAAGCGGGATTCGCCTGGGTGAAACGCCGCTGGGCAGCTTGCAGGCCAACGGCAAGGGCGATATCCGCCAGCAAGCGCTGACCCTGGCCCTCGAAGGGCCGCAGCTCAAGCTTGACCTGGGCCTGGATGGCCAATTGAGCAAAGGTGACTGGCGTGGCCGCCTGGCCACTGGTCGCATCCAGGCCGGCGGCCAGGACTGGCAGTTGCAGGCCCCGGCGCGGCTGCAGCGCCTGGCCAGCGGCCAGCTGGACTTCGGTGCCCACTGCTGGCGCTCCGGCCAGGCCAGCCTGTGCGGCGAAGATCAGCGCCTGGCGCCGGAGCCGCGGCTGCGCTACCACCTCAAGCAGTTCCCGCTGGACAGCCTGGCGCAATGGTTGCCCAAGGACTTCGCCTGGCAGGGGCTGCTCAATGCCGACATCAACCTGGATATTCCGGCCGGCGGCCCCAAGGGCACGGTCCGCGTCGATGCCAGCGGCGGCACCCTGCGGGTGCGCGACAAGGGGCGCTGGATCGACTTCCCTTACCAGGCCCTGCGCGTGGACAGCACCCTCGCGCCGCGGCGTATCGATACCCGTCTGGAGTTCCGTGGCGAACGCCTGGGTGAGTTGAATCTCAATGCACGTCTCGATCCGCTGGGCAAGGACAAACCCCTGGCGGGTGACTTCCGTCTGGCGGGGCTGGACCTGTCGATTGCCCGGCCGTTCGTGCCCATGGTCGAGCGGCTGGCGGGTCAGTTGAATGGCAGTGGCCGGTTGTCCGGCACCTTGCTGGCGCCCCAAGTCAACGGCAACCTGATGCTCAGCGGTGGCGAAGTCAGTGGCGCCGAACTGCCAGTCAGTCTGCAGGGCCTGTCGTTGCAGGCCCTGATCGCCGGTGAGCAGGTGCGCCTCGATGGCAGCTGGACAAGTGGCGACGCCGGGCGCGGCCAGTTGAATGGCCTGCTGACCTGGGGGCAGGCGCTGGGCATGGACCTGCGCCTGCAAGGCCAGCAGCTGCCGGTGACGGTGGAGCCCTATGCTGCGCTGGAAGTGGCGCCGGACCTGAACGTGCGGTTGATCGACGACAAACTGGCGGTGATCGGCAAGGTGCGGGTGCCCAAGGGCAAGATCACCGTGCGGGAGTTGCCGCCGTCGACCGTCAAGGTCTCGGACGACACGGTCATCGTCGGTCACCAGACCGAAGAGGGCAAGCCGCCCATGGCGATGGCCATGGACATCGACGTGGAGGTGGGCCAGGACAAGCTGTCGTTCAGCGGTTTCGGCCTGACCGCCAATCTGCTGGGGCATGTGCACATCGGCGACAACCTGGATACGCGCGGTGAACTGAACCTGGCCGACGGCCGCTACCGGGCCTATGGCCAGCGCTTGACCATTCGCCGTGCGCGGCTGTTGTTCGCCGGGCCGATCGACACGCCCTACCTGGATATCGAGGCGATTCGCCAGGTCGACGACGTGACCGCGGGCATTCGCTTGAGCGGCAGTGCCGAGCAACCGACCACCAAGGTGTTTTCGGAACCGGCCATGAGTCAGGAGCAAGCGTTGTCGTACCTGGTGCTGGGGCGCCCGTTGAGCACCTCGGGCGAGGATAGCAACATGCTTGCCCAGGCCGCCCTGGGCCTGGGCCTGGCAGGCAGCGCCGGGGTGACCGGCAGCCTGGCGTCGAGCCTGGGGATCGATGATTTCCAGCTGGATACCGAGGGCTCGGGCAACAGTACCAGTGTGGTGGCCAGTGGCAACCTGACGGAAAAGCTGAGCTTGCGGTATGGGGTAGGGGTATTCGAACCGGCCAACACCATTGCGCTGCGCTACAAGTTGAGCAAGAAAGTCTACCTGGAAGCGGCCAGTGGCCTGGCGAGCTCCCTGGATATTTTCTACAAGCGCGACTTCTGACGGCAGCCGTCAGCGTGCGCAGGGTTCCTGGCGCCGGATGTTACCGATCTGGCGCAGGCTCAGCCCATACTTGTCGGCCAGAAGGCTTCGCGAGAGGCCGTTGGCGCTCTCCTTCTGGATTTGCAGGTTGCGCAGTTGGCGCAGGAAATGGTCCGCCTTGGGGATTTCCAGCGCCACGCCGGCAAAGCGCTTGATCAGGGCATCAAGCGCATCGCCGGGGAGGATGTCGGCAAGTTTGGTGCGCTCGCGATGCTTGGGAATGTACTTGGGCCTGCCACCGTAGGTGCAGGTCAGATGGTAGGCATTTTCGATGCCGATGCATTCGATCAGGGCCTGTAGCGAATGGGGCAGCTGGCTGATGTCGATCGAGTTGAGGTCTGGCAATTCCATGTGAGGCTTCCTCGCGGGTAATGGTGCGCGATGCTGTGAAGATCCGTGATAGCGGGTCGGCGAATGCCAGTAACGCAGGTCATTGGCATGACTGGATTTTCAGTGAGCAAGGAAGGCTGTCGCTAGGCGCCAAGTGGGCTGGTGCTTGTAGTTTCAGTGAGCAGGTCTTGCGGGCATTTATGTGGTCCGATGTAGGAAAACGGACAGGGGAATGCTCTCAAGGCCCCGAATATCCGTGTTGCTGCTGTTTGTCGATGCAAATGGGTGGCGGCCCCCTCCAGCAGGAAAATCGTCGCCTCAGGCGGTGGGCGTTGTATCATGGCCACGGCTCGTTGCGAGCCATTTGCCCCGATGTTGCAAGGAACAATCGATGACACACATGCAGCGCCTCAAATACTCCGTCCTGATCATCCTGGTGATGCTGGGCCTCATGTTCGGCCTGTCCCATCTGGCCAAGCAGGGCACCATCAGCGAGCAGACCTTCCAGATCCTCGCCATCGTCATCGCGGTCATCGTGGTGGTGATCAACGGGATCCTGCGGCGCAAGGTCAAGCCCTGACCCGTGCATGGCCGGCCAAGGCATGGCCGGCCGCGCACTCAACGTGGCACGGGCTGCTCGAGCACGGCGCGTGCCTGCGGCTCGAGGCTGTAGCATTTGTCGCTGCCCAGGCTGATCACGCCTTCCACGCACAGTCGCTTGAGCACCTCGCGTACACTGAGGAACGACAGCGGTATGTCCAGTTGCTCGAGCTGTGCATGCACGCCACGCACACCTATGCTGCGGCCGTTGCGGTCAGCGGCGTGCAGGGCATCGATCACTTTCAGGCGGATCAGGCTGGTGCGCAGGCCGTAGGTGCGCAGCAGTTCACGGATCTGCTCGTTGCCGACACGCTCGTCCCCGCCGGCAGCCGCTCCGTTGGCCACCTTGGCCGGGGCGTGGCCGGCCTGCAATGAGGGTTGCGGGTTGTACATGTGAATGCTCCTTTTCGTGGACTTTCCCGAAAACTGGGTGCCTCACTAAGTAGGACGAATGAGAATGGAAAATCTGCAGTGTTTGTGTGAAAAAGATTCGCTGCGCTTTCCATGAAGACGATCCGCCTTGCCCTGTCGCGTAAAATTTTCATCTGGCCATTCGTCTGATCGGGAATGATCCCTGAATCCGAGGAGTGCCCGTGTTGCCCATTTCGCGTCCCAAGACCTGCGCCGTCCTCGCGGCTGCGCTGGTCGCCTCCAGCCTTGCCGCGCAGGCGCGGGAGAACAACGGCGATGCCAGCGCGCAGATCCGCCGTACCAGTTTTGGCGTGCCGCATATCGTGGCCAAGGACGAACGTGGCCTTGGCTATGGCATCGGCTACGCCTACGGCCAGGACAATCTGTGCTTGCTGGCCAATGAGGTGTTGACCGTCAGCGGCGAGCGTTCGCGCTACTTCGGTGCCAAGGGCAAGACCTTTGAACAGCGTGACAACCTGACCAGCGACCTGTTCTTCACCTGGCTCAACACCCCGGCTGCCGTCAGCGCTTACTTCCAGGCCCAGCCAGCACCGGTGCGCGACCTGCTGGACGGTTATGCCAGTGGTTTCAACCGTGCCCTGGCCGAGCGCCGCGGCCAGGGGCTGCCGGCCGAGTGTGGCGATGGCCAATGGCTGCGGCCGATCACCAGCCTGGACCTGGTCAAGCTCACTCGCCGGCTGCTGGCCGAAGGTGGCCTGGGGCAGTTCGCCGAGGCGCTGGTGGCGGCGCAGCCCCCGCAGGTCACCAGCCAGCAGGCGCTGCCGGCCTTTGGCGCGGCACTGGCGCAACAGCAGCGCTTTGCCTCGGAGCGCGGCAGCAATGCCGTGGCCGTGGGTGCCGCGCGATCAGCCAATGGTCGCGGCCTGCTGTTGGCCAACCCGCACTTCCCATGGATGGGCGGCATGCGCTTCTACCAGATGCAACTGACCATTCCTGGCCAGCTCGACGTGATGGGCGCCGCCTTGCCCGGCCTGCCCGTGGTGAACATCGGCTTCAACCAGCACCTGGCCTGGACCCACACGGTGGACACGTCCAAGCACTTCACCCTGTACCGCCTGCAGCTGGACCCGAAGGACCCGACCCGCTACCTGCAGGACGGCAAGTCCCTGCCGCTGGAGCGGCAGACCGTGAGTGTCACGGTCAAGGCCGACGACGGCACCCTCAGCCAGGTCGAACGTCAGGTCTACAGCTCCGGCTACGGCCCGGTGGTGGTCTGGCCTGGGCGCCTGGACTGGAACACCCAGGCCGCGTTCAGCCTGCGTGACGCCAACCTGGACAACACCCGCGTGCTGCAGCAGTGGTATCGCATCAACCGTGCCGACAGCCTGGCCGCGCTGAAAGGTTCGGTCGAACAGCTGCAAGGGATCCCGTGGGTCAACACTTTGGCGGTGGATGCCGCAGGCCAGGCGTTGTACCTGAACCAGTCGGTCGTGCCCTACGTCGACCAGCAACTGCTCAGCCAGTGCAGCAACCCGGCGGCGCAAGGCCCGCTGGTGGTGCTGGATGGCTCGCGCAGTGCCTGCCAGTGGAAGGTCGACCCACAGGCTGCTCAGCCTGGCATCTTCCCGGCGCATCTGCTGCCGAGCCTGGAGCGCAAGGACTTCGTGCAGAACTCCAACGACCCGGCGTGGATGGCCAACCCGGCCCAGCCGCTGACAGGCTTCTCGCCTTTGGTCAGCCGCAACGACCAGCCACTGGGCATGCGTGGGCGCTATGCGCTGGAGCGCCTGCAGGGCAACGCCAGGCTGGGTGTCGAGGATCTGCAGAAGATGGTGCTCGATGACGATGTCTACCTGGCCGACCTGCTCCTGCCCGACCTGCTGCAGTGGTGCAAGGGTGCCGAGGCGGACCTGCAGGCCGTGTGCGCCAGCCTCGCAGCCTGGAACGGCAAGGCCGACCTGAACAGCGGTATCGGCCTGGTGCATTTCGACAACATCGTCAGGGCGCTGGCCGAGCACCCCGAGGGCTGGCGCGTGGCCTTCGATCCGAACGACCCGCAGCACACCCCGCGTGGGCTGGCTGTCGAGCAGGCGGCTGTACGCAAGCTGGTGCGCGAGGCGGCCCTGGCCTCGTTGCAGCAGGTGGCCAAGGCCGGCGTGGAGGAGGGCAGCCAGTGGGGGCAGATCCAGCAGGCCATCGATGGCACCCCGGTGCCGGGCGGCCCTCAGGGATTGGGGGTATACAACGCGATCTTCAGCATCCCGCACGGGCCGGGCAAGCGCCTGGTGGTCAGCGGGACCAGCTACCTGCAACTGGTGAGTTTCACCGACAAGGGCCCGCAGGCGCGTGGGCTGTTGGCGTTCTCCCAGTCCAGCGAGGCCGGTTCGGCGCACTTCAGCGACCAGACCAAGGCATTCTCGGCCAAGCAGTTGGCGCCGATTCCGTTCACCGAGGCGCAGATCGAGGCGGATCCGCAGTACAAGCAGTATGTGATCAGCGAGCGGGACAAGGGGGCGGTGGCCAGCCAGCCGTGATGCGCTAGCCTGTCAGGGCCTCTTCGCGGGTAAACCCGCTCCCACAGCGACCGCATCACCTTGGCCTTGGTGCTGCAGCCCCTGTGGGAGCGGGTTTACCCGCGAAGAATCCAAGGTGATCTGTCAGGAAAACTCGAACGGCTCCAGGGCAAAACCCTGGCCGTCGACCTGCAAGGTCCAGCCTCGCCGGTCCCAGTCGCCCAGCACGATACGCCGTGCCGGTTCACCCTCGACCATCAACTTGTGGATCGCCGGCCGATGGGTATGGCCATGCACCAGGGTGCGCACGCCATGTGCTGCCATCACCTTGGGGACCTCCTCCGGCGTGACATCGACGATCTCGGTGGCCTTCATGCGGACTTGCGTGCGGCTTTCGCTGCGCAGCTTGCGCGCCAGCTTGTGCCGGGTGGCCAGCGGCAGGTGCCGGAGGATCCACAGGGTCAGCGGGTTGCGCAGGTAGCGGCGCATCTTCATGTAGCCGACGTCGCGGGTGCACAGGGTATCGCCATGCATCAGCAATACCGCCTCGCCACCCAGGTCGATCACGCTCGGGTCGGCCAGCAGCGTGCAGCCGGCGGCCTTGCAGAAGTCCTGGCCGATCAGGAAGTCGCGGTTGCCGTGCATCAGGTAGATCGCCGTGCCGCTGTCGCTCAGCTGGCGCAGGGCCTGGCAGATCGACTGCTGGAACGGGGTCATGGCATCGTCGCCGATCCACGCCTCGAAGAAGTCGCCAAGGATGTACAGCGCCTTGGCATGGCGAGCACGGCCATCGAGCAGATCAAGAAACGCCCGGGTGATATCCGGGCGTTCTTCTTGCAGGTGCAGATCGGAGATCAGCAGTATCACTCAATGATCTCGGCTTTCTCGATGATCACGTCTTCTTTCGGCACGTCCTGGTGGCCGGCCTTGGAGCCGGTGGAGACGCCTTCGATCTTGTCGACGATGTCAGTGCCTTCGGTGACCTTGCCGAATACCGCATAGCCCCAGCCCTGGACGTTCTTGCCGCTGTGGTTGAGGAAGTCGTTGTTCGAGGCGTTGATGAAGAACTGCGCCGAGGCGGAGTGCGGCTCCATGGTGCGCGCCATGGCGATGGTGTATTTGTCGTTCGCCAGGCCGTTGTCGGCTTCGTTCTGGATGCTAGGGCGCTTGTCTTTCTTTTCTTTCATGCCAGGCTCGAAGCCGCCGCCCTGGATCATGAAGCCCTTGATCACACGGTGGAACACGGTGTTGCTGTAGTGGCCGGCATTGACGTACTCGATGAAGTTGGCCACGGTGATCGGGGCTTTTTCAGCGTTCAGTTCAATGACGATATCGCCGTGGTTGGTGGTCAATTTGACTTTGGACATGCTGAAACTCGCTTTTTCAAGGCAATCGGGAATTAGGGTGCGCAAGGCGCCGGTTATCACCTGACGCAGGATCACGCGAACACGACACATGGCGCGCACAGGCCATTTTGCCAGGCTGCGGCAAAAAGCCGTGATAAATCACGCCTGTTTGTCCGGGCCCGGCTGTCAGCAGCTTGACTGCTTCGGCTATGATAGGCCCTTTGATTCAATCGGCCTACCCAGGCCGGACACGTGCATTCAAGGATCCTATGAGCAAGCCCACTGCCGACAACGCGCCCAACGCCGCTGCCAAAGGCGCCCCCGCCGTCCCTGCGAACTTCCTGCGGCCGATCATCCAGGCCGACCTGGACGCCGGCAAGCACAGCAGCATCGTCACCCGCTTCCCGCCGGAGCCCAACGGCTACCTGCACATCGGCCACGCCAAGTCGATCTGCGTCAACTTCGGCCTGGCCAAGGAGTTCGGCGGCGTCTGCCACCTGCGCTTCGACGACACCAACCCGGCCAAGGAAGACCAGGAATACATCGACGCCATCCAGAGCGACGTCAAGTGGCTGGGCTTCGAGTGGGCCGGCGAAGTGCGCTATGCCTCCAACTACTTCGACCAGTTGCACGACTGGGCCGTTGAGCTGATCAAGCGTGGCAAGGCCTATGTCTGCGACCTGACCCCTGATCAAGCCAAGGAATACCGCGGCAGCCTGACCCAGCCTGGCAAGAACAGCCCGTTCCGCGAGCGCAGCGTCGAAGACAACCTCGACCTGTTCGCGCGCATGAAGGCCGGCGAGTTCCAGGACGGTGAGCGCGTGCTGCGGGCCAAGATCGACATGGCTTCGCCGAACATGAACCTGCGCGACCCGATCCTGTACCGCATCCGCCATGCCCACCACCACCAGACCGGTGACAAGTGGTGCATCTACCCGAACTACGACTTCACCCACGGGCAGTCGGATGCCATCGAAGGCATCACCCACTCGATCTGCACCCTCGAGTTCGAAGGCCACCGTCCGCTGTACGACTGGTTCCTAGACAACCTGCCGGTGCCGGCGCACCCGCGCCAGTACGAGTTCAGCCGCCTGAACCTGAACTACACGATCACCTCCAAGCGCAAGCTCAAGCAGCTGGTCGACGAGCAGCACGTCAGCGCCTGGGACGATCCGCGCATGTCGACCCTGTCCGGCTTCCGTCGTCGCGGCTACACCCCGGCGTCGATCCGCAACTTCTGCGACATGATCGGTACCAACCGTTCCGACGGCGTGGTCGACATGTCGATGCTCGAATTCAGCATCCGTGACGACCTCGACCGCACCGCGCCACGCGCCATGTGCGTGCTGCGCCCGCTGAAGGTGGTCATCACCAACTACCCCGAAGGCCAGGTCGAGCAGCTCGAACTGCCGCGCCACCCGAAGGAAGACATGGGCGTGCGCGTGCTGCCGTTCGCCCGCGAGCTGTACATCGACCGCGACGACTTCATGGAAGTGCCGCCAAAGGGCTACAAGCGCCTGGAGCCAGCCGGTGAGGTGCGCCTGCGCGGCAGCTACGTGATCCGCGCCGACGAGGCGATCAAGGATGCCGACGGCAACATCGTCGAACTGCGCTGCTCGTACGACCCGGACACCCTCGGCAAGAACCCGGAAGGCCGCAAGGTCAAGGGCGTGATCCACTGGGTGCCGGCCGAAGGCAGCGTCGAGTGCGAAGTGCGCCTGTACGACCGCCTGTTCCGCTCCGCCAACCCGGAGAAGACCGAGGACGGCGGCAGCTTCCTCGACAACATCAACCCGGACTCGCTGCAGGTGCTCAGCGGCTGCCGCGCCGAGCCATCGCTGGGCCAGGCGCAGCCGGAAGACCGCTTCCAGTTCGAGCGCGAAGGCTACTTCTGCGCCGACCTCAAGGACAGCCAGCCGGGCCGCCCGGTGTTCAACCGCACCGTCACCCTGCGTGACTCCTGGGGCAGCTGAGGAACCGCCGTGCTTACCATCTACAACACGCTGAGCAAGACCAAGGAAACCTTCAAGCCACTCGATGGCAACAAGGTGCGCATGTACGTGTGCGGCATGACCGTGTACGACTACTGCCACCTTGGCCATGGCCGCAGCATGGTGGCGTTCGACCTGGTCACCCGCTGGCTGCGTAAAAGCGGCTACGACCTGACCTACGTGCGCAACATCACCGACATCGACGACAAGATCATCAACCGCGCCAACGAGAACGGCGAGGCGTTCGACGCCCTGACCGCGCGCATGATCGAGGCGATGCACGAAGACGAGCGCCGTCTGAACATCCTCAAGCCAGACCTGGAACCCCGTGCCACCGACCACATCGCCGGCATGCACGCGATGATCCAGACCCTGATCGACAAGGGCTACGCCTACGCGCCGGGCAACGGTGACGTGTACTACCGGGTCGGCAAGTTCGTCGGCTACGGCAAGCTGTCGCGCAAGAAGATCGAAGACCTGCGCATCGGTGCCCGCATCGAGGTCGACGAAGCCAAGCAGGACCCGCTCGATTTCGTCCTGTGGAAGGGCGTCAAGCCGGGCGAGCCCTACTGGGATTCGCCGTGGGGCCCGGGCCGTCCGGGCTGGCACATCGAGTGCTCGGTGATGTCCACCTGCTGCCTGGGCGAGAGCTTCGACATCCACGGTGGCGGCAGCGACCTGGAGTTCCCGCACCACGAGAACGAGATCGCCCAGAGCGAGGCGGCCACCGGCAAGCAGTACGCCAACGCCTGGATGCACTGCGGCATGATCCGCATCAATGGCGAGAAGATGTCCAAGTCCTTGAACAACTTCTTCACCATTCGCGACGTGCTCGACAAGTACCACCCGGAGGTGGTGCGCTACCTGCTGGTGGCCAGCCACTACCGCAGCGCCATCAACTACTCCGAAGACAGCCTGCGCGATGCCAAGGGTGCCCTGGAGCGCTTCTACCACGCCCTGCGTGGCCTGCCGCGCGTGGCAGCCAAGGGCGGCGAGGCGTTCGTCGAGCGCTTCAGCGTGGCGATGAACGACGACTTCGGTACGCCAGAAGCCTGCGCCGTGCTGTTCGACCTGGTGCGCGAGATCAACCGCCTGCGCGACAGCGATGTCGATGCCGCCGCCGGCCTGGCCGGTCGCCTGCGCGAGCTGGGGGATGTGCTGGGGGTGCTGCAGCTGGAAGCCGACGATTTCCTGCGTGCCGGCGCCGAAGGCAAGGTCGATGCGGCCGAGGTCGAGGCATTGATCCAGGCGCGTCTGCAGGCACGTGCGGACAAGAACTGGGCCGAGTCCGACCGGATTCGTGATCAGATCACGGCCATGGGCGTGGTGCTGGAAGACAGCAAGGGCGCGACCACCTGGCGTCTGGCTGACTGATCGGCGTCATGGGACTGCTTCGCAGCCCATTCGCGACACAAGGCCGCTCCTACAGGTATCGCGCAGCATCTGAAGCTTGCGCGGTCCCTGTAGGAGCGGCCTTGTGCCGCGAATGGGCCGCAAAGCGGCCCCAGCTTTTACTTGGCAAGCCCGGCAAGCGGGCAGTGCAGCACCAGCTTCGCCCCACCCAGCTCGCTCTCGCCAATCTCCAGCCCGAACCCGTGCAGGTCGACGATCGCCGCGACGATCGACAACCCTAGTCCGAACCCGGAGTGGCGGTGCCCTTCATCGCTGCGATAGAAGCGCTTGAGCACCGCGGCGCGCTCTTCTTCGGGAATTCCCGGCCCGCTGTCCTCGATGGCGATGTGCACCCCGGTCTCATCCTGCGTCGCCGTAATGGCCACTCGGCCATCCTCTGGCGTGAACTTGATGGCATTGCCCACCAGGTTGGCCAACGCCTCGAACAGCAGCTCACGGTCGCCATGCAGCGCCGCTAGCTGTGTCGGTTGCTCCAGGTTCAGGCGGATGCCGACATCTTCGGCCAGCGGCAGGTAGAAGTCGTGCAGTTCCACCAGCAGGTCGTGCGGCTCGAGCTGGACGAAGCCGGCCCGACGCTGGCGGTCTTCCAGCTCGCTGATGCGCAGCAGGCCACGGAAGCGTGCCATCAGCGTATCGGTCTCGCCGATCGCCTGGTCCAGCGCTTCGGCCTGGGGCGAGTCGGTGTCGCTGTGCTGGCGGATGCGGTAAAGCTGCGCGCGCAGGCGCGTCAGCGGCGTGCGCAGGTCGTGGGCGATGTTGTCGCACACGCCCTTGACCTCGTGCATCAGCCGCTCGATGCGGTCGAGCATGGCGTTGACGATGTCCGCCAGCATGTCCAGTTCATCGCGCCGCGCCGACAGCGGCAGGCGGTGGGTGAGGTCGCCCGCGACGATCAGCTCGGCCTGGGCCTGGATCGCACGGATGCGCTTGAGCGGCCGGCGGCGCAGCCAGTACCAGCCGGCAAAGCCCGGGATCAGGGTCAGCGAGATGCCCCACAGCAGCGCGTGGAGGATGATCCGGGTGACCACGAACAGCGAGCCATTGTCGCGGAACAGCACCAGCCAGCGGCCGTCCTGCACCTTGATCGCCACGGCGTCACAGCTGTCACGCGGCATGTGCGGGTCGTCGGCATCCAGGCAGCGCTTGAGTTCGTGGACCTTGCCATCCAGGCCCAGCTCCGCCGGGATCGCGCGGATGCGCCCGCCCACTGGGTTGAGCTGGGCGTCGAACAGGCCGTAGGCGTCGAAGGCGCGCTCCTCGAACGCCTGGCTGGCGAGCAGGGCGTCATCCAGCTGCTTGCCGCTCATGTGCGCGAACAGGTGCTGGCGCTGCAGCATGGAATGACGGGTGAGTTTGTTCAGGTAGCTGGACACCTCGAAATACAGCACGCCCATGAGGATGCTGCTCCAGGCCACGAACAGGAAGCTGTACAGCGCCAGCAGGCGGCTGGTGGAAGAACTCCAGCCCTTAGACGGGTTCAGCGATGGCATAGCCCGAGCCCCGTACCGTCCTGATCAGTGGCGACTGGCCGGGGGAGTCGATCTTCTTGCGCAGGCGGCCGATGTGCACGTCGATCAGGTTGGTGCCCGGGTCGAAGTGGTAGCCCCAGACTTCCTCGAAGATCATCATCCGGGTGATCACCTGGCCGCTGTGGCGCATCAGGTATTCCAGCAGCTTGTACTCGGTGGGTAGCAGGTTGAGGGTCTGCTCGCCGCGGCGGGCCTCGTGGCTGATCAGGTCCAGTTGCAGGTCGGCGACCTGCAGGCGGGTCTGGGTCATGGGCACGCTGTTGCGTCGCAGCAGCACTTCGACCCGCGCGGCCATCTCGTCGGAGGCGAACGGTTTGGTCAGGTAGTCGTCACCGCCGGCGCGCAGGCCGCGTACCCGCTCGTCGACGTCGGACAGGGCGCTGATCATCAGGATCGGCGTGGTGATCTTCAGGTTGCGCAGGGTGGTGACGATCGTCAGGCCATCGACCTCGGGCAGCATGCGGTCGAGGGTGATCAGGTCGTAACCGCCGGCGATGGCTCTGGCCAGGCCCTCGCGGCCGTTATCGGCCCAATCCACATCCAGGCCGTGGCTGGAGAGTTCGGCGACGATTTCCTGGCCGGTGACGGCGTCGTCTTCGATGGTCAGTACGCGTGGCATGCTCGTTCCTGGGCGTCTAAAGAGAGACTTGATTGTGCCAAAGAATAGACTGCACGGAATTTAAGAAAAATTCATCTGTGCTGGCGTTTGAGATGATCTACGCCGGCCGCAAATTGTGGTGCGGCTGCCATTGGGCGGGTTTAGACCGATCCTACATTTGACGGCGAACGGTCCTACATATATGCGCGGATGTTCTTGATAGGTTTCCGGCTTTGTCGATTGACAAGTACCAGATCAACCTCATCAAAGGACACCGGATGTTCAAACCCTACGGTTCAGAACCCGTCCGCTTTATTGTCGGTACCACGCCCAACGACTTGCAGGTGCTGTCTTTCAGCGGCCGCGAAGAAATCAGTTGCGTCTACGGCTTCGACATCGAACTGGTCAGCGAGCAAGCCGAGCTGGCACTGGAAGCACTGCTCAACCAGCCGGCCTACCTTGCCTTCGACGACCAAGGCAATGGTGTGCACGGGGTGGTGTCAGGGGTGCGCCAGGGGGCCAGCGGCACTCGCCTGAGCCATTATCACGTGCACCTCGCGCCACAGCTGGCGCGCCTGGCACTGCGCCGCAACCATCGCATCTTCCAGCAACGCACCGTTGCCCAGGTGATCGCCCGGTTGCTCGAAGAGCACGGCATCCTCGCCGACGCCTACCGGTTCCAGCTTGCCGAGCCCTTCGAGGCGCGCGAGTACTGCGTGCAGTACGCGGAGAGCGACCTGGCGTTCATCGAGCGCTTGTGCCAGGAAGAAGGCCTGCATTACCACTTCGTTCATTCGCCCCAAGGGCACCTGCTGGTTTTTGCCGATCACCAATCGCATTTTCCACGGCTGGCCAATGCGGTCCCGTTCATGCCTCCAGCCGGCCTGCAGGCCGATGGCCCGGTGGTCCAGGCGTTCGGCATCGCGCTGCAGACCACGGTCAGTCGGGTCGAGCTGCGCGACCATGACTTTCGCAAGGCCGCGGCGCAGCTGGCCTATGCCAGCTGTGATCAGAGCGGGGAAGCGGCACCGGCACTGGAGCATTACGACTACCCGGGCGGCCTGCGCCAGACCTTGGCGCAACGCCGTGGGAGTGCATTGAGCAAGCGTACCCTGGAGCGCTGCCGCATCGACCATCGCCAGGCGAAGGGCGACAGTGACGCGCCTGCGCTGGTCAGCGGGCACTTGTTGCGCCTGACGGGGCATCCCCGGGCCGATTGCAACGACTTGTGGCTGCTGACGTCCATACGTCACGAGGGTAGCCAGCCACAGGTGCTGGAAGAGTGTGCCGACTCGCACAGTCATGAGGCGCCGCGTTACGCCAATCATTTCACTGCCACGCCTTGGGACGCCCACTTCCGGCCGGGCATTGTCCATCCACGCCCGCGCATGCCCGGTTGCCAGGCCGCGCGGGTCACCGGCCCCGAGGGCGAAGAGGTGTATTGCGACGGGCTGGGGCGCATCAAGGTGCAGTTCCACTGGGACCGCGAAGGGCAGGGCAATGCGCACAGCAGTTGCTGGCTGCGGGTGGCGTCCAGCTGGGCAGGCGACCGCCATGGCGCGGTGACCTTGCCGCGGGTCGGCATGGCCGTGCTGGTGAGTTTTCTCGACGACGACCCGGACCAGCCGGTGGTCAGTGGTTGCCTGCCTGACAGCCTGCATACCCCGCCGTATCCGCTGCCTGACTACAAGTCCCGCACGGTTTTGCGCAGCCGCAGCCTTGGTGGCGGCGGTGGCTATAACGAACTGGCCATGGAAGACCGCGCTGGCCACGAGTTGCTGTACCTGCGCGCCCAGCGCGATTTCGAGCAGCGGGTCGCGCATGACAGCCGGCTGGAGGTCGGTAACCGGCAGCAGGTGCTGATCAGGGGCGACAGCCAGATCACCCTGGAAGCGGAGGAACTGCGCACCGTCAGTGGCGACCGCAAGGTGCTGTTGCGTGCCAGCGATCATCTGACCGTCGAGCAGGGTTGCCAGGTCCGGGTCGGCACGGTGCTGGCCCAGCATGCCGGGCAACAAGTGCAGCTGTCGGCGGCGCGTGAGGTGGTGGTGGAGGGTGGCGCCAGTATCACGCTGAAGGTGGCGGGCCAGCACCTGCTTATCAATGGCGCCGGGATCTTCGCCAGCAGCCCCATTCAGGTAGGCGGCCTGCCTGCGGCCAGTGTTGTCGCCAGCCCCTTGCAGCCCGGGCAGGGCGAAGGGCTACCGAAGCCACTGGCATTGCCGGTGAGCATGGCCCCGGCACAGGCGGCGCTGATGCAGCAGAGCCGACGCTTGGGTGCTGCCTATTGCCCGGTTTGCGAGGCCTGCCGTCACGGCGCTGACGTGTTGGGAGGTGCGCAATGAATGCCATGACGCCTTGGGCCTGGATGGCGCAGCAGCGTGCCGCCGGCCGGTCGATTGCCTTGATGCTGGATGCCGGCTTCGACGAACGCGCGGCGCTGCTGGCCTGCCTGCCGGGTGAGCGCTGGAGTGCGTTGTATGCCCAGACTGAGGTGGCGCATCTGACGGAGCTGGGGCCGTGTTGCTTCATGGTCGGCGAGGCCGAGGTGAAGATCGTTCAGACGCTGCTGGACGCGCCGCAGCGGCATTGGGGGTGGCTGGCGAGCTTGCCAGCTGGCGGGTTGCCCGAATGGACCGCGCACTGGCGGGCGCGCTTGCTGATCGGGCAACGGCCGCGTCAGGTGCTTTATCGCTGCCATGACGACCGGGTGCTGGCGGCGACGTTGCACGCTCTGCCGGTAAACGCGCTGCCGGCGTTTCTGGGGCCGGCCATCAGCGTCTGCTATTGGCAGGGGACACGTTGGGCGCAACAGGATAATCCCGCCCCTGGCATGTATCCATTGCCAACCGAGCCGCTTTGGTTGCAGGCAAGACCTGACAGCGAAGCAACTGCGCAAGAGGTGCTGTTGGCCAACGCCCACCGTTTCCTTCTGGCCCGGCACTTCGCTGTTTACTTGAAGGTATTCGAACTTCCCACTGGCCCTGACTGGTTGCGCAAGCAACTGGCGTTGGCGCGTGAGTGGGGGTGGGAGACGCCGGAACAACGGGAGTTCTTGTTGGTGCAGAGCTTGCGCATGCCAGGCTTCGAGTTGCCTGGGGCATGGGGGCCGCAAGTGGGAGAAAGTCCGCAGAGTCATCTGGAGCGGTTGCGGTATCGGACGGTGGACCAATGAAGGGGAGAACAGGAAGCATGAGCGTCGAAAGGAAGATGAAGTTGTTTTTGGGGGTTGGGCTGTTGGCGCTATTGGCCGGGTGTAGGGAGGAGGCCAGCAACACGTTCACGTTGGTGGGTGAATTGCCGGAGAATTTCTCTTATCACGGAGTTGCCTGGTACAGGCAAGAGTTTGATTCGCAGTGTGATGCGGGATTTCGCGGGGTGTCGATCAATAAAGATTGGCGAAAAAACTACAACCCTGTAACGAAGATCGAAATTCGCAAGGTGGCCAATGGGTGTTCGATGGTGGTCCGACATTTGGAGTTGAAGATACGTGCTAAGTATGGAAGTACGATTCACGAAATTACGGGGGATCCAGCAAATGTTGGGATATATGAGGTTCTTGATAAGAAATATCATCGAGAGTTTGACGAATCTGGGGGGGATGTTTTTTATGGAGTGTGCCAGTGGATGTTCCGAACATTTGGGACTGATCGAGTGCTAATGAGGTCGATGTCGTGCAAGAAGGATAATGAGCGCGGTGAAAAGGGGCTAGGGCACCCCTTTGCTGCGTACACAGTCGATCAATTGCCTGGAAAAATTGTTCGGATGAATATCCGGGTAGATCGGAGACACACGCCGTCTATGAGAAATACCTGGGTTGAGTTTCCAAACGGCTGGAAGCGTTGTGCGGGAAAGGGGGCTGAAGATACCGGTGGTTTTTGTGACGGAAACTACTCCGATTTTATCGATTTTGAAATTCCCGGTGGTAGGCGTTGCTCGATTTATCCTGGCTGTGAGGAGTGATTAATGAGTTGTAATACTAGGCTGGAAGCGGATTTGTTGGCCTCTCTGAACGATCGGGTACTGACATGTCCAGAACGTGCTAATGAAACAACATTTCAATTGGTTGACGAAAATGGCTCTGGTGTTCCCTATGCAGGGCTCTATTTTATAGCGATTGATAGTGAAGGAATAGCTTATGGAGGGTCATTGGATGTGGATGGGTGTGGTAAAGTTTTAAATCACCACCATGGCGCACTTACACTAAGATTCGAGAGCGAATATGCAGGTGCTCTTAGATCCTATCGTGAACTCCAGGGGCGCGAGAACTACCCGCTGAAAATCACAGAGCTTCAAGTGCGAGCTGAAAATACTTTTTATGTAAATACTGATGGTTCCAGGACTTTTCATAATCCTGCGCAAGCAACTGCAGATCGTTACTGTCAAGTAGAGGTCAGAGAGTTAGTTCGCTATGCATGCCATCTGCCGCCATTGGCTGAGCGCAGTACGCCTCCCAATAAGGCGTTAAGTAAAATTATGGGGGAGTTTGGTAAGCGTGGGGTCTGTCTCATGCCCAATGTTTTTACTGTGCTTGAGGTGCGTCCATTGAGAGCGCTACGGCTGCTCCTTTCGAAAAAGTCCGAATTCAATGTGTTGAACCTCTACCAGTTGGCGTTAATTTCAACGCTCAGTTATAACCCATTTGGTCAGGATCCGGACGAGCATCCAGTACTGGCATCGAGTGTTGGCTTTCCGCGCGTTCCCACCAGTGGAAATTGGTTTGGAGAGGCGCTGGGTTCGTTTCATGAAATTTGGCGTGTAGATCATAAACAGTCACAACCAATCTATCCGATATATGAGGAGGTGGCTTACTCCGAACGTCTTGAGATTACACCGTTTGATCCGGATCTGTATCCAGTAAATGATCCATCCTTGGGTGACGACCAGCAGAATCCGGCACGTCTGCATTTTCTTGATGATAGAGATGTCGACAAGGAGACGGATACTCAAGCATTCATTACACATACACCCGAATATGCGCTGATTGCCGTTCGCGGAACTAACGAAGCCGCAGACTTTATTCGTGACATCGATGCCTTGCAGGTGCCCTTCGAGGAAGGAGAGGGGCGAGTTCATCGCGGGTTCTATGAGTCAGCGCTTAAAGCCTATGATTTTGTGACGAAGTATCTTGAGAGTAACCAGATGAGGGAGAACCTCATCATCTGCGGTCACAGCCTAGGCGGCGCTGTAGCCTTGATATTGGCAGAAATGCTGCGTCGCTCTCCTTACAAATATACCATCCAGCTCTACACCTACGGCGCCCCCCGAGCCGGCGACCTGTCTTTCATCCGCGGCGCCGCCGATTTGGTCCACCACCGCATCGTCAACCACGACGACCTGATCCCTAGCGTCCCGCTACCCTGGATGAACCCACGCTACGACGTCATGGGGGCAGGCGCCTTGATGCTGCCAATCAACACAACCCTCGGCGCGAAAACCCTGCGCACGGGCCTGGTCAACCAGGATGGCGAATACTATGGTCACCACGGCAACCTGCGCCATTTCATGCCAATCGCACTCACGCCGCAATCCTCGTCGGCCATCCTCTGGGCCCCAGGTTGCGCCACCATCACCGATCAAGCCCTGTGCAGCCGCTACATACGCCAGTCTGAAGGCTTGCCGGAGCACCGCTCGATCAGCCTCGCGGACCATTCGATGGTCTCCAGCTACATACCCGCCTGCTGGGCGGCCCTGCGTCGCCACCAGCAAGCGCTGGCCAATCACACGCCGGCTGTCACGCGCAGGGAGACACGCCTGGTCGAGCAGGCGTTGAACGGCATCAGCGACCAGTTGGTCAACCGCCGCTCGCGCCTCGCCCGCGGTGACCACTACGCCCGCACCCATGAACCAAGCCTCAAGCAACTGGAACAGGAGCTGACCCGCATCAACGTCACCCGCGAGCGCCTGGCGACCTTGAACCACACGCCGGTCAGCGCCGCCGATGTTTACGGCGAACATGCCGGCGCACCTCACCTCACGGCCGCCCTGGCGCGCTGGCATGCCCATGCACAGAACACCCGCGCCGAGCCTCTGGCCCAGGCGCCCATCGAACTGGCACCCGCAGAGCCTGCTACGCCAGCGATGACCTACAACGACATCCTCGCCTACCTGGACGCAGTGGACGACCCGAACGACCCGCTGAACCTGGTATGAAAAAGGGGCATACCCGCAAAGGCATGCCCCTTCTTTACAGCGCTATAGCGGATCAGGCGACCTTGACGATCCAGCCCGCTGGCGCTTCGACGTCACCGCTCTGGATGCCGGTCAGCTCGTTGTAGAGCTTGGTGGTCACAGGGCCGACCTTCTCCAGGTCGTGGAACACGTGCAGCTTGCCGTTGTACTCGATGCCGCCGATCGGGGTGATCACGGCAGCGGTGCCGCAGGCGCCGGCTTCGATGAAGCGGTCGAGTTTGTTGATCTCGACGTCGCCTTCGATCACGGTCAGGCCCAGGCGCGATTGTGCCAGTTCCATCAGCGACAGGCGGGTGATGCCTGGCAGCACGGACGCCGATTTCGGGGTGACGAATTCGTTGTTGGCGGTGATGCCGAAGAAGTTGGCCGAACCGACTTCCTCGATCTTGGTGTGGGTCAGCGGGTCGAGGTAGATGGCGTCGGCGAAGTTGGCCTTCTTGGCTTCAGCGCCCGGCTGCAGGCTGGCGGCGTAGTTGCCACCGACCTTGGCGGCGCCAGTGCCCTGAGGGGCGGCACGGTCGAAGCTGGAGATCTGGAAGTTGTGCGGCTTCATGCCGCCCTTGAAGTATGAACCCACCGGGATGGCGAACACCGAGAAGATGAACTCGGGGGCGGTGCGCACGCCGATGTTGTCGCCGGTGCCGATGACGAACGGGCGCAGGTACAGGGCGCCTTTGCCGTGCGGCGGGACGAACTTCTCGTTGGCCTTGACCACTTGCTTGCACGCCTCGATGAACACATCGGTCGGCACATGCGGCATCAGCAGGCGCGCGCAGCTGCGCTGCATGCGGGCGGCGTTCTGGTCTGGGCGGAACAGGTTGATCGAGCCGTCCTTGCAACGGTAGGCCTTGAGGCCTTCGAAGCACTGCTGGCCATAGTGCAGGGCGGTGGAGCCTTCACTGATGTGCAGCACATTGTCTTCGGTCAGGGTGCCTTTGTCCCACTCACCATTGCGCCATACGGACAGGTAGCGTTTGTCGGTCTTGATGTAGTCGAAACCCAGCTTGTCCCAGTTAATGCTCTCGTTACTCATGACACCCTCGATTGTCTTGCAAGTGCCCGATCGCTCGGGCTGCTGTTATATGCGCACCACGCCACGATAATACAAACCTCGCGGATCGGGAACGGCCAGTCACGAATTGGCCATTACCTGGAACATCTCGATTGTCTGGCCCGGCCTCTTCGCGGGTAAACCCGCTCCCACAGGGTCACCACTGCGCAGGACCTGTGGGAGCGGGTTTACCCGCGAAGAGGCCGGCCCAGGCAGCACAAGGCAAACCCGGCTTCAGCGTTGCTGCAGGCGCCCGTTCCAATCCCCGGCATGGCTGCGCGTGCAGGCTTCTTCACTGTCGAAGCGCACATGCCAGGCCACGTGATCCAGCGTCACGCCCGCTTCATCGAGCGCCTGGGCCGTCAGCGCCAGCATGCGCGCCTTCGCCGCACCCGCCAGCGCAGCCGCTTTATCAGCCTCACTGTCGAACACCCAGGTAATCCGCAGGCTGGCCGGGAAGTCATCCGGGTCGAGCCGATGGGTCAGCCAGCTGAACCCGACGATCTCGGCCTTGGCGGTTTCGCAGGCATCGGTCAGGCAGGCGACCAGCTCACGCTCCAGGCGTGCCAGCTGGCGTTTGCCCATGGCCTTCACTGGGCAGCCTCGTCGTCGATCTGCTGGCAGAAGCGCAAGAGGTTGCCGAACGGGTCGCGGACCTGCATCTGCAACCCCCAGTCGACCCGTTCGGCCTGCGGGCGGGCGTAGCCGTACTGCTTGTCCAGCAGTTCGCGCTCAAGTGCCAGCAGATCATCGGTACGAGCGAACACGGTCGAGCCCGGGCAGGCGTCACTGTGGTGTTCGCTCAGGTGCAGGATCAGCCCGTCACGGTGGATCTGCGCATACAGCGGCAGGTCCGGGCTGAAGCGGTGTTCCCAGTCGAGCTGGAAACCCAGGAAGTCCAGGTAGAACTCCTTGGCTTTGTCCACCGAGAAGATGCGCAGGATCGGAATGGCAGGGGCGAGGGGCATGGCGGTTCCTTGGCCGAAGGCAAAGCACAGACTTTAGCGCAGCACCGAAACAGGGCCAAGCGCCGCCCCCGCGCTGTGCGCAGTGGCGCTGTATGCCCCATGCCAGAGCCCTCGTCGAAAATCTTTCATGTGCATTCACCTGCGAAGTTGGCCCGCAACCTGCTATATCCAGCCAGCTTAATGTGATCGAGTGGTCAGTCTGCCATCACCCAACGGTGCCATGCATGACCCTCTAAACGGCCGCCAGGCCACGGATATCAAGGGGCCGCAGGATGTCGCTCGCGGAGCAGATCGAATCATCGGAGCAGGACGCCGGCTGGAGCGCGCACTTGCAGTTGCGCTTCGTCGAGCGCAACGGCGTGACCCGCCTTGGTGCGCGGCGGCATTTCGGCCCGCTTTTGGTGCAACGCCCGTTCTACCCGGAAGGCGCACCGTGCCACGTTTATGTGCTGCACCCGCCCGGTGGCATCGTCGCCGGCGATCGCCTGGAGCTGGATATCCACCTTGAACCCGGCACCCACGCGCTGCTGACCATGCCTGGCGCCAGCAAGTTCTACCGGAGCATCGGGCCCACCGCGCGGCTGGCCCAGCGCTTCCACCTGGAGGCCGGCAGCACCCTGGAGTGGCTGCCCCAGGACAGCATTTTCTTCAACGGCGCCCGCGCCAGCCTCGACAGCCGCTTCACCCTGGAGCCGAGTGCAAGGCTGCTGGCCTGGGAAACCCTGTGCCTGGGCCGCCCGGTGATGAACGAGCGCTTCGAACATGGCGCGCTGGACAGCCGCCTGTGCATCGAGCTGCCCGATGACCCCGGCCTGCACGAGCGCCTGCGCATCGCAGGCGGGCAGCTGGCCAAGGTCGGCGGCCATCCGCTGCTCGCCACGTTCTGCGCCGCCCCGGCCACCCCGGCCGTGCTCGAACAGGCGCGGGCGTTGCTCGAAGCACTCGACACCCCCGCAGGCGCGACCTTGCTCGGCTCGCTGCTGGTGATCCGCCTGCTCGACCATGACAACCAACACCTGCAACACACCCTGCAGCGCCTCTGGCACGTCCTGCGCCCGGCCGTCCTCGGCCTGGACGCCTGCCCGCCGCGCATCTGGGCCACTTGAGAGAGCGCCATGGAGCTGACCCCGAGAGAGAAAGACAAACTGCTGCTGTTCACCGCCGCGTTGCTGGCAGAACGGCGCCTGGCCCGTGGCCTGAAGCTCAACTACCCGGAGGCGGTGGCGCTGATCAGCGCCGCAGTGCTCGAAGGCGCCCGTGACGGGCGCACGGTGGCCGAACTGATGAGCCTGGGCCGCGAAGTGCTCGGCCGCGAGCAGGTCATGGACGGTGTCGCCGAGATGCTGCATGACGTGCAGGTCGAGGCGACCTTCCCCGACGGCACCAAGCTGGTGACCGTGCATGACCCCATCGTCTGACCTGGCGCAGGAGCCCAGCATGATCCCAGGTGAAATCCAGGTCGCCGCCGGCGACATCGAACTCAACGTCGGCCGCGACACGGTCAGCGTCAGCGTGGCCAACCATGGCGACCGGCCGGTGCAGGTCGGCTCGCACTATCACTTCTACGAAGTCAACGACGCGCTGGTGTTCGAGCGCGCGCCGACCCGCGGCTTTCGCCTCGACATCCCGGCCGGTACCGCGGTGCGCTTCGAACCGGGCCAGTCGCGCACGGTGCAACTGGTGGCCTACGCCGGCAAGCGGGAAGTGTACGGCTTCCAGGGCAAGGTCAATGGCGCGCTGGAGGGCAGGGCATGAGCCGTATTTCCCGCAGGGCCTATGCCGACATGTTCGGCCCCACCGTGGGCGACCGCGTGCGCCTGGCCGACACCGCGCTGTGGGTGGAGGTGGAGAAGGACTTCACGGTCTATGGCGAAGAGGTCAAGTTCGGTGGCGGCAAGGTCATCCGCGACGGCATGGGCCAGGGCCAGATGCTCGCCGCCGAGGCCATGGACCTGGTGCTGACCAACGCCCTGATCATCGACCACTGGGGCATCGTCAAGGCCGATATCGGCGTCAAGCACGGGCGCATCGCGGCCATCGGCAAGGCCGGCAACCCTGACGTGCAGCCCGGCGTGACGGTAGCGGTCGGCCCGGGCACCGAAGTGATCGCCGCCGAAGGCAAGATCGTCACCGCAGGCGGCATCGACTCGCACATCCACTTCATCTGCCCGCAGCAGGTCGAGGAGGCGCTGACCAGCGGCGTCACCACCTTCATCGGCGGCGGCACCGGGCCTGCCACCGGCACCAACGCCACCACCTGCACCCCGGGGCCCTGGTACCTGGCGCGCATGCTCCAGGCCGCCGACTGCCTGCCGATCAACATCGGCCTGCTGGGCAAGGGCAACGCCTCCCGCCCGGAAGCGCTGCGCGAGCAGATCGCCGCCGGCGCGGTGGGCCTGAAGCTGCACGAGGACTGGGGTTCGACCCCGGCGGCCATCGACTGCTGCCTGGGCGTGGCCGAGGAGATGGACATCCAGGTGGCGATCCACACCGACACCCTCAACGAGTCGGGCTGCATCGAAGACACCCTGGCCGCGATCGGTGACCGCACCATCCACACCTTCCACACCGAAGGTGCCGGCGGCGGCCACGCGCCGGACATCATCCGCGCGGCGGGGCAGGCCAACGTGCTGCCGTCCTCGACCAACCCGACCCTGCCATACACGATCAACACCGTCGACGAGCACCTGGACATGCTCATGGTCTGCCACCACCTGGACCCGAGCATCGCCGAGGACGTGGCCTTCGCCGAGTCGCGCATCCGCCGCGAGACCATCGCCGCCGAAGACATCCTCCACGACATGGGCGCCTTCGCCATGACTTCGTCCGATTCCCAGGCCATGGGCCGGGTCGGCGAGGTGGTGCTGCGCACCTGGCAGGTGGCACACCAGATGAAACTGCGCCGCGGCCCGCTGGCCCCGGACACCCACTACAGCGATAACTTCCGGGTCAAGCGCTACATCGCCAAGTACACCATCAACCCGGCCCTGACCCATGGCATCGCCCATGAGGTCGGTTCGGTCGAGGTCGGCAAGCTGGCCGACCTGGTGCTGTGGTCGCCGGCCTTCTTCGCGGTCAAGCCGGCCCTGGTGATCAAGGGCGGGATGATCGCCACCGCGCCCATGGGCGACATCAACGGCTCGATCCCGACCCCGCAGCCGGTGCACTACCGGCCGATGTTCGGCGCTCTGGGCGCGGCCCGCCATGCCACGCGCATGACGTTCCTGTCCCAGGCCGCCATGGACCGTGGCCTGCACCAGGAGCTGGGCCTGCACAGCCTGATCGGCGTGGCCCACGGCTGCCGCCGGGTGCGCAAGGCCGACATGCTCCACAACACCTTGCAGCCAGTGATCGAAGTCGACTCGCAGACCTACCAGGTGCGCGCCGACGGCGAGTTGCTGGTGTGCGAGCCGGCCAGCGAACTGCCGCTGGCCCAGCGCTATTTCCTGTTCTGAAGGAGTGAAGATGATTGTCCTTAGCCGCCGGATCGCCGCATCCGACACCGTCACCGGCACCGTCACCCTGGACGTCGACAGCCGTATCAAGAGCCGCCTGCGGGTAACCCTCGACGATGGCCGCGACGCTGGCCTGATGCTCGAACGCGGCCACCTGCTGCGTGGCGGCGAGCTGCTCGCCGATGCCGACGGCAGCCAGGTGGTCCGCGTGCTGGCCGCCCCTGAAGCGGTGTCGACCGTGCGCTGCGCCGACCCGCACCTGCTGGCCCGCGCCGCCTATCACCTGGGCAATCGCCATGTGCCGTTGCAGATCGAGCCCGGCCTGCTGCGTTACCAGCACGACTATGTGCTCGACGACATGCTGCGTGGCCTGGGCCTGACCGTGGAGGCCGAACAGGCGCCGTTCGAGCCGGAGGCCGGCGCCTACCAGAGCGCGCCGCACAGCCACGGCCACGGTAGCCACAGCCACGGCAACGACCATCCGTTCGTGCGCCTGCCTGCCCATTCCTGAACCCTTCGAATCCAAGGAGCCCACAATGAAAAAGACCCTCGCCCTTGTGCTGCTGATGGTCGCACTGCCAGCCTTCGCCCACCCCGGCCATGACGGCAACCCGCTGCAGGATGGCCTGCTGCACCCGCTGACCGGCCTTGACCATCTGTTGATGCTGCTCGGCACCGGCGTGCTCGCCGCGCTGACCCGCCGCAACCTGGCCCTGCCACTGGCGACCCTGGCGTCGATGTTCGCCGGCGCCGTGTGCGGCCACTTGTTCGGTGACGTGCTGGGCATGGAAACCCTGATCGCCGTATCGGTGCTGGTGGCCGCCGCCGCCGTGCTGCTGCCGAGCCGCCAACTGCTGCTGGCCCTGGCCATGCCGGTGTTCGCCCTGTTCCACGGCTGGGCCCATGGCGTCGAAGCCACGCCGAGCGCCTTCTGGATGTTCAGCGCTGGTTTCGTCACGGTCAGTGGCCTGCTGCTGGCCGTCGGCTTTGGCCTCGGTTGCCTGCTGCGCCGCCACAGTGGCCTGCAGAAGGCCTTTGGCGGCGGCATGCTGGCCGGCGCCGCCCTGGTGCTGGCCGGTTGATGAACAGCGACCTGGCATTGCTGCGCCTGCTGCAGCTGGCCAGCCCCGGCCTGCCGGTGGGTGGCTTCACCTACTCGCAGGGCCTGGAGTGGGCCGTGGAGGCAGGCTGGGTGCGTGACAGCGCCAGCTTCAGCGCCTGGCAGCGCGAGCAGTTGCACGACACCCTGGCCTGCCTCGACTGGCCGGTCCTGGCGCGCCTGTACCGCGCCTGCGAGGCGGGTGATGCACCCGCATTCGCCCGTTGGAGCCGCTTCCTGCTGGCCAACCGCGAAACCGCCGAGCTGCGCCTGGAAGAACAGCAGCGCGGCTCGGCGTTCGCGCGCCTGCTCGATGGCTGGCAGCTGGGCCAGGACCCGGCCTGGCGCGCCAGCCTCGAACTCAGCCAGCTTGGCGGCATGGCCTGGCTCGCCGCCCACTGGCAGATCCCGCTGCGCCAACTGGCCCTCGGCCATGCCTTCGCCTGGCTGGAAGGCGCGGTGATGGCCGGGGTCAAGCTGGTGCCATTCGGCCAGCAGGCGGCGCAGACCCTGCTGCGCGACCTGGGCGCCGAACTGCCCGAAGTACTCGACCA
Source organism: Pseudomonas sp. NPDC089401 (assembly GCF_044749485.1). Taxonomy (NCBI): domain Bacteria; kingdom Pseudomonadati; phylum Pseudomonadota; class Gammaproteobacteria; order Pseudomonadales; family Pseudomonadaceae; genus Pseudomonas; species Pseudomonas sp. NPDC089401. The sequence goes on along the minus strand of NZ_JBIVIA010000003.1, from coordinate 133,904 downwards.
GGCCCTGGCGCTGGACGATGACCAGCTTGGCGGCGGCCTGCCGTTGCTGGCCATCGCCTCGTCACGACACGAAACCCAATACACCCGTTTGTTCCGTTCCTGAGGACTGCCTGCATGCAAAGCTATCAACAACCCCTGCGCGTCGGTGTCGGCGGCCCGGTCGGCTCCGGCAAGACCGCGCTGCTCGAATGCCTGTGCAAGGCCATGCGCGATCACTACCAGATTGCCGTGGTCACCAACGACATCTACACCAAGGAAGACCAGCGCATCCTCACCGAGGCCGGCGCCCTGGAGCCCGAGCGCATCGTCGGTGTCGAGACTGGCGGCTGCCCGCATACCGCGATCCGCGAGGATGCCTCGATGAACCTGGCGGCGGTCGAAGCGCTGGCGCGCAAGTTCGGTAATCTCGAAGTGATCTTCGTCGAAAGCGGTGGCGACAACCTTAGCGCCACCTTCAGCCCGGAACTGGCCGACCTGACCATCTACGTCATCGATGTGGCCGAAGGCGAGAAGATCCCGCGCAAGGGCGGCCCCGGCATCACCAAGTCGGACTTCCTGGTGATCAACAAGACCGACCTGGCGCCCTACGTGGGGGCTTCGCTGGAAGTCATGGAGCGCGACACCCAGCGCATGCGCCCGCAGCGCCCGTGGACCTTCAGCAACCTGAAGAAGGGCGAAGGCCTGCAGGCGGTGATCGACTTCATCGTCGAGCGCGGGATGCTGGGCGTGCGGGGCTGACACCCTCACTCATGGCAGCAGTGCGGTTTTTGCGCTTGCTCATCATAGCGATCGTGATGCCGCACCCAGTCCATGGTTCCCGCTTCGTTGCGGCCCAAGGGTGCGAGGTCGAGGAAGTTGTAGGTGTTGACCAGGATGTCCAGGCCGCGGGCATAGGTCGAGTAGGTGTGATAGAGCGTGCCGTCCTGATCCTTGAAAAAGGCGCTCAGGCCCGGCAGCTCGCTTTCGCCGCCGCTGTAGGGTTCGTAGTTGTAGTGGCGCGCACCTTCGCTGCCGACGCTCACGCCGAAGTCTTCGTTGAAGCCGCTGCCCGCTGACGAGTACCAGGGGAAGCGCCAGCCCATGCGCTGGCGGAACGCCTGGAACTCGGGGTAGGGCGCGCGTGACACGGCCACCAGCGACACATCGTGATGGGCCAGGTGCAGGTTGGCACCGTCGAAGTGGTCGGCGAGGAACGAGCAGCCGGGGCAGCCTTCGCTCCAGCCCTCGACGAACATGAAGTGGTAGACCAGCAGCTGGCTGCGCCCGGCAAACAGGTCGGCCAGGGCCAGATCGCCGTCGGCGCCGTGGAAGCGGTAAGGTTTGTCGACCTTGACCCAGGGCAGGGCGCGGCGGGCGGCGGAGAGTGCGTCGCGTTGGTGGGTGAAGGCTTTTTCGTGCAGCCAGAGTTGGTGGCGGGCGGCGAGCCATTGCTCGCGCGTGGTGACCGGGTGCTTGTGATCGGGGGTGCTCATGGCGCTGACTCCGTGAGGGGGACAGTCCATGGTCGAGTGGCAAGGACAGGTATTCGACAGGGCAATCGCGGGTGCGACGGACGGTGGTCTGAAACCGTTCATTTCATGCCGGCGCGGTTGCGGTGGGAGCGGGTTCACCCGCGAACACGGGCGAAGCCCGTGCCATCCAGCGGGTTGTCTTCTTCGCGGGTAAACCCGCTCCCATAGCGAGCAGGACAGATGGAGAGCTGCAGGCCTTCAGCCGTGCATGGTCTCGATCAGTGCCCACAACCGTGGGTCATTGAAGTCCTTCACCACCAGCTTCGCCCCGGCTTCGATCAACCGCTCCGGCGCCTGCGTCGTGGCAATGCCCACGGTGAAGATCCCGGCCCCACTCGCCGCCGCAACCCCTGGCAGCGAATCCTCGAACGCCAGCGCCTCGCCGGCCACTGCCTCAAGGCGTTGCAAACCGGTCAGGTAGGGCAGCGGATCAGGCTTGGGCCGCGCCAGTTCATCCGCCACCAGCACGTGCTCGAAGCGCGACGTCAGGCCCATGGCATTCAACATGTGTTCGGCATTGAGCCGCGGCGCATTGGTCACCACGCACACGCCCACATCCCAGGCCTGGGCATGGTCCAGCAGGCGCAGCAGCCCGGGCATGGGCTTGAGTTCGGGCGCCAGTTCACGGAACAGCGCCTCCTTGCGCTCGGCCAGCGCCTGGCGTTGCGCCGCATCGGCCAGGGGGAACAACTCGGCGAACAACGCGCCGTTGGAGCGGCCGCTGACCTGGGCATCGAATTGCGCCTGGGTCAGTTCACGGCCGTCGTAGTCATGCAGCAATTGGCGGAAAGCCTGCAAATGCAGGGTATCGGTGTCGGTCAAGGTTCCATCGAGATCGAACAGCAGGGCAGTCAGCATCAGGTATCCAGGTAGTTGAAAAACAAAAAGCCCGGGGATGATAGCGAAACCGGAAGACGAAGGGGGCTGTTCAGTGTCCTGCAAAAGGAGTACAAATGTGCTCCATGGACAATCTCACTCCCAAACGCCGGGCAATCCTCGCCTTCATCCGCGAACGGATTACCGATCACGGCCAGCCACCGAGTCTGGCCGACATCGCCAGCCGCTTCGGTTTCGCCTCGCGCAGCGTGGCGCGCAAGCACATCACGGCGCTGTGCCAGGCCGGCTACATCGACGTCACGCCCAACCAGGCGCGCGGTATTCGCCTGGCCGAGCCATTGCGCCGCCCGGAAATCCTCGAAGTGCCGGTACTCGGCCAGGTGGCGGCAGGCGCGCCCATCGGCCCCGACCTGGGCATCCACGAGCAGTTGCTGCTCGACCCCAGCCTGTTCCGCCGCACGCCGGACTACCTGCTCAAGGTGCGCGGCGATTCCATGGTCGACGACGGCATCTTCGACGGTGACCTGGTGGGTATCCTGCAACAGGCCGACGCGCGTGACGGGCAGATCGTGGTCGCGCGCCTGGACGGCGAAGTCACCATCAAGCGCCTGCAACGCCAGCCTGGCGGTTATCGGTTGCTGCCACGCAACCCGGCCTATGGGCCGATCGACGTGGGGCCTGAGCGCGAGTTCTTCATCGAAGGCGTGTTCTGCGGCCTGCTGAGGCGCGACTGATGGGCGCGGTGGTCGATCTCGATCGGCTGCTCGACCAGCGTCAGGTCTGGCGTGGGCGCCAGGCCCAGGCACGCCCGGCCGGGTTGCAGCCCACCGGCCATGCCGTGCTCGACGAACGCTTGCCCGAAGGCGGCTGGCCGGCGGCGGCGCTCAGCGAGTTGCTGCTGGCAAGCCCAGGCTGCGGCGAATTGCAGTTGCTCTGGCCATCGCTGGCGCGCCTGACCGCCGACGGCGGCCGGGTGGTGCTGGTGGCACCACCGTTCATTCCCTACCCACCGGCCTGGCAGGCCGCAGGCGTGGACTTGCGCTGGCTGGTGCAGGTTGATGCCGAGCAGGCCGACAGCCTCTGGGCCGCCGAGCAATGCCTGCGCTCCGGCAGTTGCGCTGCCGTGCTGTGCTGGCCCGAGCGGGCTGACGATCGCGCCCTGCGCAGGCTGCAGGTCGCCGCCGAAACCGGCCAGGCACTGGCCTTTGCCTGCCGCCCGCAGCAGGCCGCGCACAACCCATCGCCGGCCGCGCTGCGCATCGCCCTCGACACCCGCCCCGCCCAGTGGCGCGTGCTCAAGTGCCGTGGCGGCATGCCACCGGCCGCCGTTGCCTGCCCTGGGCGAGGCTGATGCGCGATGCTCTGGGCCTGCATTGTTCTGCCGCAACTGGCGCTGGACGCGATCCTGCGTGAGCGTGATGACGCCGAATCGCCGCTGGTATTGATCGGCGGGCCTGTCCAGCGTCGAGTGGTGCAGGCGGTCAATCCCGCCGCCGCCGCGCTGGGCTTGCGTGCCGGGCAGACGCTCACCGCCGCACGCGCCCTGGCCGATGGCTTTCATTGTGTCGAGGCCGACCCCGCGCGCATCGAGCAGTTGCAGCAATTGCTGGCCGCCTGGGCTTACCGGTTCAGTGCCCAGGTCAGCCTGCACTACCCCCGTGCGCTGCTGCTGGAGGTGGGTTCAAGCCTTCAATTGTTCGGTCCATGGCCCCTGTTCGAGGCCCGCCTGCGCCAGGAACTGGCCGAGCTGGGGCTGCGTCAGCGCATTGTCCTGGCCACCAACCCGGTGGCGGCGCGCATGCTTGCCAACGGCCATGACGGCCTGGCATTGACCTGTGCCGACGATACCCGTGCAGCGCTGGCGCGGATGCCGGTCGACCGGGTCGGATTGCCCGCTGAAGCTGCCGAGGCCTTCGCGCGCATGGGCCTGCGGCAGCTGGACCAGGTGCTGGCGTTGCCTCGCGATGCCCTGGCCAGGCGGTTCAGCGCGCAGGTGCAGCTGCACCTGGACCAGTTGCTCGGCCAGCGCTCCCTGGGGCTGCATTTCTACCAGCCGCCGGACCGCTTCGAAACCCGCCTGGAACTCAACTTCGATGTCGAGTCGCACCAGGCCCTGCTGTTCCCGCTGCGGCGCATGCTCAACGACCTGGCGGCATTCCTCGCCGGACGTGACTGCGGTGTGCAGCGGTTTTGCCTGTACCTGGAGCATGTCGAAGGGCCGGACACCGTGCTCAAGGTCGGGCTGCTGGCCGCCGAGCGTGATGCCGTCGTGCTGTTCGAGCTGGCCCGCGGGCGGCTGGAACCGCTGCGTATCCCGGCGCCGGTGCGCAACCTGCGGCTGGTCGCCGACGACCTGCCACCGTTCGTGCCCCAGCACCAGGCGTTGTTCGACCCGCGGGCAAAGCAGGCCCAGCCCTGGGAGCAGTTGCGCGAACGCCTGCGTGCTCGGTTGGGCGACGAAGCGGTGAAAGGCCTGCGTGCCGAAGCCGATCACCGCCCGGAATGCGCCTGGCAGCGGGCGGAGCAGGGCGCCCAGGGCAGCTTGCCGGTCGCGCCGGGCAGCCGCCCTGGCTGGTTGTTGCCCGCGCCCCAGGCGCTGGATGCGCTGGGCCACACCTTGCTGGGCCAGGCCGAGCGGATCGAGTCGGGTTGGTGGGACGGCGGCGACGTGCGTCGCGACTACTACCGCATCGAAACCCGCGAAGGGCTGCGCGGCTGGGCCTACCGCGACCTGGCCCAGCCCGGCCCGCTGTGGCTGCAGGGCTGGTTCGCATGAGCACGCCGGGTTATGCCGAACTGCACTGCCTGTCCAACTTCAGCTTCCAGCGTGGCGCCTCCAGCGCCGACGAGCTGTTCCGTCGTGCCCGCGAGCAGGGCTACCAGGCCCTGGCAATCACCGACGAATGCACGCTGGCCGGTATCGTGCGTGCCTGGCAAGCCGCCAAGGCCCATCAACTGCGGCTGATCGTCGGCAGCGAAATCCGCCTGCACGATGGCCCGAAACTGCTGCTGCTGGTGGAGAACCTCGGCGGTTACCAGAACCTGTGTGCCTTGATTACCCGGGCCAGGCGGCGGGCTGGAAAGGGCGACTACCAGGTGTTCGGCGACGACCTCCAGCAACATCATCAGGGGTTGCTGGCCGTGTGGATCGCCGATGACCCGAGCGACCCGGAGCCCGGCCGATGGCTGCGGGGCCTGTTCGGCGAGCGCCTGTGGCTGGGGGTGCACCAGCATCGGGGCAGTGGCGATGACGTGCGCCTGACGCGCTCGCGCGCGCTGGCGGCGCAGTTAGGGATCCGCGCCGTGGCCTGCGGCGATGTGCACATGCACATCCGTGGCCGGCGCGCCCTGCAGGATTGCATGACCGCCATCCGTCAGCATTGCAGCGTGGCCGAGGCGGGGCGCCACCTGTTTGCCAATGGCGAGCGCCATTTGCGCTCCCTTGAGCAACTGACCGAGTTGTACCCGGCCGATCTGCTCCAGGAGAGCACGGCCATCGCTGAGCGTTGCCAGTTCGACCTGGGCGAGTTGCGGTACCAGTACCCACGCGAGCTGGTGCCCGAAGGCCAGACGCCGGCAAGCTGGCTGCGCGAACTGTGCGAACGCGGCCTGCCGCTGCGCTGGCCGGCCGGCCCGAGCGGCAAGGTGCGCGAGGTGCTGGCCAGGGAGCTGGCGCTGATCGAAGAACTGGGCTACGAAAGCTACTTCCTCACCGTGCACGATATCGTCGCCTTCGCCCGCAGCCAGCACATCCTCTGCCAGGGGCGCGGCTCGGCGGCCAACTCGGTGGTGTGCTTCGTGCTGGGCATCACCGAGCTCGACCCGATGGAGCACCGGTTGCTGTTCGAGCGCTTCCTGTCCCGCGAGCGCAATGAGCCGCCCGACATCGACGTGGATTTCGAGCACGATCGCCGTGAAGAAGTCATCCAGTATGTGTTCCGCCGCTATGGCCGGCATCGCGCCGCGCTTACCGCGGTGGTCAACACCTACCATGCGGCGGGCGCGGTGCGCGACGTGGCGCGAGTGCTGGGCCTGCCGCCCGACCAGGTGGATGCGCTGGCCAAATGCTGCGGGCGCTGGAGTGACCGGATTCCCGACCCGCAGCGCCTGAGCGAGGCAGGCTTCGAGCCCGGCAGCCCCTCACTGCGGCGCATCCTGGTGCTGGCGGGCGAGCTGATCGGCTTTCCCCGTCACCTGTCGCAGCACCCGGGCGGCTTCGTCATTTCCGAGCAGCCGCTGGATCACCTGGTGCCGGTGGAAAACGCCGCCATGGCCGAACGCACGGTGATCCAGTGGGACAAGGACGACCTGGACATGGTCGGCCTGCTCAAGGTCGATGTGCTGGCCCTGGGCATGCTCAGCGCCTTGCGCCGCTGCTTCGACCTGCTGCAGCGCCATCGCGGCCGGCACCTGACCCTGGCGACCATCCCGGGTGAGGACCCGGCCACCTACGCCATGATCAGCCGTGCCGAGACCATGGGCGTGTTCCAGATCGAGTCGCGGGCGCAGATGGCCATGCTGCCAAGGCTACGGCCCAAGACCTTCTACGACCTGGTGATCGAGGTGGCGATCGTGCGCCCGGGGCCGATCCAGGGCGACATGGTGCACCCTTACCTGCGTCGCCGTCTGAAGCAGGAGCCGGTCAGCTATCCGTCGGAAAAGCTCAAGGAGGTTTTTCAACGCACCTTGGGTGTGCCGCTGTTCCAGGAGCAGGTGATGGAACTGGCAATGGTCGCCGCCGACTACAGCCCCGGCGAGGCCGATCAGCTGCGCCGCAGCATGGCCGCCTGGAAGCGCCATGGCGGCCTGGAGCCGCACCGTGAGCGGCTGGTACAGGGCATGCTGCGCAACGGCTACGACCTGGCCTTTGCCGAGCGCATTTTCGAGCAGATCAAGGGCTTTGGCAGCTACGGCTTCCCCGAGTCGCACGCGGCCAGTTTTGCCCTGCTGTGCTATGCCAGCAGCTGGCTCAAGTGCCACGAACCGGCGATCTTCACCTGTGCCCTGATCAACAGCTGGCCGATGGGCTTCTACAGCCCCGACCAGCTGTTGCAGGAGGCCCGGCGCCAAGGCATCGAGGTGCGGCCGGTGGATGTGTTCCACAGTGAGTGGGACTGCACCCTGGAGCCTGAATGCGGCGAGGCCTTGGCGATCCGCCTGGGCCTGCGGCAGATCCGCGGGCTCAGCGAGGGCGATGCCCGGCGGCTGGAGCAGGCGAGGGCACAACGGCCCTGGCGCGACATCGAGGACCTGTGCCTGCGTGCCGGGCTCGACAGCCGCGCCCGCGCCCGGCTGGCCGATGCCGGGGCGCTGCGAGCCCTGGCCCGGGACCGGCACCAGGCGCGCTGGCAGGTGGCGGCAGTGCAGCCGCAGTTGCCGCTGTTTGCCGAAGTGCAGGCGTTGCCGGAGCTGGAGGTGAGGCTGCCGGCGCCGACGGTGGGTGAGGACCTGGTGGCGGACTATGACACCCTGGGGACGACATTGGGGCCGCATCCTCTGCGCTTGCTGCGATCACGCTTGCGGGCGCTGGGCTGTCGCAGCTCGGGCGAACTGGCGGGCGTCGAGCAGGGTGATGCGATTGCCGTGGCCGGGCTGGTGGTGGGGCGACAGCGGCCGCAGACGGCCAGCGGGGTGACCTTCGTCACGCTCGAGGATGAATACGGCATGGTCAATGTGGTGGTCTGGCGTGAGCTGGCCGAGCGGCAGCGGCGGGCGCTGGTCGGGTCGCAGTTGCTCAAGGTGAGCGGGCGGCTGGAGCAGGAGAACGGAGTGCGGCACCTGATTGCCCGGCGATTGGAGGACATCAGTCCGCTGTTGCAGGGGTTGGATGTCAAGAGCCGGGATTTTCATTGAGCTTGCCGGCCTCTTCGCGGGTGAACCCGCTCCCACAGGGACCGCACAGCTTTCAGACACTGTGCAGTACCTGTGGGAGCGGGCTTGCCCGCGAAGAGGCCGGCGCGGTCCTTCAGACCATCGCCAGATGCTGCTTGCGCGTCGGCGCCGGAAACGCCCGGTCGATCGCCCGCAAGTCTTCAAGGGTCAAGCTCAGCTCACCCGCCGCCGCGTTCAATCGTACATGCTCCGGTGCCACCGCCTTGGGAATGGCGATCACCCCGTCCTCGCGGGTCACCCAGGCCAGGCTGACCTGCGCCGGCGTCGCCCCATGGCGCTCGCCAATCTGCTGCATCACCGGGTGCTGCAACAACCGCCCGGCCTGGGCCAGCGGGCAGTAGGCCATGGTCGGCAGGCCGCGCTGGCGGCTCCACGGCAGCAGGTCGAATTCGATACCGCGCTGCGCCGGGTTGTACAGCACCTGGTTGGTGGCGCACTGCGGATCGTGCAGCTCGCGCAGGTCATCGACATCGAAGTTGGACACGCCCCAGCGGCGGATCTTGCCCTGCTCGCGCAGGCGCTCGAAGGCCTCGACCGTCTCTTCCAGCGGATACTGCCCACGCCAGTGCAGCAGGTACAGGTCGATCATCTCGGTGCCCAGGCGCTTGAGACTGCGCTCGCAGGCGGCCGGCACGCCGCGCCGGCTGGCGTTGTGCGGGTAGACCTTGCTGACCAGGAACACCTGGTCGCGGCGCCCGGCGATGGCCTGGCCGACCACCTCCTCGGCGCCGCCTTCGGCATACATCTCGGCGCTGTCGATCAGGGTCAGGCCCTGCTCGATGCCTTGTTGCAGGGCCGCCACTTCCGCCGCCCGGCGCGAAGGGTCTTCGCCCATGTACCAGGTGCCCTGGCCAATGGCGGGCACTTCGCAACCTGCCAGTTTCACGTAACGCATGTCACCTCCGGAGTCTGGGTATGGGAAAGCAGCACCTCGAGCAGCGCCTGGGCTGCGGTGGAAAGCTTGTGATCGGCCAGGGCGATCACGCCGATGCGCCGCTCGACTGCGGGCTCGACCAGGGTGATGCAGCGCGCACCCAGTTCCTGCATCTGGTTGATGCACAGGGCCGGCACCGCGCTCACGCCCAGGCCGCTGGCAACCATGCGGCCGATGGTCGACAGCTGGTGGCTTTCGAACGCCACCGTCAGCTTGCCGTGCTGCGCGGCCACGTTCTGCTCCAGCAGCAGGCGCACGGCGGACGGCCGTTGCAGGGCGATGAAGTCCTCGGCCAGCAGTTGCGCCCAGCTGACCTGGGCCAGTTGCGCAATGGGTGATTCGGCGGGCACCACGGCGACGAAACGGTCCATGTACAACGGGTGGAAGTTGAGCCCGTCGGTGTTTTCCGGCTCGAAGCCGATGCCCAGTTCGACGCGGCGGTGGCGCACCAGTTCCAGTACCTGCTCGTTGATCACGTCGTGCACGGTGACGTTGACCTTGGGGTAGCGCTGGCGGAACACCTTGAGCGTGTGCGGCAGCAGGTTGCCGGCAAAGGCCGGCATGGCCGCCACCGAGACCCGCCCCAGCTGCAGGGTGAAGCGCTGGCGCAGCATCTCCTCGGTGTCGTCCCAGTCGGCCAGCAGGCGCCGGGCCAGCGGCAGCAGCACTTCGCCCTCGGCCGTCAGGCTTACGCTGCGGGTGGTGCGGGTGAGCAGGGCGCCGCCGAGGTTGTCCTCCAGTGCCTTGATGGTCAGGCTCAGGGCCGGCTGGGACACGTGCAGGTGTTCCCCGGCCTGGGCGAAGCTCTGGTACTTGGCGACGGCGACGAAGGCGCGCAGTTGCTTGACGTTCATGGCAGGTGTGATCGCTGTTTTGGAAAAGTTATCAATCGATGATGAAAACAAAATTAACAAATCAGTCGCCAGCGGTGAAGATGGCTGCACACGCTCACCGACAGCCTCGTCGGTTCAACAACTACAAAAGGCGGATCAGCATGGCCGGACTGGACAAGCGCGTAGCAACCTATGAAGAGGCCCTGGCAGGCCTGACCGACAACATGACGGTACTGGCCGGCGGCTTTGGCCTGTGCGGCATCCCCGAGAACCTCATCGCGGAAATCAGGCGCCGTGGCGTCAAGGGCCTGACCGTGGTCTCCAACAACTGCGGCGTCGACGGCTTTGGCCTGGGTGTGCTGCTGGAAGACCGGCAGATCCGCAAGATGATCGCCTCCTACGTGGGCGAGAACGCCGAATTCGAACGCCAGCTGCTCAGCGGCGAGCTGGAAGTGGAGCTGACCCCGCAAGGCACCCTGGCCGAGAAGATGCGCGCCGGCGGCGCCGGTATCCCGGCCTTCTACACCGCCACCGGCTACGGCACCCCGGTGGCCGACGGCAAGGAAGTGCGCGAGTTCAAGGGCCGCAAGTACATCCTCGAAGAGTCCATCACCGGCGACTTCGCCATCGTCAAGGGCTGGAAGGCCGACCACTACGGCAACGTGGTGTACCGCAACACCGCGCAGAACTTCAACCCGCTGGCCGCCACCGCCGGCAAGATCACCGTGGTCGAAGTGGAAGAGATCGTCGAGCCTGGCGTGCTGCTGCCCAGCGAGATCCACACCCCGGGGATCTTCGTCGACCGGGTGATCGTCGGCACCTTCGAAAAACGCATCGAAAAGCGCACCGTCAAGGCCTGAGCGCCGTCCATCAGAACAACAAAGAGATCCTGACCATGGCACTGACCCGCGAACAGATGGCGCAACGCGTCGCCCGTGAATTGAAGGACGGCTACTACGTCAACCTCGGCATCGGCATCCCGACCCTGGTGGCCAACTACGTGCCCGCCGACATGGACGTGATGTTGCAGTCGGAAAACGGCCTGCTCGGCATGGGCGAATTCCCCACCGAAAGCACCCTCGATCCCGACATGATCAACGCCGGCAAGCAAACCGTCACCGCCCGCCGGGGGGCGTCGATCTTCGACTCGGCGCAATCCTTCGCGATGATCCGTGGCGGCCACGTCGACCTGACCGTGCTGGGCGCTTTCGAAGTGGACGTGGACGGCAACATCGCCTCGTGGATGATCCCCGGCAAGCTGGTCAAGGGCATGGGCGGCGCCATGGACCTGGTGGCCGGTGCCGAGAACATCATCGTCACCATGACCCACGCCTCCAAGGACGGCGAGTCCAAGCTGCTGCCACGCTGCAGCCTGCCGCTGACCGGCGCCGGCTGCATCCGCAAGGTGCTGACCGACCTGGCCTACCTGGAAATCGACAATGGCGCCTTCATCCTGCGCGAGACCGCGCCTGGGGTGAGTGTGGAGGAAATCATCGCGAAGACCGCCGGCAAGCTGATCGTGCCGGACGATGTCAAGGAAATGACCTTCTAAAACCCCACGCTGCCCCCCTGTAGGAGCGGCCTCGTGTCGCGAAAGGGCCGCAGAGCGGCCCCGGCAATTTCAGCTGCGAAGCTGAGGTCCCCGGGGCTGCTCTGCAGCCCTTTCGCGACACAAGGCCGCTCCTACAGGGTTTTTTGCGTTTTTGCTGAAACATCCGATAAAACCAATAAAAGGAATGCCTCCGTGGCCGCTGAAATCCAAGACAGCCGCTCCGCCCGCTTTGCCCTGCGCTGTTCCAACTGGGCCGAACGCTGGTTCCCCGATTCCTGGGTGTTCGCCGCCCTGGCCGTGATGCTGGTGTGCATCGGCGCACTGGCCATGGGCGCCAAGCCGACCGACACCGCCAAGGCCTTTGGCGATGGCTTCTGGAGCCTGATCCCGTTCACCATGCAGATGGCCTTCGTGGTCATCGGCGGTTACGTGGTGGCCAGCTCGCCGCCCGCCGCCCGGTTGATCGACCGCCTGGCGCGCCTCCCCAAGAATGGCCGTTCGGCCGTGTGCTGGGTGGCGTTGATCTCGATGCTGGCGTCACTGCTCAACTGGGGCCTGTCGCTGGTGTTCGGCGGCTTGCTGGTGCGCGCCCTGGCGCGGCGCACTGAGCTGAAGATGGATTACCGCGCCGCCGGTGCCGCCGCCTACCTGGGCCTGGGCGCCGTGTGGGCGCTGGGGCTGTCGTCGTCGGCCGCGCAACTGCAGGCCAACCCGGCGAGCCTGCCGCCGTCGATCCTGTCGATTACCGGCGTCATTCCGTTCACCGAAACCATCTTCCTGTGGCAGTCCGGCGTCATGCTGGCCGCGCTGGTGATCGTTTCGCTGGTCATCGCCTATGCCACCGCCCCGGGGCCCAACAGCGCCCGCAGCGCCGAGGACTGTGGTGTCGACCCCAGCTTTACCGCGCCGCCAGCGCCCAAGCGCACCCGCCCGGGCGAATGGCTGGAGCACAGCCCGATCCTGATCCTGATGCTGGTGGCCCTGGCCGGCGGCTGGCTGTACCAGGAGTTCGCCACCAAGCCGGCGATCACCGCGATCTCCGGGCTGAACACCTACAACCTGCTGTTCATCATGCTCGGTGCCTTGCTGCACTGGCGCCCGCGCAGCTTCCTCGATGCCGTGGCCCGTGCCGTGCCGACCACCACCGGGGTGCTGATCCAGTTTCCACTGTACGGCTCGATCGCGGCCATCCTCACCCAGGTCAAGGGCGTGGACGAGCAGACCCTGGCGCACCACATCTCGCTGTTCTTCACCCAGATCGCCACCCACGATACCTATGCGCTGCTGATGGGCGTGTACTCGGCGGTGCTGGGCTTCTTCATCCCCTCGGGGGGTGGCAAGTGGATCATCGAAGCGCCGTACGTGATGCTGGTGGCCAACGACCTGCAGTATCACCTGGGCTGGGCGGTGCAGATCTACAACGCCGCCGAGGCGCTGCCGAACCTGATCAACCCGTTCTACATGCTGCCGCTGCTGGGTGTGCTGGGGCTGAAGGCGCGCGACCTGATCGGCTTCTCGTTCGTGCAGTTGCTGGTGCATGTGCCGTTGGTGCTGGTGTTGCTTTGGGCGCTGGGAGCGACACTGCAATATGTGCCGCCGGTGATGCCTTGATATAAATGCGTCGTTTGCACCGGCCTCTTCGCGGGTGAACCCGCTCCCACAGGTACAGCGCAAGGCTTAAGTCTTGTGCAATCCCTGTGGGAGCGGGTTCACCCGCGAAGAGGCCGATACAGGTCTTAATCAGCCAGCTCTGCTAACAATGTCGCCAGGGTCGCCCGGCCTTGGTCATCCAGCCCGAACACCGGCCGCCGCGGCTCACCCACCGGCAACCCGGTGAGCCCCAGCCCGGCCTTGATCGTCGCCGGCAAGCCACCTTTCAGAATGAAGTCCAGCAACGGCAACTGCCGGTAGAACAGCGCCCTGGCCTGGGCCAGGTCCCCCGCCAGCACCGCCTGGTACAGCGCCTGGTTCAACCCCGGGATCAGGTTCGGTGCCGCCGTGCACCAGCCCTTGGCGCCGGCCACGAACGCCTCCAGCGCAAGCGGGTTGCAGCCGTTGTAGAACGGCACCTGGCCTTCGCCCAGCAGGTGCAGCTTGTGCATGCGCTGGATGTCGCCGGTACTCTCCTTGACCATGGTCACGTTGGGCACTTCGCGCACGATGCGCAGGATCAGCTCCACCGGCAGGTCGGTACCGCTGGTGGCGGGGTTGTTGTAGAGCATGATCGGCAGGTCGATGGCGGCACCGATCGTGCGGTAGTGCTGGACGATCTCGGCTTCGCTGAGCTTCCAGTAGGCTGCCGGCAGCACCATCACCGCGTCGGCACCGTGGGTTTGGGCGAAGCGTGCGCGGCGCACGGCGCCAGCGGTGGTCAGGTCGGAGACGCTGACGATGCTCGGCACGCGCCTGGCCACCTTGGCGAGGCTGTACTCGGCCACCTGCTGCCATTCGCTGTCGCTCAGGTAGGCACCTTCGCCGGTGCTGCCCAGCGGGGCGATGGCCTGCACGTCGCCGTCGATCAGGCGCTCGATGGACGCGCCCAGGGCAGGCAGGTCGAGCTGCTCGCCATCGGCGCTGAACGGGGTGATGGTGTAGCCGATGATGCCGTGGAATTGAGTGGTCATGGTTTCAGGCTCCGCAAGCAAGGCAATCTGGGGTCAGTTCAGGCAGTCGGCGTGGCTACGCAGGCTCTGCCGGGCAAAGTAGCTGAAGGCGGCGCTGTGGCGCTTGGGCCGGTCGATCCAGTCGTGCGCCTCGCGGCCCAGCGCCGGCTCGATGGGCTTGACGGTTCCGGCGGCCATGGCCAGCAATTGCAGGCGTGCCGCACGTTCGATCAACTGTGCGTAATTGCAGGCCTGTTCGATGCTGGTACCGGTGGACAGCTGGCCATGGTGCGAGAGCAGGATGGCGCGCTTGTCACCCAGGGCGGCACTGATGATCTCGCCTTCCTCGTTGCCCACCGGCACCCCCGGCCAGGCTTCGAGAAACGCACAGTCGTCGTACAGCGGGCACAGGTCCATGTGCGAGACCACCAGCGGCACTTCCAGCATCGACAGGGCGGCGACGTGCGTCGGGTGGGTGTGGATGATGCAGTTCACGTCCGGGCGGGCGCGGTACACCCAGCTGTGGAAGCGGTTGGCCGGGTTGGGCATGCCCTGGCCTTCGAGCACCTCGAGGTCTTCGTTGACCAGCAACAGGTTGCTGGCGCTGATTTCATCGAAACCCAGGCCTAGTTGCTGGGTGTAGAAGGTGCCAGGCTGTGGGCCGCGGGCGCTGATCTGCCCGGCCAGGCCGGAATCGTGGCCGTGGTCGAAGAGAATTCGGCAGGTCAGGGCCAGCTTTTCCCGCACAGTCCACGTATTATCGGCAAGCGAGGCTTGCATCTGCGACAGCGCCTGCTGGACCAGTTGGTCTTTGCTGTGCGTCAGGGTCTTGGCCATGGGATGTTCCTCTGTGGCGTGATGAGCGATGTCCGTGCTGGCCCGTTCCACTGCTTTGGTCGGTGGGGGAAGCGGGTAGCGCGTGACACAAATAATCCTATATGACACAAAGTGTCATAAGCAAGCGTGTGGGTCCGGGAAAATCGCGTCGCATGTCTAACAGATTGAAATTGTTAAGAAAAAAACTTGGAATTACCCTCGAGGCACTGGCCGAGAAATCCGCCATGACCAAGAGTTACTTGTCCAAGGTCGAGCGCGGCTTGAACACGCCGTCGATTGCTGCCGCGCTGAAGCTGGCGCGGGCGCTGAATGTCCAGGTGGAGGAACTGTTCGCCGAGGAGCAGCCCGGGCAGAGCCTCTACAGCCTGGTGCGCCAGGGTGAGCGCCAGGCACTGGTCGGTGACGGGCAGGGCCCGGGCTACGCGGCGCTGACCAGCCAGGTCGGGCAGCGCAGCCTGCTGCCGTTTCTGATTCAGCCGCCCCTCGCGTTCAGCGACCCGACCTTCAAGGAACACCAGGGCGAAGAGTTCCTGTTCGTTCATGCCGGCCAGGTCGAGGTCGACTTCATGAACGAACGGGTCCTGCTGGAACAGGGCGATGCCCTGCATTTCAACGCCCAGACGCCGCACCGCCTGCGTTCGGTCGGGGAGCACCCGGCGCAGTTGCTGGTGGTGGTGCATGACAGCGGCGAGTGAGGGCAGGGCGATGATCGAGGTGTCGCGGTTCTGGCGGGATCCGGCATTGCCCTTCGTCGAGGCCCGGCGCGTACGCGACGGGCGCGAGGTGTGCTATGCAGCGCATTCCCACGACTGTTTCTCCATCGGCGCGATCACCAGCGGGCGCAGCACGTACCTGAGCGGCGACAGCCAGGTCGAGGTGGGCGCCGGGACCACGGTGGTGATGAACCCGGGCGTGGTGCATGCCTGCAACCCGATCGAGGGTGAGGGCTGGTCATACCTGATGCTGTACGTCGACCTGCCGTGGCTGCAGGCGCGCGGCTTTGCGCTGCCGGCACAGACGTTGAGCACTGCGGCGGGGCTCTACAGCCGCCTGCTTGCGCTGTTCGCCGATCTTTTCGAGGTGGATTTGCCGGATCGGGAAGCGCGGCTGGCCCGGTTTTTCGAGGACCTTCCGCGCTATCTGCCTGCGGAGATCGACAGCATGCGTGCCGAGCATCCACAGCTGGATGCGGCTGCGGCCTTCATTCGCGCACATCGTGCCGACCCGTTGAGCCTTGCGGATATCTGCGCGGCCTGTGGCTTGTCCCGTTCCTACCTGATTCGCGCGTTTCGCCAGCGTTTCGGCCTGACGCCCCATGGTTACCTGCTCGACCAGCGGGTGCAGCAGGCGCGGGCGCAGCTGCGCGGCGGGCGGGCGATCGCCGAAGTAGCGCTGGAGGCCGGGTTTGCCGACCAGGCGCACCTGCAAAGGGCCTTCAAGCAGCACCTGGCGTCGACACCCGGGCACTATCGCGATGCCGTACCGACCTTTTCGCGGGCAAGCCCGCTGCTGCAGGTGAAGCGTTGCCCACACGTGCCGTGATATCCCTGTGGGAGCGGCCTTGGCCGCGAAGAGGCAGCTACAGACGGCATCAAATGATCAGGTACACCGCACTACCCATCAACAACACCGCCAGACCGCGATTGAGCAAGCGCATGTACCGCGCGTCCCGCAGATACTGGCGGATTACACTCCCGGCCCAGGCCCAGCACGCCACCGAAACGAAACAGATCGGCGCGTAGATCCAGGCAAACAGCCACAACAGCTGCTGTTCCCCGCCGGTATAGGCCCCCACGCCTGCCACCGCCGCCAGCCAGGCCTTGGGGTTCAGCCACTGCATCGCGGCCCCTTGCCAGGCCGACGGTGCAGCGTGCTGGCGCTCACCGCCCAGCTGGCCATCATCGCTGGCCAGCTTCCACGCCATCCACAGCAGAAACGCCACGCCACCCCAGTGCAGCGCCACGCCCAATGCCGGCCAGCGCAGCAGCAGTTGGTGCAGGCCCAGCCCCACCAGTACCAGCAGCAGGCAGAAGCCCAGGGTCGCGCCGGTCACATGCCACAGGCTGGCACGCAAGCCATGGCGGGCACCGCTACCGAGCGCGACGATATTGACCGGACCCGGGGAAATCGAGGCCGCAAGGGCGAAGGCGGCCATGGAAAGGAACAGGCTCATGGTGGGGCAACTCTGTGTCGTGATAGAGGCCCCATCCTGGGTCCCCCGTGGACATGGGTATTGAAGAAAAATCCCCTGAACACCTGTTACAGGTTTTGTAATAGTTTCGCGCTATCAGAAAAACCTGCTGTGCTTGTAGCATCGTCCTCCCTATTTTCATTCAAGGCCTATATGAGCACCTTCGCGGAGCCCCCCAGTCCCCGGCCGTCCCGGCCCCATAGTCATTTGCCCTCCCGGGCTGCCTGCCCCCGTCCTCGTGACGCCTTCTTCGTGAGTACCCGCTGATGGAATGGCTAGCCGATCCCACGGCCTGGCTGGGCCTGTTGACGCTTATCGTCCTCGAATTGGTGCTGGGCATCGACAACCTGGTGTTCATCGCCATCCTCGCCGACAAGCTGCCGCCCCATCAGCGCGACCGCGCCCGGGTCATCGGTCTGAGCCTGGCGCTGATCATGCGCCTGGGCCTGCTCGCCAGCATCTCGTGGATGGTCACCCTGACCGCGCCGCTGTTCGAGGTGTTCGGCAAGAGCTTCTCCGGCCGCGACCTGATCATGCTGTTCGGTGGTGTGTTCCTGCTGTTCAAGGCCACCATGGAACTGCACGAGCGGCTGGAAGGCCATGTCACCCAGGCCAGTGGTGCCGTGCGCCACGCCGCGTTCTGGCCGATCGTGGCGCAGATCGTCGTGCTCGATGCGGTGTTCTCGCTGGACGCGGTGATCACGGCCGTGGGCATGGTCGAGCAATTGTCGGTGATGATGATCGCGGTGATCTTCTCGATCGGCATCATGATCGTTGCCAGCAAGCCGCTGACCCGCTTCGTCAACGCCCACCCGACAGTGATCATGCTGTGCCTGGGCTTCCTGATGATGATCGGCTTCAGCCTGACCGCCGAAGGCCTGGGCTTCCACATCCCCAAAGGTTACCTGTACGCGGCCATCGGCTTCTCGATCCTGATCGAACTGTTCAACCAGCTGGCCCGTGCCCGCCGCAAGCGCAGCCTGCAGCAGCACAAGCCGCTGCGTGAACGTACTGCCCATGCGGTGCTGCGCCTGCTTGGCGGGCGCCGGGTCGAGGCTGACGAGGTGGGCGAAGAGATTGCCGACCTGGTCGACGGGGGTGAGCAACAGGTGCTGTTCGACCGCCGCGAGCGGGTGATGATCAGTGGCGTGCTGAACCTGGCCGAGCGGCCGATCCGCACGGTGATGACCGCCCGCGCCGAAGTCGACGTGATCGACCTGGCGCAGCCGGCGGACGCCATCACCGCAGCCCTGGCCAATTCGCCGTACTCGCGCCTGCCGCTGATCCGCAATGGCCACATCGAGGAACCGCTGGGCTTCGTGCACAAGAAGGAACTGCTCAAGGAGCTGTTGACGGGCAGCCAGCCGGACCTCGAGCGCATGGCCCGGGCGCCGCTGAATTTGCTGGAGAGCTTCAGCATTTTCAACGCCCTGGAGCAGATGCGCGGCCAGTCGACGCACATCGCCTTCGTGGTCAACGAGTTCGGTGACTTCACCGGCCTGCTGACCATGACCGACATCCTCGAGTCGATCGCCGGCGAGTTGCCGGACGCCAGCGAGGTGGAAGGCCCGGCGATCGTCGAGGAAGATGGCAGCTTTGTCGTCAGTGGCGCCCTGAACCTCAGCCAGGTCCAGGCGCGGACCGGCTTCAGCGCCCGCGCCACCGAGGACTACCAGACCCTCGCGGGCCTGGTGATGAGCCTGCTCGACCGTTTGCCGGTGGTCGGTGATCGCCTGGGCTGGAATGGCTGGAGCATGACCGTGGTGGCGGTGGAGGAGCGCCGGGTGCGCCAGGTGCGCCTTACACCGAGCGCCGACGCTGACGCAACAGGTGCTTGAAGCCTTCGAGCACCAGCACCAGCACTGCGGCCCAGATCGGCAGGTAGGTCAGCCACTGATCCGGGCCGATGGTTTCGCCCAGCAGCAGGGCCACGCCGACCAGCAGCACCGGCTCGACGTAGCTGAGCAGGCCGAACAGGCTGAATGGCAACAGCCGACTGGCCAGCACGTAGGCGATCAGTGCCGAAGCACTGATCGCGCCCAGCACCGGGATCAAGCCATAGAGGCCAGGGTGCGCGTGCAGGTCGTCACTCGACAGCGGCCCGTTGATCACGAAGTACAACGCCCAGGGCAGCAGCAGGCACATGTCGCACCACAGGCCGCCCAGGTGGTCGGTGCGGCAGCGTCGGCGCAGCACGAAGTAGATCGGGTAGCCGATCATCACCAGCAGGGTTTCCCAGGCAAAGCTGCCATGCTGGTACAGCTCGTGGCCCACACCCAGCGCAGCGCAGCCCACGGCCACCTTCTGCAGCCGGGACAGGCGCTCGCCGTATACCACCCGCCCGGTCAGCACCATCGCCAGTGGCAGCAGGAAATAGCCCATCGACACCTCCAGGCTGCGCCCGTGCAGCGGCGCCCAGAGGAACAGCCACAGCTGTACGCCCATCAACCATGAAGTACCGACCATGCCCAGCAGCAACACCGGGGTCTGGCGCACCCGTGCCAGCAGATCGCCGACGCGCTTCCAGTCCTTGCTGACCAGCATGAACAGGGTCAGGCAGGGCAAGGTCAGCAGCGTGCGCCAGCCAAAGATCTCTTCGCCATCGAGTGGCGTGAGCAGGGAGGTATAGAAATACATCACGGCGAACAGACAGGACGCCATGACCGACGAAATAATGCCTTTTGACACGAATGCCTCGGATACGGGGAGTGAGCGGGTGGATCAGCCGCGCATGATCTCAGGGGGCGCGTCTTGCGGCAACCGCGCAGCGCCTGGGGCGGCCCCGGCGAACAAATGCGCGACAAAGCTTTTTACGCAATGTAGAATCGATTTACGAATACAACAATAAAGCCCTTCGCCAGCGAAGGGGCAACCCCACCGAGAATGGGTCCATATGACATACCATGGGTTCAAGTTGATCATGGGTGACTTCCTCGCCCGCAGCGTGCGCGGTATCCCGTGCGCTCCGCCATCGCCGCTCCACATCCCGCGCAATCACTAATCTTTCGCTGCAGATGAGGACACCAATATGGCTGATATCTTCGACAACCCAATGGGCCTGATGGGCTTCGAGTTCATTGAACTGGCTTCGCCGACGCCTGGCGTGCTCGAGCCGGTATTGCAGATCCTCGGTTTCACCCTGGTGGCCACCCACCGCTCCAAGGACGTGCACCTGTATCGCCAGGGCGGCATCAACCTGATCCTCAACAACGAACCCAAGAGCATCGCCTCGTACTTTGCCGCCGAGCATGGCCCGTCGGTCTGCGGCATGGCATTTCGCGTGCGTAACGCCCACGAAGCCTATGCCCGCGCCCTGCAACTGGGGGCCCAGCCGGTGGAGATCGAAACCGGGCCGATGGAACTGCGCCTGCCGGCGATCAAGGGCATCGGCGGCGCGCCGCTGTACCTGATCGACCGTTTCGAGGAAGGCAGCTCGATCTACGACATCGACTTCAACTTCATCGAAGGTGTCGAGCGCAACCCGGTGGGGGCTGGGCTGAAGATCATCGACCACCTGACCCACAACGTCTATCGCGGGCGCATGGCCTACTGGGCCGGCTTCTACGAGAAACTGTTCAACTTCCGCGAGATCCGCTATTTCGACATCAAGGGCGAGTATACCGGCCTGACTTCCAAGGCCATGACCGCACCGGACGGCATGATCCGCATTCCGCTGAACGAGGAGTCGTCCAAGGGCGCCGGGCAGATCGAAGAGTTCCTGATGCAGTTCAACGGCGAAGGCATCCAGCACGTGGCCTTCCTCACCGACGACCTGCTCAAGACCTGGGACGCGCTCAAGGGCCTGGGCATGCGTTTCATGACCGCGCCACCGCAGACCTACTACGAGATGCTCGAAGAGCGCCTTCCAGGCCATGGTGAACCCGTCGACCAGTTGCAAGCGCGTGGCATTCTGCTCGACGGTGCCTCGGAGTCCGGCGACAAGCGCCTGCTGCTGCAGATCTTCTCCGAGACACTGCTCGGCCCGGTGTTCTTCGAGTTCATCCAGCGCAAGGGCGATGATGGCTTCGGCGAAGGCAACTTCAAGGCGCTGTTCGAGTCCATCGAGCGTGACCAGGTCCGCCGTGGCGTGCTCAACGCCGAGTGATCGACGCGTACCGCCGTCAAGCTGAATTGACGGCGGTACGGTTGCGCTGGCCGCAATGGCAGAAGATGCTCCAATAGCTGATCAGGCCGGTGATCACGCCGATCAGCGCAAGCGCGGGCAGGGTATGAACCACTGTTCTGCGCGCCCGTTGGGCCGAGTAGCCGGCGAGGTAGCCGGCTGTCACGGTGTAACCGTACTGCTGCGACTTGCCGGCATGCCTGAACTCGCTCTGCGTGGGCCGCGATTGATCTCGGCTGTCGCCATTCTTCCAGATGAAACCCTCCTTGGTTTCGAGGATCACGACGGGGTTGCCCGGGTGGCCTCGCATTGCATTGCGCAACGCCAGGCCATAGGCGGTTGCGATCACCCCCAGGTTGTCGCGCTGTAGTTGGTAGGCTACGTGAACGGCGTTGGGTGTGGCGTGCGAGCCAAACACCAGTTGCACGGAGGAGTGCCGGCCTTCGGGGAGTACTGGCGAGGGGTGCGATGTGGCCAGTGTCTTGCAATACGGCCTGCCGTCCATGGTCAATGTCAGCCCGCGCAGGTAGCGGGCGCCTTCTATCTGTTCCAGCAATCGTGGTTTGGCCGTAAGGCACGGCGTGCCTGCCAGTACCAAGGCGGTTTGCGCAGCCATGTGCAGGCGGTCGAGGATCTGGTCGACCGCGGTGAGGGTGGCTGTCACCGCATGGCGGGCATTTTCCTGGTGTTTCTGGTCGTGCTGATAAAGCAACATCATCAGGCCGAAACCGACCGGTATCAGGCTGATCGACACGATCAGCAGCAGTTGCTGAAAGCAGCGCCCGGCAACCTTGAACTTCGACATGGCCTGCGGCCCTCCGCTCGTGATGGACAAGCAAGCGAAGAGCCTATTGGTTGCGCCACCTTGCTACTGTAAGCCTCGGCTGTGTTCGACCACGGATGCGGGTAATTGGAGCGTAGGACTCATTTCAACTCGAGTGCCAAAAGCACCTTATCGGCAAGCGGGCCCGTGGAGGCGGGGTTTTGCCCGGTGAGCAGTCGCCCGTCACGGACCACGAAGGGCTGCCATGGGTCGTCGTGCTTGCTGTAGGTGCCGCCCCGGCCAACCAGTTCGTTTTCAGTCAGGAAGGGCACCACCTTGTCCAGTTCGGCCAGCTTTTCCTCGGTAGTGGAAAACCCGGTGACCTGGCGGTCCTTGAGCAGCAGGCTGTTGTCGCTGAGCTTGATGTTCAGCAAGCCGGCCACGCCATGGCAGACCGCTGCGACGATGCCGTTGTTTTCGTAGATCTTGCGTGCAATTTCCTGCAGTGGCGCATTGTCCGGGAAGTCGTACATGACGCCATGCCCGCCGGTGTAGTAGATGGCGCCGTAGTCCTCGGCCCGGACGTTGCCAGGGCTCAGCGACGTACCCAGGCGGGTCATGAATGCCTTGTCGTCGTACCATTGCCAGTCCAGGTCCGGTGCCATCTGCAGGCTGTGCGGGTCGATGGCGACGTAGCCGCCTGCCGGGCTGACGTAGTCGACGCTGTAGCCGGCCTGCTGCACCTTGTCGACGAAATGCACGGCTTCACCCAGCCACAGACCCGTGGCACGTTTCAGCCCTGGGTATTTGGCGGTATTGGTCACTACCACCAGGATCTTCTTCTTGCTCATCACCACGCTCCCATCGGCAGTTGGAGGGACAATCTTTCCATGGCGCGGGAAAACCTACTCAGCATAGCTGGCGTTTGCCACTGCGCCATATCGATGGTGGCACTATGCTACTTTGATGGCGGCGCATGTCGCAGCGTGTTTTTGCCCGGCGGGTATTGCGGCATCAAATATTCGCGTCGATGATGCGAGCAATGGACATAACTTGAATAACGGCGGAATCACGAGATTGGTCGCACACCGTACTCCAACCGGCAATTCGGGCTCAGGCGACATGGGCGAACGCATTGCGCAGTTCGATTGGCGCACTACCGCGCTGGGGCCACTGCCGCACTGGCAGGCGCCATTGCGCATCGCCGTCGACATGATGCTGGTGTCTCCCTTCCCCAGCGCCGTGGTCTGGGGCCCGGACATGAGCATCGTCCACAATGCCGCTTACCAGGCCTTGCTCGGGGGGGGGCGGCCATTGCTGGGGCAACGCTTCGACAGCGTGTGGAGCGAGCATTGGCAGGGTATTGGCCCCTGGGTCTTCAAGGCCCTTGAAGGCAGTGCCCATTTCGTCGACGACCAGCCGCTGATGGTCGAGTGCGACAACACGGCGGTCAAGGCCTGGTATGCCTTCAGCTATACACCCATCCGCGACGAACTCAACGATATCGTCGGCTTTCTGCACACGGTGATCGAGACCACCGCCAGTGTCGATGCCCACGCCAGATGGCGTGATCAGGCGCTGGCGTTCGAAGGGCAGATCAAGCGCATCGTGGCGGATCGCGAACATATCTGGCAATTGTCGCGCGATGCCATGCTGGTGGTCAGCCGCGAGCTCAGGATTCAGGCCGTCAATCCGGCCTGGCAGCGCATTCTGGGTTGGCACGACGAGCAGATACTGGGCATGCCGATCCTCGACCTGGTGCACCCGGCCGACAAGGCCGAAGTGGAGGTGTCGGCGCTCGAGTTCATTCGTGACAAGAGTGTCGAGCAGCTGGAAACCCGCTTGCGCCATGTGGATGGCCATTATCACTGCTTTCGCTGGACGGCCCGTTTCGACGGTTCGCTGCTCACTGCGGTGGGGCGCGACATTACCGAAGAGCGGGAGGAGGCCATGCGTCAATCCGAGGCCTTGCTGCGCGACACCCAGCGCCTGGAGTCGGTGGGCCAGCTGGCCGGCGGCATGGCCCACGAAATGAACAACCTGCTGTCTGGCATCGGTGGCAGCCTTGAAATGCTGCAACGACGTTTGGACCAGGGGCACCAGGAGCGCCTGCAGCACTATGTCGAGCTTGCCCGCGACTCCGTGCAGCGCGCCATGAGCCTGACCCATCGCCTACTGGCCTTCTCCCGGCACCAGCCATTGTCACCCAGGCCGATCGACCTCAACCGCCAGCTGTCGGCCATGGAGCCCTTGCTGGGTCAGGTCCTGGGCGCCGAGATCCGCGTGATCTGGGAGCTGGACGTGCAGCCGTGGACAGTTTGCCTGGACATCGCCCAGCTGGAGAGCGCGCTGGTCAACCTGTGCGCCAACGCTCGCGAAGCCTGCCTGGGGCGTGGCGAACTGACGATCCGCACCATCAACCAGCGGCTGTCCACTGCGTTCCCGGGTGATAACGGCCTGTCGCCGGGTGATTATGTCGCCCTGCACATCATCGACAACGGCCATGGCATGTCTGCCGAGGATGCCGCCAGGGCGTTCGAACCGTTTTTCACCACCAAGCCCATGGGGCGTGGCTCCGGGCTGGGGCTGCCAATGGTGTACGGTTTCGTCGGGCAGTCCGGCGGCCACGTCTGGATCGAGTCGGCGCCGGATCATGGCAGCAAGGTTTCCATGCTGTTCCCGCGCTGTCACGAGTCGATCGAACCGCCGGCGCCGGCCCTGGTCCCGGCGATGCCTCGGGCGAGCGGGCAGCGCCTGCTGCTGGTCGATGACGAACTCAACCTGCGCGTGCTGATGGGCGAGTTCTTGCGCGAGCGTGGTTTCGAGGTGAGCGATGTCGCCGATGCCAACGCCGCGCTCGATCGCTTCCGGCATGATGGGCCGTTCGACCTGGTGATCACGGATATCGGTCTGCCCGGTGGCTTCAGTGGCCGCCAGGTGGCCAGGGCGATGCGCATGATCGAACCGGAGCAGAAGATCCTGTTCATCACCGGCTACACCGATCAACCCCTGGAGCCGCAGTTGCTGGAGATACCGGGAACGGCGCTGATGCTCAAACCGTTCCAGTTGAACAACCTGGCGAACCAGGCCTTGCTGATGCTCAGCGAGTGACCCAGCTCAGGCGCCCGTGAGGATTTGCGCCACCTTGGTCTTCAGCTGTTGCAGTGCGAAGGGCTTGCAGATCAGTTGCATGCCCTGGCCGAGAAAGCCCTCGCGGGCCATCGCCGTCTCGGCGTAGCCGGTAATGAACAGCACCGGCAGCTGTGGGCGAATGGTGCGGGCTATTTCCGCCAACTGCCGGCCGTTCATGCCCGGCAGCCCGACATCGCTGAGCAGCAGGTCGATCGCCAGGGGCGAATTGAGCAGCTGCAGCGCTTCGCTGGCATTGCTGGCACTGCTGCAGGGGAACCCTTCTTCCTGCAAAGCCTGGCACAGCAACTGGCGCACGTGCGGGTCGTCCTCGACTACCAGCACATGCTGGCCGTCGGGTGGAGCCAGATTCTCGGTCGCGGGCCTGGGGGGCTGGGGCTGGTCCAGGTGCCGCGGCAGGTACAGATCGACCCGTGTGCCTTGGCCCAGCTGGCTGTTCAGCACGACATGGCCCAGTGACTGTTTGCTGAAGCCATACACCATCGAAAGGCCCAGGCCGATGCCTTGGCCAACCGGCTTCGTGCTGAAAAACGGCTCGAAGGCGTGTTCCAGGGTGTTCGGCGACATGCCGTGGCCATCGTCGGTAATGCTCAGGCAGACATAGTCGCCACCGGCCAGGGCACTGCCTTCGAACTGGTGGCTGGCGATCCGCTGGTTGCATGCGCCGACCACCAGGCTGCCGCCACTGGGCATGGCCTCACAGGCATTGAGCAACAAGTTGTCGATGGCTTCCTGCAACTGCACATCATCGGCTTGCACCGGCCACAGGTCGGCAGGCGTTCGAACCTCGAAGGCTACGCTGAGTTGCGGCGAAGCTTGCAGTTTCTGGCCCTGCAGCAGCGCCTGCAGGTCGACACGCTGACTGTGCAGCGATTGCCGCGACGAAAATGCCAGCAACCGGTGAGTCAGCCGGGCGGCGCGCGCGACCGCTTCCTGCCCCCGGTGCAGCAGGCTGTCGATCCCTTCGCTGCGGCCTTGTTTCAGGCGCCGGTCGATCAGTTCGAAACTGCCACCGATGCTGGTCAGCAGGTTGTTGAAGTCGTGCGCCACGCCCCCGGCCAATTGGCCGATCGCCTCCATCTTGCGCGCCTGGTAAAGGGCCAGTTCGCTGACCTGTTGTGCCTGGCTGCGTGCGTCCAGGCGCTGCTGGAGGTCCTGCAGGCAATCGCGGGCCAGGTACTGGCGGCGCCGGTTGCGCAGTGCCAGCTGGGTCAGGTGCAGCAGCTGCACATCTTCGAAAGGGGCCATGAGCAAGGTCAGGTTGCCCAGCGGATGGTCTATCGGGGAGGCCGCAGTGGCTGGCGTGTTGGTCAGCAACACGATGGGCAGGTCCGACCAGGGCGGCTGCTGTTGGAAGTAGCCATCGAGCAGCGCGCCCGGCATGTCGTCCAGTGCCTGCTGGGCAATGATCACCAGGCCTGCGCCTTCCACCAGGCAGGCCAGCAGCGTGGCGCCGTCCTCCGTGCACAGGCAGGCGATACCCGCACCCGCCAGCAGCCTTGAGGTGTCGCTGGCGAGTTTGCGGGGTGCCAGGATCAGGGCACGTTCATCCAGCGACAACGAGCTGGCCAATGCGAATCTCCTGTAACAGTGAGCAGAGCCGATGCGCGGCCCTGCCGCCAGTGGTCCGTTATCCTCTGGACCACGGCTGTTCACCGAGGGTTCCAGGCAAATTCAGAGGCCTTGTTGCAGGAACGGATCGTCGGGGTTCTGCCGCTCCAGTTCGGCCAGCAGTACCTGCACGTTCTGCAGCTGGCCGGTTTCTTTCCAGTACTGGATCAGCAGCACCCGCGCACGGCGATTGGCCGGCTGGCGGCTGAGTAACGTCTCCAGCTGTTTCTGGGCGGCATCGGCCTGGTCCAGCTCATGCAAGGTCACGGCCAGGGTGTAGCGGTAGTCGGTGTTGTCCGGCTCCAGCTCCACGGCGCGCGACAGCGCGAGCAGGGCGTATTCACGCTGCTCGTGGCGATTGAGCCAGAGCCCCAGCTCATATTGCAGGAACGCTGAATCCGGGCGCAGGGCCAAGGCCTTGGCCAGGACCTCGCGCGATTGCTCATGCTGGCCCTGGCGTTCCAGTAGCCGCACCTGGGTGGCCAGGGCGTCGAGGTTGTCCGGGGCAACCGCGAGGCTGCGCTGCAGCGCCTTGGCCGCCTGGACATAGTCGTTCTCGTGCAGGTACAGGCGCGCCAGGTGTACCTGGGCTTCGGCGTCGTCCGGTTGTTGCTGCAAGGTCTGCTGGTACTGTTCCAGTGCTGCCTGCAAGGGGCCGAAATACAGGCCGATGGCGTCGGGGTCGAGGCCGAGCAGCGCGTCCACGGCGGCGAAGCGCACGCTCTGCTCGTCGTCATCGAGCAACGGCCCCAGCACCAGGCTGCGCTGGGCCGGTGGCAGCAGGCGGTGGATGCTGGCGATGGCGGCACGGCGCACCAGCGGGTCATCGTTGTCCAGGTCCAGGCGGGCCAGCTTGAGGGCTTGCGGCGAGGGGTAGTTGGGGAGTTCGCTGTACAGCGCGGCACGGCGGATCGCTGTCAGGTCATCGCGTTGCAATTGCTGGTACAGCACCCGCGCAGCCCCGGGTTGGCCGTCGTGGGCCTGGCGCAGCGCCTTGGCGTAGCTGTGCGGCGGCAGCACCGGCGGCGAAGGGGGCGTGTCCCGGCGCAGGTAGACGACACCGATCGACACCAGGGCCAGCAGCGAAATGGCGATCAGGGCGTGATGGCGTCTGGGCATCGTGTGGCGCGGTCCATGGCGGTGGGAAGGCAGAGCTTGGGGCAGAATGCCGGTGCAGGCAACATAAAAAAGCCCCGCAGGCCAAGGCCCGCGGGGCAAACGGTTGGGGGAGGAACCAACCAAAGGAGTCGTTGCGGCGGGGGATCAGCGCGTGCTGGCGAGCGTTTCCGGCTGCCAGCCGCCGCCAAGGGCCTTGTAGATCGAGACGATGCCGCGGTACAGATCGACCTCGCCCTGGGCCTGGGCGTCTTCGGCGCTCAGGCGTTCACGTTCGGCATCGAGCAGCACCAGGTAGTCCACCGTACCTTCGCGGTAGCGCACCGAGGCCAGGTCGGCGGCCTTGCGGCTGGCATCGCTCTGGCGCATCAGCGACAGCAGTCGCTGCTGGGTCTTGTCGTAGTCGCTGAAGGCGTTGGCCGACTCTTCCAGGGCCAGCAGCACGTGCTGCTCGTAGTTGGCCAAGGCACCTTCGGCATCGGCCTTGGCCCCACGCAGGCGGGCCCGCACGCTGCCCAGGTCGAACGCGGCCCAGGTGATGCTCGGGCCCAGTGCCCAGGCATTGGCCGCCGACGAGCCGATCTGCGAGCCCCGCGCGGCGGTAAAGCCGAGGAAGCCGCTGAGGCTCACCCGTGGGAACAGGTCGGCGGTGGCCACGCCA
Source organism: Pseudomonas sp. NPDC089401 (assembly GCF_044749485.1). NCBI lineage: Bacteria > Pseudomonadati > Pseudomonadota > Gammaproteobacteria > Pseudomonadales > Pseudomonadaceae > Pseudomonas > Pseudomonas sp. NPDC089401. The sequence goes on along the minus strand of NZ_JBIVIA010000003.1, from coordinate 105,290 downwards.
ACGCTGGCGGTGGCTGCCGCCAACTGGCGCTCGGCGCTGCGGATATCCGGGCGACGCCGCAGCAGTTCGCCCGGGTCGCCGACCGGCAAGGCCTTGGCAATGGCCGGCAGGGCCTTGGGCGACAGGTCAACGCTGAGTGCCTCCGGACGTTGGCCGAGCAGGGTGGAGATGCGGTGGCGGGCGCGGGCCTGTTCGGCCTGCAACTGCGGCACGGTCGCCTCGACACCCGCCAGGCGGGCATCGGCGCGTACCACGTCGAGCTCGTTGCCGACCCCGGCGTCGCGCAGGGTCACGGTGATGGTGCGCGACTCCTGTTGCGTCTTGAGGTTGGCCAGGGCGATCTTCTCGCGCAGTTGCGCACCACGCAGCTGCCCATAGGCATCGACCAGCTCGGCGATCAGGCTCACCTGCAACTGCTGCAGGTCGGCCTGGGCCGCCGCTGTCTGGGCTTCGCTGGCCTCGATCTGGCGCTGGATGCGGCCGAACAGGTCGAGCTCCCAGGCCATGTCCAGGCCCAGGTCGTAGCGTTCCTGGTTGACCCGCTGCTCGGTCTGGCCGGGCACCTGGCCCTTGCCGACCTCGCTGCTGGCACGACTTGTGACCACCGGGAGCTGGTCATTGGCGGCGTCGTCACGGATCGCCCGGGCCGATTTCAGCCGGGCGAAGGCCACGCGCAGGTCGCGGTTGCCGTCCAGCGAGGCCTGCACCAACTGGTTCAGCACCGGGTCGTCGAACTGCTTCCACCACAGGCTCTCGAAGCGGCTGCGGTCGAACGCCTTGGCCTGGGCCTCGGCGCTGTCCAGGCGTGCGGGTTCGGTGTCCGGGGTCTTGTAGTCCGGGCCTACCGCACAGGCCGCCAGGGCCAGTGCCAGCAGGCTTGGGGTCAGGGGTTTGAGCAGGTTCATGCGTGGTTCTCCAGCACGGCGGCGCGTGCGGCCTTGCGGGCCTGGCGACGCTCGACGAAACGGCGGATCAGGAAGAAGAACACCGGGGTCAGGAACAGGCCGAACACGGTCACCCCGATCATCCCCGAGAACACCGCCACACCCATGGCATGGCGCATTTCCGAGCCGGCGCCGGAGCTGAACACCAGCGGCACCACGCCCATGATGAAGGCGATCGAGGTCATCAGGATCGGCCGCAGGCGCAGGCGGCAGGCTTCCAGCACCGCGGCCAGCGGGTCGAGGCCCTTGGCCTGCTCATCCTTGGCGAACTCGACGATCAGGATCGCGTTCTTGCACGCCAGGCCAACCAGCACGATCAGGCCGATCTGGGTGAAGATGTTGTTGTCGCCACCCGACACGATCACCCCGGTGATGGCCGACAGCAGGGTCATCGGCACGATCAGGATCACCGCCAGCGGCAGGCTCCAGCTTTCGTACTGGGCGGCCAGCACCAGGAAGGCCAGCAGCACGCACAGCGGGAAGACCAGCAACGCGGTGTTGCCCGAGAGGATCTGCTGGTAGGTCAGGTCGGTCCACTCGAAGGTCATGCCGTTGGGCAGTTCCTCTTTCAACAGTTTCTCGATTGCCGCCTCGGCCTGGCCGGAGCTGTAGCCGGGGGCTGCGGCACCGTTGATTTCGGCGGTGATGAAGCCGTTGTAGTGCATGACCCGGTCAGGGCCTGCGGTGTCGCTGACCTTGAGGAAGGTCGCCAGCGGGATCATCTCGCCCAGGTTGTTGCGCACCTTCAGCTGGCCGATCTGCTCGGCATCGAGGCGGAACTGCTGCTCGGCCTGGACGTTGACCTGGTAGGTGCGGCCAAAGCGGTTGAAGTCGTTGGTGTACAGCGAACCCAGGTAGACCTGCAGGGTGTCGAAGATGTCGGTGATCGCCACGCCGTGGGTCTTGGCTTTCTCCCGGTCGATGGCGGCATCGACCTGGGGCACGTTGACCGTGTAGCTGGTGAACAGGCCCGCCAGTTCCGGCACCTCGTGGCTCTTGGCGATGATGTTCTGGGTTTCCTTGTACAGCGCTTCGTAGCCCAGGTTGCCACGGTCCTCGATCTGCAGGCGGAAGCCGCCGATGGTGCCCAGGCCTTGTACCGGCGGTGGCGGGAAGATCGCGATGTAGGCGTCCTGGATGTCGGCGAACTTGGCGTTCAGCGCGGCGGCGATGGCGGCTGCCGACTGGCTCGGGTCCTTGCGATCGTCGAACGGCTTGAGCGGGGTGAACACGATGCCGCTGTTCGGGCTGTTGGTGAAACCATTGATCGACAGGCCCGGGAAGGCCACCGAATCGGCCACGCCCGGCTGCTCCAGGGCGATTTCGCTCATGCGCTTGATCACCGCCTCGGTGCGGTCGAGGCTGGCGGCGTCAGGCAGCTGGGCGAAGGCCACCAGGTACTGCTTGTCCTGGGCCGGGACGAAGCCGGTCGGGGTGGACGAGAAGCCCAGGTAGGTCAGGCCCATCAGGCCGGCATACACGAACAGGGCGATGCCACTGCCGCGGATCACCCGCCGCACGCCGCCGACATAGCCATGGCTGGCGCGGTCGAAGAAGCGGTTGAACGGCGCGAACAGCCAGCCACCCAGGAGCTTTTCCAACAAGCGCGAGAAACGGTCCTTGGGTGCGTGGTGCTCCTTGAGCAGCACGGCCGCCAGGGCGGGCGACAAGGTCAGCGAGTTGAACGCCGAAATCACGGTGGAGATGGCGATGGTCAGGGCGAACTGCTTGTAGAATTGCCCGGTCAGGCCGGAAATGAAGGCCGCCGGCACGAACACCGCGCACAGCACCAGCGCCGTGGCGATGATCGGCCCGGTCACTTCGCTCATGGCTTTCTGCGTGGCTTCGAGCGGCTTGAGCCCAAGCCCGATGTTGCGCTCGACGTTCTCCACCACGACGATGGCGTCGTCCACCACGATGCCGATGGCCAGCACCAGGCCGAACAACGACAAGGCGTTGAGCGAGAAGCCGAACAGGTGCATGACCGCGAAGGTACCGATCAGCGAGACGGGTACGGCCATCAGCGGGATGATCGAGGCGCGCCAGGTCTGCAGGAACAGGATCACCACCAGCACCACCAGGATCAGCGCTTCGAACAGGGTGTGCACCACCGCTTCGATGGAGCCGCGGACGAACACGGTCGGGTCATAGACGATGCTGTAGTCCATGCCTTCCGGGAAGTCCTTCTTCAGCTCGGCCATTTTCGCCCGCACTTCGTCGGAGATCTCGATGGCGTTGGAGCCCGGGCGCTGGAAGATCGGGATGGCCACGGCCGGCTGGTTGTTCAGCAGCGAACGCAGGGCGTACTGGCTGGAGCCGAGCTCGACCCGGGCAATGTCCTTGAGGCGGGTGATTTCGCCATCGGCGCCGGCGCGGATGATGATGTTCTCGAACTCTTCCTCGTTGACCAGGCGGCCCTGGGTGTTGATCGACAGCTGGAAGCTGGTCGCGCCTGGGGCGGGCGGGGCGCCCAGCTGGCCGGCGGCGACCTGGCGGTTCTGCTCGCGGATGGCGGCGACCACGTCGCTGGCGGTCAGGTTGCGCGAAGCGGTCTTGTTCGGGTCGAGCCACACGCGCAGCGAGTAGTCGCCCATGCCGAACAGCTGCACGTCACCCACGCCGCCCAGGCGTGCCAGCTCGTCCTTGATGTTGAGGATGGCGTAGTTGGACAGGTAGAGCATGTCGTAGCGGTTGTCCGGCGAGGTCAGGTGCACGACCATGGTCAGGTCGGGCGAGGCCTTGTCGACGGTAATGCCGATACGGGTCACTTCTTCCGGCAGCTTGGGCTGGGTACGGGTGACGCGGTTCTGCACCTGCACCTGGGCGTTGTCCAGATCGGTGCCCAGGGCGAAGGTGATGGTCAGGGTCAGCTTGCCGTCGGCGGTGGACTGCGAGGACATGTACAGCATGTTCTCGACGCCGGTGATGGCCTGCTCCAGCGGCGCGGCGACGGTTTCGCCGATCACCTTGGGGTTGGCGCCGGGGAAGTTGGCGCGCACCACCACGGTGGGCGGTACCACTTCCGGGTATTCGCTGATCGGCAGCTGGAACAGCGAGATGGAGCCCGCGATCAGCAGCACCAGCGACAGCACCGCGGCGAAGATCGGCCGGGTAATGAAGAATTTCGAGAAGTTCATCGGAGGGGTCCCTTAACCGCGTGGCGCCTGGGCGCTGGCGACTTTTTCGTTGGTGCCGGCCACTTTCGGCGCCGGGTTGCTGGCCTCCAGGGCCTGGCGCTGCTGGGCGAGGGCGGCGAGGGTCTGGTCGCTGGCCATGGCGGTCTCCTGCGGCGTCACCGGCGAGCCAGGGCGCACGCGCTGCAGGCCCTTGACCACGATGCGGTCGTCCTTGGCCAGGCCGCTGCGCACGATGCGCAGGCCTTCGAGCTTGGGCCCCAGTTCCACGGCGCGGTAGGCCGCCTTGTTGTCCTTGTCCATCACCAGCACGAACTTCTTGCCAAGGTCGGTGCCGACCGCTTCGTCGTTGATCAGCACGGCATCGTACTGGGCGCTGCCGACCAGCTTCAGGCGCGCATACAGGCCGGGGGTGAACTGGCCGTCGCGGTTGTCGAACACGGCGCGGCCACGGATGGTGCCGGTGCGCGGGTTGACCTGGTTGTCGACGAAGTTCATCTGGCCCAGGTGCGGGTTGCCGGTTTCGTTGGTCAGGCCCAGGTACACCGGGGTGCTCTGGCCGCGCTGGCCTTCGCGCGCCAGCTGGGTGTACTTGAGGTACACGCGCTCGTCGGCGTCGAAGTAGGCGTAGACCTTGTCGGTGGAGACCAGGCTGGTCAGCGGCGTGACATCGGCGCTGACGATGTTGCCGGCGGTGAACGCAGCGCGGCTGACGCGGCCGCTGATCGGCGCGGTGACGCGGGTGAAGCTGAGGTTCAGGCGAGCCAGGTCGAGCTGGGCCTGGATCGCGTCGACCCCGGCGCGGGCTTCGGCGGCGGCGCTGCTGCGCGATTCGGCAAGTTCGGCGGAGATCGCGTTGCTGTCGCGCAGGCGCTCGCCGCGGCGGGCTTCGTTGGCGCTGCGAACGGCGGTGGCCCTGGCCTGCTGCAGCTGCGCTTCGAGGCGGCGGACTTCAGCCTGGAACGGGCGCGGGTCGATCTGGAACAGCAGGTCGCCTTTCTTCACCTGGGCGCCTTCGGTGAAGGCGACCTGGTCGATCTGGCCGGAGACCCGGGGGCGTACTTCGACGGTTTCCGGAGCTTCCAGGCGGCCGGTGAATTCGTCCCACTCGTTGATCGGCTGTTCGATGACCTTGGCCACGCTGACCTTGGGCGCGGCGGGAGCCTGCGCAGCGTCGGGGGTGCGGCCACAAGCGCTGAGCACCACCACTGCCAGGGCAGCGAGGGGGAAGCGCAAGGGTTTGAGTGAGTGGTCCATGGAGAACTCCGCCAATGTATTAGTAGTGGGCGGAGTGTGAGTGTCTTGCGCGTGACGCACGAATCGAACGCAGCGAAGGTTATTATCACGCGCAATGATAAGGCGGGATCAATCATCGATGGCGGGCATGTGACGGGGCCAGCAGGTAAGCCCTCTAAAGCAGTGCCGGCCCCTTCGCGGGTGAACCCGCTCCCACACGGACAGCACAAGCCTCAAGCCGTGTGCAGGCCCTGTGGGAACGGGTTCACCCGCAAAGAGGCCAGTGCAGCCACCCCCAGCTCAGCGACTGAAATAGGCCCCACCTTGCACACTTACCACCGCCTGCCCAGCCCTCTTGGTATCGTCCTCCTCGGCGTACTGCAAATCCTGGTCTGGGGCGGCTCGTTCTTCCTCATGGCGGTGATGGCCGACCCGATCAGCCGCGACACCGGCTGGCCCAGCCAATGGGTGTACGGCGCGCTGTCCCTGAGCCTGATGGTCTCGGCCCTGTTCGCGCCCTTGTCCAGCCGCCTGGTCGCCCGCTACGGCGGCCGCCCGCAGATGGCCGCCAGCGGCGCGGTGGTGGCGGTGGGCCTGCTGGTCATGGCCAGCAGCCACAGCCTGGCGCTGTTCCTGCTGGCCTGGGCGGTGATCGGGGTCGGCATGGCCATGGGCTTGTACGAAGCGCTGTTCGCCACCCTCGGTGGGTTGTATGGCGAAGGCGCAGGCAAGGCAATCACCGGCATCACCCTGATCGCCGGTTTCGCCTCGACCCTGTCCTGGCCAACCGTGGCCCTGGCCATCGAGCACTTCGGCTGGCGCGCGACCTGCGTGTGCTACGCGCTGGTGCTGATCGTGGTGGTGGCGCCGCTGTACTGGCGGGTGCTGCCCGCCGGTGGCCGGGTCGAGGCGCCGCTCAAGGCGCAGGAGCAGGGCGAAGCCGTCGGCGTCGACCGCCAGCTCTACTGGCTGCTGACCAGCATGTTCGCCATCGGCGCAATCATCATGACCGCCATCGCCGTGCAACTGGTGGCCGTGTTGCAGGGGCTTGGGCATTCGCTGCCGGTGGCCATCGGCCTGGCGGCCATGCTTGGCCCAAGCCAGGTGGCCTCACGGGTGCTGCAGATTCTCGCCGGCAAGCGCCACCCGATCTGGACCGCGCTGGCCTGGGTCAGCCTGGTGCTGGTGGGGCTGCTGATGGTGACGCTGGTGCCAGCCGCCACGGCCATCGGCTTGCTGGTGTTCGGCTGCGGCAACGGCTTGCGGGCGATCGTGCGTGGCCTGCTGCCGCTGGCGATGATGCCACCGGCGCAGTACGTGCTGCTGATGGGGCGCATGTCGCGGCCTTCCTTGGTCGGGCAGGCGCTGACGCCGCTGGTGGGGGGGTATCTGTTCGAACACTTCGGCTCGATGGGCGTGCTGGTCACCTTGTGCCTGCTGGCACTGACCAATGTGCTGCTGGTGGGGCTGGTGATGCGCCGGGTGCGCGCCAGCCATTGAGCCTGCGCGCACGCCGGGGTGCCTCAGGGCTTGGCGGGCGCCGCCATGGCCTTGGGGCGGCGGTACAGCACGGTCGTCGCGGTGAACCCGCACACCGCCGCGAACATCAGCCAGTAGGCCGGCGATGCCTTGTCGCCGGTGGCCTGCACCAGCAGCGTCGACACCGCCGGGGTGAAACCACCGAACAGCGCAGTGGCCAGGCTGAAGGCCAGGGAAAAGCCGACCACCCGCACGTTCGCCGGCATCACCTCGGTCAGCGCCGCGACCATCGCGCCGTTGTACAGGCCGAAGAACAACGAGAAGTACAGCAGCACCGCAAGCAGCCGCTCGAAGCTCGCGGCCTCGGCCAGCCAGTGCATGGCCGGGTAGGCGGTCAGCACGCACAGCAGCGAGATCGCCAGCAGTTGCGGGCGCCGGCCGATGCGGTCGGACAGGGCGCCGCCGATGGGCAACCAGATGAAGTTGCTGACCCCGACCAGCAAGGTCACCACCAGGCTGTCGGTGGTGCTCAGTTGCAGCACGGTCCTGCCGAAGGTCGGGGTGTAGACCGTGATCAGGTAGAACGTGGTGGTGGTCATTGCCGCCAGCAGGCCGCCGGCCAGCACCGTGCGCCAGTTGTCGCACATCGAGCGGAACACTTCGGCGGCGCCAGGGTGATGCCCGCGGGCCTTGAACGCTTCGGTCTCCTGCAGCGAGCGGCGGATGATGAAGATGAACGGGATGATCACGCAGCCGACGAAGAACGGGATGCGCCAGCCCCAGGCTGCCACCTCGCTGGTTTCCATGCAGGCGTTGAGGCTGTAGCCCAGCGCCGCCGCCACGACGATCGCCACTTGCTGGCTCGCCGATTGCCAGCTGGTGTAGAACCCGGTGCGCCCCGGCTTGGCGATTTCTGCAAGATAGACCGACACTCCGCCCAGTTCGGCACCGGCCGAAAAGCCTTGCAGCAGCCGCCCCAGCAGCACCAGCAGCGGGGCGAGGATGCCGATGCTGGCGTAGCCGGGCACCAGGGCGATCAGCACGGTACCGGCGGCCATGATCGACAGGGTCACGATCAGCCCTTTGCGCCGCCCGACCTTGTCGATGTAGGCGCCCAGCACGATGGCGCCCAGCGGGCGCATCAGGAAGCCCGAGCCGAACACCGCGAAGGTCATCATCAGCGAGGCGAACTCGCTGCTGGCCGGGAAGAACGTCTGGGAGATGTAGGTGGCATAGAAACCGAACAGAAAGAAGTCGAACTGTTCGAGGAAGTTGCCGCTGGTGACCCGCAGGATGGCGCCGAGGGTGGCGCCCCGGGTCGGTGTGGTGGTTTTCATCATGGCTCGCTTTTGTTGTTATGGGATGAAGGGCACAGCGCTCAGTCGCTGCCGGCGTTGATCGGGTTGGGCTGGCGTTTCTCGATGGCGTGCTTGAGCAGCGCGGCGCTGCGGAAAATGCCGTGGGCGAACTTGCTGTAGGGCATGGTCAGGAAGAACGCCATCACCAGGCCCAGGTGCAAGGCCAGCAACAGGCCGAGGGCGCTGGTTTCGCGCAGCGCCAGCAGGGCCAGGCCGCTGGCGCTCACCAGCAACAGCAGGGCGATGAAACCCCGGTCCATGGGTTTCTGCCGGGCGTCACCGTGGGCGGGGTCGCGGCGCAGGTTGAGGTACAGCAGCCCGGCGGGGCCGACCAGCAGGCCGAGGCCGCCGGCAATGCCGAGCATGACGGGCAGGCTGAGCACCGGGTAGGGCGCGGCCAGGTCCAGCAGGAAGTGGTAGAGCGTGGCGGTGCCGGTGGCGGCCAGGCACAGCAGGAAGCCGTAGAAGGTCAGGTGGTGGAAGCGTCGGCGCCACAAGGTGAAGCGGTCGTCGGCGTTGTTGCAGCCTTGGCCATGGCCGCCGTCCAGGTATTCGAGCCTGGCCACGCTGGCGGTCGCTTCCAGAGCGGCGGCGGTTTTCAGCGCGGCAGGCGCCATCGGTGGTGAAACGTCACGCCAGAATCGGCGCACGCCCAAGGTCAGGGCGATCAGCGCGAAGCCGAACACCGCACCGAACATCAGCGCCAGGGTGTTGTGCGGGAAGATGCCGTAGAAGTTGCCACCGGGCATGGCCGTGAACAGGTTGCCCATGGCCAGTAGCGCCAGGCACAGGAACAGCACCAGGCCGAAGCCGCTGGCCAGCGCCAGGGTCAGGCCGTTGCGCTGGTACAGGCGGCCCAGGGCGCGGGGCCAGGCATATTCGACGTAGGTATCCAGGCGCACCTGGGCCATGGCCTTGGGCACGTTGACCTGGAACTCGTGGGGCGCGGCGTACTGGCAGGCGTGCAGGCAGGCGCCGCAGTTGTGGCAGAGGTTGGCCAGGTAGTGAATATCGGCCTGGCCGAATTCCAGGCGCCGGGTCATGGCCGGGAACACCGCGCAGAAGCCTTCGCAGTAGCGGCAGGCATTGCAGATGCTCATCTGCCGCTGCACTTCGCTTTCATGCACGTTCAGCAGCGGGATCAGCTCGCCTTGGGCTTGCGCTTCAAACAGCTGCATGGCGCACCTCCCGGGTGTCGGCGAAGCCTGCGCTGGCCGCTGCCTGTGTGCCGGCGATCCGCCCGAACGCGGTGCCGATGGCCATGCCGATGCCGGCGGTATAACCCTTGCCCAGTACGTTACCGGCCATCATTTCTCCTGCGACGAAAAGGTTGCGGCTGGGTTGGCCGGCGAAATGCACGGCGGCGGTTTCGTCGGTGGCCAGGCCCAGGTAGGTGAAGGTCACGCCTGGCTTTAACGGGTAGGCGTAGAACGGCGGCTTGACCAGTGGGCGGGCCCAGTGGGTCTTGGCCGGGGCCAGGCCCACGGTGTGGCAGTCGTCGAGCGCGGTGTGGTCGAAGGTGCCGACCTGGCAGGCGCTGTTGTAGGCCTCGAGGGTCTGGAGAAACTGCGCTGGCGGCAGGCCCAGCTTGCGCGCCAGCTCGCTCAGGCTGTTGGCCGTGGTGCCGGGAAACACCGGTGGCATGAAGCGGCCGATGGCCTGCTGGTCGATGATCGACCAGGCCTGCTGACCGGGCTGGCCGGCCACCAGGCGGCCCCAGATGGCATAGCGCTTTGGCCAGAAGTCCTCGCCCTCGTCGTAGAAGCGCTGGCCGTCACGGTTGACCACCACGCCCAGCGACACGCAGTCGATGCGGGTACAGATGCCGCCGTCATAGAGGGGCGCGCGGGCGTCGATGGCGACCATGTGCGCCTGGGTCGGGTCGCCGATGATGTCGGCGCCGAGTTCGCCCATGCGCTTGAGCAGGACGCCGGTGTTGAAGCGCGTGCCACGGATCAGGAAGTTGTCCGACGGCCATTCGCCACGGGCGTTCTGGCCCCAGGCTTCGCGCAGCCATTGGCGGTTGGACTCGAAGCCTCCCGCCGCCAGCACGCAGGCCCTGGCCTGGATACGTTCGGCGGGCAGCCACTGGCCGTCGACTTCGCGGGCTTCAAGGTGCGCGGCGACGAACGTGCCGTCCTCGAGCTCGATGTCGGTGACCTGGGCGTTGTAGCGCACCTGCACGCCGAGCCGTTCGGCACTGCGGAAATATGCGTTCACCAGTGCCTTGCCGCCGCCCATGAAGAAGGCGTTGGTCCGTGCCACGTGCAGCGCGCCGGACAACGGTGGCTGGAAATGCACGCCATGGCTGCGCATCCAGTCGCGGCAACGGGACGATGCGCGGATGGCGATGCGCGCCAGCTTCTCATTGGTCTGGCCACCGGTGACCTTGAGCAGGTCCTGCCAGTATTCCTCCTCGGGATAGGCGTCGACCAGCACGTCCTGGGGCGCGTCGTGCATACAGCGCAGGTTGCGCGTGTGCTGCGAGTTGCCACCGCGCCAGGCCTTGGGTGCGCCTTCCAGCAGCAGTACGCTGGCGCCGGCCTCGCGGGCCATCAGCGCGGCGCAGAGGGCAGCGTTGCCGCCGCCGATTACAAGAACATCGATCATTTTCGCTCCTCGGTCGCAAGGAGGCATGAACGAAGGGCCCCCTGCGAATGGGGGCAAGGTAGGGGAGCGGGGCCAAGGCCGAAAGGCGGGTTACGGCATGGGGTGTTCAGTTTTGCTAAAGGGTCAGGCGCTGCTGTCCTCGATCCAGCTGGAGCCGGGCCACTGTCGGTTGGCCACCAGTTGCCGGGCCACCTCGATGATCACCCGCCGGGTGGCCAGCGCTGCCGGCGACAGCTCATCGTCGGCCAGGGTCGCCAGCAGGTTGCGCCGACCGACGTGGGCGTCGCCGATCTGCGTCACGTGCAGCCCGGTCTCGCCCTTGAGCGCCGCGGCGGCGCCGGGCTGGATGGTGGCGGCGTGGCCGGCGCGCACGGCGTTCATCAGCACGGCGAGGCCGTCGACCTCCATGATGATGTTGGGGGTCAGGCCGGAGCGTTCGAAGGCGGCCATCAGGGCCGCGCGCAGGCCGTGCTGGGCGCTGGGCATCACCAGCGGGAGCTGGCCGAGCTCGGCCAGTTGCACGCAGGCCTGGCGAGGGGCGCCGGGCAGTTGTGGGGCGCTGATGACGAACAGCTGTTCGTCGAGCAACGGCGTGACGCTCCAGCGCTTGCCTCCTTCGAGCTGGAACAGGATGGCGAGATCCAGCTGGCGGGCGTTGAGCTGGGCGGCGAGGTGGCCGGAGAGCATTTCCACCAGGTGCAGCTGGATGTCGGGGTAGCGCTGGCGCATGGCGTCGATCAGCGGCAGGGCGAGCACGGTGGCAGTGGTGGGCGGCAGGCCGACGGTGACGTAGCCGCTCATGCGGCCGCGATGGGCGGCGAGGATGGCATTGTCGGCCTGGCGCAGGCACAGCTGGGCGTGGTGCAGGAAGGCCATGCCGGCGCTGGTGGGGGTGACGCCGGTGCTGCTGCGGTTGAGCAGGCGGGTGCTGAGTTCGCTTTCCAGCTTGGCGATCTGCTGGCTCAGGGCGGAGACACCGACGTCCAGTTCGAGCGCGGCGCGGCCGAGGCTGCCGTGTTCGATGATCTTGACGAAGTAGCGGAGTTGCCTGAGTTCCAAGGGGGCTCCAGATGGGGATTGCAAGGAGTTGAACAGTAGTGTCGCTGGCGCGATCCCTCAAGCGCTTTCCCGAGCAATCAGCTCGCATTGCAGCAGGTTCAAGCGCTGGACCTCGCCCTCTGGCCCAATGCTGCCCAGGTGCTGCAACACCCGCAACGCCGCCAGCTCGCCAATCTCCCGCGACGGCGGGCGCAACGTGGTCAAGCTCGGCAACAGCATCTCGGCAAAGGGATAGTCGCCAAACCCCATGATCGCCATGTCTTCCGGCAGGCGCAGCCCGGCACGCTGGCCGGCGAGCAGGGCACCGGCGGCGAGGTTGTCGTTGGCGAAGAGGATCGCCTGCGGGCGCGGCTCGCGGCGCAGCAGCGCCTCCATGGCCTGGCGGCCGGCCTCGAACGGGGCGCAGTCGGCCGACGGCACGAACACCCAGGGTTCAAGCCCGGCTGCCTGCAGCGCTTCGACGTAGCCATCGCGCCGCTCCAGCGCACTCAGGTCGCCTGCGGCGCTGTTCTGCACGAAGGCGATACGCCGATGGCCCTTGTCCAGCAGGTAGCGGCAGGCCTGCACGCCGACCTGGTGATGCAGGAAGCCGACTTGCAGCGGCGCACGCTCCGGGCAGTAGTCCCAGATCTCCACCACCGGCACATCGGCCTCGGCCAGCATCTTTTCGGTGGCCGGGCTGTGGAAGTGACTGGTGACCACCAGCGCCGCCGGCGACCAGCCGAGAAAGGCGCGGACGGCGCTTTCTTCCTGGGCTTCGTCGAAGTAGCTGGAGGCCAGCAGCAACTGGTAGCCATGGCGGCTCAAGGTGTCGCTGAAAGCCTGGATGGTCTGGGCGAAGATCGGCCCCGAGATGTTCGGGATGACCATGCCGACGATACGACCGCGGGCGGAAGCCAGGCCACCCGCCACCCGGTTCGGCACATAGCCCAACGCTTGCACCGCCACCTCGATGCGCTCGCGCAGGGGTGGGGAAACCTGGTCGGGCTGGTTGAAGTAGCGTGACACGCTGATGGCCGAAACCTCAGCGGCTCGCGCCACCTCGGCGAGGGTGACACGGCCTGCGCCGCGACGCTTGCGTGTGGAGTCCTTGGCTTGGCTCACCGGCTGCCCTCATGGGGAAATCGCCGATGTTAGCGCTAACGTAGGCATCCCTGGCAAATAGCTTTATGGCATATAAATCTGCTTTTTAAGTATTGGACCTACTAAGTCAGCTACTTCGATACTTGCTCATGTTAGCGCTAACAAGCGCTGCTGTTGGCAAGCGCCTGCCACTCGCACGAGCGAGACCAGACAACCACAGCAACACCCTGTCGGCCCCGTCCGCGGGCCCTGGTCTGGTCTCTGAAGGCAGTGAGCATCATGCACAAACCGCGCAAGGCATTCCCGTTCAAGCAACGCCAACCCCTGGCCGCCGCCGTGTTGCTGGCCGCCATCGGCCAACCCGGCCACGCCGCCGAGCAAGCCCCGCAAGCGACCTCGCTGGACGCGGTGACGGTGACCGCCACCCGCCGCGAATCGACCTTGCAGCAGGTGCCGGTGGCGGTGTCGGTGGTCGATGGCGAACAGCTCGAGCGCGACAACCGCAACAACGTCGCCAGCATCGTCCAGCAGGTGCCGACCCTGAACTATCGCGCCGGCGCCTCGAACAAGGACACCTCGCTGTTCATCCGCGGCGTCGGCACCATTTCCACCTCGCCCGGTGTCGAGCCGACCGTGGCGACGGTGGTCGACGGCGTGGTGTTCGGCCGCCCCGGGCAGTCCACCCTGGACCTGCTCGACCTGGAGCGCATCGAAGTGCTGCGCGGCCCGCAAGGCACGCTGTTCGGCAAGAACGCTTCGGCCGGTGTGCTCAACGTGATCAGCAAGGCCATCCCCGAGCAGACCCAAGGCTACGTCGACTACTCGCACTTCGGTGGCGGTGACGAAAACCGCCTGCGCTTCGGCATCGGCGGGCGCCTGAACGAACAGCTCAAGGGCTCGTTGAGCACCTTGTGGGGCGACTACGACGGCAACGTCGAAAACCTCGCCAATGGCCATGATGTCAACGGCTACGAACGAAAGGGCGCGCGCGGCAAGCTGGAATTCGAAGCCAATGATGCCCTGCGCCTGACCCTGATCGCCGATTACATGAAAGGCGAAGACACCCTGCCCAGCGGCGTCATCACCAGCGCCAGCACGGCCTTCGCCAACCAGCTGCGCCCGGTCACGCCCAGCGCCCACAACCGCGACATCAACAGCGACTTCAAGACCCACGTCGAAGACGAAAACCAGGGCCTGTCAGCCCAGCTCGACTGGCAACTGGGCGACTACACCCTGACCTCGATCAGCGCCTGGCGCGGCTGGGACAACACCCAGTACCAGGACGGTGACCGCCGCGCCTTGTTGCCGGTGACCGCGTCCCATGACAAGGGCACGGTCGATTACGACCAGTACAGCCAGGAGTTGCGCCTGACCTCGCCCAAGGGCCAGTTCAACGAATACGTGCTCGGTGCCTTCTACATGCATGGCAAGTCCGACGAGACCTACCAACGGCTTTCGGTCAACAGCGGTGTCGCCAATACGGGGAGGGCGGTTTACTCGACCAGCAATGACAGCGTCGCGCTGTTCGGCGAAAACACCTTCAACTTCACCGACGATTTTCGCGCCATCTTCGGCCTGCGCTGGACCCACGACGACCTCGAGTACGACCACCGCCGCGTCTCCACGTCGGCCACGGCCGTCACCGGCATCCAGCCTTCGACCGCCAGTTCCGGTTCGGTCGACGAGGACGGCTGGAGCGGCCGCAGCGGCCTGCAATACGACTTCAGCGACAACCTCACCGGCTACGTCACTTATTCGCGTGGCTACAAGGGCCCGGCCTACAACGTGTTCTTCAACATGCAGCCGCGTGACACCGAGGCGCTCAAGCCAGAAACCTCCGACGCCTACGAAGTCGGCCTCAAGGGCACCGCGCTGGGCAACCGGCTGATGGCCAACCTGGCGCTGTTCCACACCGATTACGACAACTACCAGGCCAACTTCTACGACACCGTGGCCAACCAGGTGGTGACCCGCCTGGTCAACGCCGGCAAGGTCAAGACCCAGGGCGTGGAACTCGACGCCAGCTTCCAGGCCACCCGCCAGCTCAAGTTTTCGGCGGCGGCGGCCTACACCAAGGCGCGGGTCGACCACTTCAACTGCCCGCCGGGGGCGGCGGCCAACTGCGACATCGACGGCGGCCGCCTGCCGTTCACCCCGGACTGGAAGGCCTACCTGCGTGCCGACTACTCGATCCCGCTGGACAACGGGCTGGATGTCGAGCTGTCCAGCGACTACAGCTGGCAGGACGCGGTGCAGTTCAGCCTCGACCAGAACCCCGACACCGTGCAGGGCGCCTACGGCATCTGGAACGCCAGCATCGCCCTGGCCGACTACAACGACGGTTGGCGCGTGGCGCTGCTGGGCAAGAACCTGGGCGACAAGTCGTATGCGCAGATGCTGGCCAGTGGCGGGGACTCCATCTACCGGTCGGTGCCGCGGGATGACGGGCGCTATTTCGGTGTGCAACTGCGCAAGGACTTCTGACCGCGAAGGGCTGCAAGGCAGCCCCAATCAAGGAGATCGAACATGAGTCGTCAAATGAGCCTGGGTGCCTTTCTCATGGCCACCGGGCACCACATCGCCGCCTGGCGCCACCCCGACGTGCCCGCCGACCCGCTGGACTTCGCCCCCTACCGGCGCACCGCGCAGATTGCCGAAGCCGCCTGCTTCGACGCCCTGTTCGTCGCCGACAGCGTTGCCGCACCCACCGATGCCCTGGCCAGCCACAGCGCCCGCTCGGTGTATTTCGAACCCTTGACCCTGCTTTCGGCCCTGAGTGCGGTCACCGAGCGCATCGGCCTGATCGCCACCGCCACCACCAGTTACAACGAGCCATACCACGTGGCACGCAAGTACGCTTCGCTCGATCATCTTTCCGGCGGGCGAGCCGGCTGGAACCTGGTCACTTCCGACGCCGCCGCCGAGGCCGGCAACTTTGGCCGCGATGCGCATATTCCCCACGGCGAGCGCTATGCCAGGGCCCGCGAGTTCCAGCAGGTGGTGCAGGGGTTGTGGGACAGCTGGGCCGATGACGCCTTTGTCCGGGACAAGGCCAGCGGCCTGTTCCATCACGCCGATGCAGTACGTACTGTCAATCATACTGGCGAGCACTTTCGCGTCCGTGGCCCGCTGAACGTGGCCCGCTCACCCCAGGGCCGGCCGGTACTGGTCCAGGCCGGCTCGTCCGAAACCGGACGCGAGCTGGCCGCCGAAAGTGCCGAGGTGGTGTTCACCGCGCAGCCCAGCCTGGCCCGCGCCCAGGCCTTCTATGCCGACCTCAAGGGCCGCCTGGCCCGCCACGGGCGCCACGAGGACTCACTGAAGATCATGCCCGGCGTGTTCGTCGTGGTCGGGCGCAGCGCGGCCGAAGCCCAGGCCAAGTACCAACGGTTCCAGGACCTGGTCGACCCGCGGGTAGGCGTCGCCTTGCTCGGTCGCATGCTCGGCAACTTCGACCTGTCCGGCTACCCGCTGGACGGCCCGCTGCCCGAGCTGCCGCCCACCGAGGACGGCCAGCGCAGCCGCCAGCAGTTGCTCACCGAACTGGCCGGCCAGGAGCAGTTGACCCTCGCCGAACTGGGCCGGCGCATTGCCGGCGGGCGAGGGCACTACAGCCTGGTCGGCACGCCGACGCAGATCGCCGACGAGCTCCAGGCCTGGTTCGAAGGGCGCGCGGCGGACGGCTTCAACGTGCTGGTGCCCCACCTGCCACAGGGCCTGGAGGACTTCGCCAGCCACGTGGTCCCCGAATTGCAGCGTCGCGGGCTGTTCCGTCGTCAGTACCAGGGCCGCACCCTGCGTGATCATCTGGGCCTGCAGCGGCCCGCCAACCCCTTCTTTGCCGAGCGAGGTCGACCATGAGCTACAACGCCCACCCCGAGCGCTATGCGCGCATTCCCTACCGCCGTGTCGGCCGCAGTGGCCTGGTGCTGCCGGCCCTGTCCCTGGGGTTGTGGCACAACTTCGGTGACGCCACCCCCATCGACACCCAGCGCGCCCTGCTGCGCACGGCGTTCGATGCCGGGATCAACCACTTCGACCTGGCCAACAACTACGGCCCGCCCTACGGCAGCGCCGAGCGCAACTTCGGCCGCCTGCTGCGCGAAGACCTGCGCCCTTACCGCGACGAGCTGATCATCTCCAGCAAGGCCGGCTGGGACATGTGGCCCGGGCCGTACGGGCAGGGCGGCAGTTCGCGCAAGTACCTGCACGCCAGCCTCGACCAGAGCCTGCAGCGCCTGGGCCTGGACTATGTCGACATCTTCTACTCGCACCGCTTCGATGCCGACACGCCGCTGGAGGAAACCGCCATCGCCCTGGCCGATATCGTGCGCCAGGGCAAGGCGCTGTACATCGGCATTTCCTCCTACTCCGCCGGCAAGACCCGCGAGATCGCCGCACTGCTGGCCGAGCTGAAGGTGCCGCTGTTGATCCACCAGCCCTCGTACAACCTGTTCAACCGCTGGATCGAGCGGGACCTGCTGAACACCACCGACGCGGTCGGCGCCGGGGTGATCGTGTTCACCGCCCTGGCCCAGGGGCTGCTCAGCGACAAGTACCTCGATGGCATCCCTGCCGATGCCCGGGTCAACCGCGCAGGCGGTGGTTCGCTGCTGCCACAGCACCTGTCCGAGGCCAACATCGCCCGTGCCCGTGCGCTGAATGAGATCGCCCGGCGCCGTGGCCAGAGCCTGGCGCAGCTGGCCCTGGCCTGGACCCTGCGCGATCCGCGGGTGAGCTCGGCGCTGATCGGTGCCAGCCGCCCCGAGCAGATCATCGAGAACGTAGCGGCCCTCGACAACCTGGCGTTCAGCGCCGAGGAACTGGCCGAGATCGACCAGTACGCCGTGGAAGGCGGGATCAACCTCTGGGAAAAGCCCGCCACCGACTGGAAGGATTGAGCCATGGGCGTGTTACGTGTTGCATTGCTGCTGCTCCTGGGGCTGGCCGGCGCGGCCCAGGCGGCGGACCCGGCCGCCTTGCGCATCGGCTACCAGAAGGGCTCGATCAGCCTGGTGCTGGCCAAGCAGCACCGGCTGCTGGAGCAGCGTTTCGCCGATACCCGGGTGGAGTGGATCGAGTTTCCCGCCGGCCCGCAGATGCTCGAAGCCCTGAACATCGGCAGCCTCGACATCGGCTCTACCGGCGACATTCCGCCGATCTTCGCCCAGGCGGCCGGTGCCGAGCTGCTGTACATAGGCGCCGAACCGCCCAAGCCCAAGGCCGAGGTGATCCTGGTGCCCAAGGCCAGCCCGGTCGCCTCGGTAGCCGGGCTAAAGGGCAAGCGCATTGCCTTGCAGAAGGGCTCCAGCGCCCACAACCTGCTGCTGCGCAGCCTGGCCAAGGCCGGCTTGAGCATCCGTGACGTGCAGCCGGTGTACCTGGCGCCAGCCGATGCGCGGGCGGCCTTCGAACGTGGCAGCGTGGATGCCTGGGTGATCTGGGACCCGTTCTATTCGGCCATCGAACTGGAGGGCAAGGCACGGTTGCTGGCCGATGGCGAGGGGCTGGGGTTGATCGGGCCGTTCATGCTGGGGGCGCGGGGGTATGTCGAGGCCAATGAGGATTTCGTCACGCGCCTGCTGGCGGAAATCACCCGGGCCGAGGCACTGACGCGCAGTGACGAGGCGGGGAGCATCCGGTTGCTGGCGCAGTTCATGGGCTTGCCGGAGGAGGTGGTGCGGCGCAGTTTCAGCCATCGGCCGGCGTCGCCGTTGATGCCGGTGACCGAGGAGATCGTCGCGGCGCAGCAACGCACGGCGGAGTTGTTCTTCGACAACAAGGTATTGCCCAGGCGGGTGGACATTGCCGGTGCTGTCTGGCATCCACATTGAGGGTGCCTGCTCTGGCCTCTTCGCGGGTGAACCCGCTCCCACAGTACCCGCGAAGAGGCCAGAGCAGCCAGAGGGTAAGCGGTACAGTAATGTGTATCTGTTTAATTTAATGTAACTGTACCGGTCGCAGGCTGACCTGATTCCGTTAGTGTGGCGGCACTGAAAACGATTCTGGAATACCTGTGATGCTTGCCTCTGCCGACCTCCTGACAGCCTTTGTGCTGTTCGCCTTCGTCTCCTCGATCACCCCGGGGCCCAACAACACCATGCTGCTGGCCTCGGGCGTGAACTTCGGCGTGCGCCGCTCCATCCCCCATGCCATCGGCATCAGTGTCGGTTTCATGGTCATGGTACTGGCGGTCGGCCTGGGCCTGGGCGAGGTGTTCAAGGCCTGGCCGGCGCTGTACAGCGTGCTGCGCTACACCGGTGCCGCCTACTTGCTGTACCTGGCCTGGAAGATCGCCACGTCCGGGCCACTGGGCGGCGACTCGCCCAATGCGCGCAAACCCATGGGTTTCTGGGGCGCGGCGGCGTTCCAGTGGGTCAACCCCAAGGCCTGGGTGATGGCGGTGGGCGCGATCACCACCTACACGCCGGCCCAGGGCTACGTGACCAATGTGATCGTCATCGCGACGTTGTTCGCCCTGGTCAACCTGCCCAGCGTCGGTATCTGGGTAATGTTCGGCAGTGCGCTGCGCAACCTTTTGCAGAACCCGCGCTGGCTGATGCTGTTCAATGTCCTGATGGCCTTGCTGCTGGTGATTTCCCTGTATCCGCTGCTGTTTGTAGAATCGGCGTTTTCATGAACCCGTGAGTACAGCAAGCGATGGAGTTGATTCCCTGGTCCTATCAATGCGCCGAAGGCTTCACCTTGCGCGGCTGGCGTTCGCCAGCCAGCGGCAAGCCGCTGCTGCATTTTATCCACGGCAATGGCTTCTGCTGCCTGGTCTACCAGCCGCTGCTGCTGGCATTGGCTGAGCATTTCGACCTGTGGCTGTGCGATGTGCAGGGCCATGGCGACAGCGACCATGGCGGCGAGTTTCGTGGCTGGAACCGCACGGCGGCGTTGGCCGTGGAAGCCTTCGAGGCGGGCCGGGGCGAGTATGCCGACGTGCCGCGGGTTGCCGTGGGTCACAGTTTCGGCGGTGTACTGACCGGGCTGATCCTGGCCTGCCAGCCGGGCTTGTTCCAGCGGGCGGTGCTGCTCGACCCGGTGCTCTTCAGCCGGCGCATGCTCGGCGCCATGGGCTTTGCCACGCTGGTTGGCCTGCACCGCCGCAGTGCCCTGGCGCGCAAGGCCGCCAGCCGCCGTAGCCACTGGCCTGACCGTGAAGCGGCGCTGACCTCGTTGCAAGGGCGGGGCATTTTCAAGGGCTGGAGTGATGCGGCATTGCAGGCCTATGTCGAGCATGCGATCGGCGACTGCGATGAAGGCGTGGTGCTCAAGTGCCGCCCCAGCCGCGAGGTGGAGATCTTCAGTTCGTTCCCGTCGCGCATGTGGGCTCAGCTGGCTGCCATCCAAACGCCGACCCTGGTGCTGCATGGCGCAAGGACCTATCCGTTCGTGCCCCGTTCGGTACAGCGCCTTGCGGCGCTCAACGGCTACGTGAGTGCCCGCGAGGTTGCCGGTGGCCACTGCTTCATGCAGGAAGACCCGGCCATGGCAGCAGAACAGGTGCTGGCATTCCTCCAAGGCTAAGCAACTGTTCCATGGATGGAACGATCAATGCCATTTCGGCAGGCTACCGGCTTATTGGTTGCATTGGTAAGGTGAGCCCAGCCAAGAGAGGAGCCTTCTCATGAAAAAGATTCTGGGTATCCACCGCAGCCCCCAGGCCCACTGGGTCGGTGACGGCTTCCCGGTGCGCAGCCTGTTCACCTACGACAACCTGGCCAGCCAGCTCAGCCCGTTCCTGCTGCTGGACTATGCCGGCCCCTATGATTTCACGCCCACCCGCGAGCGCCGTGGCGTCGGCCAGCACCCGCACCGCGGCTTCGAGACCGTGACCATCGTCTACCAGGGCGAGCTGGAGCACCGTGACTCTACCGGCGCAGGCGGTTTGATCGGCCCCGGCGATGTGCAGTGGATGACTGCCGCCAACGGCATCATCCACGAGGAATTTCATTCCCCGGCCTTTGCCCGCAGCGGTGGGACGCTGGAGATGGTGCAACTCTGGGTCAACCTGCCGGCGCGCGACAAGCGGGCTGCGGCGGGGTACCAGACGTTGCTGGCCACGGACATCCCCGTGGTGCAGCTGGAGGATGACGCTGGCAGCTTGCGGGTGATCGCGGGTAGCTATCGAGGGCATCCAGGGCCGGCGCGGACTTTCACCGCAATGGACGTATGGGACTTGCGCCTTGTTCCGGGTGCCAGCCTGCACCTGCCGATTGCCGAGGGGCGGCATGCCGCGCTGGTGGTACTGCGCGGCAGCGTGCGGGTCAACGGTGAGCGTGAGGCCGGGCCCGCCAGCCTGGTAATGCTGGCGCGCGGTGGCGAAGATGTGGCCATCGAGGCGCTCGACGACGCCAGCGTGCTGCTGCTCAGTGGCGAGCCGATCGACGAGCCGATCGTGGGCTACGGGCCGTTCGTGATGAACAGCCAGGCCGAGATTGCCGAGTCGTTCGATGATTTCCATGCCGGGCGGTTCGGGCAGATGGCGGGTGAGGAAAGCGGCCCGAGTCATTGATAGCGTGCACCGGCCTCTTCGCGGGTAAACCCGCTCCCACAGCAATGGTGCAGGCCTTTGGCCCTGTGCAAACCTCCTGTGGGAGCGGGCTTGCCCGCGATGAGGCCGGTACAGGCGGCACAAAACTTGGCATGATGCCGCCATGCCCCAGTCTCGCCTGCATGCCCTGCAACGCTCGCTCAACCTGACCGGCCAGCACACCCTGTGGCTGCGCTACCCCACGCCCTATCACTGGCCCTCGACCCTGGCCTTCCTCGCCGCCCGCTGCATCCCCGGCATCGAAACCTTCACCGCCGGCACCTACCGCCGCACCCTGGCCATCAACGGCAGGCATGCCATCCTCGAAGCCAGGCCCACCGCCGGAAACCGCCTGCGCATCCACCTCACGGGCGTCCCCAACCGGGCAGTCCCCGCGCTGATCACCCGCATCCGGCGTTTCTTCGACCTCGACGCCGACCCCGCCCGCATTGCCCATGACCTGTCCCGCGACCCGCTCATGGCTCGGTTGCTCGCCACCCGCCCAGGCTTGCGCGTGCCCCAGGGTTGGGAGGGCTGTGAGCAAGCCATGCGCACCGTGCTTGGCCAGCAGATCAGCGTCGCCGGTGCCATGACCCTGGCCGGGCGGCTGGTCGCCCGCCTTGGCGAGCCCCTGCGCCTGCCCGCCGAAGGGCTGAGCCACGTGTTCCCGGCGGCACAGGCCATCGCCGCCGCCGACCTGGACAACCTGGGCGTGCCACGCGCCCGCGCGGCCACCTTGGCCACATTGGCCAGTGCGCTGCTGGCACAGCCCGGCCTGCTGCGCCCCGGTCAACCCCTGGAGGCCGTTGTGGCCAATTTATGTCGACTCAAGGGCATCGGCCCCTGGAGTGCCCAGTATCTGGCCCTGCGTCAGGTCGCTGCCCGCGATGCCCTGCCGCTGGGGGATGTCGCCCTGGTCAAGGCCCTGCGCCTGCTCGAAGGCGCGGATGCGCGACTGGCTGAGCGAGCCCAGGCCTGGCACCCCTGGCGGGCCTATGCGGCGCAGCATTTGTGGGCCTCACTGACGGCAAGATGAAACAAGCGCGACCGCTTGTCGCAAAGTGCCAATATTCGATCGAACAGCCCGGGGCGAGGGGCGTTCTTCCACTAAGGTGCTATAGGATTTCCCGCACGATCATTGCCCCGGCGCATGGACGGCCGCTTGGGCATGGGCAATATCAATTGGCACCCCGTCCCGCAAAGGCGTAATCCCACACAACAGGCCAACAGAGAGGGGTCGTACCATGTCGTTGATTGGAGTTTCGATGCTGGAAATGCGGCAGATCATCGAGCAGGCCTGCCTGCCTGACCGCTGCGAAGTCAGCTGCACGGATGGCAACAGCCTGACCATTCGCCTCGCCCAGGGGCAAAACCTGGAGGAGGGCGTGACCCTCGCCGGGGTGTCGTTGCAGAGCCTCAACAGTTGTCGCGACCTGGTGAACCTGGTCGGACAACTGCATGCGCTGCGCGACAGCCAGCCACTGCCGCTCAAGGCGATCGCCTGACCGCCTGTGACGTGCCGGTCAGCCGAGGCTGGCCGGCCGCACGTAAGATGGCATCAGCCCGTTGCTCCAGAACAGGATCATCGACACCAGGATGGTCACCAGCAGCAACAAACCCACTCCCCACACGCAACTGGCGAACAGCATGGCCTGTTCCTTGCGCAGGCGCAGGAAGGTTTGCAACCCGCCATACAGCAGCACCGTGGCATAGGCCGAAGCAGCCACCAGGGCCAGCAAGGCCACCGCTCTGATCGGCACCAGGCCGACCACCCCGGCAAAGAACCACGGCGTCGCGCAATAGGCGGCAAAACCGATGCACTGGTTGAGGCTCGGCTGCGCGTCGAAGCCTCGGGACATCCAGCGGATCATCACCCCCATCAGCATCACCCCGACCACCGTGGTGGCATACAGCAGCCCGGCCAGCTGCGCGGCGCTGGCCATGTCCAGGTGCACCCGCTCCTCGGCGGCCAGGCTCCAGCCGAACACGGTGGTGCCGACGAACAGGCAAAGGGCAGGTATCAACGCCAGGGCCAGCAGGCGCGGCAGGTATTGTTGCGGGTGCTCCTCCTCGGCGCGACGGATGTCCATCCAGGCGTCGGCAGGGTGGGTGAAAAGCTTGAGCAAGGGACTGTTCATGGCGATCTCCGCAGGCGGGGCCTTTGTAGGTATGGAGAGCCCCCGTTCGCGCCAGGTTCAGCCAGGTTGGTCGCCGTTGATCGGTCTACTGCAGCTCCAGCAGCAGATTCAGCCCGCCGTCACCGCATTTGCCCTGGTCGCGCACCACGCCCCGGTAAGTGCGCCCGTCCCAGACGAACGCCACGCTGTGGGCGCGTTCGACCTTGTCCGGCAGCGGCGGGCAGATGTGCAGGCGCAGGCCTGGGCGGCCCTGCAGGTTGAGGTCGGCAAGCTGGCATTGGCATTCGACGCTCAGGGCCACCGGGCCGAACAGGGTGTCGCGGACGTAGTCGAGCTGGACGTTGGCGTTGGGCGCACGGCCGGGCATTTTCATGGCCGCTGGGCTCCTGGGGGCTGGCAGTGCTGGCAAGGCATTGGCGGCAGGCTCCTGGCAGAAGGATGGCACGTATCATCTTTTGGAAGCTTATCGGCGTCAGATGTTCAACTTGTTTCAGAGGTTTTCATGGTTTTTTGGGGTGAGCCGACGAAGGGCCGCTTGGCGGCTTGTTCGACACGGCTTCATGCAGGGTCTCCTTGATTGAGGGCGGTGCGGGATTCCAGATCCATGTCGGCGGGCCACTGGACTTTGGGGGCGAGGCGGTCAAATGGGTTGCGATGAAAAGCATTTTCCCAAGGGCCGGGATTTGGAAATTCATTCCAGTCTCTAGGGGGGTGAACGAAATCGGGAAGTGCCTCAGGACCTCTTTCCATGTAAGCCCTGGCTACTGCCCAGTAATGTTTACCCTGTTCTATGTCGTCACAAAGAAAGAGGCGATCTATAATTGCGTTGGTCTCGGGGCTTTTGACTGACAACATTATTCTTTCTTTTAGCCCTCCGTAGCCTAGAGGTACATAGGTGCGGTAAGCCTCAGCTGTAAGGTCGTCCCAGTTGTAGCTGACGGGTTTGATCCCCCAATTTTTTCGTCCGAATGGATGGGTTTGTTCAGATCTATATTGATAGAAATAAACTTTTCGACGAAATCTATTGAAACGTACTGGCTCGCAGCGCGGCATTTCAAGATCTAGGCGGATTGCCGGTATTCCCACGTAGATGGCACCAAGTATGAGGGCCAGAAGTGCGAAGATTCTGATGTCGAGGGCAAAAAACCATGTTGGATCGTCGAAGGCTAAAAATGGAACTCCGGTGATTGTGATACAAAGCATGGCGGACCCCAAAAGTAGTAAAAGTCCACGAGGTCTAAGAGGCGTTCTGGGTATTTCTAGGTAGAAATCATCAACGTGATTAGGTGGTGGGTAAATTTTTGCTGTGACT
Organism: Pseudomonas sp. NPDC089401; assembly: GCF_044749485.1. Taxonomy (NCBI): domain Bacteria; kingdom Pseudomonadati; phylum Pseudomonadota; class Gammaproteobacteria; order Pseudomonadales; family Pseudomonadaceae; genus Pseudomonas; species Pseudomonas sp. NPDC089401. The sequence continues at coordinate 80,398 of NZ_JBIVIA010000003.1, read as the reverse complement.
GGAGCAAGGTTGCAGCCCGTATTTGGCGATGGTAGATCATATTGCCAGCCAAATTCGCGCTCGATTTTGCTCATTGGTTGTTCTCCTTGCTTTCGCACGTTGCGTATGCTTCTGGTATGTTGCGATCAGGCCAGTAAGTTATGATTAGCGAGGCTGATGTGATGTTGTGTCGTACCGTGTCGGGTGTTAGCTCTAATTCGCCGTTGAATGTTTTGGTGGCATGTTTTTCGTTGAAGTGGTTCGATTCTTGGTTAGATTCGCTCAGTGTTAGAGTGTCTATTAGGTAGTCGATATTGTTTGGGGATTTTTTATGGGATGTAGGTGTCGAGTTTGTGATGTTTTTTGCTAAATTTGGCGTGAAGTGCTCTTTGGATACTACGATTTCGCCAGCATCCAGAGCCGAATTGACTCCCTCTGTGTTTCTATGGATCAAAAGTTTCCATTGATAGCTGGATGTTGACTCTGCGAATCGAGGGAGCACCACCTGAAATTTAAGGATTCGATGCACCTTGAGGTCGACGGGGATACCTATTTTAGAACTCACTGGTTGGTTGGTGAATAGGGAGTCAAACTTTAGATTTCCGGACACGCCTAGTGTTGCCGCGTTCAGTTCAGCGATTGCGATATCCGCATGGTTAGGTGAGTTCCAATGAATGCGGGGAGTTTCGTTTGCTATTCCGAAGTAGCAGCGGCGAGCCCATTGTTCTAATGCAGTCGATTCCTGCTGAGCCGCTGCTTTCATGAAGCCGTATGCGAAAAAAGTGAAAACAATCGAAAAGCCTAAAGCCCCGGTTATTAATGAGGTGGATACGGCTAGAACAGCAAGAAAGGTGCCAAAAGATGCGGATACAAGCGCAGCACGGTACAATTTTTTTGCAGTTGTATCTCCGGCATCGTCAGTACGTCTCGACGCGATATACGCTTGAATAGCTTCGAAAATTCCCGATGCAGCGTTCAGGGTGGCTCCATACTTAGAAACGGCACGACCCATGGAATGTTCCAGCTTTGTGATTGCCTTTCGCGGCATCAAAAAGCCGATTAATTCCACGCTGCTACCGACAATGCCAAGACCTGAGCCATACAGAGTCATCATGGCCTCCCTTGACGTAGGGCCAATACTCTCTTCTGCTTTCTTCAGATTCTTGCCAAGGCTGTCTCCCAGAAGATACATACCGCCCAATGAAAGCAACAGCTCCCAGCCTTTTCCCGTGCCTCGTAGCCCGGTGAAGCTGTCACGCACCAACTGTGAAGCTTGCCCCGCACTGATCTTCATGCCGTTCAGTGCCTTTCGCGCATCCAGTTCCAGCGTTCCCGCCGCCACTTTGATCTCCACCAATGCCATCTGCGCAGCGTCATTCAGCTGATTGACATTGAGCTTCACCTCCCTGGCCAAGCGCTCATGCACCTCGTAAGCCGTACCCTCGACCCAGACACTGACCGGAATTACCTGGTGCGCTACTTTTGGATCGAGTACCGCAAGGCTGAGAAGGCCGGTCTGGATGATCGGCTGGACCTTGGCTATCGGCTTGAAAATCCCGGCCTTCACATCTTCCAGGTCCGGCATCATTTCTGCCCGTGCCTTGGCCAGTTTTTCGCTGGCGCGGTTCTGCAGTTTACGCAGGTGCGCGCTCTGCAAGGCGTAGTACTCGCCCAGCTTCATCTGTACCTGCAGCTCGATCAGGTGCACACCGTTGTAAACCCTTTGGCTGGCACTGTTCAGGTGGCGCACGACGTGCTGGATGCCGGGGTCAAGCTGCGCCTGCAGGCGCAGGCTGGCGGCATTCACCGCGCCCTGCAGCTCGCTGACGGCCTGCTTGAGCGAATCGCGCATCCGCAGGCCGAAGTCTTCACTGCTGATGAACTTGCTCAGGGCGGAGTAGAGCTTGTCGCTGTCGTTCCAGTGGGTCGGTTCGGTCGACGAGAAGCTGGGCAGCAGCGCGGCGAGCAGGGCTTGGTCGCGCAGCAGCAGGGCGCGGTAGGGAGGACTGTTTGGGTCCTGCAGCCATTTAAGCCACAGCGCTTCGCTGGTGCCGGGGGTTGGCTGCCCACCTGCTTGTACTGCCTCGGTGATACCGCCCGCGCAACAGGTCGCCATGGTCTTGCTGTAGGCGATACCCGATTCGCGGTTGCGGCCGTCGTAATCGTGCCGTTCGATCAGCGCAAACACCGCGCTTTCGCAGAACTTCGCGTAGGCGCCGGCATACCGGTCGATATAGGCCTGGAAGCGGGCTTCTTCCTGAGCGTATTCAGCCTGGAAAGCTGCACGTCGAGGCTCGTCGTAGCGTTCCTCAAGTTTCTTGTCGCTTTCTAGCTGGGCCATCTCGACCATGCGCTGGCGCTCTACCTCAGGATCGACAAACACCGGTGGCCCGTCGCCAGTCTGTGGTTCAAGCATCGTAGGTATCTTCTGCGCCGCCCACTCACGCTGGGTGGCGCGGATGATCTGCAGGATCTGCGAAGTCTGCAGCTGGTAGGCGCGCAGCGGGTCTTCGCGCCAGGCCTGGCGCTTGACCACCCAGTTCAGGCGCTGGTGGTTGAACTCCTGGACCAGGCCGACGGTGTCGTCGAGCACCACCGCGAGCACGCCGTTCTCCAGTTTGTGCCGGGCCATGGCGTTGACCAGGTAACCGCGCAGGGCGGTCCTGCGCAGGAAGCGGCTGTGGAAGCCGTGGGCGCTGTCGAACGGGCCATTGAGTTGCTGGGCGTATTCGAACACCTGGCGGTCGACCTGGAGATTGTCCGGAGTCATCGCCAGGCCCAGCAGTTCGGGGTTGCTGCGCGCCTGGATCAGGTCCAGTCCCTCGAAGCGCTGTGCAGGGTATTGGCCACTTCGGTAGGCCTGCAGCACGCTGAGCGGCCAGGGATCGCTGGAGAACGCCAGCCAGGCCGAGCCGTAGGTATCGGTGTCGATGTTGAGAAAGGACGAGGGGATGTCGTGGTCCTCGTGCATGCAGCGCTCAGGCAGCGAGGGCGGCGGGCCCGGGTTGGGTTCGTAGGGATTGAACTGGCGCAGGTGGCCTTGGGCGGTGACTTCGTAGGCGTGCCAGATGCGTTGGTCGAGCAGCACATAGAGGTAGCCGCTGCGCAGTGTGCGCAGGCCGATGCGGGTTTGCGTGGCGGGGTCGCTGCCGGGGCGGGTGTCGGGTACCACGGCCTGGCGCAGGGGGAGGATGGGCAGGCCCTGGCGTTGGCAGGCCTTGCAGGGGGTGAGGAGGAAATCGGTTTCGGCCATCAGGTTGGCGATATTCTGACTGAAGCTCATGGGTAGGCCTCGGATCGGGGGAGGGGCAATCAGGCGCTGCCAGCTCGAGTCGCATTAGCGCACCAGCTGGAAATTCCGCCGGCGCTAGCGAACAGATGCACAAAGCGGCACGTGAACACTAGCGAGGAACCCATTCACAGAGGAGTTACCAACTTCCCAAAGCGTTGTAGGAATTTTCATCCGTGAGTTTTATAAGAACCGCTTCGGCACGTCCCGAAATAACAATGCCTCCCACTCCCCCGATTCGGGGGATTTTCCCGGTACAACCACCCCCAATCACTCCGCATAAATTTAATAAGTCACTGAAAAATAGACTCATTATTTAATGGCACAACCCTTGCTCCACCCCCACGCAGAGTCCCCGTGTCCCGGAGGTGCAGCATGCCCACCCCATACAAAGCCCCCGTCCTGACCTCACTCATCCTCGCCCTGTTCGGCTGGGAGACCACCAACGAGAGCGAGGCGGCCGTTCAGTGCCAGCGCAATCTGGTGGCCAACGTGGTGGCGCTGGACCAGCCGCTGATGTTCAACCGCCTGGGCGCGCAGAACGCCAATGGCATGATCTTCGCCCTGCGCGACGACGTGGTCGACGAGCACCAGGTGCCGCTGAGCAAGGGCGGCGCCGCCGTGCCCGGCAAGGTCACCCTGCGCCCCGACAAGCGCCCGCGACCGATCGTGTTGCGGGTCGCCGCCGGTGACTGCCTGACGGTCAACCTGACCAACCTGCTCGACTACCGGGCCAACCCCAACAAGCACGGCATCGAACCCGAAGAGCCCGAAGGTGAGGAAGAGGCGGAAAACGAAGTCGAGAACGAAGGCGGTGAGCACTTCGTCGCCGACGAGCAGGTGGCCGACCGCATGGTCGGCTTCCAGGTAAACGGCCTGCAGGCGGTCAACAGCATCGGCGACATCGCCGCCAACACCGGGCGTAATGGCAACTTCCTGGTAGCGCCTGGCAATACCCGCAGCTACACGTTGTTTGCCGAACGCGAGGGGGCCTTTGCCGCGACCAGCCAGGGCGCCACCTTTGGCGGCCAGGGCGGCGCCGGCAACGTCGCCAACGGGCTGTTCGGCCAGGTGGTGGTGGTGCCCAAGGGCGGGCGCACCTACCGCAACACCCTGACCGAAGAAGAGATGCGCCTGGCCACCACTGGCCGCACCGCCACCGGCCAGCCGGTGATCAACTACGAGGCGCGCTACCCGCAGGCCGAACCCTGGGTCAGCGAAGGCAAGGCCGGCAAGCCGATCATCGCCATGATCGACGGCAACCAGATCCTCAACAGCGAAACCGATGCCATCGTCATGGGCCCCAACCCCGATGGCAGCTTCCCCAAGGCCACCTACCCGCTGGAAAGCGTCGGCAAACGCAACCCGGCATTGCCCAACCGCCTCGAGGCGTTCCGCGACTTCGCCTCGCAGTTCGCCGACGAAGTGGCCGCCACCCAGGCATTCCCCGGCTACTGGGCCGACCCGGTGATGGGCCATGTGCTGGAGCCGACCCGCGATTCGTTCATGATCAACTACGGTTCCGGCGGCATGGGCGCCGAAGTGGTGGCCAACCGCCTGGGGGTCGGGCCGATGCATGACTGCTTGTCGTGCGCCTATGAAGAGTTCTTCCTCAGCGCCCACACCGTGGGCGACATCGGCACCCTGGTCGACGTGCCGGCCAACGTCGGCCTCGAGCATATCCGCCCTGGCGAAGTGCCACCGGCCAGCGCCACCGGGGTCAAGGCCGGCATGGCCCTGTACCCGGCCGAGCCGGCCAACGTGCACCACAGCTACATCGGTGACTTCACCAAGTTCCGCAACACCCACAACGGCCACGAGCAGCACATCTTCCACCTGCACGGTCACCAGTGGCTGTTCAACCCCAACGACGACAACTCCGACTACATCGATGCCCAGGGCATCGGGCCGGGCATCGGCTACACCTATGAAATCGCCAACGGCGGCTCTGGCAACCGCAACCGGGTGGCCGGCGACGCTATCTACCACTGCCACTTCTACCCGCACTTCGCCCAGGGCATGTGGGCCATGTGGCGGGTGCATGACGTGTTCGAGGAAGGCACCCGCCTGGAAGTCAGCGGGCAAGGCAGCAATGGCTTCCACAGCACGCCGTTTGCCCTGCGCAGCGGCAAACCGGCGGCCGGTGCGCGGGCCTTGCCGGACGGCGAGATCGTCGCCGGCACGCCGATCCCGGCGATCGTGCCGCTGCCAGGCAAGGCCATGGCGCCGATGCCGGGCAAGGTGGTGGTGGTGCCGAAATTGTCCGCCGAGCAGATGGCGGCCAATGACGACGATAGCCATGACGCCGATGAAGACCACCCCCATGCGACCGCTGGCCCCAGGGCGGTCGGTTCCCTGGCCCTGGTCGACCGCAGCGAAACCAACCGCAATGCCGATGGCACGCTGAAGAACCCGGGCTATCCGTTCTGGATCGGCGGTATGGAAAGCAGTGTCGGCAACCGCCCGCCAACCCCGCCGCTGGACATGCTCGACCCGGCCCTGGCCCGGCAGCTCAAGGACAGTGGCAAGGCCCTGTGGGCCAACCTCGACCCCAACCAGGTCGACGGCTGGGACGGTGGCCTTGGCCGCCACGCGCTGGACGGCGTGTCCGCCGGTGGCGAAGCTGAAACCACCACCACCAAGCTGGACTTCTCCAAGGTGGTGCACAAGGCCAAGCCCATCTACATGCCGGAGGAGGGCACCGACGTCGAACAGGCGGCGATGCAGTTCCACGCCAAGGCCGAGCACCCCAGCTACGCGCTGATCCCCGGCAGCCAGCCGGTGGCCAAGGCGTTCCGCACCAACGGCGCGTTGCCGACCGCCGGTGCGCCCTTCTACGAGCCGTGCATGGATGACCGTGGCAAACGCCTGACCCAGTCTTCGGGCGTGGGTGAATTCTTCAGCGGCGAAAGCCTCACCGGCCTCAACTTCCGCGGCGCCTCGACCTTCACCGCCGACCGCCCGCGCATCTACAAAGGTGCCAACATCCAGTTCGACGCGGTGTACAACAAGGTCGGCTATCACTTCCCGCAGGCGCGCATCCTCGCGCTCTGGGAAGACGCCTGGCCGGTGATCACCAAACAGCGTCCGCCAGAGCCGCTGGTGATGCGCATGAACACCTTCGACTGCACCATGTATACCCACACCAACCTGATCCCGTCGGTCTACGAGATGGACGACTACCAGGTGCGCACCCCGACCGACGTGATCGGCCAGCACATCCACCTGCCCAAGTGGGACCTGACCGCCGCCGACGGCTCGGCCAACGGCTGGAACTACGAAGACGGCATTCTCTCGCCCGGCAGCGTGGTCGAGCGCGTGCATGCCATCCGTGCCTTCAACGGCTGCAGCGAAGGCGACAGCCGCGACGGCACCGCCGCCTGCCCGAAAGCCAAGCAGCACCCTTACTTCGGCCGCTTCGGCCGGGCCGACTGGCTGGGCGCGCGCACGGCCATGCAACGCTGGTTCGCCGACCCGCTGGTGAACGTGCATAACGTCGACCGGGGCCTGGGCACCATCTTCACCCACGACCACCTCGGCCCATCGACCCACCAGCAGCTGGGGCTGTATGCCACCGTGCTGGCCGAACCCGCCGGCTCCACCTGGTTCCACGCCGAAACGGGCGAGAAGCTGTACAACCCTGGCACCCGCCAGGACGGCGGCCCGACCTCGTGGCAGGCGGTGATCCAGACCGGCGACCACGACGGCGATGGCAAGAACGACAGCTACCGCGAGTTCTTCCTCGAGTACAGCGACTTCCAGCATGCCTATGAAGCCGGCGTGTACGTCGGCGCCGGCCCCGACGGCGTGCCTAACGGCCAAGCCTATCCGCCGACTGCCGACAGCTTCCGCTACGCCATCAACCCACCGGTGCGGCAGAAGGCCTCGAACCTGCTCGAATCGGTGGTCGAGTCGCGTGGCGGGCTCAGCCCAGGCTGCCCGAGCCGGCCGTGCCCGCAGGCGATCTCGGTGGATGACCCAGGCATGTTCGTCGTCAACTACCGCAACGAGCCGCTGGCCCTGCGCGTGTTCGACCCGAACAAGGTCGGCCCGGACGGCAAGCGCGGGATGCAGGCCGACGGCCTTGGCGGTGACCTCGGCTATGCCCTGCAGAGCCGCACCGACCGGGCGATCCCGGCGATGAACCTGGCGCCTTCGGCGATCACCTCGGCGGTCGGCCCCACCGGTGGCACCACGCTGTTCCCACCTAACATCAACAAGGCTGGCAGCGAACCGGGCGACCCGTTCACGCCGATGCTGCGTACCTACTCCGGCGACAACGTGCGCTTGCGCCTGCACGCCGGGGGCCATGAAGAGGAGCACAACGTCACCCTGCACGGCGTGAAGTGGCTGCAGAACGGCTCGGGCTTCGGCAACAGCTCCAACTCGGGGTGGAAGTCGTCGCAGATGATCGGTATCTCCGAGCAGATGGGCTTCATGGCACCGGTGTCGATGATCTCCAGTTCCGCCGCCACCAACGGCGACTACCTGTACTCCATGGATGCTGCCCTGGAAGGCTACTGGAACGGCATCTGGGGGGTGATGCGCAACTACACCGGGCAACGTGCCGACCTGTTCGCGCTGCCGAACAACCCGCAACCGGTGGCCATGCGCAACACGGTCAACTTCGACGGCATCTGCCCGAAAACCACGGCCAACCCAAATGGCATCGGCACCCGCGCCACGGTCAAGCGCAGCTACGAGATCGTCGCCGCGCTGGCCAACGACATCCTGGAAAACCGCAACGGTGTCAGCATCGGCGACCCGGCCGGGATCAACCAGCATGTCGGCGGCCCGCTCAAGGCCAATGGCGGCACCCTGGTGTTCAACAGCCGCAAGACCAGCATCCCGCAGGTGACGGTGGTCGACGAGGAGGACGGCACCACCTTCACCGTCGGCGGCCACAGCGCGCCGCTGCACGACCCGACCGCCGTGCTGTACGTGCGCAAGGCCGACCTTGACCCGATCTCCGGCAAGCTCAAGGCCGGGGTCCCGGTGGAGCCGCTGGTGTTGCGTGCCAACGCCGGTGACTGCCTCAGCATCACCCTGGAAAACCGCCTGCCGCAGGTGATGCCGGACTTGCCCAGCACGGCGGTGATGCAGAACGTGGTCAAGCGTGACCGCTTCGACAGCGAAGGTTCCACCGCCTTCAACAACAACCTGATGCGCCCGTCCAGCCATGTTGGCCTGCATGCGCAACTGCTGGCCTACGACATCACCAAGTCGGACGGCGTCAACGTCGGCGCCAACCCGGTGCAGACCGTGCCGCCGCGGGTGGGCAACAGCGGCGCGTACCCGAGCCGGGTGTACCAGTACTACGCCGGGCACCTGGAGCGCGAGGGCAAGCCGATCCTGCAACTGGGCCGCACGGTGGACAACATCAACACCACCGCCATCGAGTTCGGCGGCCTCAACCTGACGCCTGCGGATGTCATCAAGCAGCCGCAGAAGGGCCTGGTCGGCGGCATGAGCATCCTGCCGCAGACCGCGACCTGGACCGAGGACAGCGCCATGCGGGCCCAGGCCACGGTCAAGGTCAGCGGCCAGCCCGACTACCGCGACCTGGTGACGGTGTGGCAGCGTTCGCTGAACATGCGCTGGGCCGATGGCAGGCCGGTCGAAGGCATCGCCACCGAGGGCAACGGCGTGCCGGGCGATCCCAAGGACAACGGCAACATGGCCATGAACTACAAGACCGAGCCGCTGTGGCTGCGCTTCGGCCTGGCCCCGGATGCGCCGTTCGGCCATGCCGATGGCTTTGGCTTCGCCGACGTGCCCAACGCGCACATGGCCTACAGCAATGCCCTGGTGGGCGGCGACCCGCAAACCCCGGTGCTGTATGCCAAGCCGGGGCAACCGGTGCGCAGCCACGTGCTGATGCCCAGCGGTGGCAGCCGCGGCATCACCTACCAGCTCGATGGGCACCTGTGGCCGCTGCACAATTACCAGGCCGAGAAGAGCGATGTCGACGGCTACCCCATGGGCTTGCCGGGTATCGGCTCGGTGCGCTTCGGCTACAACCCGATGGCCATGTACATCGGCGCCCAGGAGAGCGTGCTGCCGGCGGCGCACTTCAGCTTCATGCTGCCGAGCGCGGGTGGGGCCAATGCGGTGCCGGGGGATTACCTGTTCCGCGACTATGCGGCGTACGGGAATCTGTCGGGGTTGTGGGGCATCCTGCGGGTAACCAATGACCCACCGCCGGCAACGGCACCCGCGCAATAGTCGTTGTACCAGCAAGGAACAAGGGGCGCATTGCGCCCCTTGTGCTATTTCAGCGGTCGGCGGTTCCCAGGCAACCCGTTTTCTGGCCCCGGGTTTGGGGAATGGCGCCAGGTCATCCTCCCCATGTTTCTCTGGTTGTTTTTCTAACTAGCTGATTCATGGGGATAATTTTTATGGCATACCACTTGCAATATCTCTGCAGAATCCTGAGACCTGTGGAGGTGCTACATGGTCGTTGCAACCGCATTCCCGCCCCGCCCGCGCAAGAGGGCACGACCATGACGCTCAAATTGCGCCCGGCCTACGCCGGCCTGTTGCTGAGCATGGCCCTGATCGGCCTCGGGGTCGCCTATGAAAAACTCTGGTGCGACCCCCGCGAGTTGCTGCAGGAGCCCGCCGACCCGCAGGCCCTGCACCGCCTCAGCCGCGATGGGGTGACCGTGGAATTCGAGGCACGGCCGCTGGCCGGCGCCGAGCTGCGTGAAGGCGCCTTCGCCAACATCCGTTTCAAGGTCAGCGACCAGGCCAGCGGCCAACCGCTGTCGGGCATGGCCCCGGGGGCCTGGATCGACCCGGCGCAGGCGGCGCCGCTCGAAGGCGGCAACCGCGACCAGAGCTGCAAGGCGCGGGTGGCGCTGTTCCTCAAGAGCAGCATCGGCGCGCGGCCCTTGCTCGACCTGAACAGTTACTTCCTGCTGATGCTGAACAAGGATGCCAGCCTGACCGTGATCGACCCGACCGTCTCGGTCGGTGGCATCACCAGCACCCTGGCGCGCATCGACCTGCCGGGCCGGCCCATGGACTGGGCGGCCACGGTCGACGACAAGCAGGTGTTCGTATCGATGCCCGAGCGCGGCCAGGTGGCCGTGATCGACACTGAAACCTTCACCCGCGTGGCCAACCTGGACGCTGGCGACCTGCCGGTGCGGGTGGCCCTGCAACCGGACCAGCTGCGCCTGTGGGTGGGCAACAACAGCAGCGACCCGGCCAAGGGCGGGGTGACGGTGATCGACGTGCCCAGCCGCAGCATGCTCAAGAGCTTCGCCACCGGCTCCGGGCACCACGAAATCGCCTTCAGCGCCGATTCGCGCTATGCCTTCGTCAGCAACCGCGACGGCGGCACCCTGAGCATCATCGACATCCCCGAATTGCGCCTGGTGAAGACCCTGGAGGTCGGCCCGCACCCCCTGTCGGTAGCCTACTCGGCGCTGTCCCAGGCGGTGTACGTGGCCGATGGCGAGGCTGGCACGGTGCACGTGATCGACGCCCGCAGCCACCAGCTGCGCCATGTGGTCAAGGCCGAGCAGGGCCTGGGGCCGATGCGCTTCAGCAGCGATGGCCGCTACGGCATCGTGCTCAACACCGTCGACAACCAGGCCCTGGTGATCGACGCCAGCACCGACACCTTGATCCACCGTATCCCGGTGGCGGCCGAACCCTACCAACTGACCTTCACCAAGGGCTATGCCTACGTCCGCGGCCTGGCCTCGAGCAAGGTCAGCATGATCAACCTGGGCAGCCTGGGGGAAGGGCGCACGCCGATCGTCCAGGGCTTCGAGGCCGGCCCCGCCGCGCCGCGCCAGGCCGGTGAGCTGCCGCTGGCCCAGGGGCTGGCGGTGTCGCGTGACGACAACTCGGTGTTCGTGGTCAACCCGGTGGACAACACCACCTACTTCTATGCCGAAGGCATGAACGCACCGATGTCCGGCTACAACAACCGCGGCCACCAGGCCCGTGCGACCCTGGTCATCGACCGCAGCCTGCGCGAGCTGGCGCCCGGCGTCTACGGCTCGACGGTGAAGATGCCCGCCGCCGGCACCTTCGACGTGGCCTTCCTGCTCAACCAGCCGCAGATCATCCACTGCTTCAGCACCAACGTGGCCGCCGCGCCCGATGCCACCCGGCGCCGTGGCGCCCATGCCGAGTTCATCGGCCTCGACCAGCCGCAGGCCCAGGACAGCGCCTTCACCGCCAAGGTGCGCATCGTCGGTGACGATGGCCGGCCGCGGCTGGGCCTGAACGACCTGACCCTGCGCTACTTCCTGGCGCCGTCGTCGCTGCCGCGCAACCTGCCGCTCACCGAGGTGGGCGAGGGCGTGTACCAGGCGGCCCTGGCGTTGCCCGAACCCGGCGCCTGGTACCTGCATGTGCAGTCGCCTTCGTTGGGGCGCAAGTTCGCCGAAGAAAACTACACCAGCCTGCGCGTGCTGCCGGCCGTCACGGCGAGCGCTGCCCAGACCGACCTGAGGAACGTGCGATGAATGCCAAGCCTGCCTGCCACCTGCTTGCCCTCAGCCTGGCCCTGGCCAGTCAGCTCGCCCTGGCCCACGCCGGCCACGACCATGACGCCAAGGCCGAGCCGCCAGCGGCGGCCCACCAGGAAAAGGCCAGCGTGCGCTTTGCCGATGTCGCGCTGCTCGACCAGGACGGCATGCCGGTGCGCCTGGAAAAGGACCTGGTGGGCGAGCACCTGGTGGTCATGGGTTTCATCTACACCAGTTGCACCACGGTGTGCCCGGTGGTGTCGTCGATCATGGGCAAGGTCCAGCAGCAGCTGGGCGGCCGGGTGGGCGAGGAGGTACGGCTGGTGTCGATCAGCGTCGACCCGCAGCGTGACGATGCCAAGCGCCTGCAACGCTATGCCAGGGCCTTCCAGCATGGTCCGGGCTGGAGCTGGCTGACCGGCTCGCCCTACGCGATCACCGAGACCCTCAAGGGGCTGGGCAGCTTCAGCGCCGACCTCAGCCAGCACCCGCCGCTGATTCTCGTGGGCGACGGGCGCAGCGGCCACTGGACGCGCTACTACGGTTTCACCGACCCCGCCGTGCTGGTCGAGGAAGTCAACCGCCTGAGCGCCCGCCGCGTGCACGCCAAGAGCACCGCCATCGCCGAACACCATGAGGAGCAGCCATGAGCAGCATGACCCGACATACCACGATGCGCAGCACCGACTGGCTGGCCCTGGTGGTCTGCCTGTGGATCCTCAGCGCGGTGGCCTTCGCCCATGAAGGCCACGCCCCCGAGGGGCCCACCCCGCAACCGGCGCCGCCGACCATGACCAGTGGCGGTGGCACCCGCGATGCCCAGACCTGGTTCACCGACACCGTGCTCAAGGACCAGAACGGCCGTGAACTGCGCTTCTACAGCGATGTGCTCAAGGGCAAGGTGGTGATGCTCAATGTGATCTTCACCCACTGCACCGACGCCTGCCCGTTGATCACCCGCAAGTTGCGAGACGTGCGCGAGGCCATGGGGCCGGAGCTGGCGAGCCAGGTGACCTTCGTGTCGATCAGCAGCGACCCGCTCAATGACACCCCGGCCGCGCTCAAGGCCTATGCCGAGAAACAAGGGGTGGACAGCGCCAACTGGCTGTTCCTCACGGGCGACAAGGCCAGCGTCGACCTGGTGCTGGGCCGCATCGGCCAGTTCCTGCCCAGCCCCGAACAGCATTCGACCCAGCTGATCGCCGGTGACGTGGCCGGCAAGCGCTGGAGCAAGATCCGCCCGGATGCGCCGCCCGCTGCCATCGCCCAGCGCCTGCAGCTGCTGGCGCAACCTCTGGCCGGGCGTTGAGCCATGGACATTGCCGGCTGCTTCGCGGGTGACCCCGGCCCCTGTGGGAGCGGCTTCAGCCGCGAAGAGGCCGGCAAGAACATTGCAAAAGTCCTGACCTTGCTGATAAGCCTCAGCCTTTGCAACACAACCCACGCGTTGGATCTGAGCGCAAACGAGCAAGCTGGCAAACGCCTTTACCGCGAAGGCCTCTCCAGCAGCGACGCCCAGCTTACCGCGCGGGTCGGCGCCAGCGGCATGAGCGTCCCCGCCAGCGTGCTGCCCTGCGCCAGTTGCCACGGCAACGACGGCCGCGGCCGCGCCGAAGGCGGCGTGCGCCCGCCGAGCCTGGACTGGCAGCGCCTGGCCCTGGGGCCGGGCGAGCGCCAGGCCAACAGCCGCCGCTACCCGGCCTACAGCGACAGCAGCCTGGCCCGCGTCATCCGCCACGGGGTCGATCCGGCCGGCAACCGCCTGGACCCGGCCATGCCACGCTTCGACCTGACCCTGGCCGACCAGCGCAACCTCACCGCCTACCTCAAGCGCCTGGGCGATGAACGCGACCCCGGCGTGGAGGAGGGCGTGCTGCGCCTGGGCACCCTGCTGCCCGCCAGCGGGCCGCTGGCCGAGGCCGGCCAGGTGGTGCGCGCGGTGCTGGAGGACGGCATCGCCCAGCTCAACCAGCAGGGCGGTATCCACGGCCGGCGCCTGCAACTGATGGTGGCTGACCCCGGCCCCGATCCGGCCAGTGCCGAGCGTGCGCTGCAGCGTTTGCTCGAGCAGGACCAGGTGTTCTCCTTGATCGCACCGTTGGTTCCCCAGCTTGACCAGCAGTTGCCGGCACTGCTCGAACAGCACGCTGTGCCGCTGGTCGGCAACACTCCGCGCAGCGGTGGCAGCCCACAGATTTTCGACCCCTTGCCCGGTATCGCCAGCCAGATGCAGAGCCTGGCCGAGCACGCCCGAACGGCCCTGGGCCTGTTGCCTGATGACCTGCGCGTGGTATACGCCGGCAGCGAACAGGCGCCGTTGGCCGAGCAGGTGCGCGAGCAGCTCATGGGCCAAGGCTGGCGATTGCCGGCGGCCGAAGCGTTCAACGGCCAGGCCGTGGCGGCGCCGGGCATCGTCTTCCTCGGCCATGCCGAGGATTTCGCCGAGATGGCCGCCGTGCTCCAGGCCGAAGGCCGGGCGCCCTATCTGTTGGCGGCCTCCAGCCAGGTGGCCGGCGCCGTGGCCAACCTGCCGGCGGCGTGGTCGCAACGGCTGTTGCTGGCCTACCCGTTCGTTCCGGGCGACTGGACCGAACAGGGCAGGGCGGCCCTGGCCGGCCTGCAGCAGCGCCAGGGCCTGGATCGACGCCAGGCCTCGTTGCAGGTCAACACCCTGTGTGCCTTGCGGCTGCTGATGGACGCCTTGAAACAGATCGGCCGCGATGCCAGCCGCGAAAAGCTGGTCGCCGCCCTGGAAGGCCTGCACGACGTCGACACCGGCCTGACTCCGGCCCTGGGCTTCGGCCCCGGCCGCCGCCAGGGCATGGCCGGCGCCCATGTGGTCGCGGTCACGCTGCCCGGGCCACGCTTCACCGCCGTGGGCCCGTACCGGCCAGTGGCGGACAGCCCATGAAGGAGGTCACCATGCGTACCCTGTTGCTGTGCCTGTTGCTGCTGCTGTCCCGGGCCGGCTGGGCCGAGCTGCCGGCGGCTCGGGTCAATGGCGTGGAGATCGGGGTGATGCGCCTCGAGCGCTACCTCACCGAGTACCTCGAGGCCCAGGGGCGGGCGCTGTCGAGTATCCGCAATCCGGGCCTGTACAAGCGCCTGCGCGAGCAGGCCCTGGACGCGTTGATCGACAAGGAGCTGCTCTGGCAGGAAGCCCAGCGCCGGGGTATCGGCATCAGTGATGAACAGCTGTCCGCCCGGCTTGGCGAGATCGAGGCCGCGTTCGGCAGCGCGGTGGTGTTCGACAGGCACCTGGCAGATGCAGGTTTCGACCGGGCGGGGTACGCTCACTACCTGCGCCATGACCTGGCCGCGCAGCAGGTATACGCCGAGCTCACGTCGGTAGACCCACCCAGCGCGGCGCAGGTGGAAGCGTTCTACCAGGCCAATCGGCACACTTTGCAAGGAACGCAGAACCAAAGTGATAACCCTTCGGTCATACCGGAACAGGGCCTGGCTTTGGCCAGGGCCGCGCTCATCGGCCAATTGCAGGCCCAGGCGCGCCAGTCCGTGCGCCAACGTTTGCGCCAATCCGCTACAGTGGAATTTGCCGACTGACGGTGCCGATGGCGTTTCCCCAACACTGGGGAATAGCGGCTTGGCAATGTGCCATCACGTTCCCCGGATGTGGGGAACCGGGTATGCGGCTGCGCCGAAGGCTCTGGGGAAGCCCAGTCAGCTCAATGACTTACAGTGGTGCGAAATGAACATTCACGCCTGGCACGAAGCCTGCTCAAGCCTTATCGAGGCCGCACTTCGCAGACCGGGTAACCGGGCAGTTCTTGGGAGTCGACCTTGGTGAACAGAGTATTGGTAGTCGATGACGAGCAGACCCTTGCGCAGAACCTGCAGGCGTATCTGCAGGCACAAGGCCTGGACGTTCACGTTGCCCACGACGGTGCTGCGGGTATCGCGCAGGCTCAGAGCCTGGCACCGGAAGTGATTGTGCTGGATTACCGCTTGCCCGACATGGAGGGTTTTCAGGTCCTGGAGACCGTGCGCAGGAACAGGCAATGCCACTTCGTGCTGATCACCGCCCACCCGACCGCCGAGGTCCGTGAGCGGGCCGCCGATCTGGGCGTGACCCATGTCCTGTTCAAGCCGTTCCCGTTGGCGGAACTGGCCCGCGCGATCTTCGACCTGATGGGCATCGAGCGCCGGCGCAGGGCCACTGATCAGCCAGCCGAAGGGTTTGTCGAACGACGCCAGAACAGCAATCAATCGTTCCCCTTGCAGTTGTACGATGGAAGCTGGGTGTTGGCCGACCGCCGCCGCAATGGCGCCAAGCCCCCTGGACCTGACGACGACCAACTGCTCACCGGGGAATAGCGGCGCCCGCTGCCCTGGTTCGACCAGCCTGCGACGCGCCCCTGAGCGGAGTCGCAGGCCATGTCCGAAGTGTTCGATGTAGGAGCGTATCTATCCGCGATGGGGTCTTCCCAAGACCCCCGCCCGGTCGCCTACCCCCGCGAGCTCCTGGCCCAGGCCCGCCTGCAAGCCGGTGACGAACGTCTGCTCGACTGCCTGCAACGGCTGGCTTGCGATCTCCCCGACACCTTCACCCGCCGCCTGGCCGCCACCCTGCATTACCCGGCGCTGGACACCCAGGCCCTGCTGGCCGGCACGCCACGCTTCGACAAGGTCAGCCTGGCCCAGTGCCTGAAGCGTGAATTCGCCCTCATCGAACACGACGGCGCGTTGCTCGGCGTGTTCGCCGACCCCTTCGACCCGGCCCGCCTGGCCTGGGTCGATGACGTCCTGCAAGGTGCCCCGCTGTACCTGGTGCATGCCGCAGACCTGGCCACTTTCCTGGCCCGTCACGAAGAAAGCTTCCACGCCGTCGACGCCCTCGACCACGATGCCGAGGCCGGCCACGAGCACGACCCGCTGCAACGCCTGTCGCTGACCAGCATCAGCGAAGACCAGAGCAAGGTGGTGAAGCTGGTCAACTCGACCCTCTACGATGCCCTCAAGCAGCACGCCAGCGATATCCACCTGAGCATGACCGGCCAGGGGCTGACCCTCAAATACCGCATCGACGGCGTGCTCAACGGCGCCGGCAAGGCCAGCGGCAGCGCGTTTGCCGACCAGGTGATCTCGCGCATCAAGGTCATGGCCGAGCTGGACATCGGCGAAAAACGGGTGCCCCAGGACGGCCGCTTCAAGGTCGCCATCGGCGACCGGCAGATCGACTTCCGGGTGTCGATCATGCCGAGCATCTTCGGCGAAGACGCCGTGCTGCGGGTGCTCGACAAGCAGGACCTGTCCGACCGTGTCAGCGGTGTGCAGCTGCAGGCCCTGGGCTTTGCCGATGAAACCCTGCAGGCCCTGCGCCGGCTGGCCGCCGAGCCCTACGGCATGATCCTGGTGACCGGCCCCACCGGCAGCGGCAAGACCACCACCCTGTACGCCATGCTCAGCGAGATCAACCATGGCGTGGACAAGATCATCACCATCGAGGACCCGGTCGAGTACCAGCTGCCCGGCGTGCTGCAGATCCCGGTCAACGAGAAGAAGGGCCTGACCTTCGCCCGCGGCCTGCGCTCGATCCTGCGCCACGACCCGGACAAGATCCTGGTCGGCGAGATCCGCGACCCGGACACCGCGCAGATCGCCGTGCAGTCGGCGCTGACCGGCCACCTGGTGTTCACCACCATCCACGCCAACAACGTGTTCGACGTGATCGGCCGCTTCAGCCAGATGCAGGTCGACCCCTACAGCTTCGTCTCGGCGCTCAACGCCGTGCTGGCCCAGCGCCTGATCCGCCTGGCCTGCCCGCACTGCTGCACGCCGTGCGAGACCGATGACGCAACGCTGGCCGCCTCGGGCCTGACCCGCGCGGCGGTGGCCGGCTGGACCTTCGTGCGCGCCCACGGCTGCGGGCAGTGCCGCGGCAGCGGCTACCGCGGCCGCAGCGCGATCGCCGAACTGCTGCACCTGGACGACGACCTGCGGCAGATGATCGTCGAACGCCGCCCCCTGTCGCAGATCAAGCAGCTGGCCTGCCAGCGCGGCCTGCGCCTGCTGCGGGCCTCGGCCCTGGACCTGGTCCGTGATGGCCGTACCACTCTCGAGGAGATCAACCGTGTCACATTTATCGCCTGAACGTTTCTGCGCCGTACTCGGCGCCGAGGGTGTCGGCCTGGGTCGCTGGCACGCCAATCAACATCAGTGGCTGGGTAGCCGCGGGTTCTCCAGCGACGCTGCGCAACCGGCCTGGGAAGCTGCCTTGCAGGCACTCGGCGCGCTGCTTGCCGAACATGCGGTCAAAGGCGCCCAGCTGCGTGTGCTGCTGTCGGCCCGCTACAGCCGCTTCTGCCTGGTGCCGTGGAGCGATGCCATCGGCCACCCCCGCGAGCTGGAGGCCTACGCCCGGGCCTGTTTCGAGAACCTCTACGGCCAGTCGCTGGACGACTGGCGCATCGTCCTCTCGCCGGAGCCGGCCGGTGCCGCGCGCATCGCCACGGCACTGCCCGAGGCGCTGCTGCAAGGCCTGCAGGGCCTGGGCCGGGAAAGCCGCCTGAGCCTGCGCTCGGTGCAGCCGTACCTGATGGCCGCCTACAACCGCTGCTCGGCGCAGCTGGGGCAGGGCGACTTCCTCTTCGTGCTGGCCGAGCCGCGCCGCAGCGTGCTGCTGCTGGCCGCCGGCGGCGCCTGGCAACAGGTGCTGGCCCAGGGCTGCGCAGACAGCGACCAGGCCTTGCAGGCGCTGATCGAGCGCACCTGCGAGCTGTACGGCGAACACCTGCCGCGGGTCTACCTGCATGCCCCGGGCCGTGCTGACGTGCCGCAACTGACGGCGGTGCAGCTGTGCCAGCCGGCCGGCGACAGCGACCCGCTGTGCGCCATGTGGCGGGCGGTGGCCTGACATGCGCCGCCTCGACCTGGAATTCCAGCCCCGTCGCAGCCGCCCGCTGGCCTGGTCGCTGCTGGCCCTGGCCGGCGTCGCCGTCGCCGCGCTGGTGCTGCTGCAGCAGCAACTGCAGGACCAGCAGCTGGGCCTGGAGGCCCGCGTGCATAGCCTGGAGCTGCAACTGGGCCGCCGTCCGGCCCCCGCCGCGCCGCAGAACAGCGCTGTCAGCCGCGAGCAGGCCGAGCGCCTGGCGCAGATGCGCAGCGTCTCGCAGCAGCTGCAACGGCCGTGGCAGGCGCTGTTCGCCATGCTCGAAGCGCAGCCCCAGGAAGACGTCGCGTTGCTGTCCCTGACCCCGGATGCGCGCAAGGGCCAGGTCCGCATCAGCGCCGAGGCGCGCAACCTCGAAGCGATGCTGCAGTACCACCAGCGCCTGGAGCGCAGTGCCGAGCTCAGCGATGTGTCGCTGGTCAACCACGAAGTGGTGGCCGGGCAGCCTGAGCACCCGGTGCGCTTCAACCTTACCGCCACCTGGGAGACCGGCCATGCGCGTCCCTGATGCCGTGAACAGCCTCATCGTTCAGGAACACCTGCGCCGGGTCGGCCCGGTGGGCCTGGGCGCCATCGCCATCAGCGCCCTGGCCGTCGGCATCGCCCTGGCCGGCGTGCTGCCCCAGTGGCAGGCGGTGCGCGAACTGCGTGCCAGCGAGGCCGAGGCCAGCGTGCAGGTCGAGAAGGTCAAGCGCGGCGAGCTGAAGATCGCCGTCAAGCCCGAGCAGCAGGCGCTGGACAGCCTGCGCCAGCAACTACCTGGGCAACCGCAGGCCAGTGACCTGATCGAGCGCCTGTACCAGTTGGCCAGCGCCGAGAACATCAGCCTGGCCCGCGGTGAGTATGCCCTGGGCGTCGACCCCAAGACCCAGCTGGCGCGCTACCAGATCATCCTGCCGGTGCGCGGCAGCTACCCGCAGATCCGCGGCTTCCTGCGCGGGCTGATCGGGCAGCTGCCGACCCTGGTGCTGGAGGACCTGGAACTGCAGCGCAAACGCATCGGTGACACCGAGCTCAATGGGCGGGTACGCCTGACCCTCTACCTGTCGAGGTCGTGATGAACATTCAACGTGCCGTGATGTGGGCCGGGTTCCTTGGGGTCAGTGCCGTGTTGGCATGGGCTCCGGGGCACTGGTTCAACGAGGAAGAGGGTGTCGCCCCCTTCGCGGGTAAACCCGCTCCCACAGGCCCTGTGGGCGCCGCCGACCCTGTGGGAGCGGGTTCACCCGCGAAAGGGCCGGAACAGGCCTCCCGCGATCTGTTCCCCGCCCAGCAATGGACTGCCCCTGCCACCCTGGCCACGGTCACCGAACAACCCGTGGTCGCCGCCCCCGTGGCGCCGGCCGCACCCACCGCCCCGGCGCTGCCGTTCGAATTCATCGGCCGCCTCGGCGACCGTGACGACCTGCAGGTGTTCCTGCAGAGCGGCGAAAAGCTCTACGTCGTGCGCCAGGGCGACGTGATCGACGACACCTACCGCCTCGACAGAGTCTCGGCCAACGAGCTGGACCTGGTTTACCTGCCCTTGCATCAATCACAGACCTTGTCTGTAGGGAGCGCACCATGAACTCTTCGAAGATGTGCAAACCAGCCCCGTTCCTGCTGCTGGCGCTGTGCGTGGCCATCGCCGGCTGCGGCTCCAGCGCGGTGCGCAAGGACAGCGACCAGCTGATCAAGGAGGGCCAGTACGAGGCCGGCATCGCTCGCCTGGAAGAGGCCCTGCGCGATGACCCGCGCGACACCGAGCTGAACATCGCCCTGGCCCATGGCCGGCAGGCCGCGGTGGAGGCACTGATCGCCCAGGCCGACGCCGACCGCAGCCGCCACGATTTTGCCGGTGCGCGCATGGGCTACGGCCGGGTGCTGACCCTCGAGCCGAACAACCGCCGCGCCCAGGAAGGCATCCGCCAGATCGAGCTGGTGCGCACCCTCGACGAGCGCGTGGCCCTGGGCCAGGCATCGCTGCGCCAGGGCGACCTGTTCGGCGCCGAGCGCTACATGCGCGAAGTACTGCGCCTGGACCCGCAGAACCAGAAGGGCATTGCCCTGCGCACCGACATCGAGAACGTCCAGGCACGCACCGCGCAACCCTTCCCGCAACTGCGCAGCAAGCTGGAACGGCCGGTGACCCTGGAGTTCCGTGACGCCGCGCTGAAAAACATCTTCGAGGTGCTGTCGCAGGTGGCCGGGGTCAACTTCATCTTCGATCGCGACCTGCGCCCGGACATGAAGGCCACCATCTTCGTCCGCGACGTGCGCATCGAGGACGCCATCGCCCTGCTGCTGGAACAGAACCAGCTGCGCCAGAAGGTCGTCAACGACAACACCCTGATGATCTACCCCGACTCGCCGCAGAAGACCAAGGACTACCAGGAACTGGTCATGCGCACCTTCTACCTGACCAGCATCGACGCCAACACCGCGCTGAACATGGTCAAGACCATGCTCAAGACCCGCGACGTGTTCGTCGACGAGCGCCTCAACACCCTGACCATGCGCGACACCCCCGACGCCATCCGCATGGCCGAAAAACTGCTGCAGTCCCAGGACCAGTCCAACCCTGAAGTGGTGCTGGAAGTGGAGGTGATGGAGGTGGCCACCTCGCGCATCCTCGACCTCGGCCTGCAATGGCCCAATACCTTCGGCGTGCTGAGCAGCGACGGCAGCTCGGTCAGCGTGCTCGACCAGCTGCGCGGCATCAACTCCAGCCGCATCAGCATCTCGCCGGCCCCCCAGGCCAAGATCAACGCCCAGGACAAGGACATCAACACCCTGGCCAGCCCGGTGATCCGCGTCAGCAACCGTGAACAGGCGCGCATCCACATCGGCCAGCGGGTGCCGATCATCAGCGCCACCTCGGTGCCCTCGACCCAGGGCCCGGTGATCACCGAGAGCGTCACCTACCTGGATGTCGGCTTGAAGCTCGAAGTGCAGCCCACCGTGCACCTGAACAACGAAGTGGCGATCAAGATCGCCCTGGAAGTCAGCAACGCGACCCCGCTTGAAGCCACTCGCCAGGGCACCATCCCGGTCCAGGTCGACACCCGCAACGCCCAGACCAGCCTGCGCCTGCACGATGGCGAAACCCAGGTGCTGGCCGGCCTGGTGCGCAACGACCACAACGCCAGCGGCAACAAGATCCCCGGCTTTGGCGACATCCCTGGCCTGGGCCGGCTGTTCGGCAGCAACAAGGACGACATGAGCAAGAGCGAGCTGGTGCTGGCGATCACCCCGCGCATCGTGCGCAACCTGCCGTACCAGAGCCCGTCGGACATGGAGTTCGGCACCGGCACCGAGTCGAGCATGCAGGTGCGCCAGGCGATGCCACTGCCACCGCGCGATGTGCCCGGCAACGTGCCGAGCGACGACCGCGACAACGCGCCGGTGGTCGAGAGCCAGATGGCCAGCGTCCCGGCCACCGTGAGCCCACGGCCATGAAACGCCACCAGCAGGGTTTCAGCCTCATCGAGGTGGTGCTGACCCTGGCCCTGCTCGGGATGCTCGCGACCATGGCCGCACCGCTCACCGAAACCGTGGTGCGCCGTGGCAAGGAGCAGCAGCTGCGCGAGGCGCTGTACCAGATCCGCGACGCCATCGATGCCTACAAGCGCGCCTTCGACGCCGGCTACATCGAAAAGCGCCTGGACGCCAGCGGCTACCCGCCGAACCTGCAGGTGCTGGTCGACGGCGTGCGCGATGTGCGCAGCGCCAAGGGCGCCAAGTTCTACTTCCTGCGGCGCATCCCCCACGACCCGCTGGTGGCGGCCAAGGGTGAAGACGAGGGTGGCTGGGGCCTGCGTTCCTACGACAGCAGCCCGGACAACCCGCGCGAAGGCGAGGACGTGTTCGACGTGTATTCGAAGGCCCGGGGCAAAGGCCTCGACAACATCCCCTACGGGCAATGGTGACGGCCATGAAACGCAGCAAAGGCTTTACCCTGATCGAGCTGCTGGTGGTGCTGGCGATCATCGCCACGTTGATGACCATCGCCATGCCGCGCTACTTCAACAGCCTGGAGACCTCGCGCGAGGCCACCCTGCGCCAGAGCCTGGCGGTGCTGCGCGAGGCCCTGGACCACTACTACGGCGACACCGGCCACTACCCGGACTCGCTCGACCAGTTGGTGGAACAGCGCTACCTGCGCAATACCCCGGTCGACCCGATCACCGAGCGCAGCGACGCCTGGCAGCTGCTGCCACCGCCCGAGGGCGTGGCCGGCGGTGTGGCCGACATCAAGAGCGGTGCCACAGGGAGGGCGCGTGATGGCAGCCTCTTCGCAGAATGGTAAGGCCTGCGCCGGCTTCACCTACCTCGGCGTGCTGCTGCTGATCGCCATCAGCACCACGGCCCTGGCCGCCTCCGGCACGCTGTGGTCGAGCGTTGCCCAGCGCCAGCACGAGCGCCAGCTGCTGTGGGTCGGTGGCCAGTACGCCCAGGCCCTGCGCAGCTACTACCGCGCCTCGCCGGGCCTGGCCCAGTACCCCAAGGACCTGGCGGACCTGCTGGAGGACAACCGCTTTCCCGAGGCCCGTAGGCACATCCGCCGGCTGTATCCGGACCCGGTCGGCAACGGTGAAGAGTGGGGCCTGCTGCGCTCGATCGATGGCCGCATCACCGGCGTGCACAGCCGTTCCGACGCCACGCCGTTCAAGCGCAGTGGCTTCGACACGCAGTTTTCCGGTTTCGAGGGCCTGGAGCACTACAGCGACTGGCAGTTCGTCGCCGAGCAGGCCTTCAACGAAAGCGCCGGCGGTGCCCGCACCCACGCCGGGCCAGGAGACACGCCATGAAACGCCTGTGCGCACTGGGCCTGCTGCTGGCCGCCTGGCTGCCCGTGGCGGCCATGGCCGACGCCGAAGACGAGATGAAAGGCTTCATCGTCGACAACACCATCTCGCACATCGGCCACGACTTTTACTACTACTTCGCCGACCGCCTGCGCGCCACCAGCCGCCTGGATTTCAACCTGGTGGTACGCGAGCGCCCGGATGCCCGCTGGGGCAGCCTGGTGACCGTGGAGTTCGATCGCGACGTGCTGTACCGCCGCTTTCTGCCACCGAACGTCACTCAACTGAAAGAAGAGGCCGTCGCGGCCGCCGACCTGGTCAAGCAGGAAGTCATACAGCGCAAGCTGCAACGCCTGCTGCAGGACACCACTGATCTGGAGAGGGATGAGTTATGAAAACCTGCATACCCCGTTGCCTGGCCGTGTGCCTGCTGGCCGGCGCCTTCGCCGCCCAGGCCACCGAGCTGGTGTACACCCCGGTCAACCCGGCGTTCGGCGGCAACCCGCTCAACGGCACCTGGCTGCTGAACAACGCCCAGGCGCAGAACGACTACGACGACCCCGACCTCAAGGACCGCACTTCTGCGTTCAGCGGCACCTCGGCCCTGGAACGCTTCAGCAACCAGCTGGAGTCGCGGATGTTGTCGCAGCTGCTGGACAACATCAGCAATGGCCAGACCGGGAGCATGGCCACCGACGCGTTCCTGATCGACGTGATCGACGATTCCGGCGCCTTGAGCATCAAGGTCACCGACCGCGCCTCGGGCGAAATTTCAGTCATCCAGGTGAATGGCCTGAACCCCTGAGAGGGACTGGCTACCTAGTTGGGGAGAGCACACCATGAAACGTCTGCTGAGCGCTTTGCTGATCTTCGCCACCTTGCAGGGCTGCGGCCTGCGCGAGCCGATGCCGGCCGAACAGGACTCGGAAACCCCGACCCTGACGCCGCGCGCCTCGACCTATTACGACCTGATCAACATGCCGCGCCCCAAAGGCCGGCTGATGGCGGTGGTCTATGGCTTCCGTGACCAGACCGGGCAATACAAGCCGACCCCGGCCAGCTCGTTCTCCACCAGTGTCACCCAGGGCGCGGCGAGCATGCTGATGGATGCGCTGAGCGCCAGCGGCTGGTTCGTGGTGCTGGAGCGCGAGGGCCTGCAGAACCTGCTGACCGAACGCAAGATCATCCGCGCCTCGCAGAAGAAACCCGACGTGCCGGAGAACATCGTCGCCGAGCTGCCGCCGTTGCAGGCGGCCAACCTGATGCTCGAAGGCGGCATCATCGCCTACGACACCAACGTGCGCAGCGGCGGCGAGGGCGCCCGCTACCTCGGGATAGACATCTCCCGCGAATACCGGGTCGACCAGGTCACGGTCAACCTGCGCGCGGTGGACGTGCGTACCGGGCAGGTGCTGGCCAACGTCATGACCAGCAAGACCATCTACTCGGTGGGCCGCAGTGCCGGGGTGTTCAAGTTCATCGAGTTCAAGAAGCTGCTCGAGGCCGAGGTGGGGTACACCACCAACGAACCGGCACAACTGTGCGTGCTGTCGGCGATCGAGGCGGCAGTGGGGCACTTGCTGGCCCAGGGCATCGAACGGCACCTGTGGCAGGTGGCGGGGGATGCAGGCGACGGCAAGGCCACGGTGGACAAGTTCCTGAGCCAGAACCAGCCCCAGTGACCAGCCTGCACCGGCCTCTTCGCGGCTAAAGCCGCTCCCACAGGGTACTCACTTTTCTTCAGGACAGTGATTTCCCTGTGGGGCTAAAGTTGCTCCCACAGGGTACTCCTTTTCTTCAGGACAGTGATTCCCCTGTGGGGCTAAAGTTGCTCCCACAGGGTACTCACTTTTCTTCAGGACAGTGATTCCCCTGTGGGAGCGGCTTTAGCCGCGAAGAGGCCGGTCCTGTCTGCGCGATCAGCCCGCCTTGCGCAAGGTCAGGTTGATCCGCCGCTCCCCCATCCTCGGATGCACCCCCGGCTTGATCGGCAGCACTCCGTGAAAGCGCAACCGGTCTTCGCCACCCCACACCAGCACATCCCCATGGGCTCAACGCGATCCGCTGCGTCCGCTCCGACCGCTGCATCCCGCCAAACAGGAACACCGCCGGCAACCCCAGTGAAACGGAAACGATCGGCTGGCCGAAATCCGCTTCGTCGCGGTCCTGGTGCAGGCTCAGGCGGGTGCCGGGCAGGTAGTGGTTGACCAGGCAGGCGTCTGGCACGAAGCCGTCGAAACCCGCTGCCGCTGCCGCTCGCCCCGCCAGCTCGAGCAGGACCTGGGGCAGGGCGGGCCAAGGGTTGCCGCTGATGGGGTCGGTCGGGCTGTAGCGATAGCCCTTGGCATCACTGACCCAGCCCAGCGATCCGCAATTGGTCAGCGCCACGCCCATGCGCAGGCCGCCTGGGGTCTGCATGTGCCGCAACGGCGCAGCGCGCAGCACCGGGCGCAGGGCGTCGAGCAGCGGCTCGATGCCGGCCAGGGCGAAGCCGGGCAGCAGCACGGTGTGGCTGGCCAGGCGTTGCGGCAGGGGGCCGAACAGGTCGAGGTCGGACTGGATCATGGGGCGGCGGCATGGGTTTGGGTGTTGGCCATTGTAGCGCCGCTGGCTTCTTCGCGGGCAAGCCCGCTCCCACAGGGATCGCATCAGCCAGGTAGGAGCGAGCATTGCTCGCGATGGGGCGCGCAGCGGCCCCAGTTTTTCAGCTTCGCAGCCAATGGAGCCGGGGCTGCGTTGCAGCCCATCGCGAGCAACGCTCGCTCCTACGTGGACCGCGCAAACCTGGAGTCGATGGATTTATTTTGGATGCTGAAAAAAAAAGGAACCGCGGCGCCAGGGAGAGGAGACGCCGCGGTTCAAGGGGGGAGCCTTCAATGCTGGGTAGCAGTGGCCATGTTGCCGTTGCCCATCTGGCTGATGGTGGCGGTCTGGTTGGCACCGCTCTGGTTGACGAACGCCTGGTTGGCCGTACCGCCCTGGGTCACGTAGGCGGCGTTGGCGCTGTCGGCCTGCTTGATCGTGGCGCTGTTGCCACTGCCGTACAGCTGGTTGGTAATGCTCTGGTTGGCGTAGCCGGACTGGTCCAGGGTAATGGTGTTGCCGCTGCCGTTGGACGAGCCGTAGGCGTAGTTGTCGGTACCGCGCTGGTCGGCGACGAGGATGTTGTCACTGCCGTTCTGCTCGAAGTACAGCTCGTTGTTGCTGTCTGCCTGCTTGGTCTGCATCGAGTTGCCGGTGCCGTTCTGGTTCAGCGTGGCCCGTTGGTACTCGCCCTTCTGGGTCAGGTTGACGCTGTTGCCGGTGCCGTTCTGGTTGAGCGTGGCGGTCTGGTTCTTGCCGAACTGGCCGCCCAGTTTCTCGCCCTTCCAGTTGCTGGCCATGACCTTGTTGCCGGTGCCCTTGGTGGTGATCTTCAGGCTTTGGTTGTCACCGGTCTGGTAGGTGAAGTGCTGGTTGTTGCTGCCGTTCTGGGAAATGGTGGTGTTCGCATTGTTGGTTTCGAACTGATCCGACCAGCTGGCGTTGGACTTGCCCTGTTGGTACAGGTTGGCGACGTTGTCCTTGCCGAAGCTCTGGTCGATGTAGCCTTCGTTGAGCTGGCCGGTCTGGTTGACGGTAGCCTGGGCACCGGTCTGGGTGTCCTGCCAGACCTCGACCGAATGGCCGGTGCCGTACTGGTCGATGGCGATGGTGCCGCCGTTGCCGTCGCGCTGGTCGCCGTAGGCGAAGTTCTGCTTGCCCTGCTGGAAGACCTGGATATAGCCATCGTTGTGCAGTATGTGCTCGGTGGCGGCGTAGTTGTCCTGGCCGTCCTGGTTGACGGTACTGCGGTTGTTGCTGCCGCCGAACAGTTGCTCGACGTAGGCTTCGTTGCGCTGGCCGCTCTGCTGGGTGGTGGCCTGGCTGGTGGTCTGGGTGTCCTGCCAGATGGTCGACTTGTTCTCGCTGCCGTCCTGAAGCTGGCTGGCCTGGTTGTTCTCGCCCACCGACTGGCTGGCGAAGGCATCGTTGTAGCTGCCCGCGGCCTGCTGGGTGATGTGGCTGGCGTTCTCGTACAGTTGCTCGGCGTAGCCGGCGTTGTACGAGCCGGTGGCACTCTGGTTGATGTAGCTGGTGCTGGCTTCCTGCACCGCCAGGTGGTTGTGGCCCTTGCCGGTCTGGGTCTGGGTGGCAGCGGCGAACGGTGCGACGGTCTGCTGCACTTCGGCGATGTTCTGGTTACCGGTCTGCGACTGGTTCGAGGTGCTGTCGTCGGCCATGACCTGGCCAGCCAGGGCCAGGACGATAGCGGCGCTTAAGGGAGCGAGCTTGAACATGGTGGTGCCTCCAGGTCTATCGATATTGGGTGATCTGAACATGCTGGCCATTGCCGGCTTGGGTCACTGAACTGCTCAGGCCTGTGCCGGCCTGCTCGATGCTTGCGCTGTTGTGGTTGCCGACCTGCTCGATGCTGGCACTGTTGCCACTGCCGCTCTGGCGGATCGAAGCGCTGTTGCCATATCCCTGCTGGCTGATGTTGGCCATCAGGTCACTCCCTGCCTGCAGGATGTACGCCTCCTGCGCGCCGCCTTCCTGGACGATGCGGCCCAGCAGGGCCTGGCCGTTCTGGTCGACGGCGGCACGGTTGCCCGACCCTTGCTGCTCGATCACCGCCAACTGGCCGCTGCCGGGTGGCAGCAGGCGGATGATCACCGGGTCGCCGAGGTCGTTGCCGGCAGCGAGGTCGGCGTTGTCCATCAGGTCGTCGGCTTGTGCCTGGCCGGCGAGGGCCAGGCACAGCAGCAGCGGGTACAGGCGGGTCATGGCGTTCTCCCGGGTTACTGCACGGTCACGTTGGTGGTGCGGGTACTGCCTTGGCTGCTGGTCACCGTGGCCGTCGGGTTGGCCGTCGGCACGATGGTGGTGCTGTTGCTCACCGTCAGCCGCCAGCGGCCGGTCACCGGTACCGTGGTGGTGCCGAGGGTCTGCACGCCGGTGGTGGTGGTGACCCGCACGGTGATGGTGTTGCCGGTGGTCACCGAGGAGGTGCCGCTGATGTCCCAGTTGAAGCGGTTGTTGGAGCGGGCCAGGACCGTGGCGGCGGTGACCGCGAAGGTTTCGGCGGCCGGGCGTGGCGACACGTTCACCGTGACGGTGCCCGGGGTGGACAGCGCCCCCAGCGAATCGCGCACCTGGTAGGTGAAGGTGGTGGTGAACGCCGAGGTCACCGTGGCCGGTGGGGTGTAGGTCACCGTGCTGCCGTCGGTGCTTGCCGAGCCGCGGCCTGCGGCGGGCTGGCTGACGTTGGCGACCACCAGCGGCGTGTTGCCTTCGGGGTCGGCGGCGCCGGCCAGGACGTTGATGGTCAGCGGTACACCCAGGGTGCTGACCGTCTGCGAGGTCACGGTTGGCGGCTGGTTGGGCGCCACGTTGATGGTCACCGTCGCGGGTGTCGACTTCAGCCCCTTGGCGTCCATCGCCCGGTAGCTGAAGGTCGCCACCAACGGCTGGGTGGCCCCGGCAGGCGGGGTGTAGGTGACCGAGGTGGTGCCGTTGAGCACGACGCCGCCCAGGCCCGTACCCGGTTGGGTGAGGTCGCTGATGGTCAGCGGCACGTTGCCGTCCGGATCGCTGTCGTTCTGCAGCAGGTTCAGGGTCAGCGGCACGCCGACACTGGTGCTGCCGTTGTCGGCCTGGGCCAGCGGCGCCTGGTTGTCGGCCTCGACCGGTGCATTGCCGACCACCACCACAGGCTCCACATCACTGCCGCCATGGGCGGACTTGATCGTCACGCTGGCGGGCGGCTGGGCAAGGTCGTTGACCGTGAGGGTCTGCAGCGTGCCGGACTTGGACAGCCGACCGTAGCCTTGGGCCAGCAGGTCCGGAACCACCACTTCGTCACTGGAGCGTGCCTCGATCACCAGGCGCTTGTTGGCCCAGTCGTAGCGAGCGGTGCTTACCTTGACCACGTCGGTCAGCTTGCTCGACAACGAGGTCGGGCGGGTGCCGCCGGTGGTGGTGCTGGCGGTGACCACCACCACCGAGGGTGGCGCTGCCTGGCTCAGCTGTTGGCTGAAGAACAGCCCGTTGTTGTCCGGCAGCAGGCTGAACTGGCAGGGCGAGGGTGGCGTGCCCACCAGCGCCAGGCCGTTGCGCATGCACACGCTGGCCGTGTTGGGGGCCTTGGCGAACACTTCGACGCGGCTGCCGGCGGCGTTGCGCGAATAGGTGGCGCGTTCCAGGGTGACCGGGGTTTGCGCACGTTGGTCCAGCACCTTGCCGGACAGCGTGAAGACGTTGGTCTGGATGGTCCCTGCCGGGCCGTCGATGCGCACGAAGTTGGTGTTGAACGGGCTGCCGGTCACCGCTTCGGTGATGTTCGGGTCGCCGACGAAGGTCTCGCTGGCGCCGGTATCCGGGTTGACCTCCGTGTACGGGCCGCCGACCCCGCGCAACCAGGGCCCGAGGTTGCCGCCCAGGGCACCACTGAAGTTGCCCGGCGCGCCGATGCCGATATCACGGGTGATGTTGATGGCGCGGCGCCCGGCGGTGGTGACATTGACCGTGTCCACACCATACGGGTGGGTGATGGTGTAGGTGCCGGGGCGGGGTACCGAGGCGCGGATACGGATGCGGGCGAAGCTCTGCTGGTCGCCATCGACCGGGTTTTCGGCGGCGAACGCCGCTTCCAGGCCGGCCACGTAGACTTCCAGCTCATAGCCGCTGTTGCCCACCTGGGGGATGGCGGTTTCTGCCAGGAACCAGAACATCTCCGGTGGCCAGTTGTCGGGGAACACCAGCGGCAGGGCATCGTCGTACACCCCAGGCTCCGGCAGCAGGGTGCACATGTAGGCCGGTGCGCCTGGCGCACCCGGCGCCCGGCTGCTGGTGGCGCGCGACTGGCACAGCTCCAGCGACAGGTCGTTGGCGTCCTTGTACCACATCGGGTAGCCACCGGTGGCGAAGGTGTAGGGGCCTGGGTCGACATCGGAAAGCTGTGCCCAGGCAGCACTGGTGACGGTGAGGGAGAAACCGGCTGCCAACAGCGCACGGCGTTGCCAAGTGTTCATGCTGCCTCCTTGAAGGCCGAGCCTTTGTCTGTTCATGGCACCAGCACCACGTCTTCGCTGTCACTGCCGCCGTTGGCGCTGGTGACCTGCACCTTGGCCGGCGGGATGGGTGACAGGCTGGTGGTCAGCGTCTTCACCGCGCCGTTGCCGCTGAGGTTGCCGATCAGCGTGCCGTTGCCGGTACGCGCGGTCAGGGCCGGCGGGCTGGTTTCGTCGCTGCTGCTGGCGACCAGGGTGAGCTGGCCGGAGGCCAGGCTGAACTCGGCGCGGGTGATGGTGACCAGGTCGGTCAGCGGCAGGTTCGCCGTGGTCAGGCTGCTGGTCGGGATCGCCACGCTGTTGTCGGCCTGCAGGGTCAGGATCGCCGGCAAGGTCGGGTTGAGCGCGGACTGGGCGTACCAGGTGCCGGTGCCGTTGGCCTCGGTCAGGCTCAGGTTCGGGGTCTGGCTGGTCAGCTTGACGGTGGCCGGAGGCGGCGGCGCCATGAGGAACACATCCTGCTGGGCGCGCAGGTTGCCGTTTTCGTTATGGCGCGAGTAGGTGGTGCGCAATGGCATCAACGGCGTCGGCAGGGCCACGTCCGAGAGCTTGCCGGAAATCGAGAACAGCTCGGTGCGCAGGTCCAGGCCATTGGGGCCTTCGATGCGCACGAAGTTGGTGTTGAACGGGCTGCCGGTCACCCGTTCGTCGAGGTTGGGGTCGCCGATGAAGCGTTCGTTGCCCTCGGTGTAGGGCCCGTTGATGCTGCGCAGGAACGGCCCGACGTCGCCTTTGAGCGCGCCGCTGAAATCGCCGGCGCCGGCGATGCCGATGTCGCGGGTCATGTTGATCGCCCGCCGACCACCGGCGGGCACGTCGAAGACTTCCACGCCGTAGGGGTGGGTGACCACGTAGGTACCGGCAGTCGGCACATCGACGCGGATGCGAACCCGGGCGAAGCTCACCTGGTCGCCCTCGGCCGGCTCTTCGGCGGCGAATGCCGCTTCGATGGCCGTGCCGTAGCTCAGGTCGATGCCCCGTGCGGCATCGACGATGGCCGCGTCGGCGGTGAACCAGAACGCTTCATCGGGGAAGTTGCTGGGGAAGGCGATGGGTTGGGTGTCATCGAACACGCCAGGGGTCGGCAACAGCGTGCACATGTAGGCCGGAGCGCCAGGCGCCCCGGCCACGCGTGAGCTGACCGCCTTGGTCAGGCACAGGTCCAGGGCGCGGCCATGGCTATCCTGATACCAGCCGGCGAAGTGGCCGTTGGCGAGGCTGTAGGGGCCGGGGTCGACTGCATTCAATGCAGCCTGCGCCGGGAGCTGGAGCATGCCGGCGAGAATCGCCACGGCCAGCGGGTTGGGTATCGGTCGGTGCATGAGTCTATTCCTCCTGCAAACGGGCCCATGGACTTGGGGCGTCTGGGAGGACTAGGGCAACAGCCGTGCCAGATTTTTCATAAATGGCTGGAGGGCTTGTGGCGCAAGGGTTGTGGCCCTGGGTACAGCGGTTTTTCGCGGATCGGGTACTGGGCGGTGTGCCCCAGCTTTGGGGGTGATGGGGTTTGGGGGTGTTCGCCCAGAAATTTCTCCCGCACACTGCGGAAAAAATACCAGGCACACAGCCCCGCCATCGCGGGCCTCTGCTGGAGCGAAACATGGCGCGACAATTACCCATAACAAACGCCCACGACCCGTTGCACGAATCTCGCCAGGCCCGCCTGCGCCTGGCCCGCGAAGGCGAGCTGCCGCTGGGCATGCTGCGCGACGAGATCGACGCCTCCTGGCGTCGCAGCCTGGGCCATGGCCTGGATTGCCTGCAGGGCGAGCAGGTCGGCCTGGGCCTGGAGCACGGCCACGACCTGCGCACGCTGCTGGAACGCAACCGGCTGCTGCTGGATGCGGTCACACCCGAGCTGGACTATCTGGTCGCGCGCCAGGGCAAGGCCGGCATCATCATCCTCGGCGACGCCCAGGCCAACGTGCTGGCCATCGAAGGGCAGACCCACGTGCTCAGCCGCGAAGGCCTGCGCGACCTGCACCCAGGCAGCTGCTGGAGCGAATCGCTGCGCGGCACCAACGCCATCGGCACTGCGGTGGTCGAAGGCCGCCCGACCCTGATCAACTGCGGCGAGCATTACCTCGACCGGCTAAGCCCGTTCTCCTGCACCTCGGTGCCGCTGCGCGACCCGCGCGGCGAGGTGATCGGCGTGCTCGACATCACCCGCGAAGGGGTCATGGCCCAGCCCCAGGACAGCCTGTCGACGCTGATGCTGGCCGCCAGCAACATCGAAAGCCGGCTGTTCGGCCTGTGCCACCCCGAGCAGCTGGTGCTGGCCTTCCACAGCCGCCCGCAATACCTCAACAGCGCCTGGCACGGCCTGCTGGCCTTGAGCTTGGACGGTGAAGTGCTGGCCGCCAACGACAATGCCTGCCAGTTGCTGCAGGTACCGCGCCAGGGCCTGATCGGCCGACGCTGCAGCGACCTGCTGGGCGAGCGCTCGCCGGCCTTCATCGCGCGCCTGTGGCAGGGCGGGGTGAGCAGCGTGCAGACCGCCAAGGGCGAATTCTGCTTCCGCGCCCTGCAATTGCCGCGGCACAGCGCGATCAATGGCCACGCCACAGCGGGCAAACCCACCCAGGCCAAGGCCGCGCCCGAACTGGAAGCCCTGGCTGGCGGCGACTCGCGCCTGGCGCGTAACCTGCGCATGGCCCGCCAAGGCCTGGGCAACGGCCTGCCGGTGTTGCTGCTGGGCGAGACCGGTACCGGCAAGGAGGTGGTCGCCCGCGCCCTGCACCAGGCCAGCCTGCGGGCCGACAAGCCCTTCGTCGCGGTCAACTGCGCGGCCATTCCCGAAGGGCTGATCGAGTCCGAACTGTTCGGCTACCGCGAAGGTGCCTTCACCGGCTCGCGCCGCGGGGGCATGGTCGGGCGGCTGATGCAGGCCCACGGCGGCACGCTGTTCCTCGACGAGATCGGCGACATGCCGCTGGCCCTGCAGGCACGCCTGCTGCGGGTGCTGCAGGAGCGAAGGGTCGCACCGCTGGGCGCGGGCGACGAGCAGGACATCGATGTGGCGCTGATCTGCGCCACCCACCGCGACCTCAAGCGGCTGGTGCACGAGCAGCATTTTCGCGAAGACCTGTACTACCGGGTCAACGGCGTATCCCTGCGCCTGCCGGCCCTGCGCGAGCGCGAGGACCTCGCCGGCATCATCGAAGGCCTGCTGGACAAGGCCGGCGGCAAGGGCGTGAGCCTAGACCCGGCGTTGGCCGCACTGCTCGAAGGCTTCGACTGGCCAGGCAACATTCGCCAGTTGGAAATGGTCCTGCGCACCGCCCTGGCCATGCGCGACGAAGGCGAGCAGGTGCTGACCCTCGACCACCTGACCGATTGCCTGCTGGACGAACTGGCCAGCGGCAGCGCGCCCTCGGGCAGCCTCAAGGACAACGAACTGGAACTGATCCGCGGCGCCCTGGCCCGGCACCAGGGCAATGTCTCGGCCGCCGCCGAGGCGCTGGGCATCAGCCGGGCGACGCTGTACCGCAAGCTCAAGCAGTTGCGCGGCTGACATGGGTGGCCTGTTCGCCCGGCTGGTGGAGTCCAGCGACCCCGTGCTCATGCGCCAGGCCCTGGCCTGGCTGTATGGTTTCGTCCGTCCCCAGCGGCGCGCCATTGGCGTGTTGCTGGGCCTGTCCCTCGGCGCGTCGCTGCTGGCGCTGGCGCAACCGTGGCTGGTCAAGACGCTGATCGACGAAGGCCTGCTGGCCAAGGACTACCAGACCCTCTGGCACATGGCGGCGATCATGATCGGCGCCGGCCTGCTCGGCACTGTGCTGGCCGGGGTCAACCGCTACCTGCACACACGCCTGTCGGGGCGCATCCTGTTCGCCCTGCGCGATGACCTCTACCGCCACTTGCAGCAGCTGTCGCCGACGTTCTACGGGCGCCGGCGCATGGGCGACATTCTTTCCCGGCTCGATGGCGACGTGGCCGAAATCCAGCGCTTTGCCGTGGACTCGCTGTTTTCTGCGGTGTCGGCGGTGATCGGCCTGGTCGGTGCGGTGGCCCTGATGCTGATGCTGTCGTGGCAGCTGTCGCTGTTGCTGGCGCTGCTGGTGCCGGTCGAAGTGCTGTGGCTGCGCTGGATGCGGCGCAAGGTCGAGCGCGAGGTGCGCAACCTGCGCGAGCGCTCGGCGGACGTGTCGTCGTTCCTGGTCGAAACCCTGCCGGCGATGAAGTTCATCCAGGCCGCCGGCCAGCAGGGCCGCGAGGCCGGGCGCCTGGACCAGCTGGGGCAGGGGTACATGCGCCAGTTGCTGAAGGTGCAGGTGACCGAGTTCTTTACCCAGGCGATCCCCGGCACGCTGACGTCCTGGTGCCGCGCCTGTGCGTTTCTGGTCGGTGGCTGGTGGGTGATCCAGGGCACCTGGCAACTGGGTGCACTGATCGCCTTTTCCACCTACATGGGCATGGCTGTCGGCCCGGTGCAGAGCCTGCTGGGCTTGTACGTGGCGGTGCAGCGCATGGCGGTGAGCCTGGGCCGGGTGATGGAACTCAAGCAGGAGGCGGTGGCGGTGCACGAAGCGCAAACGCCCCGACCGATGCCGGCGGGGCCCGGCGAACTGCGCCTCGAAGGCGTGCACTTTGCCCACGACGGGCGCCAGGGCGCGGTATTGGCTGGGCTGGATATCGCCATCCCGGGCGGCCTGAAGGTCGCCATCAGTGGGGCTTCAGGGGTCGGCAAATCGACCCTGATCGACCTGCTGCAACGCTTCTACGACCCGGATGCCGGGCGCATCCTGCTCGACGGCAGCGACCTGCGCGAACTGGACCTGGCAGCCTTGCGTCGGCGTATCGCCGTGGTCAGCCAGGACATCGTGCTGTTTCGCGGCACCCTGGCGCAGAACCTGGCCTATGGCGTGCCCCGGGCCAGCCGCAGCGAACTGCAGCGGGTGGTGCGCCTGGCGCAGCTGGACAGCCTGGTCGAGAGCCTGCCGCTGGGCCTCGATGGTGTGCTCGGCGAGCGCGGCCAGCAACTCTCCGGCGGGCAGAAGCAACGGATCGCCATTGCCCGCGCCGTGCTTCAGGACCCTGCGATCCTGGTGCTGGACGAGGCGACATCGGCGGTGGACGAGGCCACCGAGCGCGAGGTGATCGCGGCCATCGATGAACTGTTCGCCGGGCGCACGCGCATCCTCATCAGCCACCGGCCCTCGACCCTGGCCGATGCCGACCTGCATTTGCACCTGCAAGGCGGGCAGTTGCGAGTGTTGCCCGAGGAGGCGATCAAGCATGGTCGATAACTTGCGGGTGGGCGTGATCGACAGCGGATTCGCCGCCGATCAGGGGGTCGTTGGCGCGCGACGCTTCTGGCTGGAGGACGGCGTGCTGCGCGAGGGCGAAGCGCAACCAGACCGGCTTGGCCATGGCCAAGCGGTGCTGGCCAGCCTGCAACGGGAGTCCGGAGAGGTCCCGGTGCTGTTGGCCCAGGTGTTCAGCGACCAAGGCAGCACCAGCGCCTTGCAGGTCGCCGCCGGCCTGTTCTGGCTGGCGGAGCAGGGGGTGCAGGTGGTCAATCTCAGCCTCGGCTTGCAGCAGGACCGGCCGGTGCTGCGTCAAGCGTGCGCCGAAGTGCAGGCCGCCGGCGTGCTGCTGTGCGCGTCGAGCCCGGCCCAGGGCAATGCGGTTTTCCCCGCCTGCTACCCAGGTGTCATCCGGGTCACTGGCGATGCCCGCTGCGCGCCGGGGCAGTGGTCATGGCTGGGCAGCGCCCAGGCCGACTTCGGTGGCCATGTGGGCGAGCGCGGCAGGGCGGGCGCTAGCCTGGGCTGCGCGGCGCTGACCGGGCGGATCGCCGCGCTGCTGCGCGAGCAGCCGCGGCTGGAGCGCCAGCAGGTCTGCGCATGGCTGCAAGCCCATGCGGCCTACCACGGCCCCGAGCGTCGAGGTGTGCAAGATGCCTGAACCGCACATCCTGGTGCTGGGCGCGGGCCCGGCGGGCGCGGCCACGGCCATTGGCCTGCGGCGCCTGGGTTACCCGGTCAGCGTGGTGTCCGAGTGGCGCCGCTTCGCAGCCGTGGAAGGGGTTTCCCCGCGGGTGCTGGAGGGCCTGCGCCACGCCGGCCTGGGCGGCGCCCTGGGCGAGGCGGCGGTGCCGGCGACCCGCCAGGTGCAGTGGAACGGCCAGCAGTTGCAACTGAATCAGGAGTCCCTGCTCGACCGCCAGCGCTTCGACCGTGCCTTGCGCGATGACCTGGCGCGGGCGGGGGTGACGCTGGTGGAGGGGCGGGTGCGCGAGGTTGCCCCGGGGTACCAGGTACGCCTGGAGGATGGGCGACGGCTGGCAGGTGATTTCCTGGTCGAGGCGCGTGGCCGCCAGGCGCCGCTGGCTGCCGACCGCTTGCGCGGGCCGGAGACGGTCAGCCTGCTCAACCTCTGGCAGGGCGAGCCGGGCGCCCCGGCATCGGCGGTGGAAAGCCTGGAGGATGGCTGGGCCTGGATGGCCCGGCTGGCCGATGGGCGTTGCTACTGGCAGGTCACCCTGGATGCCGAGCGGTTGCCGGGCAAGGCGGCATTGCCGGACTACTGCGCTGCGCGCCGGCGCGACTCGGCGCTGGTGGCCAGGCTGTTCGATGCATCGGCCTTCGCGCCTGCGCAGGTCCATGCACGCAGCAGCACTGCCATTCTGGCCGGCGAGTGCGCTGGCGTGGATTGGTTGCGGGTGGGGGATGCCGCCATGGCGGTTGACCCATTGTCGGGGAACGGGATCTTCCAGTCGCTGTCCTCGGCGCTGCAGGCGCCGGTGGTGATCAATACCTTGCTGCGTCGGCCCGAGCGAGCGGGTTTGGCCAGGCAGTTCCACCAGCAGCGGATCGAGCAGCTGTTCCTGCGCTTTGCCCGGATCGGGCGGGATTTCTATGGGCAGGAAGCGGCGTGGGCCGGGATGCCGTTCTGGGCCCGCCGGCGGGGCTGGCCGGATGCCCAGCCGTTGCACCTGGCGGCGGACTGGGGGGCGGTGACGGTGGCGCGGCGGCCGGTGTTGCGTGACGGCTTCGTGGCTGAGGCCGAGGTGGTGGTGACGGCGGATCAGCCGTTGGGGGTGTGGCATTTGCAGGGGGTGGAGCTGGCGCCGGTGGTGTCGGGGTTGCAGGCTGGTTTGTCGCTTGAGGTTGTTTTGAATGGGCAACCTGCTGCACGGCAGATGATGGTTCGGCGATGGTTGGGGGAACAGGGTTATAGCTGAAATCCTGGGGCCGCTTTGCGGCCCTTTCGCGACACAAGGCCGCTCCTACAGGACACCGCGCGCCTCTGTAGGAGCAGCCTTGTGTCGCGAAAGGGCTGCAAAGCAGCCCCAGAATCTGCGATCAAAAGAAGGTCCCGACCACCAGTTGCATATAGGCCCCGGTATCGCGCCCGCCCAGCTGTGTGCCGCCATCCGCCGCGCTGCGCTCAGGCTTGTAGAACCCCACCAGCGGGCTGATCAGCAAGTGCTCGTTGACCATCCACTCCACATAAAGGTCCAGCTCGCGCCCGCCCAGGTTACCGCGCTCGGTGTCCAGCGTGTCGAA
Source organism: Pseudomonas sp. NPDC089401 (assembly GCF_044749485.1). Taxonomy (NCBI): domain Bacteria; kingdom Pseudomonadati; phylum Pseudomonadota; class Gammaproteobacteria; order Pseudomonadales; family Pseudomonadaceae; genus Pseudomonas; species Pseudomonas sp. NPDC089401. The sequence goes on along the minus strand of NZ_JBIVIA010000003.1, from coordinate 42,339 downwards.
GTCGAAGTACAGCGCGCCCACCGTCAGGTTTTCCCGCGGATTGCCCTTGAGCGCCACATGGTGCACCTGGCTGTTCTTGTTGAACGGCCCGGCATAGTTGGCCGCCACCTCGCCCTGGAACCAGGTGCCGTAGCTGCGGCTCAGGCCGTAGAACAGCGGGTCGAAGTCTTGCGAAAAGCGGCTGTAGCGGTAGGTGGCGGTGGGCGTCCAGGGCAGCGCGGAGAAGGTCCAGTTGCCCTCCAGGTACCAGGCGTTCTCGCGCCCGCCGGTGCGTTCCTGGGTCACGTATTCGGCCGCCAGCTCCAGGTCCTTGACCCCCAGGCTGCCACGCCCGCGCAAGCTCACGGTGTCCATGCCGTCGCGGTGCTCCAGGCCCAGCAGCCGGGCGTAGCGCTGGTCGACGTCGAGGCCGCGGATCCAGCTCAGGCCCACGGTGCCCGGGTCGGCGACGTGCTCCAGGTTGGCCACGGCCATCGCGCTGTCGGCCTGGTAGTGGTTATCGGACTTGAGCCACATCAGGTCGCCGCGCCAGCCTTGCTTGCCGCCCAGGCGCAGTACGGCGGTGCGGTCGAAGGCCTTGCGCGCGGCCAGGTAGTAGGCGCCGCCGCGGTCGAAGTTGGCGCCCAGGTCGACCTTGCCGAGGTTGACAGGGTCGCCCTGGATCAGGAAACCGTCGCCCAGCGTGACCACCTGGCGGCCGCCGGAAATGTCGATGCCGTCCTCGCCCAGGGCCGGGAACAGGTCGTTCGAGCGCCAGCCCAGGTAGAGGTCTTCGAGGGCGGTACGGCGTTCGTCGCCCAAAGTCAGGCCGGCGGCATCGCCGTCGCCCCAGGTGGCCGAGCTGAGCAGGTTGGCGGCGCCATAGAGGGTGCCGCTGGCAGCCAGGGCCTGGCTGCCGCTGAGGCCGTACTTGACGTAGCCCTCGCGCCAGTTGCTGCTGCCGGGCTGGCGGTTGCCGGCCTGGTTGAAGCTTTCGTCGCTGTGGAAGAGGCCGAACAGGGCTTCGAGGTCGGCGTTGAGGGTGGTGCCGTCGTGGTCGTAGAGCGTGTGGGCGTGGGTGAGGGGGGCGGCCAGCAGCAGGGCCAAGGCGCAGGCGAGCGAGTGCCTCATGGTGGGCTCCATGTGTTCTTGTTGTTGTATTGGTTTTTCTGTGCCGGCCCTTTCGCGGGTGAACCCGCTCCACAGGTATCGTGCAAGGCTTGAATGCTATGCAGTACCTGTGGGAGCGGGTTCACCCGCGAAGAGGCCGGAACAGGTTGAAGATCAGAGCTTGATCAGCACCGACTTGAGCTCGGTGTAGTGCTCGATGGCCGCCGCGCCCATCTCGCGGCCGACCCCGGACATCTTGTAGCCGCCGAACGGCAGCGCCGGGTCCAGGGCGCTGTGGCAGTTGACCCACACCGAACCCGACTTGATCCGCGGAATCATCCGGTGCACCGCCGCGAGATCATTGGACCAGATGCTCGCGCCCAGCCCGTAGGGGTTGTCGTTGGCCAGGCCGATCACTTGGTCGAGGTCGTCGAACGGCATCGCCACCAGCACCGGGCCGAAGATTTCTTCCTGCACCAGTCGGTGGCGCTGGTCGACGTCGACGATCACCGTCGGCTTGACGAAGTAGCCCGGCCCGAAGCCTTCGCCGCCGCAGGCGATGGTCGCGCCCAGTTCGCGGCCCAGGTCGATGTAGCCGGTGACCCGCTGCTGCTGCCTGGCCGAGATCAGCGGCCCCATCTGCACCGCCGGGTCCAGGCCGCTGCCCAGCTTCATGCCGTTGGCGATGCTGGCGATGTCGGCCACCACGTTGTCGAAATGCTTGCGGTGCACGTAAAGGCGCGAGCCGGCGCAGCATACCTGGCCCTGGTTGAAGAAGATCGCCGTGGCGGCGCCGGCGGCGGCGTCCTGCAGGTTGGCGTCGGGCATGACGATGGTCGGCGACTTGCCGCCCAGCTCCAGGGTGACCCGGGTCATGTTGTCCATGGCCGCCTTGCCGATCAGCTTGCCGACCTCGGTGGAGCCGGTGAAGGTCAGCTTGTCCACGCCCGGGTGGCGGCTCAGCGCGGCGCCGGCGTCGAGGCCGGTGCCGGTGATCACGTTGAACACGCCGGCCGGGTAGCCGGCTTCGTCCACCAGTTCCGCCAGCTTGAGGGCGGTCAGCGGGGTTTCGTCGGCGGGCTTGAGCACCACGGTGCAGCCAGTGGCCAGGGCCGGGCCGAGCTTCCAGCAAGCCAGCAGCAGCGGGAAGTTCCAGGCGACGATGGCGCCGACCACGCCCACCGCCTCGCGGCGCACGAAACCGTGGAACTGGTCGTTGGGCATCAACGGCATCGAGGCTTCCACGGTGCTACCCTCGATCTTGGTGGCCCAGCCGGCCATGTAGCGCAGGAAATCGATGGCCAGCTGCACGTCCATCACCTGGGCCACGGCGGCGCTCTTGCCGTTGTTCAGGCATTCCAGTTCGGCCAGTTGCCGGGCGTCGCGCTCCATCAGGTCGGCCAGGCGCCACAGCAGGTTCTGCCGTTCGCGCGGGCGCACGCGGCTCCAGGGCGAATCGTCGAAGGCCTGGCGCGCGGCCTGCACGGCGCGGTCGACATCGACCTGCTCGGCGGCGGGGACTTCGCCAAGGATTTCACCAGTGGCCGGGTTGCGGAACGCCAGGGTGCGACCGCTGGCGGCGTCCTGCCAGTCGGCACCGATGCGCATCTTCAGTTTGCGCTCGAGGAAGGCGCGGGTGGCGGGCAGGATGGGCAGTTCGCAAAGCATGGGGCTGTGCCTCTTGTCATTGGGTGTGGCGGGCACTGGCGCAAGGGGCGTGCCAAAGCGGTGCAAGGAGCGCAAGGCATTGAACGGGCTGGGTTTTGCCTGGGTGCAAGGTCGTCTTTGCGGGGATGCGCTGTTGCACATTGAGACGGTGTGAGACGGTGGTGAAACAGTAGCTGTGCCGGCCTCTTCGCGGGCAAGCCCGCTCCCACAGGGTATGTGCAGTATTTGAGTAGTGTGGGAGCGGGCTTGCCCGCGAATGGCCTGCGCAGCAGGCCCTGTCTCAGGATGAAACACCCTGTCGCGAAATGGCACGCTCCAATGCCTCGGGTAACCGCGCAACACCACCGACTAAAACCACTAAAAGCCTGAAATACAACGCTTTTGCCCCACCTGGCACAGTTTCTGTATCGCAACTGTCACATGCACACCTGCTGTACCAAAGCGTGCGAAAAACCATAAGAACAACACCGTGGAGGTCTGACCTTGAAGACGACTCGACTCCGGCGGCATGCGGGCAGACTGGCGCTGGTCGCCACCGCACTGCTGGGCACCCAGGCCATGGCGGCCGAGCAGGGCCCGAGCCTGTTGCAGAACAAGTGCATGGGGTGCCATATCCCCGAAGGCAACGACACCTACAGCCGCATCAGCCACCAGCGCAAGACCCCGGAAGGCTGGCTGATGAGCATCGCCCGCATGCAGATCATGCATGGCCTGTCGATCAGCGACGACGACCGTCGCAGCCTGGTCAAGTACCTGGCCGATAAACAAGGCCTGGCACCCAGCGAAACCGACGGCGTGCGCTACGCCATGGAGCGCCGCCTCAACACCGTCGAGCAGTTCGACGCCCAGCTCGGCGAAACCTGCGGCCGCTGCCACTCCGGTGCCCGCGTCGCCCTGCAGCGGCGCCCGGCGCAGGAATGGGAGCACCTGGTCAACTTCCACCTCGGCCAGTGGCCATCCCTCGAATACCAGGCCCAGGCGCGTGACCGCGACTGGCTGGAGATCGCCCTCAAGCAAGTGGTACCGGAGCTGGCCAGGCGCTTCCCGCTGGAAAGCCCGGCCTGGGCTGCGTGGCAGAAAGACAAGCCCAAGGCCGACGCGTTGCCGGGGCAGTGGGCGTTCAGCGGCCATATGCTGGCCAAGGGCGATGTGCGCGGGGTGATGAGCGTCACCGCCGAGGAGGGTGACACCTTCAAGGTCGAGGTCAAGGGCGCGTATGCCGATGGCACACCGTTCAACGGCAGCGGCACGGCGATCCTCTACAACGGCTATGAATGGCGCGGCAACGTGAAAATCGGCGACAGCCAGCTGCGCCAGGTTTTCGCGGCTCTGGATGGCGAGATGAAAGGCCGCATGTTCGAGGCCGATCACGACGAGCGCGGCCTGGACTTCAGCGCCGCCAAGGCCGGCAAGGCGCGCCTGCTGGCCGTGCAACCGGCGTTCATCAAGGCCGGTGGCGAGAGCGAGATCACCCTGGTCGGCACCGACCTGTCCGGCCAGCCGGTGCTGGGCGCCGGCGTGGAAGTGACCGATGTGCTGGAGCAGACCCCGACCCTGGTACGGGTCAAGGCCCGCGCCGCAGCCGACGCCAGGCCCGGCCAGCGCGAAGTCGCGGTGGGTGCGCTCAAGGGCGCGGGGCTGGCGGTGTATGACAAGGTCGAGGAAGTAAAGGTGGTACCGGCATTCTCCATCGCCCGTATCGGTGAGAACGGCGCCTCGGTGCCCAAGGTGCAAGGGCGCTTCGAGGCCGAGGCCTGGGGCAAGGACGCCAGCGGCCAGCCGCTGCGCATCGGCTACCTGCCGGCGACCTGGAAGGTCGAGCCTTTCAACGAGCGCGCGGTCGAGGACGAAGACCTCAAGTTCGCCGGGCAGATGCAGGCCGACGGCGTGTTCGTGCCGGGCGGTGCCGGCCCCAACCCGGCGCGCAAGATGATGACCAACAACGCCGGCAACCTGAAGGTCGTCGCCACCCTGGCCGACGGCGGCCAGACCGGCGAAGGCCACATGATCGTCACCGTCCAGCGCTGGAACAACCCGCCGCTGCCGTAAACCCAGCGGGCAACGGTTTTTCCATCGGATCGATTATCGGGAGGTCGCCATGGGCGCACTACTCAACCTGGTCGAACGCAACCTGCACGAAGTGCAGGTCGATGCCGACCGCATGCTGTTCCATATCCCCAGCAGTTCGCTGTTCGCCGCCGACGCAGTGACCGGCGGCATCATCGACGCCCTGCGCCAGCACGGCTGCTCGGCCGAAGAGCTGACGCAGCGCCTCGGCCAGCAGTTCGCCGGGCAGGACATCATCGATACCCTGCGCGAGCTGATCGCCCTGGAGCTGGTCAGCGACGGCTCGCCGCTGACCCCGGAGATCGCCCTCAAGCAGGTCGAGCGCACCGCGCTGAACACCGTGGTGCTCAACGTCAACACCGGTTGCAACCTCAGCTGCACCTATTGCTACAAGGAAGACCTGGACAAACCGTCCGCTGGCAAGAAGATGAGCACCGCCACCGCCGAGGCCTCGGTGGAGATGCTGCTCAAGGAATCGCCCGACGAGCAGCGCTACAGCGTGGTGTTCTTCGGCGGCGAGCCACTGTCCAACCGGCCGCTGATCGAGCACATGGTCGGCTACTGCGAGCGGCGCTTCGCCGAGGCCGGCAAGCAGGTGGAATTCATCATGACCACCAATGCCACCTTGCTCACCGAGGAGATCGTCGACTGGCTCAACGCCCACCGCTTCGGCCTCTCGGTGAGCATCGACGGGCCCAAGACGGTGCACGACCGCAACCGCATCACCGTGGGCGGGCAGGGCACGTACGACGTGGTGCGGCGCAAGGCCGACATGCTGCTGTCGCGCTACAGCAGCCGCCCGGTGGGCGCACGGGTGACCCTGACCCGTGGCATCACCGATGTCGAGACCATCTGGAACCACCTGTTCAACGAACTGGGCTTCGCCGAAGTCGGCTTCGCCCCGGTCACCTCCGGCGACATGGCCGACTTCAACCTCACCGGCGAGGAGCTGGTGCAGGTGTTCGCCAACATGAAGGCGCTTGGCCGCCAGTACCTCGAGGCGGCGCTGGAGCACCGCAACATCGGCTTCTCCAACCTGCACCAGTTGATCACCGACATCCACGAGGGCCACAAGAAGGCCCTGCCGTGCGGCGCCGGGCTGAAGATGCTGGCAGTGGACCACCAAGGCGAGCTGAACCTGTGCCACCGCTTCACCGGCTCCAGCCTGCCGACCTTCGGCAACGTGCACCAGGGGGTCAAGCAGGCACAGCTCAACGACTTCCTGTCCCAGCGCCTGGACCGCAGCAACACCGGCTGCGAAAGCTGCCGCATCCGCAACCTGTGCTCCGGTGGCTGCTACCACGAAAGCTACGCGCGTTATGGCGACCCGCAGCACCCGACCTACCACTACTGCGAGCTGATGCGCGACTGGGTCGACTTCGGCATCGAGGTCTACAGCCGCATCATGGCCGCCAACCCGGCCTTCATCGACCGCTACATCACTCCGCGCAAGGCACACTGACATGAAGCACTTGAAGCCCCTGAACAACAAGGCGCGCATCCTTGAGCAGGCTGCCGCCGAAGACCGCGTCGACGAAGTCCTGGCCATGAGTGCGGTGGCCGGCTGCACCGCCACCACCGACCCGGGCTGGGAAGTGGACGCCTTCGGCGGAGTGAGCTCGCTGTGCCAGCCGATGGAGGCCGACCTGTACGGCTGCTCCGACCCTTGCTGGTGGCCGGCCCAGGTGCCGGACATGATGAGCACCTACCAGGACTGGAACGCCCAGGCGAGCAACTCCCAGGACGACTGGCGCAATCTCGGCACCGTGTTCCCGAAAGACAAGTGACCGGCCCGACAAGAATGACAAGGGGAAACCGCATGAATGCTGGACGCTGCGCGCAACTTGCGCTGACCATCGCCGCCACGGCCTGCGCCGGGCTGGCCCAGGCCGACGACACCGGGCCGGCGCTGAAGGCCGGCGACGAATACATGATCGTCACCAACTACCCGAACAACCTGCACGTGGTCGATGTGGCCAGCGACACGGTGTACAAGAGCTGCGTCATGCCCGACAAGTTCGGCCCCGGCACCGCGATGATGGCGCCGGACCACCGCACCGCCTATGTGCTCAACAACCACTACGGCGACATCTACGGCATCGACCTGGACACCTGCAGGAACACCTTCCACGCCAACCTCTCCAGCGTGCCGGGCGAGGTCGGGCGGTCGATGTACTCGTTCGCCATCAGCCCCGACGGCAAGGAGGTCTACGCCACGGTCAACCCGACCCAGCGCCTGAACGACCACTACGTGGTCAAGCCGCCGCGCCTGGAGGTGTTCAGCAGCGCCGATGGCCTCGCCGCCAAGCCGGTGCGCACCTTCCCGATGCCGCGCCAGGTCTACCTGATGCGCGCCGCCGACGATGGCAGCCTGTTCGTCGCCGGGCCCGACCTCTACAAGATGGACGTCAAGACCGGCAAGTACACGGTCGCCTTGCCACTGCGCAACTGGCAGCGCAAGGGCTACAGCGCGCCGGACGTGCTCTACTTCTGGCCGCACCAGAGCCCGCGCCACGAGTTCTCGATGCTGTATACCATCGCCAGGTTCAAGGACGGGAAAGAAGACCCGGCCACCGCCGAGCCGCTGTACGGCTACCTGAGCGTCGACCTCAAGACCGGCAAGACCCATACCCAGGAGTTCGCCGACCTGACCGAGCTGTACTTCACCGGCCTGCGCTCGCCCAAGGACCCGAACCAGATCTACGGCGTGCTCAACCGCCTGGCCAAGTACGACATCAAGCAGCGCAAGCTGATCAAGGCGGCGAATCTGGACCACACTTACTATTGCGTGGCCTTCGATACCAAGGGCGACAAGCTGTACCTGGGCGGTACCTTCAACGACCTGGCGGTGTTCGACCCGCAGACCCTGGAGAAGGTGAAGAACATCAAGTTGCCTGGCGGCGACATGTCCACCACCACGCCGCAGGTGTTCATCCGCTAGACCGGTGCTGGCTTCTTCGCGGGTGAACCCGCTCCTACAGGGCATCGCATTACCCCTGTAGGAGCGGGTTCACCCGCGAAGAGGCCAGTCCAGACAACACAAAAACAACAAGAGTAAGCCCATGCCCCAGCCAAGCTACTCCCAGGGCAACCCGACCAAGCCCTTGCTCAGCCAATGCATCGGCGACGCCTTCGACAGCACCGTCGCCCGCTTCCCCGACCGCGAAGCGCTGGTGGTCCGCCACCAGGCCCTGCGCTACACCTGGCGGCAACTGGCCGAGGCGGTTGACCAGCACGCCCGCGCGCTCATGGCCCTGGGCGTGCAGGCGGGCGATCGCCTCGGCATCTGGGCGCCCAATTGCGCCGAGTGGTGCATCACCCAGTTCGCCAGCGCCAAGGTCGGTGCGATCCTGGTCAACATCAACCCGGCTTACCGCGCCAGCGAGCTCGACTACGCCCTCGGCCAGTCCGGTTGCCGCTGGGTGATCTGCGCCGATGCCTTCAAGACTTCCGACTACCACGCCATGCTGCTCGGCCTGATCCCGGGCCTTGCCGAGGGGCAGCCCGGTGCATTCACTTGCGAGCGCTTCCCCGAACTGCGCGGGGTGATCAGCCTGGCCGCCTCACCTCCGCCGGGTTTCCTGGCCTGGCAGGCCTTGCAGGCCCGCGCCGCAGCGGTCGGTTGCCAGGCACTGGCCGAGCGCGGGGCGCAGCTGCACTGCGACGACCCGATCAATATCCAGTACACCTCCGGCACCACCGGTTTCCCCAAGGGGGCGACGCTGAGCCACAGCAACATCCTCAACAACGGCTTCATGGTCGGCGAGAGCCTGGGCCTGACCGAGCACGACCGCCTGGTGGTGCCGGTGCCGCTGTACCACTGCTTTGGCATGGTCATGGCCAACCTCGGCTGCATGACCCACGGCAGCACGCTGATCTACCCCAGCGACGCCTTCGACCCGCTGGCCACGTTGCGTGCGGTGGCCGAGGAAAAGGCCACCGCGCTGTATGGCGTGCCGACCATGTTCATCGCCGAGCTCGACCACCCGCAGCGTGGCGAATTCGACCTGTCGAGCCTGCGCACCGGGATCATGGCCGGCGCCACCTGCCCGATCGAAGTCATGCGCCGGGTGATCGGCGAGATGCACATGGCCGAAGTGCAGATCGCCTATGGCATGACCGAGACCAGCCCGGTGTCGCTGCAGACCGGCCCTGATGATGACCTTGAACGTCGGGTGACCAGCGTCGGCCGCACCCAACCGCGGCTGGAGAGCAAGGTGGTCGACCACGACGACAACACCGTGCCCCGCGGCGAGATTGGCGAGCTGTGCACCCGGGGCTACAGCGTGATGCTGGGTTACTGGAACAACCCCAAGGCCACCGCCGAGAGTATCGACGAAGATGGCTGGATGCACACCGGCGACCTGGCGGTGATGGATGAACAGGGCTATGTGCGCATCGTCGGGCGCAGCAAGGACATGATCATTCGCGGTGGCGAGAACATCTATCCGCGCGAGCTGGAGGAGTTTTTCTTCACCCACCCGGCGGTGGCCGACGTGCAGGTGATCGGCGTGCCGTGCAGCCGGTATGGCGAGGAGATCGTCGCCTGGGTGCGGTTGCATCCGGGGCAGGCGGCGAGTGCGGACGAGTTGCGCGAGTGGGCGAGGGCACGGATCGCGCACTTCAAGGTGCCGCGGTACTTCCGCTTTGTCGACGAGTTCCCGATGACGGTGACGGGCAAGGTGCAGAAGTTTCGGATGCGGGAGATCAGTATCGAGGAGCTGGCTGCCAGTTGATGTGTTGCCTGTGCCGGCCCTTTCGCGGGTGAACCCGCTCCCACAGGTATCGTGCAAGGCTTGAATGCTGTGCAGTACCTGTGGGAGCGGGTTTACCCGCGAAGAGGCCGGTACAGCCAGCAGAGCACTCAGCCTTGCAGCAGGTCCGGGCTGTTGAAGTTGCTCAACCGGCGATCGTCCTCGGCACACTCCAGCCCCAGCACCGCCTCGCGCAGCAACGCCTTCTGCAAACTTCGCTCACCCGCCTCCCAGGCCTGCTCCAGCACCGGCAACACCCGGCGCGGCAAGACACTGAACATCGGCTGCCAATACCCACCCTGGCGCACCATTGCCACACTGTCGGCATCAACCGCCAGTTGCCGCAGCGCGTCGATCAGCACCCGGTCAACCAGCGGCGCATCGCACGCCAGCACCACCACCCATGCATGCCGGGCCACCTGCAACCCCGCAATCACCCCGGCCAACGGCCCGGGATAGTCCGCCTCGGCATCGCCCACCAGCTGGTCGGCGTAGGCCGCATACGCCTGCTGGTTGCGGTTGCAGGAAATCACCAGGTCATCGCTCAGCGACCGCACGCTGCGCTGCACATGCGCCACCAGCGGCTCGCCGCGCCACTCCACAAGGCCTTTGTCACGCCCGCCCATGCGCTGGCCGCGGCCGCCGGCGAGGATCAGGATGGAGCAGGGGGGCAGGGCGTCGGGCATGAAAAAGGGTTCCGGGCAGTCAATGCCGGGAACCCTCTCATTCAACGCGTGGCTTGTCCAGTCAGGCGTCACTGGGCTGGGCGTGTTGCGCTGGTGCACGGCCACGTCCTGCCACCCGCATCACCACCACGAAGAACACCGGCACGAACACCACCGCCAAAGTGGCGCTGAGCATGCCGCCGATCACCCCGGTGCCGATCGCCTGCTGGCTGGCGGAGCTGGCGCCGCTGGCGATGGCCAGCGGCACCACGCCGAGGATGAACGCCAGCGAAGTCATGACGATCGGCCGCAGGCGCAGGCGTGCGGCCTGCACGGCGGCGTCGGCGGCGTCCATGCCCTGGTCGACCAGGTGCTTGGCGAACTCGATGATCAGGATGGCGTTCTTCGCCGACAGGCCGATCAGGGTGATCAGGCCGACCTTGAAGAACACATCGTTGGGCATGCCGCGCAGGGTCACCGCCAGCACCGCGCCGAGCACGCCCAGCGGCACCACCAGCAGCACCGCGGTGGGGATCGACCAGCTTTCGTACAGGGCCGCCAGGCACAGGAACACCACCAGCAGCGACAACGCCATCAGCAGCGGCGCCTGGCTGCCGGACAGGCGCTCCTGCAGCGACAGGCCGGTCCACTCCAGGCCGGTGCCGGCCGGCAGCTGGGCGACCAGGCGCTCGATCTCGGCCATGGCCTCGCCCGAGCTGTAGCCCGCCGCCGGTTCGCCGGAAATCGCCACCGCCGGATAGCCGTTGTAGCGCGTCAGCTGCACCGGGCCGCTGACCCATCTGGCCTGCACGAAGGCGCCCAGGGGCACCATCTTGCCGCTGTTGTTGCGCACATGGATCTTCAGCAAGTCTTCCACCTGGCTGCGCTGGTCGCCCTCGGCCTGGACCACCACCCGCTGCATGCGCCCCTGGTTGGGGAAGTCGTTGACGTAGCTGGAACCCACCGCCACATCCAGCACCGAGCCGATGTCGGCGAACGACACGCCCAGGGCGTTGGCCTGGCGGCGGTCGATTTCCAGCTGCACTTGCGGGCTTTCGGCCAGCGAGGACTCGCGCACGTTGGCCAGCACCTTGCTCTTGCGCGCACCGGCCAGCAGTTGGTCGCGTGCGGCCATCAGCGTTTCGTGACCCATGCCGGCGCGGTCCTGCAGGCGGAACTCGAAACCGGTCGACTCGCCCAGGCCGTCGATCGGCGGCGGCAGCACGGAATAGGCCACGGCATCCTTGAGCTGGGTGAAGGCCATCGTGGCCCGGTCGGCGATCGACTGGGCGCTGTCATCGCGGCCCCGTTCGGACCAGTCCTTGAGCGTGGTGAAGGCCAGCGCGGCGTTCTGGCCGCTGCCGGAGAAGCTGAACCCAAGGATCACCGTGGTGTTGCCCACGCCAGGCTCTTCGGCGTTGTGCGCCTCGATCTGCGCGGCCACCTGCTCGGTGCGCATGCGGCTGGCGCCCGGCGGCAGCTGGATGTCGGTGATGGTGTAGCCCTGATCTTCGGTGGGCAGGAAGGCGCTGGGCAGCTGGCTGAAGCCATAGCCGAGCACCGCCAGCAGCACGCCATACAGCAGCAGATAGCGGCCGCTGCGCTTTAGCGCCGACAGCACCCAGTGCCGGTAGCCGTTGCTCATGGCCTCGAAGCGGCGGTTGAACCAGCCGAAGAAACCCTTGCGCTGGTGGTGCTCGCCCTTGGCCAGCGGCTTGAGCAGGGTAGCGCACAGGGCCGGGGTCAGGCTCAGGGCGAGGAACGCGGAGAACAGGATCGAAACGGCCATCGACAGCGAGAATTGCTGGTAGATCACCCCCACCGAGCCTTTCATGAAGGCCATCGGCAGGAACACCGCCACCAGCACCAGGGTGATGCCGACGATGGCGCCGCTGATCTGGCCCATGGCCTTGCGCGTGGCCTCCTTGGGCGGCAGGCCTTCCTCGGCCATGATCCGCTCGACGTTCTCCACCACGACGATGGCATCGTCGACCAGGATGCCGATGGCCAGCACCATGCCGAACAGCGTCAGCACGTTGACCGAGAAGCCCAGGGCCAGCATCACGGCGAAGGTGCCCATCAGCGCCACCGGCACCACCAGGGTCGGAATCAGCGTGTAGCGCAGGTTCTGCAGGAACAGGAACATCACCGCGAATACCAGCAGCATGGCCTCGAACAGGGTGCTGATGACCTGCTGGATCGACACCTTGACGAACGGCGAGGTGTCGTAGGGGATGTCGTACTTGACCCCTTCGGGGAAGTAGCGCGACAGCTCCTGCATCTTGGCCCGCACCAGGGTGGCGGTTTCCATGGCGTTGGCGCCGGGCGCCAGCTGCACGCTGAACGCGGTGGCCGGCTTGCCGTTCAGGCGCGTGCCGTACTGGTATTCCTGGGCGCCGATCTCGACCCGGGCGACATCGCCGACCGTGACGCTGGAGCCGTCCGGGTTGGCGCGCAGGACGATGGCGGCGAATTCCTCGGGGGTGCTCAGCTGGCCCTTGACCACCACGTTGGCGGTGATTTCCTGGGTGCCGCGGGCGGGCAGGTCGCCGATGCTGCCGGGGGCGACCTGGGCGTTCTGCGCGGCGATGGCCTCGCTGACGTCGTTGGGCGTGAGCCTGAAGCCGATCAGCTTGCGCGGGTCGATCCAGATCCGCATGGCGCGCTCGGAACCGTATAGCTGGGCCTTGCCGACACCCTTGAGGCGGCGGATCTCGTTCATCACGTTGCGCGCGAGGATATCCGACAGCGCGGTTTCATCGAGGCTGCCGTCTTCCGAGGTGAGGGTGCCGAGCATCAGGAAACCGGTGGATACCTTCTCGACCTGCAGGCCTTGCTGGGTCACCTGGCGCGGCAGGCGCGACTCGACCACCTTGAGGCGGTTCTGCACGTCGACCTGGGCCAGGTCCGGGTGGGTGCCGGGCTCGAAGGTGGCGGTGATGGTGGCGTTGCCCAGGCTGCTCTGGGACGAGAAGTACAGCAGGTTGTCGGCGCCGTTGAGCTCCTGCTCGATCAGGCTGACCACGCTCTCGTCGATGGTCGCGGCCGAGGCGCCGGGGTACACGGCGTAGATTTCCACCTGCGGCGGCGCCACGTTGGGGTACTGGGCCACCGGCAGCTGGGGGATCGCCAGGGCGCCCGCCAGCAGGATGAACAGGGCGATCACCCAGGCGAACACCGGGCGGTCGATGAAGAACTGTGGCATGGATCAGGCCCTCACTGGCCGGTGTGCTGGACGATGGGCGAGGCGCCGTCGTCGACCTGGACCTGGTCGCCGGCCTTGATGTGCTGCAGGCCCTCGACCACCACCCGTTCGCCAGGGGCCAGGCCCTCGCTGACCACCCAGCGGTCGCCCTGGGCGCTGCCCAGCAGCACCTGGCGCTCGGTGATACGGGCCTGGTCGTCGACCACCAACACCTTGGGCACCCCGGCACTGTCGCGCAGGATGGCCCGTTGCGGCACGCTCAGGCCCTTGGGCTGCAGCGCCTGCTCCAGGCGCACGCGCACGTAGCTGCCGGGCAGCAGGTCGAGGTCCGGGTTGGGGAACTCGCTGCGCAGGGTGATCTGGTTGGTGCTGGGGTCGACGCTGATGTCGGAGAACAGCAGCTTGCCCGGCAGCGGGTAGGCGCTGCCGTCATCCTGGATCAGCGTGGCGCGGGCCTGGCCGTCGTCGGCCTGCTGCAGCTCGCCGGCACGCAGGGCGCGGCGCAGGGCGTTGAGCTCGCGGGTCGACTGGGTGACGTCGGCGTGGATCGGGTCGAGCTGCTGGATGGTCGCCAGCGGCGTGCTCTCGTTCTGCCCGACCAGCGCGCCTTCGGTGACCAGGGCACGGCCGATGCGCCCGGCGATGGGCGCGGTGACCGTGGCGTAGCCGAGGTTCAGGCGTGCCCGTTCCAGCGCGGCCCTGGCCTCGGCAACGGCGGCGTCGGCCTGGAGGAAGGCCGCGCGGGCATTGTCGTATTCCTGGCGGCTCACGGCCTTGTCGTCGACCAGCTGGCGATAACGGTGCTCCTGCAGGCGCGCCTGGTACAGCGTGGCCTCGGCCTTGGCCAGGGTGGCGCGGGCGCTGTCGTGGTCGGCCTTGAACGGCGCCGGGTCGATCAGGAACAGCACATCGCCTTGCTTGACGTCGCTGCCTTCACGGTAGACGCGCTTGAGCACCACGCCGGCGACGCGGGCGCGGACTTCGGCGGTGCGCGGGGCGAGGATGCGCCCGCTCAGCTCGGTGCTGATGGCCAGCGGCTGCAGTTGCAGGGTTTCGACCCGCACCTGGGGCGTGGGTTGCTGGTCGTCTTGTTCTGCCGCATCGTTGCAGCCGGCCAGGGGCAGAGAGAGCAGCAGCACCAGCGCCAGGGGGCGCAGGTGTGGGGGGAGGGTGATAGGCATGCGGATCTTCCGATGATGACCTGGCGTATCGTAAGGCAAGGGGTGGCCGGCTGGCTGTTAACAGCTGTTGGGGGTGTGTGAAAAAGTGTTAAGAAGACGCCTGCCGGTTCGCAGGGTTCTATATTCTGCATGAACCTGTTCCGGCCTCTTCGCGGGCAAGCCCGCTCCCACGCGGTCCCTGTGGGAGCGGGTTCACCCGCGAAGAGGCCGGCAAAGATATCCTCAATTTCCCTGTAAACCTTATGCCCAACATTCTCCTGGTCGAAGACGACAGCGCACTGTCCGAGCTGATCGCCAGCTACCTGCAACGCAACGATTTCCACGTCCGGGTGATCGCCCGAGGCGACCACGTGCTCGAAGCCTTCACCCAGGACAGGCCCGACCTGGTGATTCTCGACCTGATGCTCCCGGGCATCGATGGCCTGCAGCTGTGCCGCCTGCTGCGCCAGGCCTCGCAGAGCTTGCCGATCCTGATGCTGACCGCCCGCGACGACAGCCACGACCAGGTGCTGGGCCTGGAGATGGGCGCCGACGACTACGTCACCAAACCCTGCGAACCCCGCGTGCTGCTGGCCCGGGTGCGCACCTTGCTGCGCCGCAGCAGCGTCAACGAGCCGCGCCTGGACAGCCACCGGATCCTCATTGGCGGCCTGCGCATCGACCTGGCCGAGCGCCTGGTCAGCTGGCGCGGCGAGGAAGTGGAGCTGTCCAGCGGCGAATACAACCTGTTGGTGGTGCTGGCGCGCAATGCCGGCGTGGTGCTCAGCCGCGACCGCATTCTCCAGCAACTGCGCGGCATCGAGTTCAACGGCACCGACCGCTCGGTGGATGTGGCCATCTCCAAGCTGCGCCGCAAGTTCGACGACAACGGCGGCGAAGCCCGCAAGATCAAGACCGTGTGGGGCAAGGGCTACCTGTTCAGCCGCGTCGAGTGGGAGTGCTGAGCGAGCATGCTGAAGATCCTGGTGCGCCTGTACCTGGTGATCATCGTCGCCTATGCAGGGGCCTTGCTGTTGATCCCCGACACCATCGTCGGGCTGTTCCACGACCGCTTCATGGCCTACAACCTCGACCAGGCCAAGGGCGTGCAGTCGCTGATCGTCCGCCAGTTCCGCCAGGCCCCTCGCGAACAGTGGCCGGCGGTGGAGCAGGAGCTGGCCAAGGTATTCGCACCGTTGGAAGTCGAGCTGCTGCGTAGCCAGGATGCCGGCCTCAGCCTGCAGGAGCAGGCACGCCTGGAGCATGGCCTGTATGCCGTGCGCATTGGCGATTGGGGTTATTACGAAACGGTGCTGGCACCGCTGGACAAGGACTGGCTGGTGAGCCTGCATTCGCCGCCGGACCCGCTGGACATCAACGTGCTGTCCTGGGGCGTGACGGTGCTGATCGGCGCCGTCATGCTCGGCTGCCTGCTGCTGTGGGTGTGGCCGCACTGGCGTGACCTGGAGCGGCTCAAGGAGACCGCGCGGCGCCTGGGCCAGGGGCAGATGGCCGAGCGCACGCACATCTCGGCGCATTCCAACATCGGCGAACTGGCCGGGGTGTTCGACACCATGGCCAGCGACCTGGAGCGCCACGTCAACCAGCAGCGCGAGCTGCTCAACGCGGTGTCCCATGAGTTGCGCACGCCCTTGACGCGCTTGGACTTCGGCCTGGTGCTGCTGTTCGACGAAGTGCCGCCAACCAGCCGCAAGCGCCTGCTGGAACTGGTCGGGCATGTGCGCGAACTGGACGAACTGGTGCTCGAGCTGCTGTCGTACAGCCGGTTGTACAACGCCGACCAGGCCCGCGAGCGGGTAGAAGTGTCGTTGCTGGAGCTGGTCGACAGCGTGCTTGGCGGGTTTGCCGAAGAGCTCGACACGCGGGGTATCCAGTGGGAAGTGCAGGCCGAGGGCAACCTGCCACGCTTCGTGCTGGACCCGCGCCTGACCGCCCGTGCGGTACAGAACCTGGTGCGCAATGCCATGCGCTATTGCGACCAGAGCCTGATGCTGCGCTTGCGCCTGGAAGAGGATGGCGCCTGCCTGCTGACGGTGGAGGATGACGGGATCGGCATTCCGGTGGAGGAGCGCGAGCGGATTTTCCAGCCGTTCTATCGGCTGGACCGGAGTCGGGATCGCAATACCGGTGGGTTTGGGCTGGGGTTGGCGATCAGCCGGCGGGCAATCGAGGGGCAGGGTGGGACTTTGACCGTGGCTCAATCGGCGTTGGGTGGGGCGCAGTTCAGAATTCGCTTGCCTGCGGGTGGGTAGGTTGGCAGGCCCGGCCCTTTCGCGGGTAAACCCGCTCCCACAGGTACCGTACAGCAGGGCCGGGCCTGCTAACTGTTCTCTGCCAACTTGGCGCTCCACATCACTACCTGATCCTTGCCACTGTGCTTGGCCTCATACAGCGCCTGGTCCGCCCGCACCAGCGCCATGCTCAGGCTGTCTCCCGCCTCAACCCGCGCCAGCCCGATGCTGATGGTTACCGGCGGCTCGCCCAGGTCCTCCCGTACACGCTCGCACAACGCCCCCACCCGTTGCTCGGCACCAGGCTGGTCGAGCCCGTCGAACAACACCGCGAACTCCTCGCCGCCGAGCCGGGCGAACTCATGCCCGGCCACGGCGGCCTTGATGTGCACCGCCACCCGCTTGAGCACCTCGTCGCCCACGTCATGCCCGAAGCGGTCGTTGACCCGTTTGAAATTGTCGATGTCGATCATCGCCAGGAACTGGCCGGGCGTTGCCAGGCGCAGCTGGCGTTCGGCCTTGGCCATGAACGAGCGGCGGTTGGGGATGTCGGTGAGGGCGTCGACGTAGGCCTGCTCCAGCAGTACTTTCGACAGGTAGTAATTGTGCAGCTTGGCCTGGCGCATCTGCAGGTAGCTGTAGATCACCAGGCTGCTGAGGAACAGCGCGTAGCTGATCAGCATGGCGCCTTCGAGTTCATCGGCATCGATGCGGGTGTGGTAGAAGGGGTTGAGCATGACCCAGGTGATGGCCATGGCGCAGAAGAACGACCAGCGCCGCACGGGCAGCACCGACACGGCGTACAGCACGGTCGACACGCCGAGCACTAGCCACACGGGGCGCAGCGGCTCGGGGATGCCGTCGATCACCAGGCGCATGCCCAGGGTGATGACGCTGATGAACAGCAGGTTGAGCACGTCGAAGTGATGACTGCGGCGGGTGAAGCGCAGCACCACGGTGAGGCAGCCGAGCAGGGCGATGAACAGGTAGGACAGCCAGGTGAAGCCCTGGCCGCCGAGGAAGCTGACGATCAGGTCGAAGACCAGCCAGATGAGCAGGCTGATGCAGAACACCAGCATGCAGAACGGGCGCATCGAGTCGAATTCGTGCTGGCGGAATTCGGCGCGCAGGGCGGCGGGGGCGACCTGTTTGCGGATGTGCTCCTCGATGGTCTTGAACATCGGTGGGCTCCTTGAGGACTGTTTTGACAGGTCCGGCCTCTTCGCGGGTAAACCCGCTCCCACAGGTCTTGTGGTCGCTGCCGAACCTGTGGGAGCGGGCTTGCCCGCGAAAGGGCCGGAACAGGTTGACTCAATTTTGGGGCAGAACAGCCCGGGCCCATGGCCGATAGCGCAGGGCAAACACCGCTTCGGCATGGCACCCGCCGCTCAGCTTCGGCTCGGCCGGTTCGGCAGCAAACGCCTGCCCCGGCGCGTTCACCTGGCGAAACGCCTCGCGCACCACGCCCACCCGGCACGGCAGCGCCTGCTCGTAACCCTGGCGCACCAGCGCCGGCAAACGACCGGTCCCGGCACCGTCCTGCCACCACAGCGTCAAGCCCAGCCCGGCCAGTTGATCCAGCCAGGCGCCATAGACCCGTGGCGCCAGTTTGCCGGCAGTGAACGCGCTGAGGTGCAGCGGCTTGTCCAGCTGCCGGTTGAACCCCTGCAACTGCTCGTACAGCGCCTGGCGGCGATCAGGCTGGCGAAAATGCAGGTCGTCCAGCTCCATCGGCAGGTACCAGCCGGCCACCGGCAATTGCCAGTCCTTGCGCAGCCGCTGGTACAGGCCCAGCGAGCGGCCCAGTTGCGCCTTCCAGTAGTTGTTCAGGCCGTCGCCGTCGAGCTCGTCGATACGCCGGTAGTAGGCCGGGTCCATGTACAGCCCGAGCACCAGTTCCAGCCCCTGGGCCTGGGCTTGTCGCAAGCTGTTGGCCAGCCAGCCCCGGGGGCCGCCGAAATCACTGTCGCCATAGGCGCTCCACTGCACGATCAGGGTCTTGCCGCCTTGCGCCCGGGTGGCGCGCCACAGCTGTTGCCATTGGGCCGGGGTGACTGCGGCGTCGACGTTGAGCGGCTGGTAGAACAGGCGCTGGTCGGCCGCCGCCGGCAGGCCCACGCCAAGCATGCAGAGTGCAAGCATGCAGATGGCCAGGAAGGTACGCATCAGAAGGTCATCTCCACACCCAGCAGCACGCCGTTGGCACGCTCATAAAGGTTGCCGCCCAGGGACTGCTGGTACTCGGCGCGCACTTTCAGCGAGCCGCGGTAGGCGTTGTAGCGGTCGTCGTCGAACCACCACTGCCAGCGCACGCCGACCCCGGCGCGGGCGTCCTGGCGCCAGTCGTTGCTCGGGTCCTGGCTTGCGAACTCGAGGAAGCCATAGGGCATGATCGTCTGCGGCGAGTTGCCGGGCAGCTTCCAGGCGTGGCCTTGCTGGTAGCGCGACAGCCAGGCGTGGTCGCCGGCGCGGGTCCACCAGGCGGCGTCGAGGTAGAGGAAGCGTTCGTTCCAGTCGTCCTCGTCGATCCGCCAGTCGTTGCGCCAGGCGCCCTGGTCGAGGAACGACGCGGTGGCACGCAGCAGCAGGTCGTTGCTCGACTCGGCGTGATGGCGCAGGTCGCCCCAGTTGCCGCCGACTTTGGCTGGGCTCAGCAGCTCGCCGAGGCTCAGGCCGCTGTAATGGCTTTCGTCGATCTGCCGTTGGTGATAAAGCTCGGCATACAGGTTGAGGTTGGCCTGGCCGAACGGCTTGTAGCGCAGGCCGACCCCGGTGCCCATGCTCTGCGCATACGCGCTGCGGCTCTGGCCGCCGAACAGCACGCGGCCGTAGACCGACAAGGTGCTGCCGTTACGGCTGGGTTGCTCGCCCAGGGCGTGGTCCCACATCGCCAGTTGCACGTTCTGCGACTGTGCCCGGCGTGTCGCACCGCTGCGCTGGCCGTTGTCGAGGAACTTGTCGTTGGTCGAGGTGCCGGCCGGCGACCAGGTGCTGGCCAGGCTGACGGTATCGCGTCGCGAGAGGGCTTCGTGAGCGCGGCGCTGACGGTACTTGCGTGCCTCCAGGCTGCCGTACTCGTCGTCGCCGTCGACCAGGTGCTGTTCCACGTCGAGCACCCGGCGCAGTTCGCGGCGGGCAGCGGCGCTGTTCTCGGCTTCGTCGTAGCGCAGGGCCAGGGTTTCGCCAAGGCGGTAGTCCTCGGGGAAGTCGTGGGTGGCACGTTCCAGGTAAGGGATCGACTGGCGGCGTTGGGTCAGATCCGGCGAGCCGGCCAGGCGCATGCCGTAGTCGGCGCGGTAGCGTGGCTGCTCGGGATCGAGGCGCACGGCTTCTGCCAGCCAAGCGGTGCTTTGCGCGCTGTCGCCGGCCAGTTGCGCGGTGCTGGCGGCCGCATAGTAGTGGTCGGCACGTGGGTTGTTCGTCAATGCCTGGCGCTGGAAGCCCAGGGCGGCTTGCGGGTCACCCTGGCGCTGGGCGATGGCGGCCCCTAGCGCCCAGCCGTCGGCACTGCGGTGCGTGGCGGCGTCCCAGTAGCGGCGCGCAGCCTGGGTGTCGCCGGCATTCAACGCGCCGCGTGCGGCGGTCAGGCGGGCATTGTCGTTCCAGGCGCTGTCCGGCAGGCTGCGCCAGATCGGCAGGGCAGCTTCGGAATCACCGGCGGCTTCCAGGGCGTAGGCCAGCGGCAGGCGGTTGCCGGCGCCACCCAGGCGTTCGGCGGCCTGGTAGTAGACCACGGCTTCGCCGGGCTGGTCGGGCATGGCGCAGCGGCCCAGGGCGCGGTATTGGCCCGCCTCGCTGGGCGTGGCCGGCAGCGCCTGGCGCACGGCGTCGCACTGGCCGTTCTCCGCCAGGCGGCCGAGGAGTTGCCCGCGGGTGCCGCTGTCGACCTGCGGAATCAGGGTGAGCATGCGACGGCTGTCCAGCGGCCCATCATTGCGTGCGTAAATGTTGCCCAGGCGCTGTAGCAGTGAAGGCGTCAGGCGGCCTTGGCGACGGTCGTAGGCCTGTTCCAGCAAGGTGCGGGTGCGGTCGGCCTGGCCTTGCTGCATCAGCAGGAAGGTGGCTTGTTCGAGGGCGGCCAGGTCGCCGTTCTGGCGGTAGCGTTGTTCCCACTCGGCGGCCGTGCGGGGCTGTGGCGGTTGCACGGGGTCGCCATAAAGGCGTTGCTTGAGTATCGCGTAGGCGCGCGGTTCGGCAGTGGCGGGGCAATCGTTCAGTTGCGCGCGGGCGAGCTGCGGGTCGCGGCGCGACAGCCAGTCGACGGTTTCCAGGCAGGGGCGTTGCAGTTCGTTGCTCAGGCGCCGAACCAGCGGGGCATCGTCGCCTTCGCGGGCCAGTTCCCAGAGTTGCTGGCGTTGTTCGGGTTGCTGCAACTGCTCGGTGGGCAAGCTTTGCAGCCAACGCTGCGCCTGTTGGTTATGGCCCATGGCGATGGCGCGGCTGGCCATGGCCAGGCGTGTCTTGTTGGCGACCTCGGCGGAGGGGGCGCTCGGCAGCAGCCGGTTCAGCCCGTTCTCGTCGACCTGCTGCACGTAGGCATTGGCCAGCCGTTGCCAGTCCCGCGGCGGCAACTCGCCTTGGTCGGCCAAGGGCTGCAACTGTTCGATGGTCTCCTTCCAGTTGCGCAACTGTTCGGCAAAGCTGGCCCGTGCCAGGCGCAGCACCTGGCCGTCATCCCGGGGTGGCAGCTGGCTGAGCCAGTCCAGAGCCTTGCCGGCACCGCCGAACTTGGCCAGGCTCAGGCTGTAGGCCTGCCACAGGCGGATGCGCTGCATGCTGTCGGAGCTGGCCAGCCAAGCCTCCACCTGGCTGGCAGGGGGCGGGTCCTGCTCGATCCAGGTCAGGCGCAGTTCCAGCAGGGCGTCGGCATGCTCGGGCCCATCGTCGAGCTGTTCGGCCAGGGCCTGGGCTTCCTTGTAGCGGCGCTGGTGAGCCAAGGCCTCGACCAGCAGGGCGCGTGCTTCGTCATTGTTGGGCACGCGGCCGAGTACGTGGCGGGTCAGGCGCTCGACCTCGGCCCAGTTGTCTTTTTTCGCTTCGCGGTAGCCGCGTTCCATGAACGGGTAGCTGGTGAAACGCTGGAAGTCGGTCATCGGCGCTGCCAGCGCCGAGGAGCACAGCAGCAGGCCGGAGAGGGTCAGGGACAAGCGCGGCCTCATGCCACCTCCCGGGTCAGGTCGATGGCGGCCTGCTGCTCGCTGGCCTGTTCGGCGAGGGCCTGTTGCAGCACCGCTTCGGTAATGATGCCGCGGGCGATGAGGTGTTCGCCGAGGCTTTGGCGGTCAGGGTCGAAATCGATCAGCGCCTGGTTGAAGAGCGTCACCGGGACCATGCCGCGCACCTGCAGCAGGGCGCCCAGCATGACCTGGTGCTGGCTGACCCGTTCGAGCAGGTCGGCGTCGTCCTGATGGCGCTGCAGGACCTCCAGCATCTCGCGCGTCTCGGCGTTCTGCCAGGGGCTCGGGTAATGCTGGCGCAGGCCCAGGGTCACCCGGCCCTGGGGGGCCAGGCGGCAGCTGACCGGGCGCTTGAGCTGGCGGCTGATCACCCCCAGCGACACCTGGCTGACCGGGCTTTCGCTGGCCAGGATCAAGGTGTCGCCGTCCTCGTCGACCGGCAGCACGCCATAGTGGGTGGCCAGGCGCCGGGGCAGCTTGGCGATCAGTTGCGGGTCGAGCTTGAACGGGTTGAGCGGTGCCCAGGGCAGGTCGAGCTGTTCGGCCAGCGTCTGTACCAGCTGCTCGCTGGTCAGCCAGCCACGCAGCAGCAGTTCGCGGCCCAGGCGCCGGCGCACTGGGCTGGTGATCGCCTGTTCCAGCTGCGCCTCGCTGATGAAACCCTTCTCCACCAGGCGATGGCCCAGCGGCGTGCGCGCCGGCGAGGCCAGGGCCGGGAACTCGTGGGTGGTCTTGTCCCAGGCCACCCGGCGCGAATCGCCCATCTCCATGACCTGGCGCAGGGCGCGCAGGTTGGCGAAGAAGTTGACGAAGTTGCTCCACATCATCCGCGGTGCCGACAGCAGGCCCTCGAAGATGCCGTAGTAGCGGGTGACGAACCAGCCGCGCTGGAACAGGCGGTTGATCAGCATCAGGCCATTGAGCCAGAGCAGCACGCTGAGCAGCCGGCTGTCGCTGAGAATCGACATGAAGCGCCAGGACTCGGGGGCGATCACGGTGACCAGCCACATGGCCAGCAGCACCAGCAGCAACAGGTTGACCAGGAAGCTCAGCAGGTAGGCGAACAGCCCGCGGCGGTCACGCCAGAGAAAGTAGTTGAGCGCGCCGGTGCGGCTCCAGCCGAGGTTGCTGGTGCCCTGGAAGACGATGCCGACGATCCACCGCGATTTCTGCCGGATGGCGTGCTGCCAGTCGCGTGGAAAATGCTCGCGCACGCAGATCACCTGAGCGAACTCGCGGCTCATGCCTGGGCGCCATTCGTGCCGCAGGGCCAGGGCCGGGTCGGTGACGGAGTAGCGGGCGAAGATGCACTTCATGCCTTTTTGCTTCAGCCGAAAGCCGATGTCGTAGTCTTCGGTAAGGCTCTGCACGTCGAAGGCGATGCCGTCGCCGTCTTCCAGCAGGGCGCTGATGGCGCGACGGCTGAAGCAGGTGCCGACGCCGGCGCTGGGCACCTGGCCGGTCAGCGCCTCGCGCACGATCACGTCCTTGCCGTGGTTTTCGGCGAACTCGTCGACGTAGTGCCCGGCGGTGAAGCCTTTCCATTCCGGCGCGTAGGGGTACACCGGGATCTGGATCATGTCCTTGCCTGGCAGCAGGTAGTTGAACAGGCGCAGTTCCATGGGCGAGATGACATCTTCGGCGTCATGCAGGATGAAGCCGGCGAATTCGATGCGCGCATCGTCCTGGAAGCGCAGGATGGCGTCGATGATGTTGTTCAGGCAGTCGGCCTTGCTGGTCGGGCCAGGGCGCGCGCAGACCACCTTGTGCACGTTGGGGTAGTGCAGGCACACGGCGTCGACGTCGGCCTGGGTCTGCGGGTCGTTGGGGTAGGTGCCGACGAAGATCTGGTAGTTCTCGTAGTCCAGGGTCGAGGCGGCCAGGCGCGCCATCTCGCCGACCACGCCGACTTCGTTCCAGGCCGGGACCATGATCGCCAGGGGTTTTTCCGGCACTTCGAACAGGCGCTTCTCGTCGGCCCGCTCGTGTTTGTCGTAGATGCGTAACTGCCGGTAGAGCTTGCGCGTCCAGTAGCACAGGTCGATGAACAGGTCGTCGAGGCCGAGCAGGAACATCAGCGAGGCGAGGACGATCGCCAGGATCTTCAGGCCGAACAGCACATAGGTGAGGAAATCGATGAAAAGCAGGCTCATGCGTCGTCCCGTTTCACGGCCCGTTCCGCGAACCAGCGGCTCAGGCGTTCGGCGATGCGCTCGCTGGCGTGGCCGTCGCCGAACGGCGTGTACACCCGCGCCATGCGCGCGTAGGCCAGTGGGTCATCGAGCAGGCGGCGGGTCTCGTCGACGATGGTGTCGGTCTGGGTGCCGACCAGCTTGACCGTGCCGCCCTTGAGCACCGAGGGCCGTTCGGTGACCTTGCGCAGCACCAGCACCGGCTTGCCCAGTGCGGGGGCTTCTTCCTGCACGCCGCCGGAGTCGGTGAGGATGATGTGGGCGCGGCTCATCAGCCAGACGAAGTGCGGGTAATCCTGCGGCGCGACCAGGTGAATGTTGCCGCGGTTGGAGAGCACGCCGTACACGGCTTTTTGCACTTGCGGGTTGAGGTGCACGGGGTAGACGAACTGCACGTCCGGGTAGTGCTCGGCCAGTTGCGCCAGGGCCTGGCAGATGCGCTCGAAGCCCGGGCCGAAGTTCTCCCGGCGGTGGCCGGTGATCAGCACCATGCGTTGATCCTCGCGTAGCGCGCTCAGTGGCGAGTCGGCAGCGGGATGCCATTGCCGCTCGGCCAGGTGGTCGCGCATCCACAGCAGGGCATCGATCACCGTGTTGCCGGTGACCTCGATGTGCTCCGGCGGCACGCCCTCGCGGATCAGGTTGGCGTCGGATGCGCGGGTGGGGGTGAAGTGCAGGTCGGCGAGCACCCCGGTCAGGCGCCGGTTGGCTTCCTCGGGCCAGGGCTGTTGCAGGTTGCCGGTGCGCAGGCCGGCCTCGACGTGGCCAATCGGGATGTGCCGGTGGAAGGCGGCGAGGCTGGCGATGAAGCTGGTGGTGGTGTCGCCGTGGACCAGCACGATATCCGGCCTGACCTGGTCGCAGGCCTGGTCGAGCTTGTCCAGCAGCTCGCGGGCCAGGCCATTGAGGGTCTGGTTCTCGGTCATCACCTTGAGGTCCTGGTCGACGCTCAGGCCAAAGGCGGTCAGCACCTGCTCGAGCATCTCGCGGTGCTGGCCGGTGGAGCAGATGTGCAGATCGATGGCGGGCCATTCGCGCAGTACGCGCGCCAGCGGCGCCATCTTGATCGCTTCGGGGCGGGTTCCGAAAACCATCATCACGGTGTGAGCCATTGTCTCGTTCCTCGTTCGATGCCCTGGACGAAGGTGTACGACATATCGCGGCCTGCAGGTGAATAGATACAAGCAGCCGTAGGCGGGGTTGTCCAATGCGTCAGCGGGCGACGTCGTGTCGGGCGCGGAGGGCGCCGGACGCCAGGGGGAGGGTGTTGCGGAAACGATTGAGCTTAGCGATTGTTGACTGAACGGTCAGTCAATAAAGTATTTCGGGCTTTTTCTTACAGACTTCATCTTGTAAGTTTGTAGGTCATTTCCGATGGAGCTGCACATGCAAGGCAAGGCCCGCAAGATCGTCCAGGCCATTCTCTACGAAGCCATCGCCGTGGCCTGCGTGGCACCGGCCCTGGAACTGGCATTCGGCGCCGGCATGGCCCAGTCGACGGTGCTCTCGGTGCTGATGTCGGGCATCGCCATGAGCTGGAACATGGCCTACAACTGGGCCTTCGAACGCTGGGAAGCGCGCCAGCGCCAGCGTGAGCGCACGGTGCTGCGCCGGGTGCTGCACGCGCTTGGCTTCGAGGGCGGGCTGGTGCTGATCCTGCTGCCGCTGGTGGCCTACTGGCTGGGCGTCAGCCTGTGGGCGGCGCTGCTCACCAACCTGGCGCTGTTCGTGTTCTTCTTCGTCTACGCCTTCGTGTTCCAGTGGGGCTTCGACAAGGTCTTCGACGTGCCGCTGTCGGCGCAGCAAGCCAAGTGTTGACTTGGCCATGCCTGCCGGGATAAGTTCCATCACCATGAATACCTTCCCGCACGTGAACTCCATTATTATTACCGCCATTATCAGCTTGGCGGGCTAGCGCGTACGTGCACCTAACCCGCCCTGGAGGCGGGTTTCTTCTCTCTGACTCCTGGGCAAAGCAAAAAAAAGCCAAGGAGTTGCACCTGATGACCAGCCTCAACGTCAGCCCCCGTACACCGTCCACGCCCCAGCAGCTGCTGACCGACCAGGTACGCCGCATCCTCTCGGCGCCGGTCTACGACCTGGCCATCGAAACGCCCCTGCAAGCCGCCCCTGCGCTGTCGGCGAGCCTGGGCAACCAGGTGCTGCTCAAGCGCGAAGACCTGCAGCCGACCTTCTCGTTCAAGATCCGCGGTGCCTACACCCGCCTGTCGCGCCTGAACACGGCCCAGCGCGAGCGCGGGGTGATCACCGCCTCGGCCGGCAACCATGCCCAGGGCGTGGCCCTGGCGGCGGCGCACCTGGGCCTGAAGGCGACCATCGTCATGCCCACCACCACGCCCTCGCTGAAGGTCGAAGGCGTGCGTTCGCGGGGCGGCCATGTGGTGCTGCATGGCGAGAGCTTCCCCCATGCCCTGGCCCACGCCCTGAAGCTGGCCGACAGCGAAGGCGCAACCTTCGTGCCGCCGTTCGATGACCCGGACGTGATCGCCGGCCAGGGCACCGTCGGCATGGAGATCCTGCGCCAGCAGCCGGGCGCGCTAGACGCGATCTTCGTGCCGGTCGGTGGCGGCGGCCTGGTGGCGGGCATCGCCGCCTACGTGAAATACCTGCGCCCCGAGGTCAAGGTGATCGGCGTCGAGCCGGAAGACTCCAACTGCCTGCAGGCCGCCATGGCCGCCGGCGAGCGGGTGATCCTGCCCCAGGTCGGCAGCTTTGCCGACGGCGTCGCCGTGGCGCAGATCGGGGCCCATTGCTTCGAGCTGTGCCGCCACTTCGTCGATGAAGTGGTGACCGTCAGCAGCGACGAACTGTGCGCCGCGATCAAGGACATCTACGATGACACCCGCTCGATCACCGAGCCGTCCGGTGCCCTGGCCGTGGCTGGCATCAAGAAGTACGTGGCCCGCGAAGGCGTGCAAGGGCAGACCCTGGTGGCCATCGACTCCGGTGCCAACGTCAATTTCGACCGTCTGCGCCATGTGGCCGAGCGCGCCGAACTGGGCGAGCAGCGCGAGGCGATCATCGCGGTGACCATCCCCGAGCAGCCGGGCAGCTTCCGCGCCTTCTGCCAGGCCCTGGGCAAGCGCCAGATCACCGAATTCAACTACCGCTTCTACCCGGGCAAGGAAGCGCGCCTGTTCGTCGGCGTGCAGACCCACCCGGTGCACGACCCGCGTGAGCAGTTGCTGGCCAACCTCCGCGAGCAGGGCTACAACGTGCTCGACCTCACCGATAACGAGCTGGCCAAGCTGCACGTGCGCCACACGGTTGGCGGGCATGCCGCGCCTGGGGCCGACGAGCGTGTGCTGCGCTTCGAATTCCCCGAGCGGCCAGGGGCGCTGCTGGGCTTCCTCGAGCGCCTGGGCAAGCGCTGGAACATCAGCCTGTTCCATTACCGCAACCATGGCGCGGCTGAAGCGCGGGTGTTCGCCGCGCTGGAAGTGCCAGCCGATGAGCAGGCCAGCCTGCCCCAGGCGTTGGACGAGATGGGCTACCGCTTCTGGGACGAAACCGCTAATCCGGCCTATACGCTGTTCCTCGGCTAAGGTTGTCCTGGATCAACATCCCCTCGCACGATCGGGCGGATCCTCATGGGCAGTCAGACCTGCCAGGAGGATCCGGTCATGCGCAGTACCTTCTTTATTCCACCCGTGAACATCATGGGTACCGACTGCCTCGAAGAGGCCATGGACGCCATCGCCGGTCACGGCCTGCGCAAGGCCCTGATCGTCACCGACCAGGGCCTTGCCAGGGCCGGGGTTGCCGCGCGTATCGGCCGCCTGCTGGCCTTGCGTGACATCGATTCGGTGGTGTTCGACGGCGCCAGGCCCAACCCGAGCATCGCCAACGTCGAGGCGGGCCTGGCCGTGTTGCAGCGCGAGCGCTGCGACTGCGTGGTGTCGCTGGGCGGCGGCTCGCCCCACGACTGCGCCAAGGGCATCGCCCTTTGCGCCACCAACGGCGGGCATATCAGCGATTACGAGGGCGTCGACCGTTCGCGCAAGCCGCAGTTGCCGCTGATCGCGATCAATACCACGGCGGGTACCGCCAGCGAGATGACCCGTTTCTGCATCATCACCGACGAAACGCGCCACGTGAAAATGGCCATCGTCGACCGCAACACCACGCCGATCCTCTCGGTCAACGACCCGGCGTTGATGGTCGCCATGCCCAAGGGGCTGACCGCGGCTACCGGCATGGATGCGCTGACCCACGCCATCGAGGCCTACGTGTCCACGGCCGCCACGCCGATCACCGATGCCTGCGCGCTCAAGGCCATCAGCCTGATCAGCGAAAACCTGCGCCTGGCAGTGAATGACGGCAATGACCTGCAGGCGCGGGAGAACATGGCCTACGCCCAGTTCCTCGCCGGCATGGCGTTCAACAACGCGTCGCTGGGCTACGTGCATGCCATGGCGCATCAGCTGGGCGGGTATTACGACTTGCCCCACGGCGTCTGCAATGCGGTGCTGTTGCCCCATGTGCAGCGCTTCAATGCCCAGGTCAGTTCGGCGCGCCTGCGCGATGTGGCCAAGGCCATGGGGGTCAAGGTGTGCGGGCTGGATGCGGGGCAGGGCGCGGGGGCGGCGATATCGGCCATCGAGCACCTGGCGGTGGCGGTGGGGATTTCGGCGGGGTTGGCGGAGCTGGGGGTCAAGCTCGAGGATGTCGGGATCCTGGCGGAGAATGCCTTGAAGGACGCCTGTGGGTTGACCAATCCGCGGCCGGCCAGCCAGGAAGAGATCGAGGGGATTTTCCGGGCAGCTTTCTAACTGATGGTCATCGGCCTCTTCGCGACTAAAGCCGCTCCCGCAGGCTGGCGCGGTCCCTGTGGGAGCGGCTTTAGCCGCGAAGCAGGCGACGGGGTCTTCAGCGCTCGCGCATGAAGAACCCGGCGACGAACTTGCGGAAGGTCTCCAGGCTCTTGAAGTCCGCATAGCGCTTGAAGTTCTCGGCGTCCGGCTCAGGCCCCATGGGCTTTTCCAGCAGCGACACGGACAACACCCGGTCCTGGTCCGAGGTCAGCACCAGTTCATCCATCACCTGCCCACCGATCACCGGCCGGCGCATCTGCACCTTCACGCCCTTGCTCGCCATCCAGTCGATCAGCGACACCAGCGCCTTGAGCGGCTCGCGCTCCTCGTCGCGATACACCGGGAACAGGTGCGCGCGTGACAGCACCGGCACGCTGGCCACGTGGATCAGTTCATAGAAGTGGCTGCCGGCGGTGGCCGGCGAGTAGAGCGCCAGCGCCAGCAATGGCCCGGACGCGCGGTTGCCACCCCAGTACAAGTGATGCCCCTGGAAGTCGAAGCCATCCTCGCTGCGGTTGTTGAACAGCTTGCGGCCCTGGATCTGGTCGACGCAGTCGAGCATCAGCCCATGGCGGCGGTGGTTACCGAATACCGTGGCTTCGCGCAGGCGGGCCTTGAGCATCATCATGTGCTTCATGTCCAGCCGCGTTTCCAGGTAGTTGCTGGCCGGCACTCGTTCCAGCAGCGGGTAGCGGCTGGCCACGTTGCGCAGTTCGGCGAACTGGCCGGTGAGGTCCTTCTTCAGGTGCGTGGCATACAGGTTGAGGCCGCTGGTCTCGATCCAGGTCAGCAGCAGGGATAGCAGGCGCTGCTGTTCACGGCGTTCAGCGTTGTCACCTGAAGCGCTGCCGTTGCCGTCGGCCTTGCGAAAGTCGGCGATCAGCCGCAGCGGTGTGTCTGGCGCCAGCCAGGCGGCGGGCGGGGCTGGGTCTTCCTCGCGCTCGCCGGCTTCGCGTTCGTCCTTGCTGAAGGGGCAGCCGGTGGCGTGCTCGGCGGTACCGGGGTTGTTCTTGAGAAACAGCGTGCCAGTGCTGCCATTGAGGGTGACATTGAGCACCGGCAAGGCATCCTTGCGGCAATCGCAGGCCAGCCACTGATTGGCGCTGCGCACCTTCATCAGCAGCTGGTTGGCCTGCAGCAGGCGAGGGCCGGCCAGGTTGCCGGTGGCGAAACCGGCCAGCAGTTCCTCTTCGGCCGGGGTGAGGCTGCGCACCTGCGCGGCGGTTTTGTCGATGATTCGCATGAGGCAGCTCCAAGCTACGAGCCCCAAGCTTCCGGCAAACGCGCCGCGCTTTCAACTCGTCGCTCAACTGCCGCCGAACATCTTCGCGGCGCGAGCGCGGATTTCGTCGGGGCTCAGGTCTTCCTTGTGGGTGGAAACGAACCAGATATTGCCGAACGGGTCCTTCAAGGTGCCGCTGCGGTCGCCATAGAACTGGTCCGTCACCGGGTGCAGTTGCGTGGCGCCGGCGGCCAGGGCCTGGGCGTAGACCTTGTCGCAATCCTCGACATACAGGTGCAGGCCGACGCCGGCGCCGGCGAGTTTCTGGCTGGCGGTGAGGCCGCCTTCGCGGTCGCAGGGGTCGCCGAGCATCAGCGAAGAATCACCGATGCGCAGTTCGGCGTGGCCGACAGTACCGTCCGGGCCCTCGAGGCGGAACATCTCGGTGGCGCCGAAGGCCTGCTTGTAGAACTCGATGGCCTTGGCGGCATGGTTGATGGCCAGGTAAGGGGTGATGCTGTGCTGGCCATCGGGGATGGGTTTGGCAGCCATGTTCGACTCTCCTGTGCGTGGGGCGCCGATTGACGCCCTGTTGCCTTAGAGTCGCTTGCGCCGCTGGAAAATCGACCGTGCTGCTAGATCGATTGCCTATAAGCGCGGCCGTCAGAAGATGTAGTCGGTGGTCAGGAAGCTCGACTGGCGGTTGCGGATGATCTCGCTGATCAGGTGTTTGTTGGCCTCCTGGAAGCGGGTCGCGACCAGGGTGCGGATGGAGAACACGCGCAGGGCGTCGTGGACCGACAGGGTGCCTTCGGCACTGTTCTTGCGGCCGTTGAACGGGTAGCTGTCCGGGCCGCGCTGGCACTGGGCATTGAGGTTGATGCGCCCGACCTGGTTGGCGAAGGTGTCGACCAGGCTGCCGATGGTCGCCGGGTCGTTGCCGAACAGGCTGAGCTGCTGACCGTAGTCGGAGTCGAGCACGTAGTCGATCACCGTCTGCAGGTCGCGATAGGGCACCACCGGCACCAGCGGGCCGAACTGCTCCTCGTGGTACACGCGCATCTCGTGGTTCACCGGGTACAGCAGCGCGGGGTAGAAGAACGAGCCGCGGCGGCTGCCGCCACCTTCGTTGAGCACCCGTGCGCCCTTGGCCGTGGCATCGGCCACCAGGCCGTCGAGGTAGTCGACCTTGCCCGGTTCCGGCAGCGGCGTCAGGGCCACGCCCGGCTCCCACGGCATGCCTGGCTTGAGCGCGGCAAGCTTGCGCTGGAACTTGTCGAGGAACGCTTCGACCACTTCTTCATGGACGAACAGGATCTTCAGCGCCGTGCAGCGCTGACCGTTGAACGACAGGGCGCCGGTGAGGGCTTCTTCCACGGCGTTGTCCAGGTCCACCTGGGGCAGCACGATGCCGGGGTTCTTGGCATCCAGGCCCAGGGCGGCGCGCAGGCGGTGCGGGCGCGGGTGGAGCTTTTTCAGGTCGGCGGCGGCCTTGTGGGTGCCGATGAAGGCGAACACGTCGACCTTGCCGCTGGCCATCAGTGCGCTCACCGTCTCGCGGCCACGGCCGTAGATGACGTTGATCACCCCAGGCGGGAAGCTGTCGCGGAACGCTTCGAGCAGCGGGCGGATCAGCAGCACGCCGAACTTGGCCGGCTTGAACACCACGGTGTTGCCCATGATCAGCGCCGGGATCAGCGTGGTGAAGGTTTCGTTCAGCGGGTAGTTGTAGGGGCCCATGCACAGCGCCACACCCAGTGGCGCGCGGCGGATCTGGCCGAGCGTGCCTTGCTCGAGCTCGAAGCGGCTGGAGCGGCGGTCGAGGTCCTTGAGGGCGTTGATGGTGTCGACGATGTAGTCGCAGGTGCGGTCGAATTCCTTTTCCGAATCCTTGAGGTTCTTGCCGATCTCCCACATCAGCAGCTTGACCACGGCACCGCGCTGTTCGCGCATGCGCGCGAGAAACGCTTCGACATGCTGGATGCGTTCGGCCACGCGCATGTTCGGCCATGCGCCACGGCCCTTGTCATAGGCGTCGACCGCCGCGTCCAGGGCGGTGAGGGCGGTGTCGGCGTCGAGCAGCGGCGCGCTGCCGAGGATCACCTGGCGCTCGCCGTCGCCTTCCTTGAGCCAGACCGGGCTGCGCACCGTGGCCAGCGGGCCGTCCCAGCGCCTGAGCTGGCCATTGACCAGGTAGTCGCGCTGTTCCAGCGGTGCGCCCAGGCGCCAGTTTTCGGGAATGTCTTCGGCATTGGGAAACAGCGAATCGAGCAGGGCATCCATGGGTACTGCACCTCACTAGTCTGGGTGGGTGAAACGCTTCAGCTTCGAGCATGCGCCTGGCGAAAGAAAAACACCAGTCTGGCTCAATATTGCCTACGCTGCGCCGATACAGGATCAATCGCGCTCGCCTGCAGGCTTATGACACCCACCAATTCCCCCGTATCTACCGAGCAGAAACCGGCCAGCGGCTCGCTGCGCCAGACCGTTTACCGGCTGTTGCCGGTGGGCTTCGCCCTGGCCGGTATCACGGCGTCGGTGACGCTGGGGCACCTGGACGCGCAGCGCGAGCCTGCGCAGCCGCCGCTTGGCCTGTTCGATTCCCCGATCTTCTGGTTCGCCCTGACCTGCACCGGCCTGTTCAGCCTGTTCACCGCGCAGATCAACCGCAAGCAGCGCCAGCTGCGCCAACGCAACCTCGAACTGCGCCGTTCCCAGGCGCAACTGCAGCGCCTGGCCCACTACGACACCATCACCGGCCTGCCCAACCGGGTGCTGTTCCAGCAGCAGCTGGCCGAGGCCACTGCCCAGGGCCATGGCCTGGCCGTGCTGTTGCTGGACATCGACGGTTTCAAGCAGGTCAACGACAGCCTTGGCCATGCCATGGGCGACCTGCTGCTGCAGCAGGCCACGGCGCGCTTCCTGCAGGAACTGGACACTGGCGACCGCGTCTGTCGTCTCGGCGGCGACGAATTCGTGTTCATGCTCCAGGGCACCCAGGGCCAGGTCAATCACCAGGTCCGCCACTTGCTGCGCTGCCTGCAGCGGCCGTTCGACCTCAATGGCAACGCTGCGCTGGTCACCGGCAGCATCGGCGTGGCCTGGTGCCCGCAGCACGGCAATGATGTCGGCAGCCTGTTGCGCCACGCCGACACCGCGATGTACGCGGCCAAGGAGGGCGGGCGCAATGCCTGGCGCCCCTATCACCCGGACATGACCGCACGGCTGCACCAGCGCCTGGAACTGGAGCGCAACCTGCGCCGGGCCTTGCAGGACAACGAGTTCGAGCTGTGGTACCAGCCCAAGGTCGACCTGTTCAGCGGCCAGCTCGAAGGCGTCGAGGCGTTGCTGCGCTGGCGTGACCCCGAGCACGGCCTGATCCCACCGGGTGAGTTCATTCCGCTGGCCGAGCGCAGCGGGCTGATCATTCCCCTCGGCGAACGCATTCTGGAGCTTGCCTGCGCGCAGCTGGCGGCCTGGCGAGCTGACGATTGCCTGCCTGGGCCCTTGGCGGTCAACGTGGCGGCGCTGCAGATCGAGCGCAGCGACTTCGTCTCGAGCCTGGCCATGGCCCTGGAGCGCCACGGCCTGGCGCCCAGCTTGCTGGAAGTGGAAATCACCGAAAGCCTGTTGATGGAGAGTCAGCAACAGGCCTGCGAGGCCTTGGCCCAGTTGCAGGCCATGGGTGTGGCCACGGCGGTGGATGACTTTGGCACCGGTTATTCGTCGCTGGCGTACCTGCGCGCCTTGCCCATCGACCACCTGAAGATCGACCGGGCGTTCATCAAGGACTTGCCCGGTGACGATGATGCGGTGGCGATCGCGCGGGCGATCATCGACCTGGGCCATGCCCTGGGTTATCGCATCACCGCCGAGGGGATCGAAACCCAGGAGCAGTATGACTTCCTGCGCAATGCCGGCTGCGACCAGGGGCAGGGCTATCTGCTCGGTCGGCCCATGCCGGCTGCCGAGCTGTCAGGCTGGATCGCGCGCAATCCGCTGCGGATTAGTCATATATAGAAAAAGCAATACACAACTATGTCGTTAGATGGAGAATTTGACGTCATAAATTACACTCAGGTGCTGTCAAAATGCCGCTTGCCAACCCGCAGGCTTGCATCTTAAATTGTTACCGAATGTGAATGCAGCGGAAATAGTTGATACCTTCAATATCAACCAGTTATGCGTGTTCTTGCACTGACATCATGTTCTTTCCCGATCAACCCCGTTGGCAACATCAAAGGACGTTGAAAAGACATGAAAGCGAAACTGGCGGCGGTTGTACGCAAATTCATCTCGCCTTCCATGCGTTATGAACTACGCAATGTATCGGGCAAGTTACGCCTGCTGCTAGCTCGCGCCTGCGTCTGGCGGTGGGAGGTGGCCAGGTTTCGGCTGGAGCAGCAAAGCCGCTACGAGTTTCTCTACATCGGCCGCAAACAGCAGCGCGAGGTGGCCAGCCTGCTGATGGGGGGCAAGGATGTGTCGGTGGTCGACGTGGCGGCACGCGCCGCCCGTGACCAGGTGGTGCTGGTGAGTGAGCTGCCCACTGCCGGCGCGCTGTCCGTGCCGCACTTCATCAGCGCGGTGGTACCCCTGGGGCGCCCCCTGGACGAAATCATCGCCCGCTACGACAGCGAACTGCGCCGCAGCATTCGCAAGAGCCGCGGGCTCTACCAAATGCGCCAGGCCCATTCGGACGAAGAAATCGCCATGGCCGACCGCGACCTGCTGCGGCCCTACGCCACGGCTCGGCAAGGCGAAAAGGCCGCGCAGTTTTCCACCGAGGGGGTGTTCCGCCTGGCCCGGGGCGCCGGCCGGCTCGACCTGATCACGTTCAATGACCAGGTGGTGGCTTGCCACCTGGGGTGCGAGGTCATCCGCGGTGGCAAGCGCTACTGGAGCACCTTGCGCTTCGGTTACTGCGAAGCGGTGTTCTCGGACCCGAAAAAGCTTCGCGAAGTCAATTCCATGACCACCTTCATGACCCTTGAATGGGCCTTGGCCAACGGCTTCGACTACCACGATATCGGCTTGTGCGTGGCGCGCCCGGACGATGGGCTGCTGCGCTGGAAGCGCCGGCGTGGCGGCGATGTGGACCCCCTGAACAACCACGCCTGCCTGTTCGTGCGCCTGCCCAGGACCGGGGCGGCCGATTTCCTCTGGGAAACGCCGTTGTTCGCGATGGAAGGCAGCAAGGTCACCCTGCACCTCGGCCTCCCGGAAGCGGCCAGCGACGAAGAGATCGCCCACCGTTACCAGGAGATGGTGTTCGGTGGCCTGCACAAGATCTACCTGCACAG
This sequence comes from Pseudomonas sp. NPDC089401, assembly GCF_044749485.1. Classification (NCBI taxonomy): domain Bacteria; kingdom Pseudomonadati; phylum Pseudomonadota; class Gammaproteobacteria; order Pseudomonadales; family Pseudomonadaceae; genus Pseudomonas; species Pseudomonas sp. NPDC089401. Next base: position 6,750 of record NZ_JBIVIA010000003.1, on the reverse strand, counting down.
CGCCAAGCGGGCAGGGGAGGCATTCGTGCAGACCTTGCGCAGCCGTTACGCGGGGTTTCCCAGCCCACCGATTCTGGAGCATGTCGTCAGCCGCTGAGCGGCAACCGTCCAACTTGTACTGACCTGGCCTTCAGCGGAGGGCGCACCATGGGTACCGAGGCTTTGCAATACGGCATGCCAGCAGCGATCGAGCGTCCGAGGTGGACCCTGGCAGCCTATCGACACCTGGCCAGGAAGCACCTGGCCCATCGAGCCGAACCGCAACTCAGGAGCCTGGCGCACAAGACCTGGGAAATCGCCCCGGCGGAAAGCGGCGGGACCACGCCGCCGGCGATCTTCCTGCCGGGCCAGATGGAGCGGGTGACGGGTTGGCAGGAGGGGCTGTTCTTCCCCTACGTGCACCCCGGCCCGACCATGCAGGGTGGGAAGCCCGTCGCGCACGGCCCGACCCGCGGTTTTCTGCTCAAGGACGTCTGGTTGATCGATGGTGCCTTGTACAAAGGCAATGCCACCCAGTGGCTGTCGTTGCGCCATGTCAGCTTTCCGTCACTGCGGATCGAGCATGAGATCGCCCGCGCGGCCATCTATTGTTCGCACAATGGCAACCGCTGGTTCGGCACCTGGCTGATGGAGGATTGCCCGACCTATGCCCTGGCCTGCAACGAGGGTACGCCGGTGACCACCGCGCCCTCGGCGCGCCATCCCATGTTCGGCCAGGCGCCCGCCTACGAGGCCTGGCTGGGCATGCAGCCGCTGCGCTTGCGCACGGCGTTCTTCCGAGAGCTGGTGTTGTTCGATGACATGAGCAACAACCGCAATCGCTACCAGCGCTACCGCGACATGGGCCACAGGCTGCTATCCCATGTGCCCCATGCGGCACACCCCGGTGTGTTCATTCTGCGCGGCGGCGCTGGCGAATTGCGGATGTTGCGTAACGAGCTCGAGCTTGCCGAGCACCTGCGTGTCACCCGCGGCTTCAAGGTGATCGATCCCCTGAAGTTGCAGGTGTCGGAGATCATTGCCGCCTGCGCCGGTGCCCAGGTGGTGATGGGGGTCGAAGGCAGCCAGCTGGTGCACGGCGTCAATGTGCTGCAAGCGGGGGGCACGATCTTCGCCCTGCAGCCGCCGGACCGCTTCGTCAGTTATTACAAGTTCCTGGCCGACCGTGACGGGCAGCACTTCGCCTTCGTGGTAGGCCTGCCGGAAGGCGATGGCTTCCGCATCGATATCGCGGAAGTTGAGCGCACCCTGGACCTGCTGCCAGGGCAGTGATCAAAGTCTGCAACGCGAGTGATTCGTTATTTCACCTGCGTAACACTCCCGGCGCTCGGGTTGGCGCCCATGGCGCGCCGCCCGGGCGCAGCCATGGTGCGCAATCGCAGCCTTCGCAAGCGCTGAAACCCCCGAAACAGACACCTCGTGACGGCGCAGATCGTCCTTGATATTCAAGCGGCGATAATTTGACGTATCGGCAAGATGCCCATTGATTTTTATTATGGTGTCGGATCATTGACGTAGTGTCACTCTGCCCATAAGCTCAAAAACAGGCAGCGATTACTACTTCCGTACACACCCATAATAACTATCTGTCCTCTTTGCAGGAGGGGATCATGCGCTCGACTCTCTTCATCAAATCGATATTCCTGTTGGTGTTATTGAGTGGTGCAGCACGGGCCGCTGACTCTTACATGAGTCAGACCAATATTGTTCCCCTGGCCACGGCAGGCTGGTTGTTCGGTTTTGCCGTCATCGGTTTTGTCGCCGTTGCCAACCGCAAAAAGATCTAGAACTTGCACACCCATCGCGATGCCAATGGCTTGACGCGGAAGAATGGACGTTTGTGGTTTTCCAGCGGGCCATTGCTTGTCAATTTTACAGCCGTTGCTATATTCCACTGACCAGCGCCCGGCGGGCGCCAAGCGACGGTGACAGGTGTGGCGGCATCGCGGTAGCAGGGCCCTCAGGAAGACCGGGGCCCAGGCAGCGCAAGCGGCGCTGCCACGTGGAGCGAGAGGTTTGCAGTTGTACTCATTCAGTGCTCTTGACCTGGGCCGTCTGGCCGGAGGGACCCCTCATGAAACGCTTGCTGCTGCCAATCTTCCTTTCAGTGCTTGCCGGATGCGCCACTCAGGTTGCCGACCGGTCCGATCCCTCTACCTGCCTGGGCGAATGCGCCACCGCAGTTACCGAACCTGTCTCTGCATCGCCTAATTACGCGACCTACCTGCTGAGCCCGGGCGACAAGCTGATGGTTTCCGTGTGGCAGGAAGATACGCTGCGCCAGGAAACCGTCGTACTGCCGGATGGCAGCATCACCTTCCCGCTGGCGGGGCGGGTCGACGTGGCCGGCCTGGATGCCACGGCGGCGGCGAAGAAAGTCGAGACCGCGCTGCAGCCTTATCTCGCCCAGCCCAATGTCAGTGTGGTGGTCACCAGTACGGCCGGTAACCTGGTGTACGTGCAAGGCAAGGTCCTCAAGCCTGGCGCCGTGCCGATGGCCGGGCCGACCTGGGTGCTCCAGGCCCTGAGCATGTCGGGTGGAATGGACAAATTCGCTGACGAAAGTGCCATCAAGGTGATTCGTGGGCAAAAAGTGATGCCGGTGCGATACAAGGACCTGGTTTCCGGTCGTGACATGTCCACCAACTTCCAACTTCAGGCTGGCGATACGCTGGTCGTACCTTGAACTCGCAAACAACTAAGAACGACTTGTGCCTATTAATAAAACGACGAGTGTTGTAACGGCAATCATTATGATGCCGTTCTCCGGGGCGGTCAGCGCCGCCAATTGGCAGTCTTCCGTCGTGGTGCCGACGACGGTCGAGTACGACAGCAACCCATTGCTCCTGACGTCCAAGGAGAAAGGTGTGATGCGTACCATCATCGATCCCGACGTCAAACTGACCGGCCAGTTCGACCAGGACCAGCTGCTGCTGGGCCTGGGCCTGCGCGTCCTGCATTCGTCGGACCGCTCGGTGGTGGATAACCGCGAAGACCCCAACGTTCGTCTGGGCTGGCAGCGGGCCACGGAAACCGGCGGTTTCGGCCTGCTGGCCAAGTATGTGGAAAGCTCCACCCTGTCCGGCGCGGTGCAACAGACTGGTGTAGTGAGCGCGGTCGACGGCACCCAGAAGATGTCGACCCTGACGGGTAACTGGAGCAGCGCGATTTCCGAGCGCAGCACACTGGCCAATGAGCTGAACTACAACCACGCCCGCTACGACTCCGCCACGTTTACCGATTACGACGAGTATTCCAACAACTTCACCTGGACCTATGCCTGGAGCGAGCGCACCGACCTCATCACAGGCTTCGAGGCCCGACGCTACGATCCGCGGATCACCAGTACCACCACCGCCGTTGCCACCAACAGCTATGTCCCCAGCCTCGGTATCAAGCATCGGTTCAGCGAACAGTGGGAAGCGGACGCGCACATCGGTGTCAACAAGACCAGCGGCTCCGGCGGTGGCCAGCGTGGCGAGGGCGGGGCGTCGCTGTACTATCGCGGTCAACGCACCGACGCCAGCGTGACGGCCCTGCGCAGCACCGTGGCCAGCGCCGAGGGCGGCTTCACCCAGGTCGACAGGGTCAGCGGCGTCTGGAGCTACACGCTCAGCGAGCTCAACCGGGTGGGCGCCGAGGCGTCCTGGCTGGACAGCAAGGGGGAAACCCCGAACACCCTGTATACCTATGGCGTGTGGGCCAGCCGCGAAATTTCGCCGGCCTTGGACCTGCGCCTGTCCTTGCAGTACAAGGAGCGCCAGCAGAAGGGCCTGCCCGACGCCGACGCCACGATTGCCGGTTTGACACTGACGTACCGATACCCCGACATCTGATCATCGGATTGGTGGCCACTATGAAAGCTGAGTACGAGCTGTCCCTCAAGGATTACGTCGCCATCATCAAGGACCGCGCCCTGTTGCTGGGTGTGGTCGTGGTGGTCGTGCTGGCGGCGACCATCGGCGTCGCGATCAGCGTGCCACCGATCTATCAGGCCACCGGGACCATCCTGGTGGAGTCGCAGTCGATTTCCCCGGACCTGGTTTCCGAGGGCAACAGCACCGCCGCCGACGAGCGCATCGAAGTCATCCGCCAGCGGGTGATGACCCGCGAGAACCTGCTGCGGATCATCGACAAGTACAGCCTGTTCGCCGACAAGGGCGGGCGCCTGAGCGAGACCGACAAGATCGAGCAGATGCGCAACGCCATCGTGGTCACCACGCTCAGCACCTTCATCAAGGGGCGCGGCGAGGCGACCGTGGCCTTTACCGTCGCCTACGAGGACAGGCGCGCGGAGGTGGCCAAGGAAGTGGCGGACGAACTGGTCGCTCTGTTCCTCAACGAGAACGTCAAGCAGCGCACCGAGCGGGCCACCGAGACCACCGAATTCCTCACCCAGGAGGCCGACAAGCTGGGCACGGAACTGGCCACCCTGGAAAACCAGCTGGCCGACTTCAAGCAGGCCCACGCCAACGCGCTGCCGGAAAACCAGCAACTGCGCATGAGCATGCTGTCGCGTGCGGAGCTGGACTTCCGCGAAGTCGACCGTGACTACAAGGCCGCCCAGGAAGAGTTGCGCTACCTGGACCTGGAACTGGCCGCGGCCAATTCCGGCGCGTCCACCCAGGCCGCCAACGGCAGGGCGGCAGCGCCCGACCCGCAAGACCTGCCCAGCCTCAAGGCCGAGTACGCCCGCCTGCTGACCAAGTACACCGAGGCCCACCCGGACGTGGTGGCGATCAAGCGCAAGATCCAGTTACTGCAAGCTTCGGGTCAGAAGGGCATTGCCGCCGCGGCCTCGAGCAATCTCGATGCAGCCCGGGTGCGTACCAAAATGGCGGCGACGCAATCGAACATCGCATCCCTGGCCGAACAGAAACGTCAGATCTCGCAGAAGATAGCCGACTACGAGGCCGACATCCTCGAGGCGCCGCAGGTCGAGCGTGGCCTGGTGTCGTTGCTGCGTGACCATGACAACGCCAAGAAAAAGTACGAGGAGATCCGCGCCAAGGAAATGAACGCGAAGATCACCGAAAGCCTCGAGCAGGAGAACAAGGCCGAACGCTTCGTGCTGCTGGAGCCGCCGTTGATGCCGGAGAAACCGGTCAAGCCCAACCGCAAGAAGATCGTCGCCGTCGGCGTGGTGCTGGCGCCGGCTGCCGGTGCCGGGCTGGTGATGCTGCTGGAGATGCTCAACCAGCGCATCCGTGGCGTCGGCGCCCTGGAAAGCGTACTGGGCAAACGCGTGCTGGTGGCCGTGCCGTACATCAGCACCCAGGCTGACCAGGCCCGGCGCAGGCGGTGGAAGCTGCTGCTGGTCGGCGCCGTGCTGGTGGGTATTGCTATCCTGCTGGTACTGGTCCACGTGTTCTACATGCCGTTGGACCTCCTGCTGTACAAGGCGATGGCGCGGTTTAGCTAGGGAGCGCAGCAATGGACAGACATCCGCAGTCTTCAGGCAAGAACATTCACCAGGTTTCCCCCTCCACCCCCCCGGCTGCACCGGAAAAACCCGAGCCGCCAGGGGATTTCGACTACGTGCAGACCCAGGTGGTGCCCCTGCGCGCGGAGCACCTGGAGCGTAACCGCATCGTCTCCTACAACAAGAATTCGAACATGAACGGCCCGATCGACCTGCTGCGCACCCAGGTGCTGCAGGCCATGGAAGAGAACGGCTGGCGCACCCTGGCGATCACCTCGCCGACGCCGGAGGCGGGCAAGACGGTGCTGGCCGTCAACCTGGCCATGAGCATCGCCCACCACACCACCAAGACGGCCTTGCTGGTGGACTTCGACCTGCGCCGGCCACGGGTCGGCAGGGCACTTGGCCTGCCGATGGAGAGGGCGCTCAACGAACTGCTGGAGGGCAAGGCCTGGCTGGAGGAAGTGCTGGTCAACCCGACCTTGCCACGCTTCGTGGTGCTACCGACCCGCGAACCGATCCCGATGTCCACCGAGGTGCTGTCCTCACCCAAGGTCAGCAGCCTGATCAGCGATTTGCGCGACCGTTATGACTCGCGAATCTGCATCTTCGACCTGCCACCGCTGTTGAGTTCGGACGATGCGATCACCGTGTTGCCGAAGTTCGACTGCGTGCTGCTGGTGGTGGCGAACGGGGTGAACAGCAAGAAGGACATCGAGGATTGCCTGTACCACCTGGCGGGGGCGAACCTGATTGGCGCGGTGTTGAACAAGGCCGACGAACAGCCGCGGACCTATTACTGACCGGTTTCGCCTGTGCCGGCCTCTTCGCGGGTGAACCCGCTCCCACAGGTATGGACTGCCCCCAAAAAGTTGGACAGTTCTAAGCAGCAGCCTGAGTCCTGTACTCAACAGGGCTCAGGCCATTAAGCCTCAGCTTGATACGGTTATGGTTGTAGTAGTGAATGTACTCATCCAGACCCGCTCTCAACTCATCAATACTTTCGAAACGCTTCAGGTAGAAAAACTCGGACTTCAGCGTGCCGAAGAAGCTTTCCATAGCTGCGTTGTCCAGGCAATTGCCTTTACGAGACATACTCTGCTTCACCCCTCGTGCGCGGAGCTTATGGCTGTACTGGGCTTGCTGGGAATGCCATCCCTGGTCTGAATGAAGCACGAGCTTCGGCTGCTCTCCCAGGCAGTCGAGTGCCTTGTCGAGCATGTCCCCAACCAAGCTATAGCGCGGGCGACTGGCCGTTTCGTAAGCCACGATCTCGCCGTTATACAAATCCATTACCGGCGATAGATAGAGCTTCTGTTCCGCCACTT